>NZ_JROH01000031.1 GCF_000786205.1 Sphingomonas sp. 37zxx | reverse complement strand
GAGCCGCAGGCTCGCGCGGTCGCGAGTGCGACCGCGCCACCCTCACCCAGCTCCGACTAGGCCCGCGTGAAGAACGCGGACCAAGTCTGCGCAACCCTCTCCCGCCAGCGGGAGAGGGAGGATAGGATCTCCCGATGTTTACAATCGCCACCGATCATCTCTCCGCCGTCATAAACCCGCTGGGTGCCGAATTAACCCACCTGCGCGACCCTGCCGGTCGCGAGTTGATGACCGATGCCGACCCCGCCTTCTGGACCGGCCATGCGCCGATCCTGTTCCCGATCGTCGGCGCGCTGAACGGCGGCACCTACCGCCTCGGCGACCAGCAATATGCGCTGCCGCAGCACGGCCTCGCCCGAAAACTGCCGTTCGAACTGGTCGCCCAAGACGCTGCCAGCGTCACGCTGCGCCTCACCGACAGCGATGCCACCCGCCCAGCCTATCCCTTCGCCTTCGCGCTCGACGTCACCCATGCGATCACCGGCGCGACGCTGACGACGACGGTGGCGGTCACCAATTGCGGTGAGGGCGACATGCCCGCCAGCATCGGCTTCCACCCCGCTTTCGCCTGGCCTTTGCCCTATGGCCAAGCCCGCGCCGATCACCGGATCGTCTTCGAGCGCGACGAGCCCGCCAGGCTCAGCCGGATCATGGCCGGTGGCCTGATCGGCCCCGCCGATCGCGACGCGCCGATCGAAGCGCGGACGCTGGCGCTGCATGACGATCTGTTCGCGGTCGATGCGCTGGTGTGGGAGACGATCGAAAGCCAGTCGGTTCGCTACGGTGCCGCGAAAGGCCCGCAACTGCGGATCGACTTTCCCGGCACCCCGATGCTGGGCATCTGGAGCAAGCCCGGCGCGGCGTTTGTCTGTGTCGAGCCGTGGCATGGCATCGCCGATCCGCAAGGCTTTACCGGCGAAATCTGGGACAAGCCCGGCATGATGCGGCTTGCCCCCGGCGAGACGCGGGCGGTGGCGATGGCGGTGACGCTGGAGGCGCAGCCACTTTCCACCACCGTCATTCCCGCGTAGGCGGGAATCCAGTCACCACGTCATTGATAGAGCCGAACCACCAGCGTCTCTGGATTCCCGCTTTCGCGGGAATGACGGTGGTAGGTGCAGCCAGGACCAGCACAATCAGCATGACCCCTCAAGACCGCCGTACCTTCGCGATCATCTCGCATCCCGATGCGGGCAAGACCACGCTCACCGAAAAGCTGTTGCTGTTCGGCGGCGCGATCCATCTTGCCGGTGAGGTCAAGGCGCGCGGCCAGGCGCGGCGCGCGCGATCGGACTGGATGAAGATCGAGCAGCAGCGCGGCATTTCGGTCACCTCGTCGGTGATGACCTTCGAGCGGCAGGGGATCACCTTCAACCTGCTCGACACGCCGGGGCATGAGGATTTCAGCGAGGATACGTATCGCACGCTGACCGCGGTCGATTCGGCGGTGATGGTGATCGACGCCGCCAAGGGCATCGAGCCGCAGACGCGCAAATTGTTCGAAGTCTGCCGGCTGCGCAGCGTGCCGATCATCACCTTCGTCAACAAGGTCGATCGCGAGGGCCGCCCGCCGTTCGAATTGCTCGACGAAGTCGCCGACATGCTCCAGCTCGACGTGTGCCCGATGACCTGGCCGGTGGGGATGGGCGGCCAGTTCGAGGGGATTTTCGATCTGGTCGACAATCGCCTGTTGTTGCCGGAAGGCGACAGCCGCGAGTTTCAGGGCAAGGTCGAGCAATATCGCGGGCTCGACGACCCCGATCTGGCCAACACGCTCAGCCCCGAGGGCGTCGATCGGCTGCGCGAGGAGGCCGAGCTGGCAGTCGCGGGCTATGCCGATTTCGATGGCGACCGCTATCGCGCGGGTGATCTGACGCCGGTCTATTTCGGATCGGCGCTCAAGGAATTCGGCGTTGATTCGCTGATCGACGCGATCGCGCGCCATGCGCCCAGTCCGCGCCCGCAGCCAGCCGAACCCGCGCCGGTGCAACCCTCGGACAGCGAAGTCACCGGCTTCATCTTCAAGGTCCAGGCCAATATGGACCCCAATCACCGCGACCGGATCGCGTTCATGCGGCTGTGTTCGGGGGTGTTCAAGCGCGGCATGAAGCTGACGCCCAGCGGTCATGGCAAGCCGATCGCGATCCATTCGCCGATCCTGTTCTTCGCGCGTGAGCGCGAACTGGCCGACGAGGCTTATCCGGGCGACATCATCGGCATCCCCAACCACGGCGTGCTGCGGGTGGGCGATACGCTGAGCGAAAAGCCGGGGGTGCGCTTCACCGGCCTGCCCAATTTCGCGCCCGAAATCCTGCGCCGCGTTCAGCTCAAGGATTTCACCAAGACCAAGCAGCTGCGCAAGGCGCTCGACGACATGGCCGAAGAGGGGGTGACGCAGGTTTTCTATCCCGAGATCGGATCGAACTGGATCATCGGCGTGGTGGGCCAGCTTCAGCTCGAAGTGCTGCTCAGCCGGCTCGATGCCGAATATAAGGTGGCGGCGGGGCTTGAGCCCGCACCGTTCGACACCGCGCGCTGGGTATCGGCAGCCGATCCCGCAGAGCTCAAGACCTTTATGGAGCTTAACCGGACGTCGATGGCGAAGGATCGCGACGACAATCCGGTGTTCCTGGCGAAATCGGCATGGGAGGTGAACTATATCGCCGAACGATATCCCGCGGTGAATTTCGCCGCGACCCGCGAACGATAGGGGATGCACTCCAATCCGTCATTCCCGCGAAGGCGAGAATCCATATGCCGAAGTGGTGCGTATGGATTCCCCCGCCGCAGGAATGACGCGGGAAGAGTCCCCGCCTCAGCCCTTCTTCAGCAGGTCGGCGAGGCCCGACAGGCCAGTGACCGGGCGGAGCTCCTCCTCCCGCAGCACGCCTGCTTCGCGCAGCGCGGCTTCGGCGGCGGGGCTGCGCGGGAACGGATCGAGCGCCAGCGCCAGCGTCTCGGCGGCGGCTTCGCCAAGGTCGACCGCGCCGCCCGAATAGAACACGGTGTCGCAATCATCGGCGTCGAGTTCGACTTCGTCGGGGGTGTCGGCATCGGGGGTGGGGAGGAAGCGGATCGTGAAACTTTCGGCGATCGACGCAGGCACCGGGGCGGCGCTGGCGATGCACGACTGGACGACAGCACCCGCCAGCGTGCCGGTGGCGACGATCACCCCGGCGGCATCGCGGCGAAGCGCATAATCGGCGACGAGCCGGTCGATCGCCTGCAGATCGAACCGGCTGGCAAGCGCCGCGCGTTCGGTGTCGCTTGCTTCGATATGGATACGACTTTCGCCGGTGCCGATCTGGTCGAGCCGGTGCGGGCGCGAGAATTCGGGGGTCATGGCAGCCGCCCTGCGCGCAGCGTGTCGATCGAGGAACCGATCAGCGCGGCGCGGAACGCCGTCAGCGATTCGGCGGTATGCGCCAGCGCGGCAGGCGCTGGTTCCTCGCCGCGATACAGGTTGCGGATGAGCGCGGCGTCGATCGATCCCGCCGCCAGCCCATCGCGATACGCGCCCAGCCGCCCGCCGAGCATCCCCATCATCTTGCCGATATGTTTGCCCACGGTAATGTCGCCGATGCCCAACTGGCGAAGCTGGCCGTCCATATCGTCGATGAAACATTCGGCGAGCGAGGCGCTGAGCTGGCCCGCCGCCTGTTGCTCTTCCTCCATCCGCAGCAGCACCATCGCCATGATAGCGGCGACCATGTCGAAGCGCCCGTCGACGCTGTCGGGCACGCCGCCCGTGATATACCAATGCTCGGCGCGCGCGCGCACGACCACTTGTTCGTATAGGGTCGCGGCTTCGCGCGGTTCGGTACGACCGAAAAGTCGGTTGAGCAGGCCCATCGGCTGGTTTTTCCATGTTCGGCGCGCGGCCTTGTTTGACCGGGCTCTCCGGCATATTGAGGGCAATGCCCGCCGATGCAATCCATTGGCGCAGTATCCGCTTGCTTGCGTTTCAGGAGCCACGTCGAATGTTGCCCGCCATGTCGCCGACCGGCACCCGTATATTGCTTCCATTGCTGTTGATCGGCGCGGCTTTGTCGGCCTGTGTGCCGCTGCGTAGCCATCAGGGCTATGTGATCGATCCCGATCTGGTGAACTCGGTGCAGCCCGGCGTCGACAATCGCGAATCCGTGCTCAAGACACTGGGCCAGCCGACGCTGACCGGGCAATTCGACAAGGGCGAGTGGTATTATATCTCGCGCGACAGCCGCAACCTGGCCTTCAACAACCCCAATCCTGCCAAGCAGACCACGCTTCGCATCCGCTTTGATGACGCGGGCAATGTGACCAGCATCGACCGGATGGGCGTTGAGCAGGTCGCATCGGTCGATCCGACCAAGAAAAAGACGCCGACGCTGGGTCGCGACAAGAGCTTTTTCCAGGAATTGTTCGGCAATATCGGCACCGTCGGCGCGCCAGGTGCGGGCGGTGGGCCTGGCGGCCCGAACTGATTCAGCTTTCATTTCGCTGACCAATGCGTTCGCGCATCGTTCAGCGCGACTCCTGCAAAACATCTTCATCGGGGACGGTTCGCTGAACCGCCCGCCGACGAAGATCGAAGGAGGTTGGCAGATGCGTAAGTGTATATTGGCCGCATTGATGGCAGCCGTCGCCATGCCGGCGATCGCTATCCCGGCAGCCGCCCAGTCACAGCGCGAAGTGCGCGAGAGCCGCCGCGATCTGCGCGAAGAACGCGGCGAACTGCGCCAGGCCCAGCGCTATGGCGACGGTCGCGATATCCAGCGCGAGCGCCGCGATGTCCGGCAGGCCCGGCAGGAAGTCCGCGAGGACGTTCGCGATCGTAACCGCGCGTATGGCCGCAACGATTGGCGTGCCTATCGCAACACGCACCGCAACCTGTACGCTGGCGGCAATTGGCGTGCGCCGTTCCGCTACAACCAGTTTCGCCCCGGCGTTCGGATCGCGCCAGCTTATTACGGCCAGCGTTACTTAATCAACGATCCGTGGCGCTATCGCCTGCCCCCCGTGCGCGGCAACCAGCGCTGGGTGCGGCACTATAACGACGTGGTCCTGGTCGATCAGCGCCGCGGCATCGTGGTCGATGTGATCCGGGGCTTCTACTTCTAACCTAGCCCGGAAGCGGCAATGGCTGCCCCGGTCGGTCTCGTGCCGACCGGGGTAAAGTTGCACTGAATTGAAGCAGATACCGTTTCGTTCCGCTTGCGTCCCAACATTGCCGGTCGGATGGTTAACGCCATTGGCATGGGAATGGCGCAGCGATGGCGAACGGGCGGTGATGACGAGTGCGCTTGAGGCGGCGACGCATGAAGCTATGCTTTTCGCGGCAATAGGTATTGCGATCGGTGGGTTCGACGATCTGCTGGTTGATATATTATATATTATTCGCGTGCTGGCTATCCGGTTGCGCGGCGATGTGCTGCTTCATTTGGACAAGCTCCAAGCGCCACCCACTTTTATTGCGATATTCGTGGCAGCCTGGGACGAAGCCGATGTGATCGGCGGCATGGTGCGGACCGCGCTCGCCCGGTTGGGGCATGGCGATTACTGCCTCTATGTCGGCACCTATCCCAATGACCGTGCGACGATCGATGCGGTGCGCGCCGCTGCCGGGGACGATGCGCGGGTTCGACTGGTGATCGGCGACCTGCCGGGACCGACGACCAAGGCGCATTGCCTGAACGTCGTGTGGCAGGCGCTGTTGCAAGACGAGGAGCGCCAGGGCCGCCGGTTTGACGCGATCGTGCTGCACGATGCCGAAGACGTCGTGCATTCCGGCGAGTTGCGGGTCTACGCGCATTTCCTGGATCGCGCCGACATCGTGCAGATCCCGGTATCGCCGCTGGTCGATCGGACGTCGCGCTTTGTGTCGGGCCATTATCTTGATGAGTTCACTGAACTCCATGCCAAACAGGCGCTGGTGCGTCAGGCATTGGGGGCGGCGATGCCGCTGGCTGGGGTCGGTTGTGCGATCGCGCGCTCGATGATGGCCAAAGTGGCCGATTTGCGCGGCGGTCTGCCGTTCGATGCTACTAGTTTGGTCGAGGATTATGAGCTTGGATTGACGGTCGCCAGCCTGCGCGGCCGTGCGGTGTTCGCGCGTGTGGCGGAGCGACCGGGCGGCCCGCCGGTGGCGGTGCATGCCTATTTTCCAGCCAAGCTGGATGCGGCGGTTCGACAAAAGGCGCGCTGGATGACTGGCATTGCGCTGGCAGGGTGGGATCGCATCGGGTGGGGCCGGCGGTTTGACATGGGCGATCATTGGATGCGGATGCGCGATCGACGCACGCTGATTGCATGGCTGTTGCTGCTATCGGCCTATTTTGCGCTGGTGGGCTGGTCGCTCGGGGCGGTGCTGCACTGGTGGTCGGGCAGCCAGCCTGAACCGCTAACCCCGGCGATGCAGTGGTTGTTGGGCGTCAATCTGGCGCTGTTGGCGTGGCGCGCGGTGGTGCGCATGGCCTTTGTCGGTGTTGCCTATGGCCGGGTCGAGGCGCTGTTATCGGTGCCGCGCATGGTCGTCGGCAATTTCATCGCGCTGCTTGCGGCGCGGCGGGCACTTTTCCGCTATATCGGCCTGCTGCGCGGCCAGACACTGACCTGGGACAAGACGCGGCATCATTTTCCCGATCTGGTGGAAAGCGGCGCGGGGTGAGTGGCGCTGGTCGACCGCTTCGTTTTGTCGGCTATGTCCTGGGGGGATGGGTGCTGCTGCGGGTGTCGTTGCTGATGCCTGAAGCGGCCGAACTGACGGTGCCGTCTTTGACTGCGCAGGCTGCGTCGGTGGCGGTCCCTGCGGCGGGCAGCGTGGACTACGCTAAGCCGGTAACACCGGCACTGGTCCGGCATGGTCCATCGCGCGGGCTGTTTTCGAGTGCGCCGGGAGCATTGTTCGTATCTGCCGATCGCGCTGCTGCATCGGCGTTGCCTTCGATCAGTATATCGCCTGTCGGAGCCACTGTCGCAGCAGCGCAGGACAGTTGGTCGCCATCGCCGCGCCGGTCGATCGTCCCGGCCGCTAGTGGTGCCGCGCGTTTCAGTGGGGCCGCATGGCTGGTTGCGCGCGATGGCGGGCGGACCTTGTCCGATGCCGGGCAGCTTGGCGGATCGCAGGCGGGGGTGCGGCTGCGCTACGCACTGGGCGAGGCGCGCACCTTGGCCGCGACGGTGCGGGTTTCGACGCCGTTGCGGGGAAGCGGCAGCGAGGCTGCTTTGGGGTTTGAGTGGCGTCCAGCCAGCGCCAATGTCGCGATGATCGCCGAGCAGCGTTTCGGCATCGACGGGACTGCCGACGGGCAAGCAGTGTTCGTGGTGGGCGGGATAGGGCCTACTTCGCTCGCGGCGGGGCTGATCGTCGAGGGCTATGGCCAGGCGGGCGCGGTGGCGCGTGGCGGGACGATCGAGGGGTTCGCCGATGGCGCGCTGCGGCTGACCCGCCCGATCCTGCCGGGCGTCACCGTGGGCGCAGGCGCATGGGGCGGCGCGCAGCGTGATGCCCAGCGGCTCGACCTCGGACCGACCGCGACCATTGCGCTGCCCGTGGCGGGGCAATCGTTGCGGCTATCGGTCGATTGGCGGCAGCGCCTGGCGGGCAAGGCCGCGCCGGGATCGGGCCTCGCCGTGACGCTGGGGACCGATTTCTAGCCGCGCTTGGCAGCGATATAGCGGTCGACCTGCTCCTCGAGCACATTGAGCGGCATCGCGCCATTGCCCAGGATCACCTCATGGAAATCGCGGATGTCGAAGCGGTTGCCCAGCGTCTTCTCCGATCGCGCGCGCAGCTCGGCGATCTTGAGCTGGCCGATCATGTAGCTGGTCGCCTGGCCCGGATTGTTGATGTACCGCTCGACCTCCTTGACGATGTCGCGCTGCGCCAGCGATGAATTTTCCTGAAAATAGGCGATCGCCTGTTCGCGCGACCAGCGCTTCGAATGCATCCCGGTATCGGTGACCAGCCGGATCGCGCGCCACATCTGGAGCGAGAGCATGCCGAACTCGTCATAGGGATCGCTATACGCGCCCATCTCCTTGGCCAGCCGCTCGGTATAGAGTCCCCAGCCTTCGGCGTATGCGCTGTACCCGCCGAGCCGGCGGAATTTGGGCATGTCGGGCAGTTCCTGCTGCCGGGCGATCTGGAAATGATGGCCGGGCGCGCCTTCGTGCACCGCGATTCCTGCGGTCTGCACCTTTTGCACCTGGCCCATATCGGCGAGGTTGACGTAGAAGATGCCCGGCCGCGAGCCATCGGGGGCGGGGCGGTCGTAGAATGCGACCGGCGCGGTATCCTGCCGCCATGCCTCGACCGCGCGCACTTCGAGCGCCGCCTTGGGCAGGGTGCGGAAATAGCGCGGGGCGGCGGCCATCATCGATGCGATCACCGCGCGCGCGTCGGTCAGATACACCTCGCGACCCGCAGCCGAATTTTCATATTTGAAGCGCGGATTGCTGCGAACATCCTCGAAAAATTCGCCGAGCGTGCCCTGGAAGCCGACGCGGTCTTTCACCGCCTCCATCTCGGCACGAATGCGCGCGACCTGCGCGAGGCCAAGCTGGTGGATCGCGTCGGCGCTCATGGCGGTGGTAGTGTTCTGCGCGAGGCGCGCGGCGTAATAGGCTTCGCCATCGGGCAGGCTCCACGCGCCGTCATTGCCCTTGGCTTGCGGCTCGATCTCGTCGAGCGCGGCGAACAGCGTGACGAAGCCGGTCTTGAACGGGCCGGTGAGCGCGGCGCTGGCATCGGCGACCAGCTTTGCCTTGGTCGCGGCGGGCGCATCGAGCGCGGCTACCTTCTTTCTGAAATCCGCGAGCAAGGTGCTGTCTTCGCCCGCGGTGAAGGGCGCGCCGGTGATGACTTTCTGCGCGTCGGCGCGCGCGGGTGCGAACACCATCTTGGGCGGGATGATCCCCTTAGCAGCCTGCATGCGCATGTGCGCGGCGACTTCGCGCATCACGCGATCGGTCTCGGCGATGCGCGCGATATAGGCCTGAGCATCCGCGACGCTGGCGATTTTGTGCTGGTTGATCAGGAAGACCGGGATTGAGCCTGCCGGGCTGCCATTGGTCGAGACGGGGAAGCTATAGTCGCGAAAGGCGTATTGGCGGCGCTGGTTTTCGACCTGGGTTTCGAACAGCCGGTAGCTGAGCCGCCCACTTTCGCTCAATGCATCGGGGCGGAACTGGCGGCGCATTTCGGCGAGTGTCGCCTCGGCCATCGCCATCCGGCGTTCGCCTTCGGCCGAGGTATAGTCGTCGAGCTTGTCGTAATCGGTCTTGCTGCCAAAGCTGGTTAGCGTTTCGGGGCTGAGCGCGACCGCCTCGTCGAACGCCTTGTCGAGAAAGGCGAGCAGCCGCGCATCCTCGGCATTGGCACCGGGCGCAGCGGTGGGCTGGGAGGCGATGGTCTGCGGCGGCGTGGTCGCGGCGCAGGCGGGGACGAACAGCATCAACGGCAGCAACAGGCGATGCGACATGGACAGCCCTTGATTGGCGGGCGATCGGCCCGAGGAAACGCGAAGGCTAACCTGCTGGGAAGGCTGCGGCAATGCGTTTCTCCCCTCCCTTCCCGGGAGATATGGAGTTCAGTCGTCCTCGTCTTCGAAGCCCAGCAGGTCGAGTGCGCGCGCCTTGATCTGGCGCTGGGCGCACCAATGGACCAGCGCGTCTTCGCGGCCATGCGTGACCCAGACTTCGCGCGGGGCGATTTCCAGGATGGTCGTGGTCAACTCGTCCCAATCGGCATGGTCCGACAGGATGATCGGCAGCTCGACCTGCCGCTGGCGGGCGCGCTGGCGCACGCGCATCCAGCCCGATGCCATCGCGGTGATCGGATCGGGCAGCCGCCGCGACCAGCGATCGTTGAGCGCCGATGGCGGTGCCATCACGATCCGCCCGGCAAGCTCGGCCTTTGGCACGCCGGCGGCGGGGCGCAGCTCGCCCAGATCGACGCCGTGCGCGACATACAGGTCGCACAGGCGTTGCAGCGCGCCGTGCAGATAGATCGGATCGGTGAACCCCAGCACGCGCAATTCGCGGATCACCCGCTGCGCCTTGCCCAGCGCATAGGCCCCGACCAGCACGCAGCGATCGGGTTCGGCGCGCAACGCAGCGAGCAATTTGTTCATCTCGTCATGCGTGTGCGGATGGCGGAAAACCGGCAGGCCAAAGGTCGCCTCGGTGATGAAGACGTCGCATTTGACCGGCTCGAACGCCGCGCACGTTGGGTCCTCGCGGCGCTTATAGTCACCCGATACCACTACGCGCTCACCCGCATGGTCGAGCACGATCTGCGCCGATCCCAGCACATGGCCGGCAGGCACGAACGAAATATCGACCTCGCCCAGCCGCAGCTTCTGGCCATAGGCGACGGGGTGCCCCGCCTGCTGCCCATAGCGCACGTCCATGATCGCCAGCGTCTCGGGCGTCGCCCATACCGCGCCATGCCCGCCGCGCGCGTGATCGGCATGGCCATGCGTCACCAGCGCGCGCGGTTTGGACTGCGAGGGATCGACCCAGGCATCGGCGGCGGGGATATAGATGCCCTCCGGCTTGGGTTCGATCCATCGGCCTGGGCTCATGCCTGCAATGTGGTGGCGATGGCGCAGCATGCAATTGGATCGAAAGCGTTTTGGCCTCGTTGGGCAGGCAAAGGAGATTTGCATGTCGTTCGATCTGAACACCCTATGGGGTGCGCTGACCATTATTGGTCCGATCATCCTGGTGATCGCGATCGTCTGGGCGATGCGAAACAATCGCGGCAGCGCCAGTGAAGTGCAAGCGACCGAGGATGCGACGCGCCGCAATTATGATGAGCAGGACAAGGCCGACAAGGCTGCCGGCGGGCATTGAGCGCACCGGCGAAAGCCCGTGACCCCGGCTTGCGGTTTCGGGGTTGCCCGGCTGGCATGGATGCCGGATCAAGCCGCACATGACGAATATCGCGGCGTTGCCCGCCCAACTGACCGACTGGTTCGCGGCGCGTGGCTGGCAACCGCGCCGGCATCAGATGGATATGCTGGGCGCGGCGCGGGCGGGGCGTCACGCGCTGCTGATCGCCGCGACGGGGGCAGGCAAGACGCTGTCGGGGTTCTTGCCGACGCTGACCGAGTTGATCGAGCAGCCGCATGAGGGCATCCACACCCTGTATATCTCACCGCTCAAGGCGCTGGCGATCGACGTCCAGCGCAATTTACTCACCCCGATTGCCGAGATGGGGCTGTCGATCACGGTCGAGGCGCGCACCGGGGATACGCCGTCCGACCGCAAGGCGCGGCAGCGAGCCAAGCCGCCCAACATTCTGCTGACCACCCCCGAATCGCTCAGCCTGTTGCTGAGCTATCCCGACAGTTTCACGATGTTCGCCGGGATACGCTGTGTGGTGGTCGATGAAGTCCACGCCTTTGCCACCGGCAAGCGCGGCGACCTGTTGTCGCTGGGGATGGCACGGCTGCAGGCGATTGCGCCGGCGATGCGCCGGGTCGCGCTGTCGGCGACCGTCGCCGATGCCGATGGCTATCGCGCCTGGCTGGCACCCGATGGCGATATCGACACCGTCGAACTGGTGCAGGGCGAGGCGGGGGCCGATCCCGATATCGCCATCCTGCTGCCACAGGGGCGGGTGCCGTGGTCGGGCCATTCGGGGCGCTATGCCGCGCCGCAGGTGATGGCGGCGATCGCGCAGCATCGCACCACGATCGTGTTCAGCAATACGCGCGGGCTCGCCGAGCTGATCTTTCAGGATTTGTGGAAGGTCAACGACGCCAATCTGCCGATGGGGGTGCATCACGGCAGCCTGTCGCGTGAGGCGCGGCGCAAGGTCGAATCGGCGATGGCAGACGGACGGCTGCGCGCGCTGGTCGCCACCGCCAGCCTGGACCTGGGCGTCGATTGGGGCGATGTCGATTGCGTGATCCAGATGGGCGCGCCCAAGGGATCGTCGCGGCTGCTCCAGCGGATCGGCCGCGCCAACCACCGGCTGGACGAGCCGTCGAAGGCGATACTGGTTCCCGGCAACCGCTTCGAATATCTTGAAGCGCGCGCCGCGCTCGACGCGGTGCATGCCGGCGAGCTTGATCCCGATATCTTCCGCCCCGGCGCGCTCGACGTGCTGGCGCAGCATTTGATGGCGTGCGCGTGCGCCGCGCCGTTCGATGCTGCGGTCATGCTGCACGAAGTGCGCGGGGCGTTGCCTTATTCGGCGCTGACCGACGAGTTGTTTGAGCGTGTGCTGCAATTCATCGCCGATGGTGGCTATGCGCTGAAGGCCTATGACCGGTTCAAGCGGCTGGCGCTGGGGCCGGACGGGTTGTGGCGGGTGGCGCATCCGCGCTTCGTGACTCAGCATCGGCTGAATGCGGGGATCATCGTCGATGCCGCGACGCTCGAAGTGCGCTTCCGCAATGGGCGCAAGCTGGGGACGGTCGAGGAGTATTTCGCCTCTACCTTGTCGCCGGGCGATACGTTTTTCTTCGCCGGCATGAGCCTGGAGGTCGAGAAGATCGACCAGCTTGATCTGGTGGTGCGCGCAACCTCGCGGCCCGCGCGGATCCCGAGCTATGTCGGCGCGCGGCTGCCGCTATCGACCAATTTGGCGCACCGCGTTCGCACCTATCTCCACGATCGCAGTGCCTGGCACGACTTTCCGCCGGATGTGCGCGAATGGCTGGAGATGCAGGGTAACCGATCGGTGTTGCCCAAGCCGGGCGAGCTGCTGGTCGAAACCTTCCCGCGCGACGGGCGGCACTACATGGTGATGTACAGCTTCGAAGGCTGGAACGCGCACCAGTCGCTGGGGATGCTGGTGACGCGGCGGATGGAGCAATTGGGGCTGAAGCCGATCGGCTTTGTGTCGAACGATTATGCGCTGGCCTGTTATGGGCTGGAGCCGATTACCGATCCTGCGGCGTTGTTCTCGCCCGACATCCTCGAGCATGAATTTGTCGAATGGGTGCAGGGATCGGCGCTGTTGAAACGGGCATTTCGCGAAGTCGCGGTGATCGGCGGGCTGGTCGAGCGGCAGATCCCGGGCAAGAAGAAAACCGGCAAGCAGGTGACCTTTTCGACCGACCTGATCTATGACGTGCTGCGCAAATACGAGCCTGGGCATTTGTTGTTGCAGGCGGCGTGGGAGGATGCGCGGGCGCGGATGACCGATGTCGGGCGGCTCGCCAGCCTGCTCGACCGGGCGGCGGCGACGATGCTGCATGTCGTGCTCGACCGCGTGAGCCCGTTGGCGGTACCGGTGCTGGTGCTGATCGGTCGTGAGAGCGTGGGCCAGGGCAGCGCCGACGACGCGCTGCTCGAAGAGGCCGAGGTGCTGGCGGCAGAGGCGATGCGCGCCGATTGATCTCGATTGTTACGGGGGCGGGACCTGCCTATGTTATGACGATGTTGCAGCTTGCCGCCATCATGGCTTTGGCGTTGATCGCCACCCCCGCAGCGGGGCAGACACATTCGCTGCCGGTCATGCCCGAATCGGTCGTTCCCGATGCTGGCAATTCGGCGAATGATGCGCTCGCCGACATCCTCGCCTTCACCGATCATGACGAGCGGATGAGCGTGCCGGTGCGGTTGAACGGCAGCGGCCCCTATCGCTTCATCATCGATACCGGCGCCGAGCGGACGGTGATCGCGCATCAATTGGCGGGCGTGCTTGGCCTGGCTGTCGGCCCGACGGTCAACATTGCGGCGATGGCGGGAAGCAGCCCGGCGGCGACGGCGGTGATCCCGTCGCTCGAGATTGACGCGGTGCCGCGCGGCGTACCGATCGAAGCACCTGCGCTGGACCGGGCGCATCTGGGGGCCGACGGCCTGGTCGGGCTCGATACGCTCGCGGGCAATGCGGTGCAGATCGATTTCCAGACCAATGAAATGCAGGTGAAGCGTTCGCTTCGCCGTCGGCGGGCAGCGGCAGCGGGTGAGATCGTCATTCGCGCCAAGACGCTTGCGGGGCGACTGATCATGTCCGATGCTTTTTACGGCGACAAGCGGATTGCGGTCATTCTCGATACCGGCACCAGCGTGAGTGTCGGCAACGCCAAGCTGCTCGAACTCATCCGCCGGCGCAGCTTACCAATGTCACCGGCGCAGCTTACCGATGTTACTGGCGGTGTGGTTTTGGCTGAGCAATTGCAGGTCCCGCATGTGACCGTCGGCGGGGTCGAGTTGCAAAATCTGCCGATCGCCTTTGCCGATGTCGCACCGTTCCGCCGCCTGGGGCTGGAGGACCGGCCGGCATTGTTCCTGGGCATGGATGCGATGCGCCTGTTCTGGAAGGTGCAGATTGATTTCGCCAATCGCGAGGTGCGGTTCCTGCTGCCGCGCAAAACCGTTCGTACCGCTTTGTTCAATTCGCAGCGGACGCCGTGAAGCGGTTGCGCCGGCGAATGGCAGGCGGCATAGCCCGGCGCATGGTTCCCTTTTCGTTCGCTGGGCATGATTTTGCCGCCTTGGCCGATGGTGCGCTGTTCTGGCCCGCGCGCCGCGCGATGCTGGTCGCTGATCTGCATTTCGAAAAGGCGAGCTGGTTCGCCTCGCACGGGCAGATGCTGCCGCCCTATGATTCGATGGCGACGCTCGATCGGTTGCAGGCGGCGGTGGCGCAATGTGATCCGCGCGAGGTGTGGTGCCTGGGCGATAGCTTCCACGATGCAGCCGGCTGCGATCGCCTGCCGGTGGCGGTGCAGGACGGGCTACGCGCGCTGGTCGGCGGGCGGCGCTGGGTGTGGATCACCGGCAACCACGATGCCGGCATGGTCGATCGCTGCGGCGGCGAGGTGCTGGCCGATGCGGTGGTCGATGGCGTGGTGCTTCGCCACGAGGCTGACGCAAGTGAGGCGCGTCCCGAAATGTCGGGGCATTTCCATCCGAAACTGCGCGTTACGGTGCGGGGCCGAAACATCGCCCGGCGCTGTTTCGTCGCGACGCCGACCAAATTGATCCTGCCCGCGTTCGGCGCGCTGACCGGTGGATTGGATGCAGCGCACCCCGAAATCATCCGTGCGGTCGGGCCGGGCGCACAGGCGCTGGTGCCGCTGCCCAACCGCATGTTGCGTTTCGCGCTGGCTGCCTGAGCTGCCGGGCGCGAAGCCGCATCAGAATGCCCCGGGCACTTCGCGCTGCACCGGGGTTGGGCGTGCCGGAACGAGCAATTCCTGTTGCGGTGCCAAGGATTGGCCGCCGGCCATGCCCGCTGTGCGCGATGTCGCAGCGACTGATGCCTGAGCGCCGGCGATGGGCGTGCAGCTGCGCCCGGCAAGGAAATCGAGTGCCCGTGCCGTCGACTGCTCACGCGGGTCGCCCATCGGGAAATTCAAATCGTCCTCGGCACGGCAGCTTGCGCGCACGGTAGAGGCAAGGCCGTTATAATAATCGCCCTGATTGTCGGCATTCACTCCTGCAAACGCGACCACCCGCAGCCGGTCGTCGCATTCGGGGCGATCGAGACCGATCTGCCCGACCGGCTTGCCAAAAGTGTTGCTGCCGATCAGCGCCACCCGGTTTTGCAAATAAGGAATGAAGGCGTTGATCACGAGTTCGCTTGCCGATGCGGATCCGTCGGTGCCGATGAAAGCAATCCGCATTGGCGCAACGCTTTCGGGCTGGGGCGCAAAAAATTTGGTGTAATTTTCAGCCGATTTCTCAGGGCGGAAGCGGAAGCTATTGAAGGCCTGGCTCGAAGTGCGGTCGCGTCCCATCAGGTCACCGAGCAGCTCTGCCGTTGAGAGCAGGCCGCCACCATTATAGCGGAAATCGACAATGAGGTTGGTGATGCCCTCGGCACGGAACTGGGCAAAGGCGGTGCGCAGTTGCGGATCCGCCGAACGAATGAAGGTGCGAAGGTTCAAATACCCCACGCGCTGACCGCCATTGTCGAGCATGCGCACACCGTAACGCGATGACACCGGCGAAAGATTGAAATCGGTCTTGGTCACCGAAACGTCCCGCTGGACGCCATCGACGCCGCGCACGCGCAGTACGCGCGCCGTTCCCGGCGTGTCGGGACCGAATGCATTTACCAGCGCTTCGTTGCCGCCGGAGTTGACGATGTCCTGAATGCCGCGAACATTCGCGATCGTCGTTCCGATGCCGACGATCTGTGCGCCCCGGTCGATCCCGGCGGCAAGCGCCGGAGCATCTTCAAACGATTCGCTCACCACCAACTGGTTCATCGAATTCACCGCCAGGCGGAAGCCAAAGCCCGCCGTTGCACCTGAATTGTTGAAGGCGTTTTCATCGGCGATCGAGGTGACATAGGTGAAGAACCTGTCGCGGTTCAGCGCGCGCGCATTTGCGGTCAGGCCATCGATATAATCGTCGAGGTTGGAAAACCCGGTCGGATTAAGCGCGGTCGGCAGCGTTTCGGGGAACAGATACCATTCGCGCATTTGCGCCAGCACCCAGCTCTGGCGCGATGCCAGCGAGCAGGTGGCCGCTGGCGGCGGGGTGGGATTCGGTGCAGGGACTGGCGTTGGGGCGGGGGTGCTGCCGGAGGGGGAACTCGAAACTGAACCCGATCCGCCACCACCACAAGCGGCAAGCAGCATTGCCGTCGCTATGATGGTCGTCAACGAACGACGCTGTACCGAACTCTTACGCATGACTGACACCCCCGATGAATGATCGGAACATGTCAGTGCCGGATGCGGCGGGCAAGCGCGAAAATGCCGCCCAGCGACTGTGTTAACTGCTTCAATACGGCGGATTATGCCGTTCGCGCTGGGCTAGGGCCGCTTCGGTCCACCATCGCAGGTCGTCGGCGAAACGCGGAAAGGCTTTGACCAGCGCTTGGCCGCCCTCGCCGGTTGGTTGGCTGTCGGCGTCGAGCGCATGGCCGATACCGCCGACGGTGAGGGTGCTCGACACCACAACCATGCCCATTTCGGAAAGCGTCGCGTGCCAGGCCGAATTGGCGCGGGCACCGCCAAGGCGACCGGCCGAATAGCTTGCGATCGCCGCTGGCCGCCAGAACCACTCCTCGAGGAAATGGTCGGTCAGGTTCTTCAGCCCGGGCTGCATCCCCCAATTATACTCACCGGCAACGAATACGAAGCCATCAGCGGTGCGGATTTGCTCGGCCAGCTTCGCCATGTTCGCGGGTGCTTCGCCCTTGGGATATTCCTTGAACATGCGATCGAGTATCGGCAGCCCGATCGCCTGTGCGTCGATCAATTCGGCGTCGTCGCCGCGCGCCGCCAGCGCCTGCACCAGATAGCGGGCCAAGCGGATGCCCTGCCGGTCGCTTCGGTACGAACCGTAAAAGACGAGAATGCCGTGTGCCATCGCGATTGCTTTCGGTTGCCATCGCGCCCGCGACGGGAGGGTTCAGTGGATGCCGAAAATGAAAGAGGCTGCCGAGTCCGATCTACGGACCCGACAGCCTCGAACATGGTCAGCGGCCGGAAGTTCCAGCGTGGGAGACCATGCGAGCCGCGAGCTTGCGGTCAGGAAGGCGTTGGATGGGACAATAGCGCCCCCGCCCTCGGCTGCCACAGCTTAGCGGCGCGTCTCCCGAACGAACTGAACCGACCCCTTTGCTGAACCATGAGACATCGGATCACCTCCTTTCGCTAGTTGAAAAAATGGTCGTGCCCCTCGGCACGACTGCGGTTTTGAATCATCCGACGGTGTAGAACAAGTCTTGTAATGCATGTCGTTTTGGACGATTCTCTTCGCCCTACTGATCGGCCTTCAATCCGGGCGGCGGCAGTTCTCGATCACCGTGCGAAGCGCCGCCGCCATCGGCATGGCCAAGGTCCGCTGGCGATCGATTCGCACGCCGAACCGGTCATCACCGGCGAGCAATGCGCCGAAAAACATGTCATCCGCGCTAAGGCTGCCGGCCACCATGCGCGGCGGGCCTGGATCAATGCTTGCCGTCATCGTCGCCGATGCGTTGGCCGTTACGATTTGCAGGCGATCGGCATCACCCCGACGATCGCTGCGCGCCATCCGCACGCGACGAGCCTGGGCATCACAGGACAGGATGAAATAAGGGTTGCCGCCTGGCGGGCCGAACACCGCATTGCCGTCCTGCATAGACCAACTGCCAAGCGCGGTTCCGACATGGTCGAGTTCGGGCGTAGCAATCCGGGTCGTGTCGGGCGATACGGGCGGTGGCGGTGCGGTCGCGATCTGCGGTGTGTCGTCGGCAGCGGGCTGGGCAGGCTTGGGAGCGGCATTCGGCTCAGTATTACACCCGGCCAGCGCGATCATCGCCGCCAGTGCCCAGTAAAGTCGCCTTGTCTGCCGCATCGTCACCCGCGGCAATCTTCGGCGACGCGCAGGAACTCTGCCCAGGTCGGCACGACCAGCACCGCCATCGGACGTTGTTCGACGACAAACCGACCGCGGCTGAATCCGATCGCGTCGATCAACGGGTCACGCGGCTGGAGGCGCACCGCCATTGCGCTTCCGGTTGCTTGCGTCGCCACTGCGCGCGTGGTGGTGTTGGTGCGGATCGTCATCGCGGCCCCGGCAGGCGCGGCTCCGCGCCGCGACAAGATCAGCACATTGCCGCCAAGGTCGCACTGCAACGTCAATTCGGGCTCGGCCCCCGGTTGCCCGAAACGTGCAATCGATCCGCCCGCCAGGCGTGCATAAGCCCAAGTCCCAGGCGTCAGCGGCCAATCGCGCCAATCGCTGCTGGCAGGTGCGGGTGCCGGCGCGGGCGTCGGTGTGGATGCCGGGGGCGGCGGTGGTGCCTTTGGCTCGGGGCGAGCGGGCGCGACGCATCCGGCTAGGAGCGCAATCGGGGCGAACAAGGCAAGGATACGCTGCATGCCCAGCCTTATGGGCGAGGCGGCCGATCGCCTCAACCACTTCATCATTAACAGGCTGCTGAAAAATCCCACGGT
>NZ_JROH01000030.1 GCF_000786205.1 Sphingomonas sp. 37zxx | reverse complement strand
GCCAAGCCCTTTTTCAGCAGCCTGCTAAGTGCGGACAAGGAGTCGATCGTTCCAATCCGTCCATAGTTAGCCTGGCCGAGCAACGACGCGACATCTGCATCGAAATATAGCAATCCGGCTACGGGTATAGGCAGCATTCTGGCGTATCGTTTATTTCGTTCACGAGATGTGCGTAGTACATTCCGCGCTTCTTTCAATTCTCCGGCAATTACCAGATTTTCAGCGTGGGTCATCGTCGCTGCGATGTCCTCCTCTGGCGGGCAATTGTCCGCAATGCAATTTTCCAGCGCTTCGCGTGTCGCCCGGATGCGAGGCGCGGTCACTAAAATCGTATCATCAACACCCTGTACCTGAACCCGATTGACGATCGGGGCATCGACCACCCCGGCGCTCCAAGATGTGAGAAGCAACGAGGCAATAATCGACATGCCAAATCTCCTGTCGGCTCCCGGGACGGTCTATAAGGAGCGAGACGCGCTGGGTACTAAGGCTATGTTGCGGGCATGGCGACCGTCAAGGCTGCAGACTATCTGACTGAGCCCGGTTGCGCGCATACAGGCTACCGGAAAGAGCATATGACTGAACATTCGTTCAGCGTATCGCAACCTTTGGCATCTTCATCCATTTTCGCCTTTCGACAATTAAACCGTCAGGCGATTCCATGCGTAAGGCCGTACCTGTAATTTTGGCGCTCATCCCGCTGTTCGCGGTCGTGGGTGCCTGTGTCGCGGTGCCGTAAGTTTCTGCACCGAATTTGATATAAAAAAAGGGCCGCCCGGCATAACCGGACGGCCCTTTTTCATATCCGCACGTCGCGAGGCTTAGGCCGGTTCGGCTTCGTCCCCGGTCGCAGGTGCTTCGGCAGGTGCCGCGTCGTCGCTGCGCGCGATTTCGCCTGGCTCTGCGTTGGCGTCGTAATCCTCGGTGAAGCCGGCGGTGTCGGTTTCGAACATCGCCGCCATCACGTCGACGCCCTTGGCCTGCATTTCAGCTTCCTCAGGCGAACGGGCAACGTTCACCTTCACATTGACCGAAACTTCAGGGTGCAGCGCAACCTTCACTTCGTGCATGCCAAGCGTCTTGATCGGCTTGCCGAGCACCACCTGGCCCTTGTGGACCTTGTGGCCGTCGGCGACCAGCGCCTCGACCAGATCGCGAACCGCGACCGAGCCATAGAGCGCGCCGGCATTCGATGCCTGACGGATCAGCGTCACCGAAGCGCCCTCGAGCGACTTCGATTCGGCAGTCGCTTCCTCGCGGCGCGAAGCGTTTTCGGCTTCGATGCGCTCGCGATTGGCCTCGAAGACCTTGCGGTTGGCGGCGTTGGCGCGCAGCGCCTTCTTGTTCGGCAGCAGGAAGTTGCGGGCGAACCCGTCCTTCACGGTGACGACATCGCCGATGGCGCCGAGCTTTTCGACGCGCTCGAGCAGGATGATTTGCATGGGACCGGCCCTCCTTACTTAACGATGTAGGGCAGCAGGCCCAGATGACGGGCGCGCTTGATGGCCTGGGCCAGTTCGCGCTGCTTCTTGGCGCTCACCGAAGTGATGCGCGACGGCACGATCTTGCCACGCTCCGAAACGAAACCCTGAAGCAGCCGGACGTCCTTATAGTCGATCCGCGGCGCGTCCTTCGCGCTGAAGGGGCAGCTCTTGCGGCGGCGGAAAAACGGGCGGGCCATTAGTTGTTCTCCCCTTCTTCACGGTCGCGGCGCGGGCCACGGTCGGGACGGTCACCACCGTCGCGGTCACGACGACGCTCGCGGTCGCGCTCGCCCTTGCGCATCATCACGGTCGGGCCGGCTTCATGCTCGTCGACGCGGACGGTCATGTAGCGGATCACGTCTTCGTTGATCGCGGTCTGGCGCTCGAGTTCGGCGACGACGCCTGCGGGTGCGTCGATTTCGAGCAGCACATAATGTGCCTTGCGGTTCTTGGCGATGCGGTACGCCAGGCCGCGCAGGCCCCACGTTTCGGTCTTCACCACGGTGCCGTCATTGTCGGTGATAATCTTGGTGGCGTTTTCCGCCAGTGCATCCACCTGCGCTTGTGCCAGATCCTGGCGCGCAAGGAACACATGCTCATACAGAGCCATGCCTTGTCCTTCATCTTGGCCGATCGCTGACCGAGCGCCAATCGCGCGGCCCCTCCGGCTGTCGTCTCACAACTATCGCATGCAAATGCGAAGCGGGGCGGAAAGGACGATGCCTTCCACCCCGGATGCCAGTGCCATATCAATTTGTGGCCGAAAGGCAAGGAGGAAACCCCTGCCTGTCGCCGGGATGTGCCGGACGGAGCCCAAAAGCGTCACAGAATGTCGCAAGTCGGCGGGGACTTGAAAGCTTTCGGTGTTCGGGCGTACCCCGCCGGTCCTGAAAGCAGGAGATTACGATGCGCGCGTTCATTTTTCCGGGGCAGGGCAGCCAGGCAGTCGGCATGGGGCTGGCATTGTCACAGGCGAGCAGTGCGGCGCGCGAGCTGTTCCAAGAGGTCGACGATGCGCTGGGGCAGCATCTGTACCGGCTGATGACGCAAGGGCCTGAGGGAGACCTGCTGCTGACCGAGAACGCACAGCCTGCGATCATGGCGAATGCCATGGCGGTGCTTCGCGTGCTCGAGCGCGAATGCGGCGTGCGGTTGGCGGACAAGGCGGGGTATGTCGCGGGACACAGCCTTGGCGAATATACCGCTTTGTGCGCGGCGGGCGCGATTGATGTCGCGACCACGGCCCGGCTGTTGAAGCTTCGCGGGCAGGCGATGCAGGCGGCGGTGCCGGTGGGTGAGGGGGCGATGGCGGCGCTGCTGGGGGCCGATCGTGATAAGGCGCAGGCGATTGCCGATGCCGCCGCACAAGGCGAGGTCTGCACCGTCGCCAACGACAATGATCCGGGGCAGGTGGTGATTTCGGGCGCGCGCGCCGCGATCGAGCGTGCCGTGGCGCTGGCCAAGGAAATGGGGGCCAAGCGCGCGGTGCTGTTGCCGGTCTCGGCGCCGTTTCACTGCCCGTTGATGCAGCCCGCTGCCGAGGCGATGGAAGCCGCGCTCGCCGACGTCGCGCTGCAGGCACCGCTGGTGCCGGTGTTCGCCAACGTCACCGCAGCGCCGGTCGCCGACCCGCAGGTGATCCGGGCGCTGCTGGTCGAGCAGGTCACAGGCATGGTGCGGTGGCGCGAATCGGTGCTGGCGATGTGGGATGCGGGGGTGACCGACTATGTCGAACTCGGCGGCAAGGTGCTCGGCCCGATGGTGAAGCGCACCGCGTCTGACGCTACGACCGCTAGCGTGATTACGATGGATGACATCGAGGCGCTGGCGAAAGCGCTGTAATTTAGAAGGTGACGGTTCGCGCAGAGGCGCGGAGGACGCGGAGGGTTGGATGCGCGATGTTGATACGATTACCGGCGACGTCATTGATCTATCGATCCGCATCCATCGCGACCTGGGGCCAGGATTGCTCGAAAGCGTCTACGAAACGGTATTGGCAGCAAAATTGTCGGTGATTGGTTACCAGGTCGTCCGCCAACATCCGATCGACATCGAATTTGAAGGGTTTTGCTTTGCCGCCGCGTTTCGGATCGACATCCTGGTCGAAAACACGCTGATCGTTGAAATCAAGTCGGTCGAACAGTTTGCAAAGGTACATGCAAAGCAGGTGCTTACCTATTTGAGGCTGACCAAGCAGCCCGTCGGGCTGCTGATAAATTTTGGTGGCGAAACGTTGAAGCAGGGGGTTCGCCGACTAGTCAATAACTACACCCCCTCTGCGTCCTCTGCGCCTCTGCGCGAAAAACAATAGGAACTGAAATGTTCGATTTGACAGGTATGACCGCGCTGGTGACCGGCGCATCGGGGGGGATCGGTTCGGCGATCGCGCAGGCGCTTGCGGCGCAGGGCGCGCGGCTGGCGGTTTCGGGATCGAATGCCGAAAAGCTCGAAGCATTTCGCGCGCAGCTTGGCGGCGAACATGTCGCGGTGCCGTGCAACTTGTCCGACGGGGCTGCGGTCGATGCTCTGGTGCCGCAAGCCGTCGAAGCGCTGGGTGGGCGGCTGGATATTCTGGTCAACAATGCCGGGGTTACCCGCGACAATCTGGCGATGCGGATGAAGGATGACGAATGGAGTGACGTCATCCGCGTCAATCTGGAGGCGGCATTTCGCCTCTGCCGGGCAGCGGCTAGGCCGATGATGAAGGCGCGGTTCGGGCGGATCGTGTCGATCACGTCGGTGGTCGGTACGACGGGTAATCCGGGCCAGGCCAATTATGCCGCATCGAAAGCCGGCCTTGTCGGCATGTCGAAGGCGCTGGCGCAGGAGCTGGCCAGCCGCAACATCACCGTCAATTGCGTCGCGCCCGGCTTCATCCGCTCGGCAATGACCGACGCATTGCCCGAGGCGCAGAAAACCGCGCTGCTGGGCCGGATTCCAGCCGGCGACCTGGGCAATGGCGGCGATGTCGCAGCGGCGGTAGTCTATCTTGCCAGCCGCGAGGCGGGCTATGTCACCGGGCAGACGCTGCACGTCAATGGCGGCATGGCGATGGTGTAAGCGCTGGCCGAGGCTTGCCAGCCCTCGCACCGCGTTCTAGGTGCGTTCAGGAATCATGAATATCCGCAACTGAGGGATCACACTACCATGAGCGACACCGCCGATCGCGTGAAGAAGATTGTCGTCGAAAACCTGGGCGTCGAGGCCGAGAAGGTCACCGAGGAATCCAGCTTCATCGACGACCTGGGCGCAGACAGCCTCGACATCGTCGAGCTGGTGATGGCGTTTGAAGAAGAATTCGGCGTCGAGATCCCTGACGATGCCGCCGAAAAGATCACCACCGTGCGCGATGCGATCACCTATATCGATGAGCACAAGGGCTGATCGCAGCTGATGTCGACCGGCTCCGCCTGCGGGGTCGATGAATTGCAACGGCTCTCCGCCAACGGGCTAGTATCCCGGGTGGAGAGCCGTTTTGCTTTGATGAACTGAACGGAGAGATGCGATGCGTCGCGTAGTCGTAACTGGCCTGGGGCTGGTCACCCCGCTGGGGGCCGAGGTGGAAACCGTCTGGAAAAACCTGCTCGCGGGCAAGTCGGGTGCTGCGACGATCACGCGCTTCGACGCCAGCGAATATCAGTGCCGGATCGCTTGCGAGGTAAAGCCAGCCGATCATGCCTATGGCTTTGATCCGGGCAAGCGGGTCGATCACAAGGTGCAGCGCCAGGTCGATCCCTTCATCATCTTCGGCATCGACGCCGCGGGTCAGGCGATCGAGGACGCCGGCCTTACCGACATGACCGAGGCCGAGCGGTATCGCGCGGGTTGCTCGATCGGTGCCGGTATCGGCGGCCTGCCGGGTATCGAGAGCGAATCGCTGGTGCTCGCCGCCAAGGGGCCGCGCCGCGTCAGCCCCCATTTCGTGCATGGGCGGCTGATCAACCTGATTTCGGGCCAGGTCAGCATCAAATACGGCTTGATGGGGCCGAACCACGCGGTCGTCACCGCGTGCTCGACCGGCGCACATTCGATCGGCGACGCCGCGCGGATGATCGCGATGGACGATGCCGATGTGATGCTGGCGGGCGGCGCCGAAGGGGCCATTTGCCCGTTGGGGATCGCAGGCTTTGCCCAGGCGCGGGCGCTGTCGACCAATTTCAATGACACGCCCGAGCGGGCGAGCCGCCCTTATGACGTCGATCGCGACGGTTTCGTGATGGGCGAGGGCGCTGGCGTTCTCGTGCTCGAGGAATATGAGCGCGCAAAGGCACGCGGTGCCAAAATGTATGCCGAAGTGATCGGCTATGGTCTGTCGGGCGATGCCTATCACGTAACCGCGCCGCATCCCGAAGGTTCGGGGGCGTTCCGGTCGATGGAAATGGCGATGCGGAAGTCGGGGCTGAGCCTGAGCGACATTGATTATGTCAACGCGCATGGCACTTCGACCCCGCTTGGGGACGAGCTTGAGCTTGGCGCGGTGCGGCGGCTGTTCGGGTCGTCGATCGACACGATGTCGATGAGCTCGACCAAATCGGCGATCGGCCATTTGCTGGGCGGCGCGGGCGCGGTCGAATCGATCTTCTGCATCCTGGCGATGCGTGATCAGATCGTGCCGCCGACGCTGAACCTGGATAACCCAAGCGAAGCATGCCGCGGCGTCGATCTGGTGCCGCATGTCGCCAAGGAGCGCCGGGTAAAGGCAGTGCTGAACAATTCGTTCGGCTTTGGCGGGACCAATGCCAGCCTGGTGATGGTGCCGGTGGCTTGACCGATTCCCGCCGTTCGCACTGAGCTTGTAAAAATGCCGTCCTTCCTATCAGCGTCGAAAAGAAGAACAGTGCTTCGACAAGCGCAGCACGAACGGTTGAGGGGAGGTACCCGCACATGAAACGCCTCGGCTGCTTCGGCCTGTTTACGGGCCTCGCGCTCATCGCGGCATTGTTTTTCGTGATGCAGAGCTGGGGCGGGGCGGGTTCGCTCGAGCGGAACGTCAACGTCGTAGTGCCCGAAGGCGCGACCTTGACCCGCGCCGCTGAGGCAATGGAGCAGGCCGGGGTGATCCCGTCAGCCCGCCGGTTCACCCTGTATGCGCGGTTCCTGGGGTCGAGCGATCCGATCCGTGCGGGTGAATATCCGGTGCCGGCGGGTATCAGCCAGTCGGACGTGCTCAAGCTGATGCAGGGCGGGCGCACCGTGCAGCGGTTCGTGGCGGTGCCTGAAGGCTGGCCGTCGGTGCTGGTGCATGACGCGCTGATGAAAGCGCCTCAGCTCGACGGCGATGTCGAAATGCCCGCCGAAGGATCGGTGTTGCCCGACAGCTATAGCTACCAGCGCGGCGAAACGCGCGAGGCGGTGCTGGCGCGGATGCAGACCGCGATGGCCGACTATCTCGCTGCCGCCTGGGCAAAGCGCAAAGCCGACATTGCGGTATCGACGCCCGAAGAAGCGCTGATCCTCGCCTCGATCGTCGAAAAGGAAACCGGCAAGGAGGAGGAACGTCGGACGGTTGCGGCGGTCTATTCCAACCGGCTGCGGATCGGGATGCGGCTACAGGCCGATCCGACGATCATCTATCCGCTGACCAAGGGCAGGCCGCTTGGCCGGCGGATCCTGCGGTCCGAAGTTCGGGCGGTGAATGACTACAACACCTATGCGATGGCGGGGCTGCCCAAGGGGCCGATCGCCAATCCGGGGCGCGCCAGCATCGACGCGGTGCTCGATCCTGCCGAAACCAGCGCGTTGTATTTCGTCGCCGACGGCACCGGCGGCCATGTCTTTGCCGACACGCTGGAGCAGCACAACGCCAATGTCGCGAAATGGTATGCGCTGCGCCGCGCGCGCGGCGAGATGTAGGCGATCCCCCCTCCCATGCGGGAGGGGGAAGCGAGCATTAGCGGAGGTTGGCCGCCGCCTTTGCCTTTGCCTCGACATCGGCCATCGCCGCACCTGCTGGCGTTACCCAGCTACCGCCGACGCACAGCACCTTCTCGAACGCCAGCCAGTCGCGCGCCGACGTTTCGGTGATGCCGCCGGTGGGGCAGAACAACGCTTCGTGAAACGGTGCCGCCAGCGCCTTGAGCGCCTTCAATCCGCCCGAGGTTTCGGCGGGGAAGAATTTGAAATGGCGAAGGCCCAGGTCATAGCCACGCATGATGTCGCCCGCGGTGGCGATTCCGGGAAGGAAGGGCACGCGGCTGTCGACGATCACGCGCCCAAGTGTCTCGGTGAGGCCCGGCGACACGATGAACTCGGCACCGGCATCCATCACTTCGTCGAACTGGCCGGTCGATACCACGGTCCCCGCGCCAACGATTGCGCCCGGCACCTGCTTCATCTCGCGGATCGCGTCGAGCGCGGCGGCGGTGCGCAGCGTCACTTCGAGGACACGAAGGCCGCCCGCCACCAGCGCCTGCGCCAATGGACGCGCGGTTGCGGCATCCTCGATCACCAGCACCGGGATGACCGGGCTGGTACGCATGATGGTTTCGATCGTGACGTCGTTCATTGGGTGTGCTCCTGGGCGAAGGCGGCAGCCGCGCCATACAGGCCGGGCTGCGGATGGGTGATGAGTTTGACCGGGATCGACGCCATCAGCGATTGGAACCGCCCCTTGGCAACGAAGCGCTGGCCAAAGCCCGATGAAATCAGTCGGTCCTTCAGCCGCAGCCCGAGACCGCCTGCGATCACGACGCCCTTGGGGCCGTGCGCCAGCGCCAGGTCGCCTGCGACCGCGCCGAGGCTGAGGCAGAAGCGGTCGAGCGCGGCGCTGGCCAGGCTGTCGGTGCCGCTGAACGCCAGATCCCAGATCGCGCGATCGTCGAGCTGGTGGACCGGACGCCCCTCGATCCCGGCAAGCGTTTCATAGATCGCGACGATGCCTGGCCCGGCGACGATCCGCTCGGCCGAGACGCGGGTGAAGGTGCGGCGCAGGCGCTTGAGGATCGCATCCTCGATCCCGTCGAGCGGGCTGAAATCCATATGGCCGCCTTCGGTTTCGATCACGTGATAGCGATCGGCAGCGCGAAACACTTGCGCGACGCCAAGACCGGTGCCCGGACCACATATGGTGATCGAACCCTTGGCCGGCAGCGGCGCGTCGGGCCCGCACAGATGGACAAAAGCGTCATCGTGCATCTGCGCGACGGCATGGCCCACCGCGCCGAAATCATTGATGAGCGTGTAGGTATCTACCCCGAGCCGCTCCTGGATCAGCGGCGGGCGGATGATCCAGGGGTTGTTGGTCATCCGGATCATCTCGTCATTGATCGGCGACGCGATCGCGATGCCGGCGGCGCGCGGCAGCGGTCGGCCCAGTGCTTCGCCAAAGGCCTGCCAGGCGAGCTGCAGGCTCGAATGATCCTTGGTCTTTTGCGTGATCGGGTCGCTCATCGACACGACGCGGCCATTTTCGACCTCGGCGATGGCGAAGCGCGCATGCGTGCCGCCAATGTCTACCGCGATGATTTCCATATCGTCTTACTCCCTCTCCCCTCCGGGGAGAGGGCAGGGGAGAGGGGCAGGATCGCCGCCGTCTCGCACTGCCCCTCTCCCCGACCCTCTCCCCAGAGGGGAGAGGGAGGCTTGGTTACAGCCCCGCCGCCGCCAGCATCGCCGACGCGCCCTTTTCGGCTTCGTCAGCACCGAAGTTCATCATGTTGAACAGCTCACGCCCGGTGCCGTCGGCGCGTGGTGGTGCCTCGACCAGCTCGCGCGCTTCCCATTCGGCGGCGTCGACCAGCGCGGCGAGCGTGCCGGCTTCGGCATCGAGGCGGATGATGTCGCCGTCGCGCACCTTGCCCAGCGGCCCGCCACCCAGCGCTTCGGGCGAGAGATGGATCGCTGCGGGCACCTTGCCCGACGCCCCCGACATCCGCCCATCGGTGACCAACGCCACGCGGAAGCCGCGGTTCTGAAGGACGCCGAGCGGCGGGGTGAGTTTGTGCAGTTCGGGCATGCCGTTGGCGCGCGGCCCCTGGAAGCGCACGACCACGACAACGTCGCGATCGAGTTCGCCCGCCTGGAACGCCGCCTGCACATCGGCCTGGGTGGCAAACACGCGCGCCGGCGCCTCGATGATCCAGCGATCGGGATCGACCGCCGAAACCTTGATGCACGCACGCCCCAGATTGCCCTGCAGGATGCGGAAGCCGCCTTCGACCGAGAAGGGCGCGTCGATGGTGCGGACGATGGTGTCGTCGCCGCTGGTGGCGGGCAGATCCTGCCACACCAGCTTTTCATCCTCGATCACCGGCTTGCGGCCATATTCGGTGAAGCCGCCATCGGCGATCGTCAGGATGTCGCCATGCAACAACCCACCGCGCAGCAATTCGCGGATGACGAAGGGCGGGCCGCCGGCATCCTCGAAGCCGTTCACATCGGCCGACCCGTTGGGATAGACATGGGTCAGCAGCGGCACCGCCTTGCTCAGCCGGTCGAAATCCTCCCAGTCGATGATGATGCCTGCCGCGCGGGCGATGGCGGGCAGGTGGATCAGATGGTTGGTCGATCCGCCTGTGGCGAGCAGCACGACCGCCGCATTGACGATCGCGCGTTCATCGACGCATTCGCCGAGCGGGCGGTAGTCAGCGCCGTTCCAGCCGATCTGCGGCAGGCGCTGGACGGCGGCGCGCGTCAGTTCCTGGCGCAATTTGGTCTGTGGATTGGCGAAGGCGGCACCGGGAACGTGCAGCCCCATCGCCTCCATCATCATCTGATTCGAATTGGCGGTGCCGTAAAAGGTGCAGGTGCCCTTGCCGTGATAGGCCGAGATTTCAGCGTCGAGCAGCGCCTCGCGATCGACCTTGCCTTCGGCGTAGGCCTCGCGCACCGCCGCCTTGTCCTTGTTCGCCATGCCCGATCGCATCGGGCCGCCGGGGATCATCACCATCGGGAGATGGCCGAATCGAAGCGCGCCGATCAACAGACCAGGGACGATCTTGTCGCAAATACCAAGCAGCGCCGCGCCCTCGAAGGTGCGGTGCGACAATGCGACCGCCGTCGCCATAGCGATCGCGTCGCGGCTGAACAGCGACAATTCCATGCCCTGATAGCCCTGCGTCACCCCGTCGCACATCGCCGGCACGCCGCCCGCGACCTGCGCGGTCGCCCCGGCCGCGATCGCCCAAATCTTCATTTGTTCTGGATAGCGATAATAGGTCGCGTGCGCCGACAGCATGTCGTTGTACGCGGTGACGATGCCTATGTTCATCGCCTTGCCGTCGCGCATCCGGTCGCGCTGCTCGTCGGTGCCGGCATAGGCGTGCGCCAGATTGGCGCAGCCAAGCTTGGGCCGGTCGAAGCCCGAATCGCGCTCGCGCTGCATCAGTGCGAGATAGGCGGAGCGACCGGGCTTCGATCGCTCGATGATCCGGTCGGTGACGGCGGCCAGGGCAGGGGCCAGAGCAGGGTTTGCGGACATCAGGCGCTCCAGTGAATGTCGACGGGAAGCTCGGTATCGGCCAGCACGCGGCCGATGGGGTAGGGCGAGCCGGCGCCCTCGGCGATTGCGGCTTCGAGCACGCCGCGCTTGGCCTGGCCGGTGATCGCGATCAGCAGCGCGCGCGCGGTGACGATGGCCGATCGCGACAGCGTGACCCGCGCCACCGGCGCTTCGGGGGGAAGCGGATCGGGCATCACGCCAAGCGCGCGGCGCTCCTTGGGACCGGACAATGCCTCGTCAAGATCGGGGCCGGGGAAGATCGACGCGGTATGGCCGTCGCCGCCCACGCCGAGCAGGCACAAATCGAGCGGCCAATGCACGTCCTGCAACCGCGCATCGGCGGCGCGTCCGGCGGCGCGATAGTCGGTCGCGGCTTCGCTGGTGATCGGGAACACGCGCGCGCCCTTGGGCACGAATACCTTGCCGATCGCGGTGATGTTGCTCAGCGGATCGCCCATCGGCACCAGCCGGTCGTCGGTGGGGACGATCATCACCTTCTTCCAATCGAGCTTGGCCTGGCTGAGCTTCTCATAGATCGGCAGCGGGGTCTTGCCGCCGGGTAGCGCGATTACCGCGCCGCCGCGTGCATCGAGTGCGCTTTCGATGATGAACTGCACGTCGCCAGCGACCGCTTCGGCCATTTCGGCGGCGTCGTCATATTCCCACCATTCGATCTCGGTCATGCTTGTTCCTTTATCTTCTTCCCCTCTCCCGCGTGCGGGAGAGGCTGGGTGAGGGTCTTCTTCTTCGCGTTCTTCAGCAAAAGAAGGCCCTCACCGACTACGACTAGGCCGCGCAAGGGCGCGACCAAGTCTTCGTTGCCTCTTCCGCGCGCGGAAGAGGGTGCAAAACCTACTCGTTCCAGGTCACGCCGTCGCGTTCGGTCAGCGCGACGCTGGCCGATGGACCCCAGCTTCCCGAGGCATAGCTTTTCGGCTTCACGTCGCTCGACGCCCAGCCTTCGCGGATGCCGTCGATCCACTGCCACTGCGCCTCTACCTCGTCGCGCCGCACGAACAAGGTAGGGTCGCCCTCGATCAGGTCGAGCAGCAGCCGTTCATAGGCGATTCGGCGACGGGTGCCGGCAAATTCGGTGTCGAGGCTGAGGTTCAGCGGCACTTCGCGCAGCCGCACGCCTTCGCGATCGAGGCCCGGCTGCTTGGCCATCACCAGCAGCCGGACATATTCCTCTGGCTGAAGGCGGATCACCAGCGTGTTGGGCTGCAGATCGCCGCCGCGCTCGGCGAAGATCGAATGCGGCACCGGCTTGAACTGGATGCTGATTTCGCTTCGCCGCTCGGGCATGCGCTTGCCGGTACGGAGGTAAAAGGGAACCCCCTGCCAGCGCCAGTTATCGACATGCGCCTTGATCGCGACAAAGGTTTCGGTGTTCGACTTCTTGTCCAACTCCTCGTCATAGCCGCGCACGATTTCGCCCTTCACCGCGCCGCCGCCATATTGGCCGGTGACGGTGAGCTGGTTGACATCGGCCCCGGTGATCGGACGCAGCGAGCGCAGCACCTTCACCTTTTCATCGCGAACCGCGGTGCCATCGACCCGCGCGGGCGGCTCCATCGCCACCAGCGCCAATAGCTGGAGCATATGGTTCTGCACCATGTCACGCAGCGCGCCGACTTCGTCATAATAGCCGGCGCGCCCCTCCAGCCCGACGGTTTCGGAGATGGTGATCTGGACATGATCGATGCCGCGCGCATTCCAGACCGGCTCGAACAGCGAATTGCCAAAGCGCAGCGCCAGGATGTTCTGGACGGTTTCCTTGCCCAGATAATGGTCGATGCGGAAGGTCCGCTCTTCGGGGAAGCCGGCGGCGACGATGTCATTGATCTCGCGGCTCGACGCCAAATCGTTGCCGAGCGGCTTTTCCAGGCCGATGCGGACATTGTCGCCGGCAAGACCTGCCGACTCCAGCCCCTTGATCGTCGGGCCGAACAGCCACGGCGCGGTCGATAGGAAGATCGCCAGGCCGCCCGAAATGTCGCCCAGTTTTTTTGCCAGTTCGTCAAATCCCTCGATCGTCGAGGCGTCGAGCGGCTGATAGTGCAATCGCTGGATAAAGCGGTCGATCGTCTGCGCGTCCTTGCGATCCTCCGCCAGATGCGCGTCGAGCGATTTGCGCGCGAACCCGCGAAACCAGTCATCGTCCTGATCCGAGCGCGCGGTGCCGGTGATCGTCAGGCCATCGGGCAACAGCCCATCGGCATGCAGGCCATAGAGCGACGGGATCAGCATGCGCTGCGACAGATCGCCGGTGGCCCCGAATAATAGCAATTTGCCGACCGGTTCGCGCATACCGTAACGTCTCCTTGGGTTGTCAGCCGCCGGACTAGCGGCTGAGGCGAGGCGCGCAACCCATCGAGGGGCGGGCGGCGCGATATTTCCGGGGCGATATAGCGATACGCTTGCCCGGAGTCGTCGCCATTGTCCTTACAGCCGCAACCCGGCGGTCGGATCGATGCCTGCCATGATGTTCAGATTCTGGACCGCAGCACCCGCCGCACCTTTGCCCAGATTGTCCAGCGTCGCGATCAGCCGCGCTTGCCCAAGCTCGGCATTGCCGAACACGCGCAGCGTCATGCGATCGGTGCCGGCATCCTCTTCGATCCGCACCAATTTGGTCTCGCCGGTTGCGGCAACGCGCACCACGGGTGAGTCGCGATACGCATCCCGCAACGCGGTTTCGATCGCCGCCAGCGATGGCTTGCGGGGCAGGGCGTGCAGCGGCAACGGCACCTCGACCAGCATCCCGCGATGCGTCTTGGCGACGGCGGGCTGAAAGATCGGGGCATGGGCCATGCGGGCATGGCGCTGCATCTCGCCCAGATGCTTGTGCGACAGATCGAGGCCATAGGCACGATGCGCGGTGGTTTCGGCACCGCTTTCGAAATCGGCGATCATCGCCTTGCCGCCACCAGAATAGCCCGACACGGCATTGACGCTGAGCGGCCAATCATGCGGGATCAGCCCGGTGCGGACCAGCGGGCGAACCAGCGCCAGAAAGCCGGTGGGGTAACAGCCCGGATTGCTGACCCGAGCCCCTTCGGCGATCGCAACCCCCTGTGCCGGCTCAAGCTCGGCAAAGCCATAGGTCCAGCCATCGGCAACGCGATGGGCGCTCGACGCATCGATCACGCGGGTGCGATCGTTGACGATCATCGCCACCGCTTCGCGCGCGGCATCGTCGGGCAGGCACAGAATGACGAAATCGGCTTCGTTGAGCGCGTCGGCGCGCGCGGCGGTATCTTTCCGCGCATCACCATCGAGCGTGACGACGTTGAACTCAGGCCGACCGCTCAGCCGCTCGCGAATCTCCAGACCGGTCGTGCCCACCGCACCGTCGATAAATACCGAATGGCTCATGCGATCCTCCGCCGGGCCAGGATCGGCCCATAGTCGCCCGCCAGCAAGGCTGAGGACGATATTTCACACACGCGATCGACGACATGCAGCGCCTTGTCGGGCGAAACAAGCATGGCAACATGATCGGTAAAGAACCAGATTTCGCCAGCGCTTGAGGTGGCATCTTGCGCCACGGCATCGCCCAGATCGGCGGCCTGCAGATCGCCAAAGCGCGGCGCTGCCTGCCCGCACAAATCATAGGCCAGGAACACCAGCCCGTGCGGATCGACACCTGCGCCCGAACGGCCACCGGCACGCGCCGGCACCCCCTTCAGCCCCGCTGCCGCCGCGACGATGTCGCTCGACCCATGATCGATCGCCGCCAGATCGGTTGCTGCGATATAGCCATAGTCGGTCAGCAAAAACCGGTCACGCTCGCCCAGCGCGGCGATCCGCGCGCCAGCCGGGAGCGTCGCCAATATCGCGGCATTGATATTGGGTGCCTCGTGCAACCGCGCGGCGACCGACAGCACGCGATGCGTTGGCGCAGCGAACTCCATCAGGCCATGGGCATCGACATAGCCGACCACGCTGTCGGTGGTGCCGATTCCCCAGGCGACGCCTTCGGATAGTTCGAGCGTTTCAAATGTTTCGCCGGGCAGCAATTCCGACAGCACCAGCGAATTGCGATCGGGCAATTGGCGGATCGGCAGGATCGACGCAGCCGTCTGCCGCATCGCCGCAGCATAATGCGGCGCGAATACCGATGCTGCCAGCCGAACGTCGGTCAAGTCGGCGCGGACGGCACTGATACGCCGATCGATCGCGGTCGATCGGCCGATAAGCGCATGGCGGCTACGCGGCTGCGCGCCGATCGGTTGATCCGTTGCTGCTGTCGCCAGCGAGGAAATGCCCGAACTCTGCAAGAAACTCCGTCCCTTCCGGTGTCTGCGTGACGAAGATATTGCGCTTGTCGCTGTCGTCGCGTTGGCGGCGCAGATAGCCGAGCGCACCCAACCTGTTCAAGGCGCGCGTGACTACTGGCTTGGAGACGTTCAACGCACGCGCCAATCCGCGCACGGTATGCGGCCCGCGTTCGAGGTACACCAGCAGCAGCAATGCCATCTGCCGGTTGGTGAGATCGGGCTCGCCCGAGCGAACATAGTCGACCAGGGTCTGCTTCCAGGAAGAGAGCGAGGCTTCGCTAATGGCATTCACAGGACAAACTCATATGGTTACAGTCGCGCAAGGATCGGGACTCTCTGCACGTTTAACGCCCATCAGCCGCTGTGGTTTCGCGCAGGGTGAATGAAATGTTACACAGGCGGTAAGTAGCGCGGGAGCGTGTGGGTTTAGGCATCCTGTCGTGCAGGGTGTTGATCACACGCTCGCACCCGCCTATGTGCCGCGCTTTCCTGAGGTTGAAAAAATCACACCATGCTGTTCACGTTTCTGCTCATCGTTCATGCCATCATCGCGGCGCTGCTGGTCACGGTCATCCTGATGCAGCGTTCGGAGGGCGGTGGCCTGACGTCGGGCGGTAGCTCGAACGGCCTGATGTCGGCGCGCGGCGCAGCGGATTTCCTGACGCGATCGACCTCGGTGCTGGCAGGCGCGTTCATCACGATGAGTATCGTGCTGGCGGTGATCGCGGCCAATCGCGGATCGGATGCGATCGACACCACGCTGGCGCGGCCGGCCACTGCTGCGCCGGCATCGGGAAGCTTGCCTGCGGCCGATCCGCTGGGTGCGGCAGCCGGCGAAGTCGTGACCAACCAGGCCGCGCCGGTCGACAATGGCGCGGTGCCATTGGCGCAATAACGCGCCAACCAGGCTGCGGCGGACCAGTCCGCCAATATCTTTATTCCATCGGCGCCGGATTCGTGCGCTTGTTGTTCAGCGCGTTTCGGCGGTAGGCCCTTTCTCCCATGGCACGGTATATTTTCATCACCGGGGGCGTGGTTTCGTCGCTCGGCAAGGGCCTCATGGCGGCCAGTCTCGCGGCGCTGTTACAGGCACGCGGTTATCGGGTGCGAATCCGCAAATTCGATCCTTATCTCAATGTCGATCCGGGCACGATGAGCCCGTATCAACATGGCGAGGTGTACGTCACCGACGACGGGGCCGAGACCGATCTCGACCTTGGCCATTATGAGCGATTCACCGGGGTTTCGGCACGCCAATCCGACAACGTCACTTCAGGCCGCATCTATCAGACGATCATCGCGCGCGAGCGGCGCGGCGATTATCTGGGGGCGACGGTGCAGGTGATCCCGCACGTCACCGACGCGATCAAGGCGTTCGCGCAGGCCGAGACCGAAGACCTGGATTTCGTGCTGTGCGAGATTGGCGGCACCGTGGGCGACATCGAATCGCTGCCGTTCATCGAGGCGATCCGCCAGCTCCGCAACGATCTGGGGCGCGGCAATTCGATCAGCATCCATGTGACGCTGGTGCCCTATATCGCCGCAGCCGGCGAGCTGAAGACCAAGCCGACCCAGCATTCGGTGCGCGAACTGGCGGCACTCGGGGTGCAGCCCGATGTGCTGGTCTGCCGATGCGAGCACCCCTTGCCGATGAGCGATCGCCACAAGATCGCGCTGTTCTGCAACGTGCCGACCGAAGCAGTGATCCCGGCGCTCGACGCCAAGAGCATCTATGCCGTACCGCTGCAATATCATGCCGAAGGGCTGGACAACGAAGTGTTGCGCGCGTTCGGCATCGAGCCGGGTGAAGCGCCCAACCTCGATCGCTGGACCGAAATCGTCGATCGCCTGACCAACCCCGAGGGCGAAGTGACCGTCGGCGTGGTCGGCAAATATGTCGGGCTGCAAGACGCCTATAAGTCGCTCAACGAAGCGCTGATTCACGGCGGTATCGCCAACCGGGTTCGGGTTAACATCCGCTGGATCGACGCCGAGCTGTTCGAGGGCAATGATGACGAGGTCGCGGCGGCGCTGGAGCCTTGCGACGCGATCCTGGTGCCTGGCGCGTTCGGCGAGCGCGGGGCCGAGGGCAAGATCGCCAGCGTCCGCTTTGCGCGTGAGCGCGAGATTCCCTATTTCGGCATTTGCTTCGGCATGCAGATGGCGTGCGTCGAAACCGCGCGCGACTTGGCCGACATTGCCGGCGCATCCTCGACCGAGTTCGGCGCGACCAACGAGCCGATCGTCGGCCTGATCACCGAATGGATGAGCGAGAAGGGCCTGGAGAAACGCGAGGCCAATGGGGACCTGGGCGGCACGATGCGGCTTGGTGCCTATGAAGCGCGACTGGCCGGGAACAGTGTGGTCGCCTCGATCTATGGCAGCGACACGATTTCGGAGCGTCATCGCCATCGCTATGAGGTGAACACCCATTATCGCGAGGCGCTGGAGAAGTCGGGGCTGGTATTTTCGGGCATGTCACCCGACGGGACTCTGCCGGAAATCGTCGAGCGGCCCGATCATCCGTGGTTCGTCGGCGTTCAATTCCACCCTGAATTGAAGTCGCGGCCATTCGAACCGCATCCGCTGTTCGCAAGCTTCATCGCCGCGGCGGTGCGCCAGAGCCGGCTCGTCTGATCGATCGCTGATGCGATAACGCAAAAGGCACCCGGACCGATGATCCGAGTGCCCTTCGCTGCGGCACCCAAGGGAGCAAGGTGCCTGCTAGCTGGTCGACACCCTTATGCGGCTTCGGCCGTAGGGTGCGTCAGGATCGTGGTGTCGCGCGGCTGGCTGCCGGCAATCGCGATCCTGCGTGGCTTCATTGCTTCGGGTACTTCGCGGATCAGGTCGATCGTCAGCAAGCCATCGGCCAACGCAGCGTTTTCGACCCGGACGAAATCGGCCAATTCGAAGCGTCGCTCGAAGCTGCGGTTGGCGATCCCCAAATGCAGGAACGCGCCGCGCTGCTCGTCGCTCTCTTCGGCCTTCTTGCCCGACACTTGCAGCAAATTCTGTTGTGCCACGATGTCGATTTCGTCGCTCTTGAACCCGGCGACCGCAAGCGTGATCCGATATTGGTCTTCGGCGGTCCGCTCCAGATTAAAGGGCGGGTAATTGTCGCCCGATGCCTGGCGCGAGCTTGCTTCGAGCAGGTCGAACAAGCGATCAAAGCCGATCGTCGAGCGGCGATAGGGGGTGAAATCAAAACGGCTCATGTCAAATCCTCCATGTGAGCAACGTGACGATGTGGATGCGCCCACCATTGTGCGGCGCGGCTAAAGGGCGGCCCATCTGGCACCGCCCTGCCATTAATTTGGTTTTGCCCGCTCAGACTTCAAGTATCGCAACACGGGTTTTTGGACGGGATGGCCGGTGGCTCGACGGCGCCTGCCCCGGCAAGATGGGCCGATCCGATTTCAGCAAGGTCTGACAAATGGATGTGGCAGTGGCGGCAAGACATCCCCAGGACTGCTCACCACGAACAAAAGAACATCATCAGACACACAAACGCCCGGATCGTTGCCGATCCGGGCGCCTGCGTGACGATCGCTCGTCAGCCCCCATTTTTTCGCTTCCGCCAGCGCGCCGATCTTTCGATCAGCGGGGCCTGAAGCCTCCCCGAACCGCGGCCATTGCCTGCGTCTCGACGTCTTTTGACTAGGCGGGTCGTCGGTCGATGTCATCGGAAATGCACCAAGGTGAATCCGAATCGCTTCACCATGTGTTCATTTGGCAACAGCATTGATTGCGCGGCGTGTGACAGGCCCTTAAGGCACCCATAGCAGCATGAATTCATACCCCGTAACCCAAGGCTTCCCATGATCCTGTCGCGCTACGAACGCATGATCGCCCGGCGCTATTTGCTGCCGGGCAGGGGCGAGGCGTTCATCTTCCTGGTCGCGGGTATCAGCCTGTTCGCGGTGATGCTGGGTGTCGCGGCATTGGTCATCGTCATGAGCGTGATGAATGGCTTTCGCGCAGAGTTGTTCGACAAGATCGTCGGGCTGAACGGCCATGCCGTGGTGCAGGGCTATGGCGGCCAGTTGCGCGACTGGCGCGACATTGTCCGCGAAGCGCGCGCGACGCCCGGAGTCACCAGCGCGACGCCGCTGATCGAGCAGCCGCTGATGGCCGATTTCAACGGGCGCACCCAGGCGGTGTTGCTGCGCGGCATGCGGGTCGAGGACATTCGTGGCAACCCGACGATCAGCGACAATGTCGTGCTGGGCGACCTGTCGCGGCTGACCAACGGGTCAAATACCGTCGCGGTCGGGTCCCGATTGGCCGAGGCGCTGGGGGCGACCGTGGGCACCGATATTTCGCTGATCAGCTTTCAGGGGGTGGCAACGCCGATGGGCACGGTGCCGCGCATCGTATCCTATCGGATCGGTGCGATCTTCGAGGTTGGGGTGTTCGACTATGACAAGGCGTTCGTCATCTTGCCGATGGAGGATGCACAGACCTTGCTGCTGATGGGCGATTCGGTCGGGATGGTCGAAATCGATACCGTCGATCCTGACAAGGTGGGCGAGATACTTCAGCCGCTGGCGGTAAAGATCGGCGCGCGCGGCGTGCTCAACGACTGGCGACGATTGAACTCCGAGATATTCGAGGCGCTGGCGGTCGACCGGCTGGTCACCTTCACCGTGCTGTCGATCCTGATCCTGGTGGCGGTGTTCAACATTCTGTCGTCGCTGATCATGCTGGTGCGTGCCAAGACGCGAGACATCGCGATCCTGCGGACGATGGGGGCAACGCGCTATGGCCTGATCCGCATTTTCGTGACGGTGGGCACGACGATCGGCTCACTTGGCATACTCGCCGGGCTAATCCTGGGCTTCATCTTTCTGTTCTTCCGCCAGCAGGTGCTGAGCTTCATGGGCGCGGTGACCGGGCAGCAGATCTGGGACCCCTCGATGCGCTACCTCACCGAATTGCCCGCCAAGACCGACCCCTGGGAGGTTGCAGGCATCGTGCTGATGGCGTTCGTCTTTTCCTTCCTCGCCACCTTGTACCCCGCGTTCAAGGCGGCGAGTACCGATCCGGTTCAGGTGCTTCGCTATGAATGAACCCGTCCTCCAGACCAGCGGGCTGAAGCGCTCCTTTCACCAGGGCGGGCATAAGATCGAGGTGTTGCGCGGCGTCGACCTGGCCGTGGCACCCGGCGAAATCGTCGCGCTGCTGGGGCCTTCGGGATCGGGCAAGTCTACGCTGCTGCAAGCGGTGGGCCTGCTCGAAGGCGGGTTCGAGGGGTCGATCCGCATCGCTGGCACCGAAGTTGCCAAGCTCGACAGCAATGGCCGCACCGTCACAAGGCGCGACCAGATGGGGTTCATCTATCAGTTCCACCATTTGCTGCCCGACTTCACCGCTGCCGAAAACGTCATCCTGCCGCTGCTGATCCACGGCGCGACCCAGGCCGAGGCCGAAGCGCGGGCCGAAGAATTGCTGTCGGCGCTTGGCCTGGCACAGCGGCTGACGCACCGGCCCAGCCAATTGTCGGGGGGCGAGCAACAGCGGGTCGCGGTAGCCCGCGCGCTCGCCAATCGGCCGGCTTTGGTGCTGGCCGACGAGCCGACCGGAAATCTCGACGAAGCAACCGCCGATGTGGTTTTTGCCGAATTTCTGCGGCTGGTGCGCGGCGAGGGATCGTCGGCGCTGGTGGCGACGCATAATGAACGGCTCGCGCTGCGAATGGATCGGGTGGTACGCCTGCACGAAGGGAGATTGCAATGACCAAGCTGACCGCCATTCCCGTCACCGCCGCCGATGGCAAGACCACCGATCTTTCGGATCATGCCGGCAAGGTGCTGCTGATCGTCAACGTCGCATCGAAATGCGGCTTTACCCCGCAATATACCGGGCTCGAAGCGCTGCACCGCCGCTTTGCCGATCGCGGGTTCGAAGTGCTGGGATTTCCCTGCAACCAGTTCGGCGCGCAGGAACCGGGCGACGCCGCCGAAATCGCGAAATTTTGTTCGCTGACCTATGACGTGACCTTCCCGGTCTATGCCAAGCTCGACGTCAATGGCGACAAGGCAGCGCCGCTATACCGCTATTTGAAGGAACAGGCCCCGGGGTTGCTCGGCAGCAAGGCGGTGAAGTGGAATTTCACCAAGTTTCTGGTTGATCGCGACGGTCACGTGGTCGAACGCTACGCCCCGCAGACCACGCCTGAAGCGATTGCCAAGGATGTTGAAGCACTACTGTAAATCCCCCTCCCGCTTGCGGGAGGGGTTAGGGGAGGGTGTGTCTTCCAAGAACTGGCCGTATTTGACAGGCCCTCCCCCGACCCCTCCCGCAAGCGGGAGGGGGGAAGAAGGACGCCGGAAATGGGGAAAGAAGGTTGTGGATAATTTGCCCCCGCCCTTTCCACGCTCCGCCGCACGACCTACCCTGAAGCTATGTCTCATTCAGGCTTCGTGCCCCTCCGCGTCTTTTCCTGTTACACCATGCTCGACGGCGCGATCGAGCCAAAGGCGATTGCCAAGCATGCGCGCCGGCTGAACTTCCCCGCGGTCGCGCTTACCGATCGCAACGGGCTGTATGCGGCGATGGCGTTCGGCGATGCATGCAAGAGCGAGGGCGTCCAGCCGATCGTCGGCACGATGCTGTCGATCGCGCGACCCGGCAGCCCCGAGGGGCGCGCGCCGATTGTCGATTGGTTGGCGCTGTATGCGCAGGACGAGGCCGGATATAATAACTTATGCGCGCTGGTTTCCGAAGCGCATCTGGGCCGCCCGGTCGAATGGGAGCCGCATGTTCAGCTATCGGCGCTCGAAAGCCGCACCGACGGGCTGATCGCGCTGACCGCTGGCGGCGAGGGTGCGCTCGCGCGGCTGCTTGCCGAGGGGCAGGACAGTGAAGCGGTTGCCTATCTCGCCGCGCTCGAACAGCTCTTCCCCGACCGGCTCTATATCGAGCTGACACGGCGCGGCGATCCGATCGAGATGCGCGCCGAGGCCGGCCTGATCGACTTCGCCTATGACCGCTATCTGCCGCTGGTCGCCACCAACCCTTCGTGCTTTGCCGAGGCTGATTTCCACGCCGCGCACGACGCGATGCTGTGCATCGCCAGCTCGTCCTATGTGATGTCCGAAGACCGGACGCGAAGCTCGCCCGAGGCGTGGATGAAGCCCGCGCAGGAGATGGAGCGGCAATTCGCCGACCTGCCCGAGGCGCTGGCGAACACGCTGGTGGTGGCACAGCGATGCGCGGTGGCGGCACCCTATCGCAAGCCGATCCTGCCCAGCCTTGCCGGCGACCGCGAGGGCGAGGCGACGAAGCTGCGCGAGGATGCGCGCGCTGGGCTCAAAGCGCGGTTGGCGAAAATCGCGTCGCTCAAATTCCCCTCCCGCTCGCGGGAGGGGCTAGGGGAGGGCGTGTCGGCGAATGCGGCACATGAGCTTACAGGCCCTCCAGAAAGCGGGAGGGGGGAAGAAGAAGCTGACTGGACCCAGCCCTATCGCGACCGGCTGGAATTCGAGCTCGACGTCATCGTCGGCATGGGCTTCCCCGGCTATTTCCTGATCGTCGCCGATTTCATCAAATGGGCCAAGGATAATGGCATCCCGGTCGGTCCGGGGCGTGGTTCGGGTGCGGGCTCGGTCGTCGCCTGGGCGCTGACGATCACCGATCTCGACCCGATGAAGCTGGGGCTGCTGTTCGAGCGATTCCTCAATCCCGAGCGCGTGTCGATGCCCGACTTCGACATCGATTTCTGCGAAACCCGCCGCGGCGAGGTGATCCGCTACGTCCAGCAGAAATATGGCAGCGACCATGTCGCGCAGATCATCACCTTCGGTAAGCTGAAGGCACGCGCGGTGCTCAAGGATACCGGGCGCGTGCTCCAGATGAGCTATGGCCAGGTCGATCGCCTAGCCAAGCTGGTGCCCAACCACCCGACCGATCCCTGGACGCTCGAACGCGCGATCAACGGCGTGTCCGAAATGGCGCATGCCTATGAGCGCGAGGACGATGTTCGCCGGCTGCTCGACCTGGCCAAGCAGCTAGAAGGCCTGCCGCGCCATTCATCGACCCATGCCGCGGGCGTCGTGATCGGCGACCGGCCGCTGGCGCAACTGGTGCCGCTCTATCGCGATCCGCGATCGGACATGCCGGTGACCCAGTTCGACATGAAATATGTCGAGGGTGCCGGGCTGGTGAAGTTCGACTTTCTGGGCCTCAAGACGCTGTCGGTGCTGCGCAAGGGCACCGACCTGCTCGCCAAGCGCGGGATCAGCGTCGATCTCGACACGCTCGAATGGGATGATGCCGGGGTCTATGAATTGCTCCAGCGCGGCGACACCGTCGGCGTGTTCCAGCTCGAATCCGAAGGAATGCGGCGGACGCTGTCGGCGGTGCGCCCGTCGAACTTCGGCGACATCATCGCGCTGGTCTCGCTCTATCGGCCAGGCCCGATGGACAACATCCCGATGTTCGGCGCGCGCAAGAACGGGCGGGAGCCGGTCACCTATCCGCACCCGCTGCTCGAGCCGATCCTGAACGAAACCTATGGGATTTTCGTCTATCAGGAACAGGTGATGCAGGCGGCGCAGGTGCTGGCTGGCTACAGCCTTGGCGGCGCAGACATGCTGCGGCGCGCGATGGGCAAGAAGATCAAGGCCGAGATGGACGCGCAGCGCGCGGGATTCGTCGATGGCTGCCTGAGCGTCAACGGCATCAAGGCGGCAGAGGCGAATGCGCTGTTCGACTTGATCGACAAGTTCGCGGGCTATGGCTTCAACAAGTCGCACGCCGCCGCCTATGCGCTGCTCGCCTATCAGACCGCGTGGATGAAGGCGCATTATCCGCATGAATTCTATGCCGCGTCGATGTGCTTCGACATGGGGCAGACCGACAAATTGGCGATCTTCGTCGACGATATGAAGCGGCTGGGGGTGACCTGCCTTGGCCCCGATGTGAATGCGAGCGAAGCCGAGTTCGACGTGCAGGCGTATGGCGACGGGCTGGCGGTGCGCTATGCCCTGGGTGCGCTGAAAGGCGTTGGCGAGCGCGCGATGGAGCAGATCGCCGAAGAGCGCCGCAGCGCCGGCTTTGCCTCGCTCGACGATCTGGCGCGCCGGGTCGATCCCCGGATGCTGAATAAGCGCCAGATCGAAACGCTGGCCGCCGCCGGGGCATTTGATTCGCTCGAACCCAACCGTCCGGGCGTCCATGCCGCCGCCGAAACGGTACTGGCGACCGCGCAGCGGATTCATGCCGGCAAGACCAGCGGGCAGGGCGGCTTGTTCGGTGAGGGGGAGGCAAGCGAGCCGCCGATCCGCCTGCCAGCCAAGGCGAGCTGGACGCTGGCCGAACGGATCGGGGCGGAGAAGGACGCCTTCGGTTTCTTCTTCTCGGCGCATCCCCTCGATCGCTACGCGCATCTCGCCAAGGTACACGCCGCCCGGCCGATCGCGGCGCTGGGGGATGTCCATGTGCCCGATGGCGCGCGGGCAGGGGCGACGATCTCGGCGCTGATCGAGGATGCGCGCTGGCGGACTTCGGCGCGCGGCAAACGCTATATGATGGTCACGCTGTCGGACGCATCGGCGACGATCACCGCCACTTGTTTCGAAGAATCGACCGCCAACGCGCTGGAGGAAGCGGCAAAGGCGGGTGGCTGCGGGTTGTTGCAGGTCGAGCTTGATCGCCGTCCGGGTGAGGATGCCGCGCGCGTGACCGTGAAGACGGTGCAGGGGTTCGAGACGCTGTCGAACAATGCCAAGCTGGTGCTGACCTTGTGGCTGGAGTCAGCGGCGGCGGTTGCGTCGCTGGCGGCGGCATTGCGCGATCAGCGCGGCGGGCGCGGCCGGGTGCGGGTGATGGCGGCGCTGGCCGGTGGCGGCGAGGCCGAAGTGCTGCTGGGCGAGGATTTCCTGCTCGACGGTGAGTTGGTCGCGGGCTTGGAGGCGATACCCGGCATCAGCGCGGTCGATCTGATGAGTCCGAAACTGGCCTTGGCGGGCTGAAGCGTCGCCCGCAAGCCCCGGTTCGCCGCTGCCTTCACCACCATACTCAAAGCTGCTGGACGCGCGCGCGCTAAGGGCTATTCTCCATACCAAAGAAACGAATGGAGAGAGCCATGCTTGGTGGAATGCAGGATTTTGAACTGCGCATCCCGCGCCTGATCGAACATGCCGAACGCGAACATCCCACGCGCGAGATCCTGACGCGCTGGGCCGATGGCAGCGAAACCCAAACCGATTGGGCCGGCATCGGGCGTGATTCGCGCAAGCTGGCACAGGCGCTCGAGCGCTTGGGGCTGACGCCGGGCGATCGCGTCGCGACGCTGGCGATGAACCATTCGCGCCATCTGGTCGCCTGGTATGGCACGGTCGGCATGGGCGGCGTCATCCACACGATCAATCCGCGCCTGTTCCCCGATCAGCTCGCCTATATCGCCAATCACGCCGAAGACCGGGTGTTGATGTACGACCGGATGTTCCAGCCGATCGTCGACAAGATGAAGGCGCACTGGACAACCATCCAGCATTATGTCGTCTTCGATGGCGACGGCCCCGACAGTTTCGAGGCGCTGATCGCCCCCGAAAGCGGCGACTATGCCTGGGTCGAGGGGAGCGAGCGCGACCCGTGCATGTTGTGCTACACCAGCGGCACGACCGGCAATCCCAAGGGGGTGCTCTACACCCATCGCTCGTCGATGATCCATGCGCTGGTCGAATTGCAGCCATCAGTATTCGATCTGTCGGCCCGCTCGGTGGCAATGCCGATCGTGCCGATGTTCCACGCGGTGGGTTGGGGGATGCCGTTTGCCGGGCCTGCGGTTGGCGTGAAGTTCGTCTTTTCCTGCGTCAACGAGCCCAAAATCCTGTGCGACTTGATGAACCGCGAAAAGGTGACGCATTCGGCGGGGGTGCCGACGGTGTGGTTCGGCATGTTCCAATATATGGACGCTACCGGCGAAGCACCGCAGCATTTACAGGTCGTCACCATCGGTGGGTCGGCGGCGCCGCGATCGATGGTCGAACGGATCATGAAGATGGGGGTGCGGGTCAATCACGCCTGGGGGATGACCGAGACGTCGCCGATCGGCACCATCGGGGCCAAAAGCTATGACTGGGACGATCTGACGTTCGAACAGCAGGTCGATCAGGTGTGCAAGCAGGGCCGCGCGCCGTTCGGCGTCGATATGCGGATCGTCGACGATTCAGGGAAAGCATTGCCGCGTGACGGCAAGAGCTCGGGCCGGCTGCAAGTGCGTGGACCCTGGATCATCCATCAGTATTTCGGTGAGGAAACGCCGTGCTGCGATGCCGACAACTGGTTCGACACTGGCGATGTCGCGGTAATCCATCCCGACAATGTGATGCAGATCACCGACCGGGCCAAGGATGTGATCAAATCGGGCGGCGAATGGATCAGCTCGGTCGAGCTTGAAAATGCAGCGGTTGGCTGCCCGGGTGTTGCCGAGGCGGCTGCGATCGGGGTGCATCATCCGCGCTGGGAAGAGCGGCCGATCTTGCTGGTGGTACGCAAGCCCGGCAGCGATGTGACGGCGGAGGCGATCAACGCGCATCTGGTCACTGAGGTCGCCAAATGGTGGCTGCCCGACGAAATCCACTTCGTAGAATCACTGCCGCATACCGCGACCGGCAAGCTGCTGAAAACCGCGCTTCGTGAGCAATATAAGGACTTCAGCCTGGCGGCGACATGATGCGAAGCCTTGCCCGGGTTCGCCCGGGCAAGGCTTCGTCGCGGGCAGTTAGTGCTGCGCGCCCATTGCGGTTTCGAGGTTGACCCGGACAGCCTCGAAAAACTGCTCGGTGGTCATCCACGGCTGATCGGGACCGATCAGGATCGCCAGATCCTTGGTCATCTGGCCCGCCTCGACCGTCTCGACGCAGACGCGCTCGAGCGTTTCGGCGAAGCGGGTGACTTCGGGCGTGCCGTCGAACTTGCCGCGATATTTCAGGCCGCCGGTCCAGGCGAAGATCGACGCGATCGGGTTGGTCGACGTTGCCTTGCCCTGCTGATGCTGGCGATAGTGGCGCGTGACAGTGCCGTGCGCTGCTTCGGCCTCGACGGTCTTGCCGTCGGGGGTCATCAACACTGAGGTCATCAGCCCGAGCGAGCCGAACCCCTGTGCGACGGTGTCCGACTGGACATCGCCGTCATAATTCTTGCACGCCCACACGAATTCGCCGTGCCACTTGAGTGCCGAGGCGACCATGTCGTCGATCAGGCGATGCTCGTAAACGATGCCCGCATCCTTGAACTGGGCCTCGAACTCGGTTTCGAACACTTCGGCGAAGATGTCCTTGAAGCGCCCGTCATAGGCTTTCATGATCGTGTTCTTGGTCGACAGATAGACCGGCCATTTGCGGTCCAGGCCGTAGTTCAGGCTCGATCGTGCGAAATCGCGAATCGAATCGTCGAGATTGTACATCGCCATCGCCACGCCGGCGCTCGGGAAGCGGAACACTTCCTCGTCGATCACGACGCCGTCATCGCCTTCGAACACCAGCCGCAGCTTGCCGGGGCCGGGCACGCGATAATCGGTCGCGCGATACTGGTCGCCAAAGGCATGGCGGCCGACGACGATCGGCTTGGTCCAGCCCGGCACCAGCCGCGGCACGTTCGAAATCACGATCGGTTCGCGGAACACCACGCCGCCCAGGATGTTGCGGATCGTGCCGTTGGGCGATTTCCACATCTTCTTGAGGCCGAATTCCTCGACGCGCTGTTCGTCGGGGGTGATCGTCGCGCACTTCACGCCGACCCCATATTTCTGGATCGCCTTGGCGCTGTCGACGGTGATGCGATCGTCGGTCTCGTCGCGCTTCTCGATCGACAGGTCGTAATATTCAAGGTCGATGTCGAGATAGGGGAGGATCAGCCGCTCGCGAATCCATGCCCAGATGATCCGAGTCATCTCGTCGCCGTCAATCTCCACGACGGGCGTTTTTACCTTGATCTTCGCCATCAATGTCTCTCTGTTCCTGAAGGGGGAGTTGCCAGCCGTCTACGGGGATGCGGCGGCGGGATCAACTCTATGCCAGCGATGAAGCGTTGTATCGTCGGGGCGGGAGCGCTATCCCCTGTAAATGGCATCGCTAGACAAGCCACCCGTCGGGACATCGACGGTGAAGTGGCGCTTCCCCGCAATGCACCCCGAGGGCCGTAAATACGCGCTCATCGCGGGCGCACTCGCTTTCCTCGTAATCATCTGGGCCGGCTGGTTCTGGGGCTGGCCGCTGATTATCCTGACGATCTGGGTCATTTCCTTTTTCCGCGATCCGGTGCGCGTGACACCGCAAGGGGAGGGGCTGATCGTGGCCCCCGCCGACGGGCTGGTGACGATGATCGAGCGGGTGGCGCTGCCGCCCGAGCTGCGCGGTCCGGGCGGCCTTGGCGACCAGCCCCTGGTGCGCGTATCGATTTTCATGAGCGTGTTCGACGTCCATATCAATCGCACCCCCGTGACCGGCACGATCCGCCAGGTGATTTATATTTCGGGCAAGTTTTTCAACGCCGATCTCGACAAGGCAAGCGACGAAAATGAGCGCCAGCATTTTCTGGTCGAGACTAGCGACGGCATGCGGGTCGGCTTCACCCAGATTGCCGGCCTGGTGGCGCGGCGCATTCTGGCATTCACCAAGCCCGGCGACATGGTCGTGGTCGGCCAGCGCATCGGCCTGATCCGCTTTGGCAGCCGGGTGGATGTGTTCCTGCCCGACGGGATCGAGCCGCAGGTGGCGCTGGGCCAGCGCAGCGTTGCGGGTGAGACCATTCTGGGGCGTCCGGGCCTGTCGGCGGCGCGCGGCGTGGCGCAATAGTGGCCAAGCGGGTTTCGCGCGCACGCGGCATTCCGCTGCGCGCCATTGCTCCCAACGCGGTCACCGCGCTCGCTTTGTGCTCAGGTCTGACCGGGGTGCGCTATGGCATTTCGGGTGAGTGGGAACGCGCGGTTCTGATGATCCTGCTGGCGGGGGCGCTGGACGGGATTGACGGCCAGATCGCACGGATGGTGCGCGGCGAAAGCCGGTTCGGGGCCGAGCTCGATTCGCTGGCCGATTCGATTTCGTTCGGCGTTTCGCCTGCGCTGGTGATGTATCTATGGTCGCTGATGGCGTTTCCGCGCATCGGCTGGATCGTGGCCCTGGTCTATGCAGTATTTGCCGCGCTTCGGCTGGCACGGTTCAATGCCCAGATCGACGTCGTTGAACAACCACACAAGTCTGCCGGTTTCCTGACCGGCGTTCCGGCTCCCGCCGGCGCAGGCCTGGCGATGCTGCCGATGTACCTGTCGTTCTGGACCGGCGAGGAACTGTTCCGCTCCTATTGGCTGGTCACCCCCTGGGTCGCGTTCGTCGCGTTCCTGATGGTGTCGAACCTTGCCACCTTCTCCTGGTCGTCGCTGAAACTGCGGCGGACGATACGGTTCGAGGCGATCATCGCGGTCGTCGTGGTGGCAGCCGCGATGGTATCGGCACCCTTCCAGACGCTGTCGGTGGTCTGCGTCGCCTATCTGGTGTCGATCCCGTTCAGCATCGCAAGCTATGGCCGGGTCAAGCGGCAGCGCGCAACCGTGCCGGCATCACCGTCACCCTCGGTGTGACGCCAACAGCGGCGCGCGGGCGTGGTGCGGGCAGTGGCATCGAGCGATACTGAACGCCGTGGGTGAGCAACGACCGGATGCGCATGGCATAGGGGCGGACGGTAAGCGTTATCGTCGCCAATGCTGCGGCGAGCGACGTCGAGAACAAGGTGGCGGCTAGAAAACTATCCATCAAACAGCTCCTGGTCTGAACGCGACCTTCCCGTTCAGCGACGTTGTAAGGATTTCGTAACCAAAGCCTGTGGCCAAAGGTTCCGCGTTCCCGGCGTAAGCGCCTTATGTTCCATTTCCGTTCCGCGTGTCAATGGTTGATTGCGCAGCCGTTTTGCGGTAAGCGCTACCTCTCAACCCCACATGGGAAGCACATATCCGGTGCCGCAACCTGCCTTTCAGGCTGGCCAGGTCCTTCGCTTCCCAGAGGAACAACCGGTAAGGAGTTATCCCTATGGCGGCACCCGTCGTCTCCATGCAGCAGCTGATCGAATCAGGCGCGCATTTCGGCCACCAGAAGCATCGGTGGAACCCCAAGATGAAGCCGTACATCTTTGGCGATCGCAACGGCGTTCACATCCTCGACCTGTCACAGACCGTGCCGCTGTTTGCACGCGCGCTCGATTTCGTGTCGGCCTCGGTCGCCGGTGGTGGCAAGGTGCTGTTCGTCGGCACCAAGCGCCAGGCACAGGAGCCCGTCGCTGAGGCGGCGCGTCGTTCGGGTCAGCATTTCGTCAACCATCGCTGGCTGGGTGGCATGCTCACCAACTGGAAGACCATCTCGGGCTCGATCAAGCGCCTCAAGGCACTTGAGGAGCAGCTGTCGGGCGACACCGCCGGCCTGACCAAGAAGGAAGTGCTTCAGCTTACCCGTGAAAAGGACAAGCTGGAAATGTCGCTGGGCGGCATTCGCGACCTGAACGGCATTCCCGACATCATGTTCGTGATCGACGCGAACAAGGAAGAGCTGGCGATCAAGGAAGCCAACACGCTGGGCATTCCCGTCGTCGCGATCCTCGATTCGAACGTGTCGCCCGACGGCATCGCCTTCCCGGTTCCGGGTAACGATGACGCGGCACGCGCGATCCGCCTGTATTGCGAAGCGATGGCGATCGCCGCCACGCGCGGCAATAACGAAGCGCAGATGCGTGGCCAGGACTTCGGCGCGATGGCCGAGCCTCCGGTCGAGCCAGTGCTGAGCGAGCCTGCCCCTGAAGCAGCGCCTGCTGTTGCCGAGGCACCTGTCGCTGCAAGCGAGCCTGCACAGGCTGCCGAGGGCGAGCGCCAGATCGACGCATGAATCGACGCCCCGTCGCGGGGTGTCACTCGATTGTAATCCGGGCGGGGCAGGGCGTGAAGCACTGCCTCGCCCGCACCCATGATGAAGGAAATGAATATGGCCGAGATCACTGCCGCTGCGGTAAAGGAACTGCGTGAGCGCTCGGGCGCGGGCATGATGGATTGCAAGAAGGCGCTGTCCGAAAACGGTGGCGACATGGAAGCCGCAGTCGATTGGCTGCGCACCAAGGGTCTTGCCGCCGCGCAGAAGAAGTCGAGCCGCACCGCCGCCGAAGGGCTGGTCGGTATCGCGGTCGCCGGCACCAAGGGTGCGGTGATCGAGGTTAACTCGGAGACCGATTTCGTCGCCAAGAACGACCAGTTCCAGGCATTCGTCCGCGACGTGACCCAGATCGCACTCGAGATCGGCGACGATATCGAAGCGATCAAGGCCGCCAAGATGCCAGCCGGCGGCACCGTCGACGAGGCGCTGACCAACAACATCGCAACGATCGGCGAGAATCAGGCGCTGCGTCGCGCCAACCGGATCGAAGTGTCGCAGGGCGCAGTGATCCCCTATGTCCACAACGCGGCGGCCCCCGGCCTCGGCAAGATCGGCGTGCTGGTCGCGCTCGAAAGCGCTGCCGGCGTCGACGTGCTCGAGCCTTTGGGCAAGCAGATCGCGATGCACATCGCCGCTGCCTTCCCGTTGGCGCTGCACGAGGACGAGCTCGACCAGGAAATCATCGAGCGCGAGCGTCAGATCGCGACCGAAAAGGCTGCCGACAGCGGCAAGCCTGCCGACATCATCGCCAAGATGGTCGAGGGTTCGGTCAAGAAGTTCGCCAAGGAAAACGCGCTGCTGAGCCAGCCGATCGTGATGGACGGCAAGACCCCGGTCGCCGACGTCGTCGCCAAGGCGGCCAAGGATGCCGGCAGCGCGATCAAGCTGGTCGGCTATGTCCGCTATCAGCTGGGCGAGGGCATCGAGCGCGAGAAGAGCGACTTCGCTGCCGAGGTCGCTGCGACTGCGGGTATCAATAAGGCGTAATTGGTCTTAACCCTTCTCCCGCCAGCGCGAGAAGGTTTGCCAATCGCCGGTTGGCATTGCGGCGCGGCCCTTCTAAGGTCCGCGCCGTTTTGCTGCTCCCTCAGGACCGATGGAATCCATGACCAAACCGCGCTTCAACCGCATCCTCCTCAAGCTTTCAGGCGAAGTCCTGATGGGCCAGGGCCAGTTCGGCATCGACCCCGCCACGTGCGAGCGAGTCGCCAATGAAGTGCTTGCGGCCAAGGAAACCGGGCTGGAAGTCTGCATGGTCGTCGGCGGCGGCAATATCTTCCGCGGACTGGCGGGCGCAGCGCAAGGGTTTGACCGGGCCAGTGCCGATTATATGGGCATGCTGGCGACGGTGATGAACGCGCTGGCGATGCAGAATGCGCTCGAGAAGGTTGGTGTCGAAACCCGCGTTCAGTCGGCGATCCCGATGGCGTCGGTGTGCGAGCCGTATATTCGTCGCCGGGCCGAGCGGCATATGGAAAAGGGCCGCGTGGTGATCTTCGCTGCGGGCACCGGCCTGCCGTTCTTCACCACCGACACCACTGCGGCCCTGCGCGCCGCCGAAATGGGCTGTGATGCGTTGTTCAAAGGCACCAGTGTCGATGGTGTCTATGATGCCGATCCCAAAAAGGTGCCGACCGCTACCCGCTATGATACCCTCAGCTTCAATCGCGTCCTTGCCGACGATCTGAAGGTGATGGACGCAAGCGCGGTCGCTTTGTGCCGCGACAATAATATCCCGATCGTCGTCTTCAACATCCGCGGCGAGGGCAATTTGTCCGCCGTCCTGCGCGGCGAAGGCACGTCGACGATCGTCCAGAACAACGTTTGAAGAGGATTTCTCATGGCCGCATATGACAAGGCTGATCTGGAGCGTCGCATGGCCGGCGCGGTCGAATCGCTCAAGGGCGATCTGAGCGGGCTTCGCACCGGACGCGCGTCGATCTCGCTGCTCGATCCGGTTACCGTCGAGGTATATGGCGCGCACATGCCGCTGAACCAGTTGGCGACGGTTTCGGCACCCGAGCCGCGCATGTTGAGCGTACAGGTGTGGGACAAGAATAATGTCGGCCCGGCCGACAAGGCGATCCGCTCGGCGGGGCTCGGCCTCAACCCGATCATGGACGGCCAGAATCTGCGGCTGCCGATTCCCGACCTGACCGAAGACCGCCGCAAGGAGCTTGCCAAGCTTGCCAGCCAATATGCCGAAAAGGCACGAATCGCGGTGCGCAATGTCCGCCGCGACGGGATGGACAGCCTGAAGGTCGATGAGAAGAAGGGTGTCTATTCGGAGGACGAGCGCAAGCGCCACGAAGGCGAAGTGCAAAAGCTGACCGACGCCACCATCGCCGATATCGACGCAGCGTCGGCGGCGAAGGAAAAGGAAATTCTGAACAAGTGACGTCGGTTCTGGGTCAACGGGCCAGCTGCAATCCCGTTCGTGCCAATCGGATTGAAAACACGTTCTTCTTTGCCGTTCGCGCAAAACAAGGGCAGTGCATCGTTAAGCTTGGCACGAATGGCACAGGGGAGGGTGCATGATGGCAACGGCAATTGAACCCGTACCGGCCCCGCGCCCGCGCCATGTGGCGATCATCATGGACGGCAATGGCCGCTGGGCAAAGGCCCGGCGGCTTCCCCGGATCGCCGGGCACAAGCAGGGCGTCGAAGCCGTCCGCAAAGTGACTCGTGCCGCGCGCGAACAGCAGATCGAAGTGCTGACGCTATACGCCTTTTCTTCGGAAAACTGGCGGCGGCCCGAGGATGAAGTGCATGACCTGATGGGGCTGCTGCGCCATTTTCTGCGCGTCGAGTTGAACGAATTGGTGAGCGAGAATGTCCGCCTGCGGGTGATCGGTGACTATCGCGCGCTGTCGGACGATCTGGTTTCACTGATCGACGGCGCGATTGCGCGTACCGCCACTAATACCGGGCCGATCCTGGTGATCGCCCTGAACTATGGGGCGCAGGCCGAGATCGCCGCCGCCGCACGGCTATTGGCTGCATCGGTGCAGGCGGGCGAGATCGGCGTCGAACATATCGACGAGCAGCGCTTTGCCGCAGCGTTGCAAAGCGGCGACCTGCCGCCGGTCGACCTGATGATCCGCACATCGGGCGAACAGCGTCTGTCCAATTTTTTGCTGTGGCAGGCGGCCTATGCCGAATTGCTGTTCGTCGACACGTTGTGGCCCGATTTCAGTGGCGAGACGCTGGCCCGCGCCATCGATGTGTTCGGCCAGCGTCAGCGCCGCTTCGGTGGTCTGTGACGGCTGATCATGCGGCCCGGCGTCAAGCCGATCTGCGCCAGCGCCTGATCGTCGGAGCAGCATTGCTGGTCGTCGCGGCTACTGCGCTGGCGATTGGTGGCCTGTTTTTCTGGCTGATCGTGGTCGTCGGCGCGCTGCTGACGATGGCCGAATGGGGGGACATGTTCAAAGCCGGGCTACGGACCAAGCGGATCACGCAATTCGCCTTGTCGGTGCCACTCGCCCTCATGGCCCCTGGCATCGCTTCGGGGCCGAGCTTCTTTGCGCTAGGCGTGTTGGTGGGGGCGGCGGTGTTCATCGTGGCGGTGACGCGCCGACCAGAGCTTGCGCGCGGCGTGCTGTATGTCGGCTTGCCCGCCTTGGCAGTGATATATTTGCGCAATCGCGACGATGGGCTGTTCCTGACATTTTGGGCGATGGGCCTGGTATGGGCGGCGGACACCGGCGCATTTTTCGTCGGGCGCACGGTCGGCGGACCAAAGCTTGCGCCGGCGATCAGCCCGAACAAGACCTGGTCGGGCTTGGGCGGGGGCGTGGTACTGGCAGCAGTGATGGGCGGCGTAATGATGATCTATGGCCTGTCGCCGTGGCTGGCGATCGCGACGCCCTTTCTGGCGATGCTGTCGGCGGCGGGCGATCTGTACGAAAGCTGGTTGAAGCGCCAGGCGGGCATCAAGGATTCGGGCAGTCTGCTGCCCGGGCATGGCGGATTTCTCGATCGGTTGGACGGGCTGGTGCCGGTCGCGCCGGTCGCCGCCTTGCTGGTTGTTATAAGCGGATCGCTGGCATGAAACGGGTAAGCATTCTCGGCGCGACCGGCTCGATCGGCACCTCGACGCTGGACTTGATCGAGCGCGAGCCACAGCGGTTCGAGGTCGTGGCGCTGACCGCCAATTGCGATGTCGAACGCCTGGCGGCGGCGGCGATCCGCACGCGCGCCAAGCTGGCGGCGGTGGCGGATGCGGCATGCCTGCCCGACCTCAAAACGGCGCTGCAAGGCACCGGGATCGCCGCCACAGGCGGGCCTGAAGCGATTTGCGAGGCTGCGCGCGTCGAAGCCGATTGGACGATGAGTGCGATCGTCGGCTGTGCCGGCCTGGAGCCGACGATGGCGGCGATCGAGGGTGGCCGCATCGTCGTCATCGCCAACAAGGAACCCTTGGTATCGGCGGGCGAAGTCATTCTGGCCGCAGCGGCGGCGGCAGGAACCACGCTGCTGCCTGCCGACAGCGAGCATAACGCGATCTTCCAATGCTTCGATCGCGATCGCCCCGAAGGCGTCCGGCGGCTGATCCTCACCGCCAGCGGCGGGCCGTTCCGCCAATGGCCGTCCGACGCGATGCGCGGCGTCACGCCCGAACAAGCGGTCGCGCATCCCAACTGGACGATGGGTGCCAAAATCTCGGTCGATTCGGCGACGCTGATGAACAAGGGCCTGGAGCTGATTGAGGCGGCGCGGCTGTTCCCGGTGCGCGGTGAGCAGATCGACATTATCGTTCATCCGCAATCGGTGATCCATTCGATGGTCGAATATGTCGATGGGTCAATTTTGGCGCAGCTGGGGCCTAGCGACATGCGCGTGCCGATCGCGCATACGCTGGCATGGCCGGCACGGATGGCGACGCCGATGGAGCCGCTGGACTTCGTCGCAATGGGCCGGTTCGACTTTGAAGCGCCTGATCCGGTACGCTTTCCCGCGCTCGCCCTGGCGCGCGCAGCGCTCGACGCCGGCGGCGCACGCCCCGCCATCCTGAACGCAGCCAACGAAATTGCGGTGGCGGCATTTCTGGCGCGGCAGATCGGCTTCCTCGAAATTGCCGCAATCGTCGCGGATACGCTTGCCAGCTATGATCCGCCGGCACCCGATACGGTTGAAGAGGTGCTGACGATCGATGGCGAAGCGCGGCGCATTGCGGCCGCTCGTGTGAAGGATTGCGTCGCTTGATCGAAAATCCGGGATTGCTGTTTACGCTGGTCGCGTTCGTCCTGGTTTTGGGGCCGCTCGTGTTCATTCACGAGATGGGCCATTATCTGGCGGGGCGCTGGTTCGGGGTGAAGGCCGAGGCTTTTTCGGTAGGCTTTGGTCGCGAGATCGCGGGCTTTACCGACAAGCGCGGAACTCGCTGGCAGTTCGGGTGGCTACCGCTGGGCGGCTATGTCCGCTTTGCCGGTGACATGAACCCGGCGAGCCAGCCCAATCCCGAATGGCTGGCGCTGCCCGCCGAGGAGCGCGCGCAGACCTTCCAGGCCAAGCCGCTGTGGCAACGCGCCATCATCGTGGTGGCGGGACCGGCGATCAACTTCGCGCTGGCCATTCTGATCCTGGCGGGCTTCGCTTTTGGCTATGGCGAGAGCAGGACGCCGCCGGTGATCGGCCTGGTCACCGAACAAAGCGCTGCGGCGAATGCAGGGCTAAGGGTGGGCGATCGGATCACCGCGATCGGCGGCCGCACGGTCGAGACCTTCGACGATTTGGTGAACTTCACCCGCATCCGCCCGAGCGAGCAGGTGCGCGTCGACTATGTCCGCGCCGACGCCTCGGCGTCTACGGACATGCGGATCGGCCTGGTCCGCGACCGCGACCGTTTCGGCAATGAATTCGATCTTGGCCGGATCGGGATCGGCCCGGCAGAGGCAGTGCGCGTTCCGGTCGAATGGTGGCGCGCGCCGATCATCGGGATCGAGCGGACCGGTGCGATCGTCGGCATGATGGTCGACACGATCGGCCAGATCATCACCGGACGGCGTTCCATTAAAGAATTGGGTGGCCCGCTGCGGATCGCGCAGGTCTCCGGCCAGCAAATGTCGCTGGGCGTGGTCGAGTATGTTGGCCTGATTGCGCTGATCTCGATTAATTTGGGGTTCATCAATTTGTTGCCAGTGCCGATGCTGGATGGCGGGCATCTGCTATTCTATGCGATCGAGGCGGTGCGCCGGCGGCCGGTGCGGCCCGAAGTGTTCGAATGGGCGTTTCGCGGCGGATTGGTGGCGTTGCTCGGGCTGATGTTCTTTGTGACGATCAACGATCTTGGTGGGTTCGGTGTGTGGCGAAGCCTCGCCGGCTTGATCGGTTGAGCCCATTGGGGCAGGGGGCGTGCCAATGCCGGTACGCCCGGAACGATATTCTCCTGTATTTTCGGGGTAAACGACGGTGACGGCGATCATGGGTAGCAAATACCATGCACAGGCTGCGGCAGTGCTGTTGGCAGGAACGATGCTGGCAGGCGTTGCCGAGGCGCAGACCGCGCCAGCCGGGAACGCACCGGCAATAGCGACGCAGGGCGCGCGTCAGGCCACCAGCCCTGCCACCCCGGTGGTGCAGCCGGCGCGAACGATCCGCTCGCTGCGCGTGCTGGGATCGCAGCGGATCGAGCCCGACACGGTGTTGTCCTACACCAAGCTGCGGATCGGTGAGCCCTACACCAACGAAACCGTCGATGCCGCGATCAAGGATTTGTATGCCAGCGACCTGATCGCCGAAGCGCAGATCGAAGGCGTCGAAAGCGGCGACCTGATCGTCCGTATCCGCGAAAATCCGGTGATCAACCGCGTGGTGCTAGAGGGTAACCGCCGGCTGAAGAACGACAAGATTCTGCCCGAAATCAAGCTGGCCCCGCGCCAGATCTTCACCCGCACCGCGGTGCGCGCCGATGTCGCGCGGATCGTCGAACTGTATCGCCGCCAGGGACGCTTTGCTGCGGTGGTTGAACCCAAGCAGGTGGTTCTCGATCAAAACCGCGTCGATGTGGTGTTCGAAATTGCCGAGGGGCCGAAATCAAAGGTTCGCCAGATCAACATTCTGGGCAACGAACAGTTCAGCGACAATGCGCTGCGCAAGGAAATGGCGACCAAACAGTCGCGCTTCTTCCGCTTCTTCAGTTCGGCGACCAGCTACGATCAGGATCGCATGGCCTATGATCAGCAGAAGCTGCGGCAATATTATCTGACCGAGGGCTATGCCGACTTCCGCGTCATTTCGGCGGTGGCGGAGCTTACGCCCGACAAGGAAGACTTCATCATCACCTATGTGGTGGAAGAAGGCCCGCGCTATAAATTCGGTGACGTCACCGTCGAAAGCGGCATCCGCGACTTCAACGGCGAGCAGCTGGCCAACAGCCTGCAGATCAAGAAGGGCGAGTGGTTCAACGCCAAGATGGTCGAGGATTCGGTCACCTCGCTAAGCGAGGCGGCGGGGCTGTTCGGCTATGCCTTTGCCGATGTCCGTCCCGAATATCAGCGCGATGCCGAAACGCTGACGATGGGGCTGGCGTTCAACATCGCCGAGAGCCAGCGCACCTATGTCGAACGCATTGAAATCACCGGCAACACCCAGACGCAGGACGAGGTGATCCGCCGCGAAATGCGTATTGCAGAGGGCGACGCCTATAACTCGTTCCTTCGCAAGCGTTCGCAGGACCGCATCAACTCGCTGGGCTATTTCCAGGACAAGTTCGAGATCGAGGAGCAGCCCGGCTCCTCGCCCGATCGCGTGGTGCTGACGTCGAACGTCGAGGAACGTTCGACGGGCGAGTTGACGCTTTCGGCTGGTTTCTCGAGCCTTGAGCGGTTCATCCTGCAAGGGTCGATCCGCCAGCGCAATTTCCGCGGCAAGGGCCAGGATCTGCGACTTCAGGTGAATTACTCGGCCTTCTCGAAGTCGGTCGAGGCAGGCTTCACCGAGCCTTATCTGTTCGACAAGAATATCGCGCTGGGCGGCACGGTGTTCCGCCGCGATTTCAGCAACTTCAACTTCATCGGCGACCAGCGCAACACCACATTTTCGCAGGTGTCGACCGGCTTCAATATCGTTGCGGGTATTCCGCTGACCGAATATTGGTCGCTGTCGGGCCGCTACAATCTGCAACAGGATGACGTCACGCTGGATGAAGCGACGTTCTTCAGCAACGGACAGTGCGATCCACTGCGGGCAGGGCGCTTCCTGTGCGAACAGCTCGGCAACCGTATCACCTCGCTGGTCGGCGCATCGGTGGTGTTCGACAGCCTCAACAGCCGGTTGCGGCCGACCGCCGGCCAACGCCTGTTGATCGGTGCCGATTTTGCCGGGCTTGGCGGCGACGTTCGTTACGCGCGCGCACGCTTCGACGGCATCAAATATTTCAACATGGGCAGCGGGTTCATCCTGTCGGGCGCGGCGCAGGGCGGCTACATTAAGTCGCTCGAGGATAGCCCCGGCGTCGGCATCGATCCGGTGCGGATCATCGATCGCTTTTATCTTGGCGAACCGCAGTTTCGCGGCTTCGACATTCGCGGCGTAGGCCCGCGCGTGCAGCGTATTCCCTTTACCACCGACAGCGACGGCAACACCGTGCTGGTCACCGATCGCGACCAGATCGTCGACGATGCGATCGGCGGCAAAGGCTATTACCTGACCAAGGCCGAAATCGAGATCCCGTTGGGTTCGGGCGCGCAGGAAATGGGGCTTCGTCCGTCGGTCTATGTGATGGCAGGTGCGCTGTTCAACGTGACCCGCCCGTTGCCGACGGTTACCTTCACCCAGGCAACCGATTCCAGCGGCAACCCGGTGTTCAACGTCGATGGTTCGCCCAGCCTGTTGCCAGTGACCACCCCCGTCTTGACCCCCGGTGGCGCGCCGTTGTTCGTCAACACCTTCACCAGCAACGGGGCAATCGGCCAGCGGCAGACGACGTGCAGCACCGGCTATGCCGATACTTTTGGCGGCACCTGCGTCGGCACCGAACAGAATAGCGCGCAGATGAACACCACCACGCCGTTCCTGGAGCGCTTCGTCGGCGATTCGATCAAGCCGCGTATTACCGTCGGTATCGGCGTGAACTGGAATTCACCGTTCGGGCCATTGCGTATCGATCTTGCGAAGGACATCATCTCGGTCGACGGCGATGATCCTAAGCTGTTGACCTTCAACGTCGGTGCTGGTTTCTGACGCAGAACGATTTTTACCTGACCTAAGGACCGTATCATGAAATTCATCAAGACCCTGTTGCTCGCCGCCGCGCCCGTCGCGATCGCGACTGTGCCGCTGCCCGCCGCCGCGCAGACCGCTGGCGTCGCCGTTGCCAATCCCGAAGGCGCGGTTGCCCAGAGCAATGCCTGGCGCACCGCCCAGTCGCAGATCCAGACGACCTACAAGGCGCAGATCGATCAGGCACAGGCACGCCAGACCGCGTTGCAGAATGAACTGAGCCCGCTGGTGCAGGCGTTCCAGACCGCGCGTGCAGCGCCCAACGCGAACGAGGCATCGCTGCGCACGCAGGCAACGACGATCCAGCAGCGTGAGCAGGCAGCCAATGCCGAGCTGGAGCGGCTGACCGCACCGGCAACGCGCGCGCGCCAATATGTCATCGAACAGATCAGCGCGCAGTTGCCGGCGGCGGTCAATGCCGCGGTCGCGCGTAAGAACGTGACGCTGTTGCTGCGTCCCGACGCGGCACTGTTCACCCAGCCTTCGAACGACATCACCGCCGATGTGACCACCGAGCTGAACCGGTTGGTGCCCAACGTATCGATCACGCCGCCCGCCAATTGGCAGCCCGGCCAGCAGGGTCAGGACGCACCCCAGGCGGCAGCACCTGCACCCGCACCTGCGGCGGCTCCCCGGGGCCGATGACCGAGGCGGCTGAAGCAAAGCCTGCCATCGGCCCGCTCGATATTACGCGGGTGATGGCGGCGCTGCCGCATCGCTATCCGATGCTGCTGGTCGATCGCGTCGAGGAATTGCTCCCCGACCGATCGATCCGCGCGATCAAGGCGGTGACGATCAACGAAGGCTTTTTCCAGGGGCATTTCCCCGGACGCCCGATCATGCCGGGTGTGTTGATCGTCGAGGCGCTGGCACAGGCGGCGGGCATCCTCGCGGTCGAAAGCCTGGGCCTCGCCGGCTCGGGCAAGCTCGTCTATTTCATGGCGATCGAAGAAGCCAAGTTCCGCAAACCGGTCGAGCCCGGCGTACTGCTGACGCTCGAGGTCGAGTTCCTTCAGAAGCGGTCGAGCGTGTGCAAGTTCGCCGGTCGCGCGATGCTGGGTGACCAGGTTGCGGCAACGGCAAACTTCACCGCGATGATCGCCGATCCGCCCAAGCAGGGCTGATCGCGGCAGGCGCAATCATTGCACCATCGGCGCGGCTCTGCTACGGGCCGCGCCTTCGCTGCTGGTCGGAAACCAGCGGCATGACTTCGGAGAATTCGACGTGAAGAAAGATACCCACCCCGACTACCACATGATCAAGGTCCAGATGACCGACGGCACCGTGTTCGAGACTCGCTCGACCTGGGGCAAGGAAGGCGACCTGATGCAGCTGGAAATCGATCCGCTGGCGCATCCGGCATGGACCGGTGGCAACCAGCGTCTGCTCGATGCGGGCGGCCAGGTGGCACGCTTCAACAAGCGTTTCGGTGGCGGGCTTTCGCTTCGCGCCAAGAAGGACGCCTGACGCGACCTCTCGGCGGTGAAGTGGCGGGGGTGGATAATCCACCCGCCGCTTCGCCGCCGATACGACTTATCGCTTCCATCTTGATGGCGAAAGCGCCATGATCCGGCCATAATTAAGGCCGGAGGCAGTAATGGCGGCTGGAATAATCGCAGGCTTTACGCTGTCGATAGCGGCGATACCCGGTGTTGCCGTCGCCGGATCGATCGACGATCCGCAGCCCTTTTCGGCTGCAAGTGCCGCTTCCGGGCCAGAGCTTGCCGATACACTCCCCCGTATTCGCATCTTTACCAATGCACAGCGCAATCGTGATGTCGTCGCCGGCTTTCGCGTGACGCAGGTCGAGCCGCGTCAGCCTGAAATCCCGCGAATCGACGTGCTACCCGATACCGCGCTGGACTTATCGCCGGGTGATCGGGGTATCGACATCGCCGCCGGCACCCATCTTGGCCAACAACGCCGCCGGGAGCCGGGTGCGACGGTCGATGCCAGAATGTCGATGCGGCTCGATCCCGGCAGCAGGTCCGATCCCGATTTCGGCATGGGCGGCATTGGCGGTGCTCTGATGCGGATGACATCGGCGCTGATCGACTGATCGGGCGCGGCATGCGCCCTGGTGGCACAGCCGCTATCGAACCACGGTGATCGACGCGGTGCCCTCGGCCCATACCGGCAAATACAGCCCTCGGCCCGCCGCCTGCAATTGCCCGGTTCTGGCGCGTTTCAGATCGGCCCGGATCACGACACGATCCTCACGCTTGTTCGATATCGCGCGATCGACCTTGCCGATCAGCTTGGCATAGTCATTTTCGAAATTCTGGGCGAGCAACCCCGCGATCATGCTGGCAACCCCGGGGGCATTGGCGAGGTCGAGGATCAAATCCCCCCCGGTCATGTCGGTCGTGCCGCTCACCGCGAAATCCTCGAAGCCGACGGCACGCGAATCGGGAGAGGTTACCGGCTTGCCGGTCATCCATACGGTGCCGCTGGTCGGCTTGTTTCTGCCGGCTTCGAGCGCCGCGAACGTCAGCCCGACGGCGATCCGTCCATTGGCGGTGCCATATATTTCCACCGAATCGAAACGCGCGCGAACCGGTTTGAAGCCGGGAATGTCGAAAGGACGCAACGATCGCTTCCGCAGCGCTTTCATCAACACCGGTTCAAGCACGCGATAATCGGCAAAGACCGGAATGAAGAACGATAGCTGCCCAACCGATGTTTCCAGCGGACGAAGCGGTGGCAAAGGAACAGGCGCGGGGGCAGGGGGCGCGCTGCCGACATAGGTTTCGGTGATCGCGCGCAGCCCGATATTCAGCCGCAACCGGCCACCTGCCACAGTGTAGCCGCCATATCGCAGCTCGCGCGGCGTCACCCGCATCCAGGCTTCGGGGTTTTCGCGGTTCAGCGACACCGTCGTGAATGCCGAACGCCAGGCATCGTCGATCGCCTCGCGAAGCCCCAACTTGCCAACTTCTTTCGGCAATTCGCGCTCGAGCCGTGCCAGAATGGGGGCCAGTGCTTGGTCGGCCTGGTCGGCGAATTCGATGCGCTGGCCCAGAAACTCGATATGCGGCGCATCGGTCCACGCATAGTCCAGCTTGACCGTGCCACGCGGGGTCCAGTCGTCGCTGAACGTCATGCGTACCACCGCCGTTACCACTGCATCGGCGGTCGCCGTCTCGCGCTTGAACACGCCGCCAATATCCTCCGCCCGGATGACGGCGCGCAGCGGGATGGTAACGCGGATCGCCTCGCCCTGGCCGGCCAGCGCGACGTTGCCGCGCGTGACCGATCCAACGATGCGACATTTGATGGTCGGCGTCTTGAGGGTGGCGATACCCAGATCGACCCGCTTGCTGCCCACACATTCCTGGTCGGGCTTGTCGATGCTGAACAGCCGGGCGGGAACCTCCCGCTCGATCAACCGCGATAGATTGGCCAGTTCGACCTCGACGGGCACCGCCAGGATCGAAGGCTGCGGATCAATGGTGATCGCATCGTCGGCGCGCGGCGGCTGGCCTCGGTCGCGATGACACCCCCCGACCAGCAGCAGCACAGGCGCGAGGATCAAGGCAATGCCGGCCCGCGAACTGCGGCGGCGGGCAGGGCACAGGCCTGGCAGCGGCTGAGGTCGTAACACTGGGTTGGCGTGTCACATCTTGTAGGCGCTCGCAACTGACGTTTCGGCGATCACGTCGAGAGATTGCGTCGACAGGCGGATCGTCATGACCGACTTGCCCAAACACCAATCAATCAAGTGATATCATGGACATCGCCTCTTGTA
>NZ_JROH01000029.1 GCF_000786205.1 Sphingomonas sp. 37zxx | reverse complement strand
CCGTGGGATTTTTCAGCAGCCTGCTAATCCGTCGGTAGATGTTGATGCGGCACGAAACCGTACCAACGGTAAAACAAAATATCGGTTCCAAGATATGAACAGTCCATAATTGACCGAAAAGAGCAAATAATTCCTCCAAGTCTTTAACATATTTCTTCAGGAGGTATTGGGTAGGCGTATTAATTCGACAATGGTAGCATCTATTGGTTAACCATGAGCCATGTTATCCATAGATAGCACCCAATTCTTTCAATTGTGATCTGCTAATTCATTTGAGATATTTTCGCGGGGATTGTGCCTTTTTGAGGCAGGGGCCGTTTATTAACGATATCTCGCACGGAATTCTGGCGTTTAGGTCAGCTGGTGCGCCGTGGTTCTGCCCACTGGCTGTTCGTTGCGATTTTGGCTCGAATCCTTTATAAAGCGTTTACTTTATTGATGCCCGCCTATCGCGAGCAGTTGTTTTTGGAAGTTCGCCAATGTCCGACGGTACGGTCCTGTTTATCACGCCAACGGGTGCTGGCCTGCGGGATGGATCTTCGATCGAGAATGCGGGTACCTTCGCCGATATTCCCATCTTTATCGCCGCCGCAGGCCCAGGCGGTGAAATACGGCTGATCGCGGATCAAGGCCAATATATCGTCGGGAGCGAACCGCTTTCGATCGTGACCGGTGGCGAGCTGGGCGCGCCGGTCGTCATTCGTGGCGTCGATTCCAGCGGCAATCCCGCGCGGGCGGAAATCGTCGGATCGCGCGCTGACCCATGGTCGCCGGGGGCGGAAAATGGCGAGGAAGTATTCCGCCTGCTGAGCGGTGCCGACCATCTGCAATTCAATGACCTGAGCTTCGCCGATATCGGCTATGGTGCATTTCGGGTTGGTGCAGACATCACCGACCTGACAATCGAGCATGTCGATGCCACCAACGTTCAGCGGTTTTTTGAGAACTTTGTCTCCGGCGCGAACACGACCGCGACGATCAGCGGACTGACGCTGCGCGACATCGATGTCGATGGGTTTTCAAAGAGCGCGATTCGGCTCCAATATGACAGCCACGATGTCCTGATCGAAGATGTTCGCGGCGACAGCCAGGCGATCGACGGCGACAATTTTGCGACTGGGGTGGTGCTCGACGGCACTGTGCATGATGTCGTGCTTCGGCGCGTTTCGATGGTGAACGCCTATGACAGTGTCTCGGGCGGCTATTGGAACGGCGATGGCTTCGCGACCGAGCGGGGCGTCTATGACATTCTGTTCGAAGACACCGTGGCTGCCAACAATACCGATGGCGGCTATGATCTGAAATCCAGCAGCACGACGCTGATCCGCGCGGTTGCCGAGGGCAATGGGCGCAATTTCCGGATATGGGCTAACGATGCGGTTCTGGAAGACGTCGTCAGCATCACGCCCGTCCTTCTCGGCGGATCGTCCAGCCGCGCGCATTTCTGGTTCGGGCAGAATGCCGGGGCGACATTGATCAACGCGCATGCGGTTGGCGGCGGCACCGGAACGGTGGTGTTCGACGCCGGTGAAGGAGGCGCAAGGGTGACCGTGCTCCACCCGACCGTGGCGACCGACGGAGCGACGCTGGTACGGCAGGGCAGGCAGTCGTCGATCACGATCGACGGTCAGACCGGGGTGGCTACGATTGCCGGTGCGTTGCAGATCGACCAGAGCCTGTCCGAGACCGATTTGCAGATCCGCGCCGACGCCTCGGCACAGATAATCGTGACGGGTTCGGGCGATGACTTCGTCGACGGTGGGGCGGGGAACGACGTGCTGGTGGGCAATGCCGGCGACGACCTGCTGATCGGCGGCGAAGGCGACGATATTCTGGCAGGCGGGTCGGGTGCCGATATGTTGATCGGCGGCGCGGGCTTCGATCTGGCGGATTATTCCGATGCCGACAGCGGGGTCGGGGTCGATCTGGCGACCGGCGCGCCGACGGGGGCAGCCGCTGGCGACATGCTGGTCGGGATCGAAGGCGTCATCGGCTCCGATTTCGCCGACTTCCTTAAAGGGGATGAAGGCGCAAATCGGCTGATTGGCGGCGGCGGTGACGATGTGCTGTTCGGACGCGATGGCAATGACGTGCTGGCAGGCGGCGCGGGAGCCGACATTCTCGATGGCGGCAACGGAATAGACACGGCCGACTATAGCTCGAGCAGCGAGGCGGTAACGGTCGATCTGGGGACCGGTCGGGGGACGGCGGGTGACGCCGCCGGCGACGTGCTGATCGATATCGAGATAGTGATTGGTTCAGCCTTTGCCGACACGCTGATCGGCGGCGCGGCTGACGACATTCTGGTCGGCGGTGCCGGCGGGGATTGGCTCGACGGCGGCGACGGGATCGACACGGCAGATTATGCAACGAGCGCGGTGGGGGTCACGGTAAACCTGACCACCGGAATCGGCCAGAATGGCGATGCCGAGGGCGACCGACTAAGCCGGATCGAAACTCTGGCCGGATCGGCATTCGACGATAGCTTGATCGGCGATGCAGGCGCGAACACGCTGGAAGGACGTGCAGGCAATGATTTCCTGAACGGTGCCGAGGGCGATGATCGCCTGGTCGGAGGGGCCGGTGCCGATATGATGGACGGCGGGGCCGGCTTTGATACTGCCGACTATTCCGCCAGCCTGACCGGGGTTTCGGTCGATCTTGCCGCGGGAACTGCCACCGGCGGCGATGCCGAAGGCGACAGGCTGGTGAATATCGAAGCCGTGATCGGCACCGCCGCCGCCGATGTCTTAATGGGCGACGCTGCGGACAATCTGCTTGAGGGCGGCGATGGTAACGACCGGTTGATTGGGCGTGGTGGCGCTGATCGGCTGATTGGTGGTTTGGGCATCGATACCGCCGACTATAGCGACGCCGCCGAAGGCATCGTCCTGGACTTGAGCACCGGCGCAAGCGCGGGCGACGCGGCGGGCGATATTCTGGAAGGCATCGAAATTGTTCGAGGCTCCGCGCATGACGATGTGATTGTCGCGGCCGGGGACGTTCATCGACTGGAGGGCGGCGAGGGCGACGACACGCTGACCGGCGGAACGGGCGATGACGTGTTGATCGGCGGTGCCGGGGCAGACTCCCTGGCGGGCGGCGGCGGTTTCGATACGGCTGACTATTCGGCAAGTGCCGCGGCAGTGACGATCGATCTGTCGACGGGCTTCGGCTTTGGCGGTGATGCCGAAGGTGATCGATTGTGGGATATTTCCAGGTTGATCGGTTCGTCGCTGGACGACGTGTTGATCGGCGATGAGCGCGACAATGTTTTGATCGGTGCCGCAGGCAGTGACATATTGGTCGGCGGGGCCGGTTTCGACACGGCGGATTATTCGGCGAGTGCGCAAGCCGTCACGATCAACCTGCTGACGGGCACCGGCAGCGGAGGCGACGCCGAAGGTGATTTGCTGACACAGATCGAAGCAGTCATCGGTACGGCGTTCAACGATTCGCTCACCGGCGACGCCGGCGACAATCGCCTGACGGGCGGCCTGGGTGCCGACCGGCTGAACGGCGGTGACGGGTTCGACATCGCTGATTATTCGGGCAGCCTATCTGGCGTTACCGTCAGCCTGGCAACCGGCATCGGCACCGGAGGGGATGCCGCGGGGGATGTGCTGACCGGCATCGAAGGATTGGTCGGATCTGCCTTCGCCGATCGGCTGACCGGCGACGACGGCGACAATCTGCTCGAAGGCGGCGACGGCAACGACGTGCTGAATGGCGGGCTGGGTGCGGACCGCATGGTCGGAGGTGCCGGCAACGACGAATACGTAGTGGATGATATTGGCGACGTCGTGATCGAAATGCCCGACGGCGGCATCGATCGTGTGAACACGACGCTGGATAGCTACACCTTGTCCGATACGCTGGAAAATCTGTTGTATCTGGGGACCGGCACGTTCGTTGGCGTCGGGAACGCACTCGACAATGTGTTTACAGGGTCGAGCGGCTCTGAGACATTTTACGGTTTAGATGGGAACGACAAATTTTTCGGTTCTGCCGGTGCGGACACCTTCTATGGCGGGCTGGGCAGGAATAATGCAGATTATTCGCGCGCCAGGGTCGCGATCGTCCTGAACATGGAGACGAACATCAGCACCGGCGGCGATGCCGAGGGCGATGTTCTCTATGAAATCACCAGCGTCAGCGGCACCAATTTCAGCGACTCGATAACCGGCACCGATTTGGGAGACGAGATATTGTACGGGCGCGGCGGTGATGACACGCTGATTGGCCTTGGCGGTGATGACCTGCTCGATGGCGGCGCCGGTGCCGATACAATGATCGGCGGCATGGGGAACGATATCTATATCGTCGGGCAGCTTGCCGACATCGTGATCGAATATGCGAACGAAGGTATCGATACGATACGGACGACCTTGTCGGCCTATACGTTGCTCGAGCATTTCGAAAATCTGACCCATACCAGCAACCTGAACTTTGCGGGCACGGGCAATACGGCGGCCAATGTCATCACCGGTGGCAGCGGCAACGACCGGCTATATGGCATGGCTGGTGACGATGTTCTGGCCGGACGCGCGGGCGGCGATCTGCTCGACGGCGGCGAGGGCAATGATACGGCCAGCTACGCCAGCAGCCTGGTTGGCGTTACGGTGGACCTGGCGACGGGAATTGCCTTCGGCGGCGACGCCTATGGTGACGTGCTGGTGAGTATTGAAAACCTGATCGGGTCTTCCAGCGCCGACCGGCTTACCGGCGACGCAGGTGCCAACCGGCTCGATGGCGGTGCTGGTGCTGATCGACTTTGGGGTGGCGGTGGCGATGACATCCTCAGCGGTGGCGCGGGCGACGATACGATCGATGGCGGCGATGGCGAAGATTTGGCCGAATATTCGGGGCTGTTGTCCGATTATAGGCTGACATTGGTCGAAGCTGGGCTGTCGATCCGGGACCTGCGCGAAGCGGCGCCCGACGGCACCGACACCGTCAGCGGCGTCGAGCAATTCGACTTCGGTGGTGTGCGCTGGACGATCGAACAGCTCACCATATTCGCCACGCCCGCGCCGCCCAGCGGGATCGAGGCGGTTGACCTGGTGGTCAAGGAGAACGCAGCGGCGGGTACGCTGGTCGGGATCGCGATCGGCGAAGACCCCAACCCCGACGATGTCCTCAGCTACACGCTGATCGACGACGCCGGGGGACGCTTCATCATCGACGCCCGCAGCGGCGCGATCACGGTCGCCGATGGCGCCGTGCTCGATTACGAAACCGCGTCCGAGCACGGCATCATCGTTGCGGTGACCGATGCAAGCGGTGCAACGATCGAGGAGCGCTTCTCCGTCACGGTCGAGGACGAAAACGAAGCACCCGGCGCGGTCATGCTCACGCTGGTAACGGCCGGGCTGGCGGAAAACAGCGCGGCCGGCGGTGTCGTCGGAACGATCGCTGCGTTCGATCCCGACACCGACGATGTGTTGCAGTACACGCTTGAAGGTGATGCAGGAGGACGTTTCACCCTCGATCCGCTGACGAACGAGCTGCGCGTCGGGGCGAGTGCCGTATTCGACTATGAGTCCGAACCGGTAGTGACGATCGTCGTGCGGGCTACCGATGCCGGCGGATTGGTGCGGCGCGAATCGATCGACATCACGATCGCCGATGTGAACGAGGCTCCGGTCGGATTCGACATCGCCGGGGGTACGATCCTGGAGAATGCTGCCGCTGGATCGCTGGTCGCGACGGTGGCTGCGCTCGATGGCGATCGGGGCGATGTCATCGGCTATAGCCTGCTCGACGATGCCGATGGACGGTTCGTGATCGATGCAAGCTCGGGCGAAATACGGGTGGCTGCCGGCGCGGTGCTGGATCATGAAACGGCGGCCAGTCATTTGCTGACCCTGTTGGCGACCGACAGCGGCGGATTGTCGTTCGAGGCGAACATGGTCGTCATCGTCGGCGACGTCGACGAGGCACCGACCGGATTATCCTTGTCGGGCGGTTCGACCGTGGCGGGTGCGCCCGGCGGCGCGCTGGTCGGCACGCTTGCGGCGATCGATCCCGAAGGCGACGTGCTGCGCTATGCGTTGATCGACGATGCCGGTGGGCGGTTTTTGATCGATGCCGCAACCGGGGTGATCCGGGTCGCGCCCAGTGCGGTGCTGAGCCATGCGGTGGGGAATTACGCCATTACCGCAGCGGCGACCGATGCCGGCGGGCAAAGCGTGGCGCAAAGCTTCGCGATTACGGTGAGGGCTGCGCCCAATCCGTTTGACGGCGACAATCCCGATGCGCGGGCCAATGTTTTTTTGGTCGATAACGCCGCTGGCGGATTGGCCGCAACCACACGGATCACCAATTTCGGTGATCGCGACATCATCGTGACGACCCGCAGCATCGTCGACGGCAATGGCGACGGGATTATCGTCGGTAACAGTAAAGCCCGAACGATCGATGTCGGCACTTCGAAGCTGTCGATCACCTCGACGACGGGTGCGGCCATGTGGTCGTTGGAATATGACGGCGCGGTGGTGAATAACGGCGTGACGTATCACGTGTATAGCAAGATCGGCAGTGTTGCCGGCAAGCTGGACCTGTTTCCGCAAAGTCAGCCGACGAATTTTACGCTGGCGATGACCGGCGGCACGATAGCTGAGAACGCCGGTCAGGGTACGCAGGTTGCGACGATCGTTGCCGATACCGAAGGATCGGTGACCTATGTGCTGACGGCGGATGCGGGTGGTCGTTTCGCGATCGACCCGGTCAGCGGGGCGTTGACCGTGGCTGCCGGCGCGATCATCGATTACGAAGCGGCTGCTATGCATCAAGTGACGGTGTCGGCGCAGAATGCGGCGGGGGTCGCGGTGACCACCAGCTTCGATGTCACGATTGCCGATGTGAACGAGGCACCGACCGGTATCAGGGCATCTGGGGCGCGGATCGCGCCGGATGCCGCCGCCGGCACGATCGCCGCCACGTTGAATGCCACCGATCCCGATCATGGCGACACATTGCGCTATGCCTTGGTCGACGACGCAAGCGGTCGCTTCGTCGTCGATTCGGCAACGGGCATCGTGCGGGTCGCTCCCGCGGCGGCGTTGGTGCCGGGTGATTACACCTTGGTTGGTCAGGCGACCGACAATGCGGGGCTGGCCATAACCACCAACTTCACCGTCACCGTCACCGTCAACCCCCCGGCACCCTATCAAGGGGAGGCGTTTGATGTCGGGTCGGATACGATCCTGATCGATACGGCCAGCGGTACGCTTGCCGGCACGCTGTCGGTAACCAATTTCGGTCTGAACGATGTGCTGGTGACAACCGCGGCGCTGCCCGATGGCAACCGCGACGGCATTATCCTTTTCGGCAAGGGGTCGGTCATGAACCTGGGGCCGCTCAAGGTAGCGGTTTCGACCCCGGAGAATCAGATCGTCACCGCGCTCGAGTTCGATGGCCAATATGTCGACAATGGCGTCAGCTACTATGTGTATAGCCGGATCGGCACCAATGCCGGGGTGGCAGACGTCGATTTCTGAAATCGGGGGGCTGAATTCGCGGCCGGCGCTGGATCGGCGGGTTGCGAATCCGCCCGGATGCTTGCAAACAGCGCCCGGGCGACAGCGCCCGCCGCACTGGATATGGGTTAGGGGCATCACCCGATGAGTGACGAGAAACCCCCGCCCATCGACGAAGAACGCGCCGGCATGGGCGGATCGCCCAAAAAGCAGAGCAGCTTCGCGATCGACGCGATCGGCATGACCATCAGCCGTATCTTCTTGCGGCTGACGGGGTTCATCTCGAATATCATCATCGCGCGAGTGCTTGGCCCCGAAGGGCGCGGGTTGATCAGTGCGCTCACCGTGCCGAGCCAGCTCGCGATCAACTTTTCCGAGCTTGGTATCCGCCAATCGACCGCGTTCCATCTCGGGCGCGGATTGCTGACGACCAAGCAGCTGGTGCCGACATTGCTTGGCATGGTGCCGATCGCCGGCGGGATCGGCATCGGCGCAGCGCTGTTATATTTCGAATTCGCCGGCATCGCCGATCAGGACTGGACCGCGCGCGCGCTGGCGGTGGCGATCATTCCGATCGGGCTGGTGAGCGCGTATAGTACCGGCGTGTTCCTTGGCGAGCAGCGGATCGCCGAATATCGCAAGGCCAATTGGCGGCCCGCGGTCGCCAGCCTGGCGGTTCTTTCGTTGCTGGCAGCATTGGGCTTGCTCGATCCGCGCGGTGCGTTGATCGCGCCGCTTGCGGGCGCATTGGTCGCTGCGTCCTATGCGCTGTACCTGCTGCGCCGCTCCGCCCCGCTTCGTATCGGATTCGATCGAAGCGTCGCGAGAATGCTGCAGACCAAGGCATTCAGCTACGCTGCATCGTTGATGATTTTGATGCTCAATTATCGGATCATGATCCTGATGCTGAGCCGCTACAGCACGCTCGACCAAGTGGGGCTGTTTGCGCAGGCGATTCTCATCGCCGAGCTGATCTGGGAAATTCCCAATTCGCTGTCGGCGATCGTTCTGTCGCGCGCAGTGAATGCGAAGGACGAGCAGGCCTTTTCCATCAAGGTTCAGGTGCTGGCGCGAATTTCATTCTTCGTCGCGGTGCTGATCAGCATCGGCCTTGGCATCATCGCGCCGTGGTTTTTTCCGTTTGTTTTCGGGCCTGACTTTGCCGGCAGCGGGATCGTCTGCATCGCGCTGCTGCCCGGCATCGCTGCGTTTATCCTGTTCAAGATTTTGAACATCGACCTGGCTGGACGCGGGAAGCCGTGGCTTTCGATGACGGTGATGCTGCCGATCCTTGCACTCAACATCGGTGCCGGTTGGTGGGCGATCCAACGTGCCGATGCGTTGGGTGCCGCGCTTGTCTCCAGTCTTTGCTACATGGTGGCGGCGGTTGGCTATTTGGGTGTTTATGCGCGGGTCACCGGGTTCAGTGTGTTCGAGGTGATGCGGTATCGGCGGTCGGATTTCGACATGCTGATGCGCGCGCTGCCGTTGCAGAAGCTGCGCCGCAATCGGAAGTAATCAGGCGCGATCGAGCGCCGAGGCCGCGCAATGCTGCATCCACAACGCATGTTGTTGCCAGTCGACCAACATGCCCAACGCTTCCTCGCCATGATCGGCGCTGGCTGCAATCGCCGCCAGCGCGGCTTCCATCCCAGCCAGGCGGGCTTCGGCCCGCTCGGCCCGCGTGCGTTCGACGTCGAATTGCGCCTGCGCCACCCAAAGTTTCACGCCATCGACCGCCCGGCCCATGCACCGTTCGCCAGCGCATCGGCTTATTTCGCGGCGCGTCGCCTCGATCACGCTGGCAAGTCCGCGCAGCGAACGGGTGTCGATTTCGAAGCTAACATGATCGTCCTTGCCCGCTAGCGACTGTTGCAGCTGGGCAAGCGCGCGCTCGGCAAGGTCGATCGTGGCGAGACGATCATCGGTTTCGGTTACATATGCGTTAGGCATGTAAGGATATTGCCGAAAGCACGGCACCTGTAAACCGAGGCGTTATTGGCCATCGGCGATCACCCTAAGGCGTGCTGCCTTTCGCTGGATCATTCCCGGAACCCGAAGCGGCGCATCAGCTCTTCGCGGGTATAGATGGCAGGTGCCGCAGCAGGTTTCAGCAACCCGGTTTCCAACCGATATGCGCCCGGCCGAACTTCACGATACCAAGGCTGGTCGATCGGCGCCGCATAGGTTTTCAGATACGTCAGATATTGGTCGAGCGTTTGAAAGCTGCGGCCATTGGCATGCGGCAAGTTACTGATCCCGGCCCCCGCCGCGTTCGATTGCGCCACCCTGTGGTCCTTTTTCAGATTTTTCACCCATTGGCGGTCGGGTGCGTTCTGCATCGCAGCGGCGGTGTAGGTTATCCACCCTGTTCCCGCAGCGAGCCCCGCGACGCATAATGCCGAAATACACCATTGCGCGTGTTTCATGGCCCAATTCCTGAACGGTTTACCTGTCGGCGCACCAATTATGAATTGCCGTTTACCTTTGTTCGTGATCTGTTGCGAGTTGATAAGGGCACCAGAATCAAAAAAACCAAGGGGGATATGATTATGTATATCGATACCTACGCGCTCGGCGAAGAAAAGTTGCTCCCGGCAGAAATAGCGGCGTGCGGCTGCCTAATGTGCCAGGGTAAAAGCGAAATTCTGCGCGATTTCGTGTATGATGTACCTACAACTGTACTTGGAACGGTGCCCAGCAGCATCCGGGTCGATTCGGATGCGCAGCTTTCAGGTACGCTGGAGCCTGGCGAATCTGCCGACGTTTTCTTGCTGTCGGTAGTCGCCGGACAGACCTATTCGGTTGCGCTTCGCGGTGCCGGTGATGACGGCTTGGTCGACCCGCTTCTTGCGGTGTACAATGCGGCGGGTGCCCTGGTGGGTTTCGACGACGATGGCGGTGCAGGGCTCACTTCGCTGTTCACCTTTACCGCCACCACGACCGGCTCGTATTTCCTGACCGCGCAGGCCTTTGGCGCGGGCGATTTCGGCGACTATACGATCGACGTATGGGCCAAGCCCGCGGCCGACGAAGTGCCCGATACTTTCGCCAGTGCCGTCGAAATCCAGGTCGGCACCACATTCGGCCATATCGAGACCAGCAACGACATCGACACCTACAAAGTGTTTCTGGAAGCGGGCAAGCTTTACACGTTCGAACTTTCGGGGGGGGCTGATCTCAACACCGATCCACTGAATATTCCCCAAGGGGAGCTTGATACCGTGCTGGGGCTATATGCCCCCGATGGCACGTTTATCGGCTTTAACGACGACATCGCCTATCCGACCAACATCAGTTCTGGTTTTTCGTTTTTGGCGCAGGAAAGTGGTTTCTACTATCTCGATGCCCTCGCCTATGCGCAGCAGACGGGCGGCTATACGCTGCAAATCAATGAGATTGACGTAGCCGAACTCGATCCGCTCGATTCGATTGATTGGGCGTCGGCAAATCCCATCCCGACGGTATTGGTGAACGGCGTCGAGACGGCCTATGTCTATTTCGGCGATTCGGACGAGAACTTCAATCAGACCGGTGATTCCGGCGGTCCGATGGTTACCATCGACTGGAATGCGTATGAAAAGCAGCAGGTCATGCTGGCGCTGGAGGAATATACCCGGATCCTGGGCATTGAATATGTCATCACCGAGGATTCGAGCCAGGCGACCTTCCGCCTGCTGAAAACCGAGTCCGAGCGGTATGGCGCGTATTTCTTCCCGCAGGATCCGGCCTATGGCGCAAGCCAGGGCGTCGGCGTTTTCAATGTGTTGAGCGGTGGCTGGAGCATTCCGGGGCAACCCAGCCTGCAGGAAGGGGGCTATTCCTTTGCCGTGATCCTGCACGAATTCGGTCACGCTCACGGGCTGGCGCATCCGCATGACAATGGCGGCGGTTCGGACATCATGATCGGGGTAACCGGGTCCGATTCGCTTGGGTTCTTTAATTTGAACCAGGGCGTGTATTCGGTGATGTCGTATAACGATGCCTGGCAATTGCACCCCGATGGCCCGACGCCATTCGCGCGCTCCAACATCGACAGCGGATGGTCGGGCACGCTTAGCGCGTTCGATATTGCGGTGCTCCAGGCGCGTTATGGCGTGGTCGAGCGCGAAACCGGCGACAATATCTATGTACTGGGCGACGCGAACGACCAGGGTACCTTTTATCAGACCATCTGGGATTCGGCGGGGATCGATGAAATCCAGTACAATGGCGCACGGGCAACCCAGATCGATCTGACCGCCGCGACGCTCGATTATTCGGCGACCGGCGGCGGCGTGGTGTCGTTCGTCGACGATATCTGGGGCGGCTATACCATCGCCGGTGGCGTGCTGATCGAAAACGCCAGCGGTGGCTCGGGCAACGACGTATTGCTGGGTAACGCCGCGAACAACGTGCTGCGCGGCAATGCCGGCAACGACGTGCTGCAGGGCCGCGAAGGCGACGACCTGTTGATCGGCGGTGAAGGGGCCGACTTGTTCATGGTCGATCCGATCGGAGATAGCGGATTCGACACCATCGCCGATTTCGATTCGCGCGACGTGCTGGCGGTGACCAGGGCGATTAACGACGGCAATGGCGATGGCATCATCACCTTTGGCGACGACGGCATCCTGAACCTGGAACGTCGCGGCGACCGGATCGCGTTCGAAAACTTCGACGGTGACGTGGGACTGCGGTTTCTGGGCACGCAAAATGGCATGTTCTATTATGCCGACGCATCGGTTCGTCCCGATGCCAAGCGGGGGCAGCGCGTGATCGAAGGCACGGTCAATGATGACGTGCTGGTGTTGAATTCAAGCATGACCGATATCGTGTTCATCGATGGTGCCAATGCCGCGCCGGGGACGGGCAAGGACCGGGTTACCGGCTTTAACTCCAACGACCTGATCGTGCTCACCGAAGCGATCAATGACGGCAACGGCGATGGTATCATCACCACCGGCCGCGACAATGTCTTCGCACTTGGCAATGGTGACACGTTGATGATCACTGGCACCAACAATCGCGCCATCAAATCGATCGAGTTCGATGGCTCGTTCGAGGTCAACGGCGTGACCTATTATGTCTATTCGGCGATCGGATCGTCGGTAGGCGTGGGCGATGTCGGCTTCGCCGGCTGACGCTTAGGCAATTGACCGGGCTGGTTCGGAATAGGTCCGGACCAGCCCGGCGATGCTACAGAAATGCTGTGGTTCGCGTTGCGTCATGCTGGCCTAAGGCGCGCGGCGATCAGGCGATTTCGCGGTACACCGCCAGCGTTTGATCGGCGATCGCGTCCCAATCGAAGCGGCGGCGTACCGAATCGGCATCGATCCGGTAGCGATCGAGCGGCTGGCTAAGCGCAGCCGCAAGCGCGCCGACATCGCCGACGGGAAAATAATTGCTCGGTGACAGGCCGACATCGCGATTGGGGGCGATGTCGCTGAGCAGCATCGGCGCGTCGCTGCGCGCGGCCTCGAGCGCGACGATCGGCAACCCTTCGTGAAAGGAGGGCAGCACGAACAACGCGGTCGTTTCATACAGATGCCGCAGCACCGAGCGCGGTTGCAGCCCCAGGAAACGGACCTGGTCATTCCCCTTTGCCAGCAACTGGCTGGCATAAGGCGAGGCGTGATCCGATGCGCCGACGATCGCCAGAGGCAGCGTGATGCCGCTTTGGCGATGCGCTTCGATCAGATAATCGAGCCCCTTTTCCTCGACCAGCCGACCGACGGCGAGGATGAAGCCACCCGCGTTCAAGCCTAAGCTTGCCAGCACTTCGGCGCGCGAGGCATCGGTCTGCGCCATCGTCGGCGCGCCATTGGGTATATAGCGCACCTTTGCCGCCTGTAGCGGATAGCGTGCGCGCAGCATGTCAGCGAGTGAGGGCGACACCGCGATCACGCGATCGGCCCAGCGCAGCGACGCCTGCTCGCCCCACCACAGGATGCGCTTGGCCAGCTTGCCCCATTTCGCCCGATCATAATCGGTGCCGTGATGAGTCATCACGACGCGAAGCCCGAGCAGGCGTGCGAGCGGGGTCAGCAGGCCGGGGCCGATGGCGTGGATGTGCACCACGTCATAGCGATGGCGGCGGGCATGAAGGATGCCGACCAAGGTCGACACAATCGCCTCGATGCTCTGCTTGCGGGGCGCGGCGAGCGGGACGACCGCCACCCCTTTGAACTGGCGCGGCTCGGCGGGAAGATAGGGTTTGCGCCCGAGCACCGCGATCGTCACGCCGGGCGCGCGCGCCGCAACGCGCGGCAGCAATTCCTCACAATGCGTCTCGACCCCACCCATGACGTCGGGGATGCCGCGCAACCCGGTCACGGCGATCCGCATCTCGCTTTTGCCGCTCACGATCTTCCGCCCTTTTTGGCCAGCACTTTCTCGACGATGCCCCAATAGGCGTCGCGCACCCGCAACGGCGCATATTCGGCGGCGCGCTTGGGGCCGGCCGCGACCAGTTCGGCGCTGAGCCCCGGCTCCAGCGCAGCTTCCATCCCGCGCGCCATCGAATCGGCATCGTTGGGCGGCGTCAAAATGCCATAGGGCGCAATCGTGAGGCCGCTGATCGCCTCGCGCGCGCTGTCGGCAAGGATCTCCGACGGCCCCGATGGGCAGTTGGTCGACAGCACCGGAATGCCGAGCGCCAATGCTTCGACCAGGCCGTTGGGGAAGCCTTCGGCATTGGAGCCGCTGACATAAAAGGCCGCGCGGGCCATGATCGCATAGGGATTCGACTGGAACCCCAGGAAATGGACGCGATCGGCGATGCCCAGCGCCGCCGCCTGCACTTCGAGCCGCTCGCGCTCTGGCCCCTGGCCCATCACCGCCAAAGCGACATTGGTATCGGCGCGCGCCAAGCCATCGAGCACCAGCGCCACATTCTTATTGGGGGCAAGGCGCGAAACCGCCACGGCATAAGGCCGTTCGCTGGTCCAGGCGGGGTCCTGCGCACCCGATGCGCGAATGGCATCGGCGCGCACCGGATTAGGGATGGTGGTGATACGATCCGCCGACACACCGAAATTCTGCACCAGATCATCGGCAATGCCCGCCGATACCGATACAATATGGTCGGCGCGCGGATAGAGCAGCCGAACCATCAACCGCGACAGCCGCCCCTTCAGATCGGTCGGGAAATGGCCCGACGTATTGGCCCGTTCGCTGATGATCGCCTTGTGCCCCGCCAATCGAGCAACGATGATGCTGGCCAGATTGGATCGGACGAGGAACGCGAAGGTCGCGTCGGGCTGCACCTGCGCCACCAGTGCGCGCAACTGCTTGACGCTTTGCGCCAAGCCGAACTGAGCGTCGAGCTGGTGCACGGTGAGCCACGTGGGCGGGCTGTAGTCGGGCGTCTCGCGATCGAGCAGGGCGAGGCTGAAATCATAGCGGTCGCGCAGATCGGCCGACAGGTCGAGCAGCGACAGCACCACCCGTTCGGCACCGCCGCCCGCCAGCGAATTGAGGATGAACAAAATGCGCGGCTTAGCCATGCGCGATAGCCATCGGCACGATGGATAGATGCATCCGCGTCAGCCCTTCCAGTCGTCCGATACCGGCTGCCTTCTGGCGGCATCGTTGGGTGATGGCAAGGCTCTTGCGGGTATATCAGCTGGCTAGAAGCGCTCCAAAGCCGAAGACCGCGGCCCAGCAACCCAAGGCGATTGCCGCCATCGCGGCGATCGCGGCATAGCGCGGGCGTCGCGGCGTGACGGTGGGGGTGTAGAAACCGCGCAGCGCCGCCTCGCTCAGCCGTTGCTGCAGTGCCAGGGCGGGCGACGCGGCTGCAGCATGGTCGCCTATGTCCAGCGCTGCAGGATTCACGGCTGGTGCTTGGGCCAATGGCGGTGCCGGTGGCTGCACCCGTCGAGCGTTCTGCATCTGGATCCCCTTGGGCAGTTCTGCCGGACAGGCCCTAATCATCGTGCTTTACGGGGGTGTTAGCGAGGCTGGTTAATCGCTAGAATATTGCCCGTGAGGGGGGGGGGATCCGCCATTGGTTAACGACTTTGCCCGTCAAATGCGTCGCTGCCTCAAAACCCGCGATCGAAACGGGCAGCTGCAACTCACGGCGGATGCGCTCATTGTTTCCCTGGCGCTGCCGATCCCAGTACCTCAAGCAATGCGCGCAGCCGATTGCCCGGATGGGTAGAAAGACATCAGCATTGATGTCCCAAGATATTGGTTATATGATAAACCAGCGATTTAGCTTGGCGATGGAACTTTTAGGCTGGTGGTAACATTTGCAGCGGGCGGGCGCTGACGATGGAGAATTGGGTAGTGGTGGAGCAATATTCTGTTGGTGAAATGGGAAAACCTCATCAGCGAGGTTGCATTACGTCATTCTCGAAGTTGAAATCAGTACTGGCAGCAGATCTGTATAGATACGGGGGGCAGATCGACCTGATATCATTTTTTAAGCATTACATGTTTACGCCTGGATATAAATATACAGTACAGATGCGGGCGTGCGGCTGGTTGAAAACCAAGCCGCTTTATGCGCTCGGCATGTATCCCTTGACAAAATGGGCACTGCTCCGGAGCCGTTACAAATATGGTATCGCAATCCCTGAATATATGCTGGTAGGGCCTGGCCTTTTCATAAATCGGTTCGGCGGCATCTACATGAACGGTGACGCTGTGATTGGCTGCAACGCCAATATTACCCATGGGACGATGTTGGGCCAGGCCAATCGCGGGCCACGCGCTGGAAGTCCAATCCTTGGCGATCGTGTTTTTGTCGGTGCTGGGGCCAAAATTGTCGGCAAGATACTGGTTGGTAGTGACAGTTCGATTGGTTCGAACGCTGTCGTGACGAAGGATGTTCCCGAAAGTGGGGTGGTGGGCGGGGTGCCTGCTAAGCTGCTCTCCAGCGGCGGATCGACGGGTTATATCAATCAGCAGGTTCCCGATCATTTGATGGAGCGCTGTCGCGGCGCGTTTGTCGGGCCGGTGCCTGCAGGGTTTAGCTTGGGTTGAGGCGATCGCTGCATTGACCGCGATCGCCTGGGAATCAAAGTGGGTTCCGAACATTGCGGTCAACACGCCGACACTCTAGGCAAGCGACGATATGGAAGAAGCAAGCCGCTCGCTCCCCGTTTACGCATCACTGCCCGCGATTGCGCTGGTGACTATCGTGATGTTTGTCGTTCTGCGGCGGACGCCCAGCAATGCCGCGCGGTTCGTCTTTGTAGCGATTTGGGCGCGCGCACTTTTGGCTGCCCTGCACGAATTTACCTTCGATCCGTCGCCTCTCGGATTGAGCTGGAACGCGCTGGGATCGGTCGCGATGGCGCTTTTCGGGCTATTGATCGTTCGTTGGCGGCGCTTGAGCGATCCGGCACTGATACCGTTCTACCCATTGCTGGCGGTGATGATCATCAGCGGCGTGTACAATGGCCAAGTTGCTCCGCTGGCGACCGTCCTTACCAAATACGCCTATGCGATCGTCGTTCTGCTGGCCACGGTCGACGCGATCGAAGACATTGGGCCGGGGCGTTTTTTCCGAGCGTTGCTGTGGGCGTTCGCATTGCCGTTCCTGATGCAGCTTTTGTCGATCGTGCTGGGCATCGCCAAAGCGGGTGAGATGGACGGATCAGCCAGTTATATCGGCGGCTTTTTTCATGAGGGCGGCTTTTCGATGCTGCTGGCAAGCGCGGGCATGGTCATCATCGCGGTGCGGGATCGGCCATTATTGGCGCAGTTGCCGCTCATTGCGATTGTGCTGGTAGCGATCGTGCTGGCCAATTATCGCACGGCCATTCTGGGGATATTGCCGCTGGTCGCGGTTGCCCTGTTGATCGATGTTCCGGCCAGATTTGTGCGTAGCCAGCGTGGATTGGTGCTTGGCATGATGGTCGTGGTCGGGGCTGTCTTGTTCAGCATCGGTGCGATGTCGGGTGGCGATCGCTTTGCCGATCTGGGCAGTGCAGCGAACCGGGGCTCGAACATCATCAAACGCCCAGCCGAGTATACGGTCGAGGAAAAGCGGATATTGTCGGGGCGGCCGGCGATCTGGAGCGGCTATATCTATGGCTGGATCGACGCATCGCCAACGCGCAAGCTGATCGGGTATGGGATGGAGAGCTGGTCGGATAAGTTCCGCCTCTATGCCCACAACACGCTGGTGTCGTCGCTGTATGAAATCGGCGTGCTCGGCATCGCTGCGATGCTGTTTCTGTGGGGCTGGATGCTGGCTCTGGCTGCTCGTGTCAGGGGCAGTGCGAAAACCGCGCTGCTGGCGGGGCATGTCAGCTTTTTCATGCTGAACATGGCGACAATGCCGATGTGGATGATCGAAGGCATGATTTTCTATGGCGTGCTATGTGGCTACACCATATTCGCCTATCGCCAGCAGGCCGGCACAGGCCGGGTTCGCGCGTCGGGGCGCGTACCCGGCGAGGTACGTCAGCGCGGCTTGGCCGCCTGACGCCGCTTCGGTAGGAGCCGTTGCGCCGCCATATAAGCGGCGACCCAGGTAAAATCGACTCCGCCCTCGGGTAGATAGATCGACCGCAAAAAATCAGTGCCCGATTTTGCGCGCGCGCCGGTTGCGTACCGCGCATAATGTCGGACCTCCTGGTTCGATAACATGCGTAGCAACTTCCGTTCCTCATCGGTCGCCGTTTCCAGAAGCGTCGCGATCGTCTCGACCAAGATCGGCAACTGCGTATGGGCGGTGCTCAGGGACATTCGATTGACGGTTTCCTGATGAAATTCAGCGCTGATTTGCGGCGCGTAGGCAGTGCGCGCATGCGCAACCGCGCGCAGCCACATGTCCTTGTCGCCGCCGCGCCGTGTCCGTCCTTCGGGAAACAGTCCGGCGTCGATCAGCACCTGGCGGCGAAACGCGGTAGCGCCCGTCCATAATGGACACGCCTTCTGGGCGATCCACGCTTTCAGAATCGTCGCCAGATCGAGTGCTTTTCCCGGGACCAGCACGCTTTCGTCCACCGGATGCGGCCGGTCGCGTCCGCTTTGCTTGATCTCGAATCGCGAAAAGGCGCAGCCCACAGGCTCCGCACAGCGCTCCACTGCCGCCGCAAGGTCGGAAAGGTGCGATTCGTGCCACCGGTCATCGGCATCCAAAAAAGCGATCCACTCGCCAGATGCATGGCGGATGCCGTGGTTGCGCGCGGCATAGCCGCCCGGCCCTGGCGGCGAACGCGACAGCAGGATGAGCCGGGGATCCTCGATCGCGCGAACGATGTCGTCGCCGCCATCGGTCGATCCATCATCGACCACGATGATCTCGCGAGGAGCAAGGCTTTGGGAAAAAATGCTGTTGATCGCATCCGCGACGTGCGGTGCCTTGTTATAGAGCGGCACGACGATCGAGAAATCCATCTTAGTCCCTCTTGCTTGCATGCTGCTGCCTGCACGAATCTTTGGCGCTCATAATGCTATATTGCACTGCTTGATATGGGGCCGAGGTAAACATTCTGGATCGGCATTCAGGCACCGGTTCGGTGAATGGCCGGCTTCGAGATTCACCCATGGCAGGTTGCAGGCGCACCGGCCTATCAGGGTCAACTGGTGCCCGTCGAGACGCAAGTTTTGAAAGGCGGCTGAGGGCGGGTGCCGGAAAGGAATCCGTCGCACTAAGCAAGATAAAACCATTATGATAGTAAACGATCTAGTAGCCGTGTGTCGAAACGCCACGGCCATAGTAGCGCATCTATACCAAATACGTGGGGAAGAGTTGGCGACCGCGGCGGGCGGCGCTGCCTCCTCGCGTACGGGTAGGGCACGCAATGGCAACGGTATATGTTTCGCCTACGGGCGCTGGTGACAAAAGTGGTTCGGACTGGTCTAATGCAGCCAGCATCACCAACCTTGACGCAATGATACGCAAGGCAGGGGATGGTGGTACTGTTGCCTTGGCGGCGGACCAAGGTGTTTACATCGTCAAATCACCGCTCAGCATAACAGGGTCTGGCGTAACCATCAAGGGCGTTAACAGCGATGGGTCCGCAGGCGAAGCGCATTTCGAAGGAACGCGCGCAGTTGACTGGGTTGCGGGGGCAGCTTCGGGCAACGAGCTGTTTCGAATCCAGAAGGACGCCGATAACCTGACCTTCGAAGGTCTGCAGATCGACAATGTCGGCACGGCGTTCCGCGTTGTCGGCGATGTCGACAACCTGGCGATCAGGAATGTCGATTCCAGCAACGTGCAACGCTTCTTCGATACGCTGCGCGCCGGAACGAATAAGACTGCGTCGGTTGACGGTCTGACCATTCAGAACGTTGATGTCGAAGGTTTTTCTAAGAACGCGATCCGCATTCAATATGACACCAACGATGTCTTGATCGAGGATGTTCGCGCCGACAGCGGTCGGCAAGACGGCGACAACTTTACGATGGGCGTTCATATAACCGGCACCGCGCACGATATCGTCTTGCGCCGTGTGACGATGGACAATGCAACGCAGGACGCAGGCACCGGCCGATATTGGAATGCCGACGGATTTTCGTCGGAGCGCGGCACGTACAATCTGTATTTTGAAGATACCGTCGCGCGGGGCAATACCGATGGCGGTTATGATCTGAAGTCCAATAACGTGACGATGGTAAGAGCGGTCGCCGAAGATAACGGGCGCAACTTCCGTTTCTGGGGCGATGATGTTCAACTGATCGACGCCGTCGGCCTCAATCCGCATCTTCGCGGCGGTACCAGCTCGCAGTTGCAGGTGTGGGTGGCCGATGGTGCGTCGGTAAAGATCGTCGGTGGTACCTTTGCCGATGCCGGGTCCAACACGCGGGTGTTCGACAATAGCGGGTCACTCGAAATTGTCGGTGCGACGGTAATCCATGCAAGCGACGCGATCACCTCGGTCGGGATTCGGCCAACAGGCATGGCGAGCGCCACCATCACGCACGTCGCGTCGACGGGGGCGACATCACAGGGTGAGCTTTATGCCGACGGTACCATAGTCGTGCCGGTGATCGGCGAACGGGTGCCCCATTTGGCTGATGGTGCCATTGCCAGGGCCGAAGCAGAGGCTGCCGCCAGCGCGGGCGGCGAGGCACCCCAGCCTCCGATGCCCGAGCCCGAGCCCGAGATCCCCGAGCCCCAAACGCCCGAGCCGACGCCCGAGGCACCGGCACCGACCCCGCCGGTCGTTCCTATGCCGCCGGCAACGGGGGACGCTGCGCCGGGCAACTGGGTTCTTCATCACAGCACTGCCGCGAACCAGACGTTCATGGCCACAACCGCCGCCGAAAAATTCGTTTTTGACCAGAATGTCGCAAGCGGGTTCGACGTCATCAAGGGTTTTGGGGTGAACGACCTGGTAGTCTTCACCAAGAAGCTCAGCGATGTCGATGGCGACGGGGTGACAACGTTCGGCAAGGACAAGATTCTCCAGATGGAGAATGGCGGATCGCTGGCGATCGATGGACTGAGCGCTGGGTTACGATTGCTGGGTGAGGCCGATGGCGGTTTTGTCTATGGCAGTGCCGCGGTCTGGAAGGTGGGGTCGGGGCTGCCGCAGCCGCCGGCAGCCACTAATGCGGCGACCACCGCTACCACCCACAAAGCGACCACCGGCAATGAGACGTTCGTCGGAAGCGCGGCGCGCGAAACATTTGTCTTTGACACCGGCATCGGCAAGCTAGGCAATGACACCGTTCATGGCCTTGGCTCCAATGATGCGATTGTCCTGGCCAAGGCATTCGTCGACGGCAATGGCGATGGCTTCATCACCCCCGGCAAGGGCGGTTTCAACCTAGGCGACCAAGCCGGCGTCGTTTCGATTTCGGGACTGGGCTCGAATGGATTGCGGGTCTTGGGTCAGACCGAGGAAGGGTTTGTCTATGCCGATGCAGCGGTGCGACCAAAGGGCGCGATCGAGGGCAAACTGACCGTATCGGACAGTCTGTCGGGCGATCGGGCAGGCGTGAAATCGGACATGTTCTTCTTCGACACCGCGTTGATGCGGGGGCTTGGTTCCGACGTGCTGGCGAATTTCGGCGCGGAAGACATTATCGTCACCACAAGCAAGCTCGATGGTGCCGACGCCAGCGGGACGATCGCCCTGAATGCGGGCAAGCTGGCGCTGACCACGCAGGGTCAAAGCTTGGGTAGCGTGCAAGTTAGCGGTAGCGCGGTGAATGCGATCGAATTCGACGGTAGTGCAACCATCAATGGCATCCAGTATTTCGTCTACAGCCTGGATGGTTCGGCGGCAGGATTGGATATGATCACAGGATAGGGCCGCTCGCCGTATAAAATGCTCTTTCTGCCGGGCCGCGCCGCCGTTTGACGGCGCGGCCCTTTCTTTGCCGTATACCGATCGTTACTGATAATTGCTTGCAACGTTGTGGGGTTCGCCGATGCCGGTTGATGTGACGGTCGTATCCGCCTTTTACAATCGGCAAGACAGTGTCGATGCTTCGGTTACATCATTGGCGATGCAGGATTTTCCGTCGTTTCGCGCGATCATCGTCGATGATGGGTCGCGCGATGATACGTTCCCAGCTTTGCAAAGGCATGCGTCCGATCGGATCGAGGTCCGTCGGCAGGCAAATATCGGCTTTACCCGCACGATGATTGCGCTGTGCGCCGAGGCGACTAGCGAATTCATCGCGGTACATGGCGCCGGGGACGAGAGCTTTCCCCATCGTTTGGCAGCGCAAGTGGCGTTTCTGCGCGCGCATCCCGAGGTGGTGGCGGTTGGATGCGGTATCGAAAACGTCGATGAGCTGACGGGTCGATGCTGGGAAGTGCGGCCGGCCAAGCTAGTTCGCAAAGGGCCGATTTCGGGTGATTTCGCCATCTCGCACGGCGAAGTGATGTTTCGGCGCGACGCGTATCTGCAGGCAGGAGGCTATCGTGCGGCCTTCACCGTGGGGCAAGCCAGCGACCTGTTTCGCCGGATGAGCCGGTTGGGCGATTTCGGCTATGTCGATGACATTTTGTACCGTCGCTATCTTCGCCTGGACGGTGTGAACGCCAAGCCCGAGCAGGTTGCCAAACGCGAAATCCTGGCCGCGATCAGCATTGCGGCTCATCAGCAAGCGTTGGCAGCGGGGGATGCGGGCGGGAAGGACGAACTCGATCAGTTTGCGTTGCTGTATCCCTATTTCAGCAATCCCGACGCCACTATCGCCAAAAGCCTCGCCCGTGCAGCGGTGATGCTATGGGTCGGCGGCGATCGCGCGATGGCGCTTCGGCTGGGACGGCGCTCGCTCGGCGAGCATTGGACGGTTAAGGGATGCGCGGCGTTTATCATGGTCGCGCTGGGCACCGGCTTGCTTCGCGCACCGATGCTCAAATTTGCCCGCGGCATGTCACAGGGTGAGGGCGAGTTTGACTTTGCCCGAATTAATGGTGCGAGTCGCGATTAATTCCGATCGCGAAGGTCAATCGCGCTAGACGCGGCGCGGGCATTTTGCGGCCGCTTGGACCCCACATAAAATTATAGAGCGTGTCCCGCAATGCGACATAGCGCGCGCCGGACCCAAGCCGAAAATCCCATGACGAGACGGCGTATAGTATGGAATCGACAAATCAGATAGTTAATCGACTTGATTATGCTTAACGGTCGTACATGTTCACTTCGGACTGATTGCCATACAAGGTTGACGAATCGTTAATCTCGGAGCAAGTCGCCGCCAGGAGACGAAAGCCAGTGGGGGTTTTCGTCAACCCGAACCCGATGGAGGTGGACGTGGCTTTAAGTGGAAATTCGACACTGATCACATCAGCCAACGTGATCAACATGGCAGCGGATGGCGCAAACACCGTATATATGGGCACCGCCGGTGCCGACGCCTTCGTTGTTCAGGATGGCATGATTGGTGATGACATCATCAACGCATTCAACCGCAACGACACGCTGATCAACACCGTCAAGATTTTCGACGGCAATAATGACGGCTATATTCAGTTCGGTAAAAACGGCGTGCTGGACATCGACCGTACGAGCAAGAAGAACGCCGGCACCGACTCGATTGATATGCAGGGCGATTTCGGCAACGTGACCGAATTGCGGTACCTGGGTGCCAAGGATGGCGGCCATGTCTATGCCGATTCGTTCACGCGCCGGTATATGGAAGCCGCTTTCGGCACGGAAGGTATGCGGGTTGTTGAAGGTACGGTAGGCAACGACACGTTTGATGCGACCGGCGTGGGCGCAGGAAAGCAAAAGGCTTTCTTGTACGATACTGCGCTTGGCATCAATTTGGGCGGTGATACGATCACTGGTTTAGGCGTTGACGATCTGATCATTACCACTTCGGCATTGTACGACAGCGACGGCGATGGCTTCATCACCTTTGGTAGCAATGGCGTGCTCGATCTGCCTGGTGCAGATGGCGGCGCTCCGAACGGTGCAGGCGGCCAGGTCGACCTGGTCGGTGTAAGCAGCCTGCTGTTCACTGCCAGCGAAACTGTCGGAGGTGTGACTTATTATTTCTACACGCCGATCCCGACGTTCGACGATTCAGCTCCGGCCTGAATTTTAGGCTAAGTAGCAGGGAAAGGCTCGCTTCCGAGAAGCGAGCCTTTTTCGTTAGCATCGAAGTTATTCCATTTGCCAAAGCGTCGCTTAGCGATCGCAGCAATATTAGCGACACGACTTGCTGGTTCGGTTGAAACCTGACTTTCGACTAATTTCGGTTTCACTGGTCTACAGACCCGCTGGTGGCCCGCGTCGACCCCAATTGATCCTGGCTAGTGGTTCGATTCTGACATTTGCTATCCCCTTCGGCTCAGTCAGGAGCAAATGTCAGAATCTCCAGGACCACTAGCAATTATGTGATTCTAGTGGATTTTATGATTTTGACATTCGCAGCGAGAGCGTGCCGCAGGCGGGATGCGAATGCCAAAATCAATCCACTAGAGGCCCGGCGGCGGACCGCGCCGGCCCCAATCGATTTTCGCCATTCCCTTGCTTTCATCGATGACCATGGGGGTGCCTGCGGGGACGCGGATGTCATAATCGTCGATCCGCAAGACGCCCTGGCCTTCGAGCCGAATGACCGGCGCCCGCGTTGTCGACCGAACGATCAGCTTGCCGATCCGCCAATTCGCACCCTGACCGGTCCAGATATGTGCCGAGGAGGGATTTTCGCTGGTGATGGTGGTTGCTTCACCGGTGCCCCAAAATCGGTAGTTGCGACCGTTGCGCGCCGCACGGACATTTTCCAGGCGAGTCGCGGTCGACTTCAGATCATAGCCGCCATCTGAATTGTCGTCTGCAGCGGTGTCGCGAAAGACGATGCCGGCATTGTTGCGTTCGGTGGAGAAGCCATCGCCATTGGTGTATTTTCCCTTTTCCACCCGCATTTTAGCGCCGCGGATGGCTACGCGCTCGATCAGGATGTCGTGCGCGGTGCCATCGATCTGAATGCCGCCGGGCAGATGCGGCCGTTCGGCGGGCTGAGCGCTGAAAGTGGCATCGACATCGCGAATGACGATGTCATGGCTGTCGCCCCGAATTCGCGCGAAAGATCGAATCAGGCCCGTCGCTCTCACGCGCTCGATCGACGCATCGACCAAAGCACCTTTCGCCCCGACATCCAGAAACCGGTAGCCATTTTCGGCCACGACATCGCGGATTTTGATGCCCCGGGTCGGGGTGACGATCTTCACGAGACCGAGCGAGCGGGTGGTGCCGAAATCCCTGGCGGTAAAATTGGCGAAAACGTCGAAATCGGCCGCTTGCGGGGGGGAGGCGCCGCCAAGGTCGATCACCGCTTTCGTGATGCCGACCAGGCCGCCGTCGGTGGGCGCGAATCGGCCCGACCGTTGCCCGGGGGTGTCGGCGGCAACCAGCATGATGCCAGCCGCGGCCACCGCGATTTTGCTAAAATGGTTCATCGCATTCGAAAATAGGCCGCTGCGAGTCGGGAAAGCAACCGCAAGGCGATGAAGTGTACCAACCAGCGGGCAAATCGATCCAAGATCGCATCGATAGGCGCGGGAAGGTCAGCCGATCGGTTAAGCCAACAGATGGCCGAATGATATTCGTCCTGAATAGGGAAACTATTGGTCGCAACTGATGTTTTCGTCTGGCCCGTGAATAGGATACAGGCGCGTGCCGGGCCGCAAGCCCAGTTTTTGACGGATTGATGTCGGACCATGCAACTATTTCATTCTGTTCAACCGCTATCGAAGTTGGTGCGAACAGTGATTTTCGGCATCTCCGCGGTATCGATCGTGGTTCCGATCGCCTTGGTCGGAACGCAAAGCCAAGGGGTAGCCGATCGCACCGGTTCGAATCGCGATGTGGTCTCGCGGATGGTGGGGAAGGCGGAGCTGCCGCCGGTCGAGCCGACGGCGTTCATCAGCCTGGCCCCCCAGGATGCTCGCGCGTTCAACGCGCAGGTGCCGTTCTCGACCGCGCCCAATCCGGCGGCCAAGCCGTATCGGCTGCAAGCGGCCGACCCCGCCGATTTCGTCCGTGCCACCGATTGCCTCGCCGCCGCTGTGCTGTACGAAGCTGGCGACGATCCGGTCGGCCAGCGCGCGGTGGCGCAGGTGGTGCTGAACCGGATGCGGCATCCCGCTTTTCCAAAAACCGTCTGCGGTGTGGTTTTCCAAGGCGCTGAGCGGCATACAGGGTGCCAGTTTACCTTCACCTGCGATGGGGCACTGGCGCGGCGTTATGCCACCCCGGCATGGAGCCGCGCGCAAAAGCTTGCCGAAGCTTTTCTGAAGGGAGAAGTCGAGCCCCGGGTCGGGATGGCAACGCATTATCATACCGATTGGGTGGTCCCCTATTGGAGCGCCAGCCTGGAGAAGATTTCGGAAATCAACACGCACCTGTTTTTCCGATGGACCGGTTGGTGGGGTACGCCACCGGCTTTCAGGGGAAACCATGCCGGTGCCGAGCCGGTGGTCGCGCAATTGGCGATGTTGTCGGTTGGCCATAGCAAGGACGGTGCGGTCGCCGATCCGGGGCTGATCGAGGTGGCGGCGCTTGAACTGCCGGCGCCCGATATCGTCATGGCGCTGCCGATGGAATATGACACCAACAGCTTCATGACGGTGCTCGACTCCGCACAGAATCCAGCGACCTATGCTGCCGCCGCAAGCCGTATTTGCGGTGATCGGCCTTATTGCAAACTGTTGGCCTGGACCGATCGTGCCGATCTGCCCAGTGCCCTACCTATGCCGCCGGCGAAGCTGGAGAAGATCGCATTCAGCTTTCTGCGCGATCGGGCACGGGCGTTCGAACGGGTGCAGTGGGATTGTGCGCGATTCGCGCGCCGTGATGCCGCGCAGTGTCTGAAGAATGGTGAGGCACTGTCCCAGGGCCAGGCGCAGCTGGCAGCGCTTGCCGGGGACAGGCTGGCGGGTGTGGATATGGGAACCACAGTGAGCCAACACTGACGGCGGGGGCTCAGCTTGGTGGCGGTCGCCGCAAAGCGATTGCCGCCGTGGTCTGGAATGTCAGTGAAGTTCGAGCGACTTGTTTTGCTTGGCCTTGTTGATCAGCGACTTGCCTCGCGCCAGTAACGTCAAGCGACGACCGGCTTTGAGCAGCGGATATAGCAGGCGGGAAATCCGCTGATTGGAAAACGCCATCGCATTCAGCCTGCTGGCGATCGTCCTGTCCGACGACAATATCGCCAGTATGTTAACGGCTTCTGCACCATGAAATACACGACCATCGCGAACGAATATCATGCCTTCGTCTAGATTATAGCCCGCCGCGGTATAGGCAGAAATACGCGGATCGTCGCTTCGTGCGTCGAGCAGTTCGACTTGACCTATATTTTCCCGTAATTTGACGAACCGCACATAGTTTTGGCAAAATATACACTCACCGTCGTAAATGATCAGGTTCGACATTTAGAGTGATTCCCCAAATAAGTGGCCTTTGCCCGAGCTGATCGGGTAAAAACTACATATGCTTTCGATGTCGCGTTGTCGACAAGCCGATTATTGTCTGATGATACGTGCAAAATAAACAAGTGTCGCGACGCCTGGGCCAGTGGCCGATACTGCCGTGCAGGCGGCATTTGTTTCGATTGGGCCGTAAGATATTCGGATTGCCAGTAAAAATAGTATGTTAACGGAACGATATCGCGTCAATCCGGGATGGTCGGCGAATAGTCGTAGCTAGCGTCGGCTTCGTTCTTCACGTATAGGAAATATCAGTACGTAGAGCTGGGGCGGAAGCAATCATGATCGATTCTACACATGCGGCTGCCGCGTGGGGCAGCCTGTGGAAGCGTGCGGTAATGGTGGCAATGATTGCGCTAGTCATCGTGGCGATTTCTGTGGCATTTTTAAACTTGCCGATAATCTCCGGCGTAGTCCCCAACTAATGGCGACCGCCGCGCAGCCGCCGCTCTCGCTCGCCAAAAGCTTTTTCAATTTTTCGCAAGAAGAAGAAAAAAACGCCGCCCTTCGGCAGCAAGCGGTGCCCAGCGATAGCTTGATGGTATTTGCCGCGATGTGGGGCATGGCGATGCTGTTCAGCTCGGTGTCGCACACACCTTTTCTGTTGGGGCTGAAGGGGGTCAAGCACCAGATCCTTGAAATCGCGATTATCCTGAATGCGCTCTATGTGATGTGGAAGCCGTCGCGATTGGCGACGCTTCTGTCACTCGCGGCGCTGCTGTGTATTGCCTATGCCAGCCGTATGCCGGTGTCGTCGAACAACCAGACGATCGCGACCTACATGAATCTGGCGATCGTGGCCGTGATCGGTCCGCAATTGCTACTACGCAACGACCGGAAGAATTCGGAAGCGTTGATCTATGAACGCTTGCGGTTCGTCGCGAAGTCGTTGTTGGCAATCATGTATTTCTTTGGAATTTTCCACAAAATCAATACCGACTTCCTCGATCCGGCTGTCAGCTGTGCAACCGCATTATATGTGCCGCTCACGCGCGAGTTCGGGCTCGATGACAGCCTGGTCGGGCGGTATCTCGCAATCTATTCGACCTTTGTGATCGAAGCGATTGCGATAGCGTGTTTGTATATACGGCGGCTATTTTGGCTGGGGTTGCTGATCAGCCTGCCGTTTCATTATGTCATCCCGATTTCGGGCTATTCCTATTACATGGATTTCTCGAGCCTGGTGTTCGCGCTCTATATGCTGTCGATGCCGCGCCAATCGGCGTTGGTGCTCTACGCCGATATAAGCCAGGTCGCGCGGAAAGTCGTCCAGTTGCGGGCGGGCGCTGCGACCTTCGCGTTACTGGTGGCAGCGCTGCTGATCGGGACCGCGACCGTTACGTGGCTGTCGTACAGCTTTGTCGATCGACCGTTTCGCATCTTGTGGCATTCGGCCTGGCTGGTGGCTTGGGCCGTGCTTGGCGGGATCGCGATGATATTCATCCTGCGCGCGGCATTGGCGTCGACCGCGAACTGGCAGTTCGCGCGTACCGAGAAGCGGCCCTGGTGGCTCTATCTGTTCCCGGTGGTTCTGTTCGTCTCTTGCTGGTCGCCCTATGTCGGCCTGAAGACCGAAAGCTCGATCGCGATGTTCAGCAACTTACATACCGAGGGCGGGGTTACCAACCATATGATGTTCGGTTCGCCGCCCTATTTGTTTTCCTATCAAGCCAAGGTGGCGAGAATAGCCGAAACGTCGAACCCTAAACTCTTGCCGCAGGGCAATAATGGCGACTTTTTGACCGAGCACGATTTGGCGCTTCGAATCCTGGGCAATCCCAAGGATTGGTTTACTTATGTCATCGACGGCAAGGTATATAGCGGGGTGACTGCGGCCACGTATACAGGGTATCGCCCGAATTTCATCGAACGCAAGTTGCTGGATTTCAAGCCGATCGATTGGACTCGGCCAAAGCCCTGCACCCACTGATCTGACGGGACGCTCCCCCTGAGCGGGGGAAGCCTCGCAATCAGGAGGACCAGGAGGACCAGGAGGGCGAGGCGGCGGGGCTGCCGCCTAGTTCGCTGGATCGCGCGGGGTGCCACCCTTCAGGGTTCCGCTGGGCGGCGTCACGTCTCGGCCGATCGGGATTGGCCGACCGCCGGGGTTGACCGGCAATGTCGTCGACAGGTCTCCCGAAGGCGGCGGGACGTTGGCCGGGCGGACGGTCGCACCCGTGGCGGGTTCGAGCTTCACTGCTTCGCGGCCGCGGTCCGATGACCGCGACAATTTGTCGAGCGGCTGCACGATCGGCTGGAACGGGTCGAATTGTTGGGCCTGGGTCTGCCGCAAATTGACGGCCTTGTCATATATTGCGACCGCCTCATCGACTGCCGCCGCTTCGAGCCGGCCCAGATAGGCCAGAAGATTAGCCTGGCTGGCATATCGCAGATAGCGGGCATTGGCGAGGATGAGCTGCGCGTTCAATAGCCGCTGCTCTGAATCCAGAACCTCGAAGTTGCTGCGGAATCCCTCTGCGAATCCGCGCCGCACGCCTTCCAGCGCCTGTTGCGCGGCTGTCACCGCCCGTTCGCCGGCAACCTCCTGATCGCGCGCCGAGATCGACTGGTTCCAGGCGTTTTGCAGTGCGACGTCGACGGCGCGGCGGGTGACTTCGATCTGGAACTGCAGCGCCTGTTGCGACGCAATCGCGGCGCGCACCCGCGAATCGACAACCCCCGCAGTGAGGATCGGAATGGTCAGCGTTGCCCGGCCGAGAATGCCCTGGCCCAGATCGCGCGTCTGGAAGCTGGGTGCGTTATAGCCATAGCTTCCCTCGATCGCGAACACCGGGTTGCGTTCGGCGCGTTCGGCGGCAATCCGATCGCGCCCGGCCCGCTCGTTCAGGATTGCTTGCCACAGCGTCGGGCTTTCCTGCTCGGCGACCTGATAGGCGGCATCGAGCGATACCGGCAGGCCGGGTAACGCCGGTTCGGGATCGAGCATGTCCGCGTTGCGACCGACCACCGCTGCGAAGCGCGCACGGCTATTCTGCAACGCCGCCTGCGCCTGTACGAGCTGTGACCGGATGATCTGGAGCTGTGCTTCGGCCTGGGCGATGTCGGTCCGAGTCAGATCACCGCCGCGCTCGCGGGCCTGCGCCTGTCGAACTTGCCGTTGGTAGGAATCGACAGCCTGCTGCTGAATGGCGACCAGCGCGATGTCGCGGCGGACCGATACATAGGAATCGACGACTTCGAGCAGGATGAAATTCTCGACTTCGCGAAGCCGTTCGCGGCCCGACAAGATGCCCGCTTCCGCCGCCGACACCTGCGCGGCGGTCCGGCCGCCATTGAGCAGGATTTGCCGGGCGGTCAGCGATATGCCCGACTGCCGCTCGCGCAAGGTGGCAAAGCTATCGAAGACATTTCGCTGGTCCTGTTCCTGATACACCATCGTCGTCACGACACTGGCGTTCAGGCGATAGGGCGAGGCGGCCTGGATGACCGTTTCGTCCAGTGCTCGCAATTGCGCGCGCTGGGATTCGAGCTGGGGGTTGTTGCGATAGGCATCGGCGATTGCCTGGCCCAATGAGTCGGCATTGGCCGGTGTAGTCACGCCCGTCAGCGCCGCAGACGCCAGCAACAGCTTGCGAATAAATCCCATATCGCCCCCCGCAGCCGACCCCCCGCCGGCCTGTGTCAGTCGGCTATCATACTGGGGTTAGGCTGCCAAACCAGTTCTACACGAACGGCGCGATGGTCCGATCCCGTCGCGATTAGCCGATGGACCGACAGCGCGCGCAGTTGCGAGCCGGCAAATAGATGATCGATGCCGACCAGCGGCAATGGCTGGGCAGGGTAGGTGAGCAGCGCGCGGGTCACCCGCCGGGCGGGCGCCAATCCCCGGTCGAGCCCGCGCATCGCGCTGCTCCACCCCACCAGGTTGAAATCGCCAGCAAGGATCAGCGACGAATCGGCGGCCATGTTCACGGTGTCGACCAGGCTTTGGCGCTGTTCGGCGCTTCGCCGGGCGGACAAGCGGCGTGACAGATGGATGGTCGCGACTTGCACGTGTCGCCCATTGGGCAGGCGCACTCTTGCCTGCAGCAGCGCCGGCCCGATTTGCTTGCCCGCCGAATTGCGGAAGCGATAGCGCGGGCGTGCCATCGGCAGCCGCGAGAATATCGCCATCGAGCAGGAATCGGAGCATGCGTTGTAATAGGGGTAGTGTTTGCGCAGGTCGCTGAGGAAAGGCGCGATCGCTCCGTCGGTTTCCTGCAACAGCAGAACATCGGCGCGCTGGGCAGCGAGCCAGGCTATCGTTGCCGCAGGACGGCGATTGGCGTGGCCGACATTGTATGTGATGACCACCAGGTCTGGCTTTGCCTCACCCGCATCCTTTGGCACCTGCATCGCTTCGCCCGCGATCGTGGCGATCGCAAGAATGCCGGCAATTGCCGCCGCGATTCCGCTAAAGGATCGCCAGCCGCCAATCACCAGCGCCACCACGGCTATCCCCGGGACGATGGGTAGTGCCGCGGCGAGCGAATTGGCTCCGGGCCATGCCGGGTTGACCCAAGGTGCCGCCGACAACAATATCGCGGCCAATGCGAATGCTGCCGCCAGGCTGCGCCGGAAGCGTACCGTTGTTCGCCGTAGCATTCTACCACCTTCACCTTTACTGGGACGCTGCGGGCCGCAAGCAGATTGCCCGCGCGGCGTGATTGTGCCACGGTCGCTATCATTAACAGGGGGTTGTCGATGAAACTTTCAGTGAGCAAGCGCTTTGCCACTTTGCTGATAATGACCGCAACCATCACCGCCTGTGCGCAGGAGCGCCGGCCCGCTTTGCCGGCATCGGCGATGAGCGCCGAAGGATCGGTTTATCGCCTGGGCTTGGGCGACAAGCTTCGGCTGACGGTGTTCAACGAAGCGTCGCTCAGCGGCGAATATCAGGTTTCGGGCAATGGCGTGGTTTCGGTGCCGCTGATCGGCGACGTGCGCGCCGTCGGCCTGACCGCGCGCGAACTCGAGGCAGCGCTGACCCAGCGTTTTGCCGCGGGTTATCTGTCCGACCCGAAGCTTGCCGTCGAAGTCTATGACTTTCGGCCTTTCTTCATCCTGGGTGAAATTCAGCGGCCCGGCCGGTACCCGACGACCGAAAATCTGACGGTGCTCGGGGCGATCGCCACTGCGGGTGGCTATACGTATCGAGCGAATACGAAGCGGATTTTTCTTCGTCGCGCCGGGAGCGATCAGGAATATGAGGTCGACACCGCGACCGACGTGAAAATTCAGCCAGGTGATGTGCTGCGAGTTGGGGAGCGTTACTTCTGAGCAATTATCTAGAGATGCGGTCGACGGCATTGGCTGGTCTGACCGTGTTGGCGCTGCTCGCCGATACCACGGCGATGGCGCAGGAAACCCCGCCTTCTCCGGTGGGGCCGACGTCGCTTGGTACGGGCGGGCTTGCGCCTCCCGGCGGACAGGTGCGTGACAGCGGGGCAGTGCTGCTCCCGCGCGGACCGGTGCTGGACGAAATCGTCGACGGTTCGGTCGAACTTCCGAGCAGCGGTGGCGCTCGGCAGGCGGATAGCGCAAGCCAGCAGCCGACGACCAGCGGCCAGCTGGTTCCCGTTCGGCTGCGGACCGCTTCGGGGCGCGGCACCACGGTGGCGGGACGATCGAGGCCGTTGTTCGACCGTCAGGGAATCCGGACCGGATCATTCCTGTTTTTGCCGACGGTGACGGCGAACGTCGGTGCGACATCGAATATCTTCAAACAGCCCGATGGGTCGGGCGATGCTTTCGGCGAAATCGGAGCGACCGCTGCGCTTCGTTCGGATCTGACGCGCCACGCGATCGATGCCGATTTGGCGGTGAACAGCCGCACCTATCTCGACAACAGCAGCGAAGACGCGGTGACCTATGCCGGGCGGATCGGCGGGCGCTACGATATTTCGCGGGGCGATAGTCTGTCGTTCGACGTGCGGCGCGAGCATCAGCTCATCGATCGTGGTGCGGTCGGTGAGGTACTGCTGACGCGTGAGCCAATTCGGTATGATTTCACCGGCGTCGCGGTCGGCGCGCGCAATACCATGGGGCGCTTGGTCGTTTCGCTCGATGGTCAGATCGGGCGCTTTGACTACAAATCAGCGGAGACGGTCGACGGGCTTCGGCTCGACCAGGATTTTCGTGATTTCAACTTCTACGAAGCGCGGGTCGACGTGGGTTACACCACCGGCGCGGCGACGGTGTTCGGCTCGATCGGCGGCGAGCTCCGGCGGTTCGACGGCGATCCGCTGATCAATCGCGATTCCGATGTCGTCGAAGTGATCGCGGGTATTCGCGGTGAAACCAACGCGCTGTGGCGTGGCCAGATCGGTATCGGCTATCTGCGCGGTCAGTTCAAAGATCCCAATGTGGACGCGATCAGCGGCGTGGCGCTGGACGTGTCGGTGGAATATCTGGCTACCGAATTGACGACGTTCAGGCTGGGTGCCCGGCGGCGTCTGCAAAACGTGGGTTCGGCGATTTCGGCGGCTTCGTTGGTGACCGAAGTCAGCGCGGGCGTAGATCACGAGCTGTTGCGGAATTTGATCGTCAGCGGCGGCGTTGGCTATCAGTTCGCCGACTTCATCGCTGCCGATGGTTCGTCCGATCGCGCGGTGGCAGATGTTACGGCGCGCTACCTCATGAACCAGCGCTGGCGGCTGAATGCCAATGTCGGTGTTTCGCGGCGTGAGAACCGGCAGGGGCTGATCGGCGACTTCCAGGAAGTGCGCGGTACGATCGGGGTAAATTACGGCATCTGATCGCGACGATAACGTCGGCGGCGGGCGGTCTGGACCTGATGCTATAGTTAGTGGGGTCTGATCCGACGCTGCCGATGTGATCGCTGCCAGTCATGGTGTTTGCAAGTAAGGCCCCGGCAACCAGCTTACGCCGGTCGGCGTGGTACTCAGAGTGCTTGCGTGGCCAGTATAATCAAACCCCACATAGCTGCGCCCAGGCTGACGATCAGCAACAGCCGATTTCGGTACGACAGTGACTCATTCGCGCCGTCATTGTCGTCGATCCCCGGCAACGGCCGCTGCCATATCTCTATGACCGGCGTGGTCACGACCTCGCCATTAAACGCCAGCGCCAGCATCTCGGGGCTGAGCGGCGCATGAAAGATGCAACCTGCCCGCGGACCGTCGCGCCATGCGATGGTGGCGTTGACTTGTCCCAAGCCAGGTAGTCCGATCGACACCGTCGTGCCGGGCTTCAGCGGTGCGTCGGTGATCAGCCCCATCCCGAACATCGACAAATTCTCCGCCGACGCGGTGAGCGGGCTGGCATCGAGGCGGATCGTCGTGTCCTGCCCGATGGCGCGGCGGTCCCGGGTGCGGCGATCGGATGGTTGGGATTGCTGCACCGACATTGAAAATCCTTTAGTGGCCGACGTCGTTCCTAAATGGGAAATCTTTTATAAAGCGTGAGGGTCGCCCGGCGTTGGGGCCAACCTCGGCTATTGCATATACACCCGTTGCGTTGTCGTTGCGTATATGTAGTTAACCATAGCCGCGCAGGCTGGTGCGGAGGCCATGAAGGACGATGACGCTCTTTTCGCGATTGCTTTCCCGATCGAGCGCTGCGGCCACCGCCAATGTACCCGAGGGGCGGCGGATATATGCCATCGGGGACGTGCACGGCTGTTTGGGGCTGCTAGAGGGATTGCTGGCCCGAATCGATGAGGACGATGCCCAGCGCGGCGGCCCGCGCGGCCAGATGATCTTCCTTGGTGACGTGATCGATCGCGGGCCGGAGTCGGCGCAAGTGATCGACCGGTTGATTGCGCTGCGCGAGGAGCGTCCCGACACGCGGTTTCTGTTGGGCAATCACGAGGAGACGTTTCTGATGGCGCTGGAGGCTGGAGATCGCGACGTCCTGCGTTTCTTCAAGCGCACCGGCGGCATCGAGACGATGATGAGCTATGGTATTTCCGCCCGTGACGCCGATGCGGTCGATTTGGGCCAATTGGCGGCGATGCTATGGGTATCGGTACCCGAAGCGCATCAAGCGTTCCTGAAGGGGTTTGAGCACATGATCGTCGAGGGCGATTATGTGTTCGTGCATGCCGGCGTTCGCCCCGGCGTACCGCTAGATGCGCAGCGGCAAAGCGATCTGCGATGGATACGCGAGGAATTCCTGCGAAACCGCCGCCGGGCGCCGATCCCCGGCAAGGTGATTGTCCACGGACACACGATTTTCGAACAGGTCGAAGAGCGCGCGGGGGGGATCGGGATAGACACCGGAGCTTATCACTTCGGTACGCTGACTGCGATGGGCTTCGAGGGCGATGCGCGCTGGGTTCTGCAACAACACCGACCGCGCTGAAGGCGATCAGTAAACGCGCCGCCCCATGATGTTACCCGGATTCTTGTAGCGGCAGACCAGAATTTCCTCATTCGCGCCGCGGCTGATCGCGCAGCCTACGTCGGTGGTCGATCGCCAGACGATCTGAGTATAGTGCGATACGTCCATGACGTCGCCGGTACGGCTGGTATAGGGAAAGGTGCCCTGGCGGAATTGCTGCTTTTCCGAGACCCACAACGCCACCATCGCCTCTGGTTGGAAAAAGCCGACGTCGCCGCCCCAGATATTCTCACCGAGCAATTCATCATCGGGATCATCGGGGGAGTGCATGAACTGGCCGGTTCGCCCGAGCGTGTCCGACCATTGCTTGGCACCAACCGCCAGGTCGACGTTCCAGCGCAGCATCGGCAGGCCAAGCCCAGCACGCTCGCGATTATGCGCGGCCAAAATCCGGGCATCGAAATTTGCCCGGTCGTCGGTCGCGCCGGCCAGTAGCGGCCAGGACAATATCAGCAAGCCGCACAGCGCCTGCCGAATCCCTTTTGCAAAGACAGCCATGATCCCTCCGATCCAAGGAGGCGATCATTACTGACGGCAGATAACCGGGCCGTTCCGGAAACTAGTTAGCGCGGCGCTAATGATATTGATTGTTACGACCGGACGATGAGTACCTCGTCGCCGCGCTGGGCCTGTTCGAACAGCTTTTCGGCAAATTCCTGGGGAAGTCCGATGCAACCATGCGTTGCGCTACCCAATCGGACGTTGCTGCCGTGGATGAACACCCCGTCGGTGGTGAGCTGCATCGCAAACGGCATCGGCACGTCATAAGCACGCGAGCGATAATCGGCGGACTTCGACAGGATCGGGAACCGCCCAAGCGGCGTTTCGTGGTTGTCGGCACCGTACAGGATCACGGCGGTTCCGACTTCATGGCCATCGCGCAGTACCGAGATGATCTGAGTCGTCAGATCGACCCGAATGCTTTGCTTGCCCGCAGGCACCGACCGGTCGTTCCAGACCCATTCGCCATAGGCCAGCGGATGATCGACATGCAGCAGCGACTGAATCTTGGTCGGCCACAGGCGATCGTCGCGCGTCTGCGCCACTTGCTGCGGATCGAGCTTAATCCGTCCGTTCGAAACGACTACAGCCTTGGGCATGGCGGCCCCGGTGGCGGGCGTTTCCACGGGGAAGGTTGCGGCATAGAGCCAGATTACCGCTGCAACCCCGACCAGCACCGCCGCCGTAAGCGATAGCTTCAGGCCACCGAAGGACACGCTGCACCGCTCCGGCCCATCCGGCGCCCACGGCGCAGCATGAAGCCGCTAAACCCGAAGGCGATGATCATCATCAGCCACGTGCCCGGCTCAGGCACTGCCGCCACGGGAGGCTCGGGCGAAACCGGATCGGTGACGCCGCCGCCACCGCCACCGCCACCGCCACCGGGGCCACCACCGCCGCCGCCGCCATTGGCAATGCCACCGCCGCCGCCGGGGCCGCCAACGCCCAGGGGTGCTGCACCCACGGGGGCTGGCAAACCGGCGAAATTGGCTGCGCCAGGCTGAAACGGAGGCGCGAAAGCGGGTTCACCGCCAAATACGGCGACGTCTTCGGGCGGCGCGAACACCTTGCCCAAGGCGCGCTGATTCGGCTCACCGAACACTTTGCCCAGTGCCCGCTGCTGCGGTGCTGCCGCTGCCCGAACCGGCTTCGTCGACAGCAGATTGCCTTCGGCGCGCATCCCCGGCGAACGCAGGCTCAGCATCGAAAGGACGCTTTGCGTCTGTCCGGTGACGAACGCCTTTCCGTCCGATGGCAACAGCGCATAGCCAATGAGCAGCGTCGAAAATGCGACCAGCGCCATCGCGACCCGGCGAACCCACAGTGCCAGCTTGCCGGATTCAGGCGAATCGGGCGCGGCAATGATGTCTGTGGTCTGATCGTCCGTCAGGGACGTTGCGGTTGCTGACGTGGTCACGCCGAATAGCTCCCGCAGAGCCGTTTCGGCCTGGTTGTTACGACCATCATCTGCCCATACTCCTAAACGAAAGCCAACATCAGCAACGCTTATTCCGCGCCATCGGAGGAATCGTTAACGTTTTGCTAATCAATATGTGTCACTTAGCGGCCAAATTTGCAAACCTCGTTTGCGGCGTGCGCTGAAACGGCACATTAACCAAACATGGCTTGCACAGGCGATTGGGCGGTCGCAAAGCGCTGTAGCGGCGGCATAATCTTGTGCATGGCCCTGGGGATCGACGCCGGTTTCGCATGAACAATGCTCAAGACGGTCGCTGGTATCGTCGCATCTCTGGCAGACGCTGGTTCGCCATTGGTGGCGTGCTTGCGCTTGTCGTCCCCACAATCGTCTCGGTTGCGCGCAATCATTGGTCTTCCGAAGAGGGCACCCAGGGGCCGATCATCCTGGCGACCGGCATTTGGCTTTTGTGGCGATTGCGGACGATATTGTACCGCGAGGCGGCCCCGCTGAAAAACGCAGCCTGGCCGATCCTGCTGCTGCCGCTGGTGATGTCATATGTGTTTGCGCGGATTTATCAGGTGCTGCCGCTGGAAACGTTGGCGGTGTATTTGCTGGGGGTACTGACGGCGGTCATCTACCTGGGGCCGCGGCTGGTGCGTAGATTCTGGTTTCCGTTCCTGTATCTTGGCTTCCTGATCGTGCCGCCGGTGATCCTTACTGCCGACCTGACTCAGCCGATCAAGCTGTGGATTTCAGCGATGTCGGTCAATTTCCTGCACTTCCTGGGGTATCCGGTGGCGCTGTCGGGAGCGACGATTCAGATCGGCCAGTATGAATTGCTGGTTCGCCAGGCCTGTGCCGGGCTGGGTTCGCTGCTGACGCTGTGTGCGGTCGGTCTTTTTTATGTCCATCTTCGCAGCAATGCCGGGGTGCGGTTCGGCGCGGCTTTGTTGCTGGCGATCGTGCCGATCGCGGTGCTGGCCAATCTGGTCCGCGTGCTGATCATTATCCTTCTGACCTGGTATTTCGGGGCTGAGGTTGGGCAGGGGGTCGCGCACGAAATGGCGGGGATCATCATGTTTTGCGTGGCGATGCTGTGCATGTTCGCCGCCGATGGCGTGTTCGGTGCCTTGCAGCGAAAGGCATCGCAGCCCCGATGAGCGATCTGCAATCGACCGATGCGACGGAGCTGCCCTTGGCGCGAACCCTGGGGCGGCGCGACCTGTTGATGGGCGGCATTTGCTGTGCGGGGGCGGTGCTGGGCAGTTCGACCGCGCTGTGGAGTTCGCCGCGCGCACTGCCCGCCGGCGGGCTGCAGGCGTTGATTCCGGCGCAGATCGGCACTTGGACGCTTGCGACCACCTATGGCGTGGTGGTGACCGAAACCGGGGAAAATGCGCGCGGGCCGTATGACGATTTGTTGACGCGAATCTATCAATCGAGTGTCGCGCCGCCGGTGACCTTGCTGGTGGCCTATGTCGGGTCGCAGCGCGCCGATGTGCGGCTGCATCGGCCCGAAGCCTGTTATCCCGCAGCGGGTTTCAAACTGAGCGACAGCGAGCCGGTCGATCTGCGGTTCGCCGATACCCCGCTGATCGCTGCGCAGATGGTGCTGGCCGAATCGGCGATGCGTTCCGAGCAGTTGTTATACTGGACCCGCGTGGGCAATGCGTTCCCCAGGACCAATGTCGCGCAGGTGGGGGCGTTTCTGAAAGAGAACATCAGGGGCAACGCGCCCGATGGGATATTGGTGCGATTGTCGGTGCCCGGCCGTGACCGCGTGCAGGCGGCCAAGGCATTTCGCGGTTTCCTGACCGCGCTGCTGGCGATCGCGTCTCCTGAGGCGAAGCGAGCATTGTTCGGGCAGCAGCCATGAGCCGGTCAGGATTTGCCGCCGCCCATCGAGCGAAACGGCGCCAGCACATAGTGGATAAAGCCCAGGGTAAGCGCCAGCATCCCGATCGCGGCCAGTTGATAGCCCTCATTACCCAGCCAGTTGGTGAAGGCGCAGCCGGTCGACGCCACCAGATATTGCCAAAGCGAATCGCCCGGTTCGTCCTCATCGACCGAACGATGAAGATACAGCGTGATCAGGCCGCAGAAAATTGCCACCGTCACCCAATCATATACCGTCTGCATGGCGACCGTCCTTGTTGCCTGTTGCAGCTACGCCGCCATGGTCCGGGAGAAAAGCGCTGAGCATTCGATTTAGACTTTTGGTGCTTGGGTGCGCGGTTGCCTGGTCGCTGTCGGCGTGCGGCGACAAGGTGCCGAGCGGGCAGGTGGTGGCCGTGGCGAATGGCGAAGAAATCACCCTCGGCGAACTCAGGGCCGAAGCTGCCGCCCGCAGTCGCGGCCCCAACGCCGAAGCGGTGGCGCCGCCGGTGTTGCTGCGCGAGGTGATCGACCGCAAATTATGGGCGCAGGAGGCAAGACGCGCCAAGCTGGACCAGCAGATCGAGTTCGTCCTGGCGCGTAGGCGCGCCGAGGAACGGCTGTTGATGGATTTACAGCTGCGGCGGATCGGCAATGCGGTGATGCCGCTGTCGGATGCCGAAATCGATCAGATCCTTCGGAAAGACCCGGGGGCATTCGCCAGCTATACCGTGTTTCAGATCGACCAGATCGATGCGCCGCTCCCCCCTGGCGGCACCGCTCCCAAGCGGCTGTCGAATGCCGGGTCGCTCGCCGAAGTCGACCGGCTGCTGACGCAGGCGGGCCTGGTGGGACAGCGCAGCAGGACCGAGTGGAACAGCAGGTTCATGTCGGCAGCGCTGGCCGATCGCCTTCGCCAACTGCCGCCGGACAAGCTGTTCTTCCACCGCAACGGCGACACCTTGATCGCGGCGACCGTGATCGACAAAACCGATGTCGCGCTGAGCCGGAGCAACCGCCGGATATTGGCGCGGCAAAGTCTTGGTCGGCAGAACATCGACAGCGCGATCAATCAGGAGCTGGAGGCATTGCGCGCAGCAGCCGATATTCGGCTTCAGCCTGGCTTCACCGTGTCCGACGGCAACTAATGCGCGTTGCCATGGCGGGTGACGGCAAGCTTTTGCCTGAATAGCAGCCACCGGCATTGCCGCCTGCGCGCAGCGGTGCCAAGGCGCTGCACCTGCCAATCAGGATTGCCGTCATGCCCGTCGTCGCCGCTTATCTCTATCGCAACGGCAAGCGCGTGCGCGAGGTGTCGATCGATGAGAAGATCGACAATCCGGGGGACGCCTCCGAGTTCGTATGGATCGGCATCGCCGATCCGAGCGCGCAGGAAATGCAGCTGTTGCAGGCGCATTATGCCCTGCACCCACTAGCGGTCGAGGATGCGATGAAGGCAAATCAATTGCCCAAGATCGACGTCTATGACGATCAGCTGTTCATCGCCGCGCGCACCGTCAATCTGATCGACGGCGACATTGCCTATGGCGAGACCGCGATCTTTGTCGGGCATAGCCATATCATCACAGTGCGGCACGGATCGACGCGGGCGCACAGCGCGCTTCGCCAGCAGCTCGAGGCATCGCCTACCCTGTTGATGCAAGGCGTCGATTATGTGCTGCACGCGGTGCTCGATTTCATCGTCGACGGCTATTTGCCGGCGGTCGAGCCGATCGAGGACGAAGTGCTGGCGATGGAACAGCGCACCGTCGATCATTTCCTCGAGCGGCACGAAATCAACCGCATCTTCGCGCTCCGCCGCGAATTGTTCCGCTTTCAGCGCGTGCTCGGCCCGATGGGCGAAGTCGCGGGCAAGCTGGTACGGCTCGATCTGCCGTGCATCGATAGCGAGACTCGGCCCTATTTCAGCGACGTGCTCGATCATATCCGGCGTGTATCGACGACCGCCGAAGGCCTGCGCGAAGTGCTGACGTCGGTGTTCGAATTCAGCAACCTGCTCGAACAGCAACGCACCGGCGCGATCACGCGGCAGCTTGCCGCCTGGGCGGCGATCCTGGCGGTGCCGACCGCGATCGCCGGCATTTACGGCATGAACTTCGATTACATGCCCGAGCTGAAGACGCGCTATGGCTATTTCGTGGTGCTCGGCGTGATCGGTATCGTCTGCGCCGCGCTATACACCCGTTTCAAAAGGCTGGGCTGGCTGTGACGCGGGGACAGGCGGCTTAACGCCGCTTCAACGCCTGCCGCGCTAACGCCAAGGCGATGCGCCGGCCCGCCCCCCTTTCGATCGCCTGAGCGATGCGCGATCTGGTTTTCGTCGCGTTCCTGGCGGTGCTGCTCGGCTTCGGGCTGAAGCGGCCGTTCATCCTGGTGCTCGGCTATGTCTATATCGACCTGGTGTCGCCGCAGCGGCTTTCCTATCATCTGCTGTCGAGCGTCCCGATCTCGCTGATCTTTTTCGCCGCCGCATTGCTCGCCTGGATCGCGATCGATCCCAAGGACGGCACCCGCTTCAGCGGGCGGCAGGTGCTGATGACGCTGTTGCTTGGCTGGGCGGGATGGACGCTCAAGGATTCGGATTTCCCGCTCGACGCCGCCGAGAAATGGGATTGGGTGTGGAAGACCCTGGTCTTTGCGATATTCCTGCCGCTGACACTGCGAACGCGGTTGCGGATGGAGGCGCTGTTGATCTTCATGATCCTGGGCGCTGGATCGATCATCATCACCGGCGGGATCAAGACGCTTGGGTCGGGCGGCGGTTATGGCGTGCTGAACCTTGGCGTCACCAACAATGCCGGCCTGTATGAAGGCAGCACGATCAGCGCGGTGGCGATCGCGATGATCCCGCTGATCCTGTGGACGATGCAATATCAGACGATCTTCCCGCAGGACTGGAAGGTAAAGACCTTCGGCTGGGCGCTGATCTTTGCCTGCCTGTTGATTCCGATCGGCACCGAGGCCCGCACCGGGCTGGTGTGTATCGGCGTGCTGGCGGTGCTGCTGCTGCGCGATACCAAGCGGCGGTTTCTGTATATGGGGCTGTTGGCGGTGGCTGGCCTGGCGGCGGTGCCGCTGCTGCCCGACAGCTTTACCAAGCGGATGGACACAATCCAGGGATATGAAAAGGACCAGTCAGCCAATACCCGGGTGCTGGTATGGGCCTGGACCTGGGAATTCGTGAAGGAGAATCCTTCGGGCGGCGGCTTCGGCGCGTATCGCCAGAACCGGCTGATGGTCGACACCACCGTACCGACCGAGGGCGGTGCAAGCGCCCCGGTCGAAGTGCTAAAGACCGTCGATGCCGGGCGGGCATGGCATTCGAGCTATTTCGAGGTGCTGGGCGAGCTTGGCTGGCCGGGGTTCATCCTGTGGGCGCTGCTGAACCTGGTCGGGCTGGTGCGGATGGAGATGCTGCGCTGGCGCTATGCCAAGGCACCGCCGCAGGACCGCTGGATCTGGCAATTGGCGGCAGCGTTGCAGGCGGCGCATGTGATCTATCTGGTCGGATCGCTGTTCCTTAGCCTGGCGTTCCAGTCGTTCTTTTACATGTGGTTCGGGCTACAGATCGCGCTGGACAGCTATGCCGCACGACAGCGCAAGGCGGCGGCCGGGGTCGGCTGGCGCGGGAAGACAGCTATTTCTTCCTAAAGCATGGCAACTGGATACCAATGCTTTTCTGGTCGTCATTCCCGCGAAGGCGGGAATCCATATGCCAGTGCAGTGGTTCTGGATTCCCGCCTTCGCGGGAATGACGAAGAAAAGACCACTGAGTCGGCGTAACAACCATCTCGCTTTGCTTTCAAACCCTCTCCCGTTTGGCGGAAGAGGGCCGGAGCCTCAAATCACCGCCATGTCGGTGCCGTAATGGTGCCAGGCAAAGATCGCCGCCGCGCCGCGATAGGGACGCCATGCCTCGGCCACTTCGCGCGTCAGCTTCTCGCTTGGCCGCGCATCCATGCCCAATATCCGCCCGACTTCGATCTGCACCGCCAGGTCGCCGGCGGGCCAGATGTCGGGCCGGCCCTCGGCGAACAGCAGGTAGATTTCGGCCGACCAGCGGCCGATCCCCTTTACCTTCACCATTTGCGCGATCGCCGCTTCATCATCGGCGGGCAGGTTCGCCAGGTCCAGCTCGCCGCTGGCAACCAGTTCGCAAAGGCTGCGCGAATAGCCCATTTTCTGGCGCGAGAGGCCGGCCCCGCGCAGCATCTCGTCGCTGGCGGCGGCCCAGGCGGCGGTGTCGCCGGCATCGCCGCCCAGCGTCGCCTCGATCTTTTTCCACACCGCGTCGGCAGCCTTATAGCTCACCTGCTGGCCGACGATCGTGCGCAGCAAGGTTTCGTGCCCGCGCGGGCGGATTCGCGGCTCGGGATAGCCTGCGCGCGTGATCGCCTCGCCAAATGCAGGTTCGATCGCCGCCAGCGAATCGAGATCGGCGCGCAGCCGATCGGCGCTCAAGCCCACCCAAGGGCACCTTGCGAAGCGCGCATCGACGCGGCATGGACTGAGCCGTTCGTACAGGAGACCGCAATGCCCAAGCTGATCGTCGTGACCCGGAACGGAGAAGAGCGCGAAGTCATGGGCGAGGCTGGCCTTTCGATGATGGAAGTCATTCGCGACAACGGTTTCGACGAGCTGCTGGCGCTGTGCGGCGGCTGTTGTTCGTGCGCCACCTGCCATGTCCATGTCGACCCGGAATTTGCCGACAAACTTGCGCCGATGAGCATCGACGAAGACGATTTGCTCGACAGCACGTCGGATCGCGACGCCTATTCGCGGCTGGCGTGCCAGGTACAGGTCACCAACGCGCTCGACGGCATGCGCGTTCGGATCGCTGCCGAGGACTGATCGCCCGCGCGGCTGGCGCTTATTCGTCGCGCTTGGCGGCGTCGAGCGCGGCTTCGCGCCGTGCCACGTCGGCAGCGTCGGCTGCCTTTTGTGCTTTGGTGCGGCCAAATTGCGCGCGGTTGGCATCGGCCTGCGTGGCGCGGGCGGCCTTGTCGCGCGCCTTGCGGAAGCGGTTCAGGTTGGTGACTTGCGCCATCGCTTTGCTATAGCGCTGCAATGTGCGCCCGCCCATCGGGTGCCGCAATCTTTCGGAGCGGATCATGGCCGGCAGCGTCAACAAGGTAATTCTCGTCGGAAATCTGGGGCGCGATCCCGAAGCACGGACGTTTTCAAACGGCGGCAAGGTCGTCGAACTGCGGATCGCGACCAGCGAATCGTGGAAGGATCGCAACTCGGGCGAAAAGAAGGAAAAGACCGAGTGGCACACGGTGAAGGTGTTTTCAGAAGGCCTTGCCGGCGTCGCCGAGCGCTTCCTGCGCAAGGGCTCGAAAGTCTATATCGAGGGCCAGCTTCAGACCCGCAAATGGCAGGATGCCAAGGGTGAAGACCGTTATTCGACCGAGATCGTGCTGCAAAATTATAACGGCGTGCTGACGATGCTCGACGGGCCGCAGGGCGGCTCGGGCGGCGGCGGCGGTGGTTCGGGCGGTGGCAGCCGCGGCGGCGGCGGCGATTGGGGCAGTGGCGGCGGCGACGAGTTCGCCGGCCAGTCCTCGCGCGGCGGCGGCGGCGGCGGTGGACGCTCGTCACCCCCGGCCAAATCGAACAATGATTTCGGCGGCTTCCCCGACGATCTCGACGACGACGTGCCGTTCTAACAGGGGGTAAGACACCGTAACTAATGCCTGGGTGATTTGGGGGCATATTTCTGGGAAATAAAGCTGACGCATCCTTTGGTGGGTGTAACTAAGACCTAGTTTGCATCGCGGCGGATGCGGGGTAACTGGGCTGTAACAATGTGGGCACTTCCAATAACCCCTCGACATATT
>NZ_JROH01000028.1 GCF_000786205.1 Sphingomonas sp. 37zxx | reverse complement strand
CAGATCACCGGGTTGATGGAGGTGCTCAGCTTGCTATCCACGGACAAACCATAGCCTGCTAAATTGAAAGGGTTAATGTCCAATAATTCATTATTTCATCTTTGTTCCCGCCATATTCACGACGTTTTTTGAATAATGGTCCGTATTATACATTTATGTTGTAACTATATTTGACAATAGCCATACCGGAGTAAGCTTTTGCATTAGTCAAACAGATTATGTTTTATAGTCCGTTTGAGAGTGTTAATATCCTGGTTCAAAATCATCTGGTTTTATTTTTAGGAGAGATTCATACCATTATTGTCATATTTCGAAATAGCGTATCAGATCCTTGTTCCAACTCAGATATTGCCTGCCGGCCCAAATAATCCGCTACTGGTGTAGTGATATTTCATTCAGCTTTCCGTAATTCCCGGATCAACCGTCGGTGTCCAAATCAACCTGGTCTTCCAGGAAACGACACGGTTCCGGCAAGGCATTGGCCCTGGTGCCTTGCAGGCGCAATTCATCGACGCCAATGGCAACGTCAACATCTATCCGCGAGAGCGTTTTTTCGGGTCGACCGCTATCGGCTTCCTCCACCAGACGGTCTTGCCGTGACAGATGGGGTGATTGGGGCTCACCCTCGACTCGCTGGGTGGCTGCTCCTTGCAGATAGTAGAACGTGGTCCGTGTTGAGCGGCCACCACCATGAGGAGGAGCAACCATGCGCTATTATGCGGGCCTGGATGTATCGTTGGAAGAGACGGCGATCTGCATTGTCGGTGAAACGGGTGTCAACGGACACCGAAGTTTCCCTTAAAGTTGGCGCTTAAAATTCCCTGTTCTGGCTGGGGCGGGTTGGGTTCTGGTGATCAGCCGGATGCGAGATCGGCGGGTGCCTTCGATGTTGGGCGCGCCGCCGCTACCTTTCTCGATCGGCTTTGGCACCATCGTCGCCCCGCGCAGCCACGCGGTCGCAAACGGCGCTCCGCTTCCCGCAATGCCCGTCGTTCATCTGTGACATAACCGCATCACTTCAGCCGTTTCGCGCGCTTTTGCGCGAACATCCCGCATTGCCACAAAAACGTCTTGAGACTTTATAACATCGCAGTATGAAAGGCGCGTTCCTCAAGCGCCACGGACCCTTTCATGCTGTTTCGTACCCTATTAGCGACGTCGACCATGCTGGTCGCCTGCCCCGCCCTTGCCCAACCGATGGACGACGTCACCGCTTCGGCGACGACTGCCGAGGCTGAAGTGCAGCGCGGCGATCACACCAGCCAGTCGAACGACATCATCCTGACCGCACCTTATCAGCGCAACCGGCTCGACGTATTGTCGGGAACCACGGTGTTGTCGGGCGAAGTGCTGACGCGCGAGCTTCGGCCGACGATCGGCGAGACCCTCGCCCGCCAGCCCGGCGTATCTGCCACGTCGTTCGGCCCCAATGCCTCGCGCCCGGTGCTGCGCGGCTTTCAGGGCGATCGCATCCGCGTGCTGATCGACGGCATCGGCAGCATCGATGCTTCGACGACATCGGTCGATCACGCCCCGGTCATCAATCCGCTGACCGCCGAACGGATCGAAGTGCTGCGTGGCCCGTCGGCCTTGCTGTTCGGCTCATCGGCGATCGGCGGTGTCGTGAACGTGATCGACAACCGCATCCCGCGCAGCCTGCCCGACGAAGCGGTGCATGTCGACGCGCTGGCGACCTATGGCTCAGCTGCCGACGAACGCTCGATCGCGGGTGAGGTCGAGGCGCGGATCGGCGGCAATCTGGTCGCGCATGTCGATGGCACCTATCTTCGCACCGGCGATCTGCGGACCGGCGGCTATCTGCTGTCGCCCGGTCTGCGCGCCACCGCGCTCGCCAGCGACGAAGCCGAAGTACGCGAAAATGGCGAGCTGCGTGGTCGCCTGCCCAACAGCGCGGCGGAAACCTGGGAAGTCGCAGGCGGGCTTTCGGTCGTCACCGATCGCGGCCATCTGGGCTTCTCGGTCACGCGCTATGAAAGCACCTATGGCGTGCCCTCCAGGCTCGAATATGAGCATGAGGAAGGCGATGATGACCATGACGGCGAGGAAGGTCATGGCCATGAAAACGTCCGGTTGAACCTGAAACAGACGCGGTTCGACATTCGCGGCGAGGTCGAAACCGATGGCGGCTTACTCGATCGCATCCGGCTGCGGCTGGCGGCGGCGGATTACCGGCACGACGAGCTGGAGGAAGATGGCGGCATCGGCACCAGCTTCTTCAACCAGGGATATGAAGGGCGGCTTGAGCTGGTGCAGGCAAAGCGCGGCGGCTGGCAGGGCGCGACCGGCGCGCAATTCTTCATCCGCGATTTCGACGTGAACGGCGAAGAGAAATTCGTGCCGCGCAACACCACCCAGCAACTCGGCCTGTTCACGCTGCAATCGTTCGATTTCGGTGCGGTACGCGCCGAAGCGGGCGCGCGGTTCGAAAATACCCAGCTCAAGGCACAGGCCGATGCTGACCTCGACACACCGCTCAACCGGCGCGAGTTCAACGCCTTTTCCGGCTCGATCGGGGCCAGCCTTGGCTTGACCGAAACCGTTCGCTTCGGGCTGAACGCCTCGCACACCGAACGCGCGCCATCCGCCGAGGAATTGTTCGCCAACGGCCCCCATGCCGGCACCCAATCGTTCGAAATCGGCAACACCGATTTCAACAAGGAAACGAGCTGGGGCCTCGAGGGCACGCTGCGCGGCACCGCCGGGCCGCTCACCTTCGGCGCTGCGGCCTATTATAACTGGTTCGACGACTATATTTATCAGTCGCCCACCGGCGAAGAAATCGACGAATTGCCGGTGTTCCAATATGCCCAGGCCGATGCGCGGGTATGGGGCTTTGAACTCGAGGCGGCAGCGCGGCTGGCTGAGATTTCGGGCGTTGCGATCAATGTCGACGGCATCGCCGATTATGTCCGCACCACGATCACCGGAGTCGGCCCCGCGCCGCGCATCCCGGCGGCGCGCGTGCTCGGCGGTCTCGAAGCACAGGCCGATCGCATCGGTGGCCGGGTCGAGGTCGAACATGTGTTCGAACAGGACAGGGTGAGCAATTTCGAATTGCCGACCGCCGATTACACGATGGTCAACGCATCGCTCTCATTCCGCCCCTTCGGGCGCGGCAATGCGACGACGCTGTTGTTGCAGGCGACCAATTTGTTCGATGTCGAAGCGCGGCGCCACGCCAGCTTCCTCAAGGACTTCGCGCCGCTGGCCGGACGCGACCTGCGCGCAACGGTGCGGTTCCAGCTATAGCGCGGACTCCGCTCCTCACCCCCCTCCCTGGTCAAGGGAGGGGCCGGGGGTGGGTCGGCCCGTCGCTAAGCGAGCCACCCGACAATCGGCCCACCCACTCCAACCCCTCCCTTCCAGGGAAGGGGGAATATCCTACCGCGCCGCCGGCAACCGCAGCCGCACCATCAGCCCGCCCAGATCCTCGCTCTCCTCCAGGCTGACCGTGCCGCCATAGATTTCAGCTACGTCGCGCACGATCGCCAGGCCAAGCCCCGTGCCCGGCTTGCCGCTGTCGAGCCGCACGCCGCGATCGAAAATCCGAACCCGATCGCTCTCGCCAATCCCCGCGCCGTCATCCTCGACCAGGATTTCGACGAACCCGGCCTCGGCGCGCGCAGTGATGAACACGCTGCCGCCACCATATTTCGCGGCATTCTCGACCAGATTGCCGAGCATTTCATCCAGATCTTGGCGTTCGATATGCGCGATCAAATCGGTGCGCCCATCGACGTCGATGCGGACATGCTGATACAGCCGCGCGACGGCGCGTTCGACCGCCAGCACGCTTGGCCACACTTCGGCGCGGCTGTGCGCGCTGCCACGCCGACCGACGGCGCGCGCCCGCGCAAGGTGATGATCGACCTGCCGCCGCATCGTTCGTGCCTCGCGCACCACCGTCGCCGGCAGATCGTCAGCACCGGCGGTCGCTGCGTTCATGATCACCGTCAGCGGGGTCTTGAGCGCGTGCGCCAGATTGCCGGCATGCCGCCGCGCCTCTTCGGCCTGGCGTTCATTGTGCGAGATCAGGTCGTTGAGCTCTTCGATGATCGGGGCGACTTCGGCGGGCATCGGCCCATCGATCCGCGCCGCCCTGCCGCCGCGCATCTTGGCCAGCTCGCGCTGCAAATGCCGCAGCGGCAACAGCCCGTACCAGGTCTGCAACGCCGCCATCAGGATCAGCCCGACCCCAAGCAACAGGAAACTGCGGGTCAGCGTTTCGCGCAGCGCCAGGATCTGCGCGTCGAGCAATTCGCGCTTCTGCGCGATCTGGAACCGCCACCACACTTGCGAACCCGGCAACCGGACGTCGCGCTCGGCAACGCGCAGCTTTTCGTCGGCGAACTCTTCTGAATCATAGAAATGCGCAGAACCGCTGGGGGTGTGGGTCGTCACCCGCAGCCGCCGGTCCCACAAGGAACGCGACGGCTTGGGATCAAAACCCTTGCCGCTCACCTGCCAATACAGCCCCGAATAGGGTTCGAAAAATCCCTGGTCGGCAAGCTCGCGGCTGAAATCGATAGCGCCATCGGGACCGATCTCCGCCGACACGATCATCGATGTCAGCAGATAATCGAGCTGCTCGTCAAAGCTGCGCGTGATCGCGCTCGTCAGCACCCGATCGAGCGCGAAGCCGCCGCCCGCCAGCAACAGCAATATCCACGCGCTGGCGATGATGATCATCCGCCGGCTGAGCGACCCCGTCACCCGCACATAAGGGCGCGGGCGATCATGCGGCGATTCGGCGGACAACGCTTTGTCGGGGGCGGATGACGCCATGGTCAGGCCGGCGGCGGCGTGCCCGGCTCGTCAAGGCTATAGCCCATGCCGCGAATCGTGGTGATGACGTCGGAGCCGAGCTTCTTGCGGATTCGGGTCACGAACACCTCGATCGTGTTCGAATCGCGATCGAAATCCTGATCATAGATATGCTCGATCAGCTCGGTGCGGCTGACCACCTTGCCCTTGTGATGCAGCAGATAGCTCAGCAATTTATATTCCTGCGCGGTCAGCTTCACCGGCTCGCCGGCGCGCGTGACCTTGCCGCTGCGCGTATCCAGCCGGATGTCGCCCGCGGTCAGCTCGGCCGAGGCGTTGCCCGATGCCCGGCGAATCAGCGCGCGCAGCCGGGCGATCAGTTCTTCGCTTTGAAAGGGCTTGGCGACATAATCATCGGCCCCGGCGTCGAGTCCGGCAACCTTGTCCGACCAGCTGTCGCGCGCGGTGAGCACCAGCACCGGCGTGGTCTTGCCCTCCTTGCGCCAGCGATCGAGCACCGTCAGGCCATCGACCTCGGGCAGGCCCAGATCGAGGATGATCGCATCATATTGCTCGGTCGAGCCGAGATAATGCCCCTCTTCGCCGTCGCTCGCCTGATCGACGGCATAGCCGGCACCAACCAGGGTATTGTTCAACTGCTGCCGCAGATTGGGTTCGTCCTCGACGATCAAGACGCGCATCATGGTTCCTTCTGAGGCATGGGTGGTCAGTCGCCCGATCGCCCGAGGACTTGCCCCGACCGTCCATCGACCTCCACCCAGATGACATTGCCATCGCGCAGGAACTTCAGCGTGTAAACCGAACTTCCCGAATCGAAGTCGAAGCCTAGGTATCGGGCGGTACGCATCTGCGGCACGACCCGGCGTTCGATCTCCCGAACCGGCAACAGCCGCCCCTGCATCCGCGCTTCGTGCGCGACATCATGGTCGCCGCGCAGCTTTTGCGACGAGTCGGCGGCTGCCGGGCCAAAAGGCACCAGCAGGCACGTTATGCCTAGAAAACCACGCTTCGCCGACATTCTCATTGGCTTTGCATAGGGTTCGCGCCTTGAACAGCCTCTGAATGAAAACGTCGCCATTCGGCAACGTGCGCGTGGCGAAATGGCAACGCAGTACGCAACCATTGCCGCTAAACCGTCCGCGCCCTAGAGCGTGCCCATCATGGCAGCACCTCTTCTCGCATTCGAAAATCTCGGCCTCGTTCAAGGCTCGGGTTGGCTCTTTCGCAATCTCGACATCCATATCGGCGCGCGCGACCGCATCGCGCTGATCGGCCGCAACGGCGCGGGCAAGACGACCTTGCTCAAATTGCTCGGCGGCCAGGTCGAGGCTGATGAGGGCCGCCGGGTAATCGTCCCCGGCACCAACGTCGTCACGCTGGAGCAGGAGCCGCGCATGACCGGCTGCCTGACGCTGATGGACTATGTCCTGTCGGGCGACGATGCCCCGGCGCGGCACGAGGCCGAATCGATCGCCGACCAACTCGGCATCGACCTGAGCCGCGAAGCCGCAACCGCGAGCGGCGGCGAGCGGCGGCGGGCGGGCATTGCGCGCGCGCTGGCGCAGGATCCCGACGTGCTGCTGCTCGACGAGCCGACCAACCATCTCGACATCCACGCGATCGAATGGCTCGAGGAATGGCTGAACCGCTATCGCGGTGCCTTCGTCGTCATCAGCCATGACCGGACCTTCCTGACGCGGCTGACCAAGCAGACCTTGTGGCTCGATCGCGGATCGATGCGCCGCGCCGAGATCGGCTTTGGCGGGTTCGATGCCTGGACCGAACAAGTCTATGCCGACGAACAGCGCAATGCCGAAAAGCTCGACGCACGGCTGAAGCTCGAGGAACATTGGCTCCAGCGCGGCGTGACCGGGCGACGCAAGCGCAACCAGGGGCGGTTGAGCAAGCTGTACGAAATGCGCGCCGAACGCGCGGCGATGACCGGGCCGGCAGGCGCGGCGAACCTCACGACCGCCGCCGACAATTCCAAGACCAAGGTGGTGATCGACGCCAAGGGCGTGAACAAGGGCTATGGGACCGGTGACGATTGGCGCCCGATCATCAACGACCTGACGCTGCGGATCACGCGCGGCGACCGGATCGGCATCGTCGGCAAGAACGGCGCGGGCAAATCGACCTTGCTCAAGCTGCTGACCGGCGAGATCGAACCCGATAGCGGCCATATCCGCCTCGCCAAGACGCTCGATCCGGTGATCATCGACCAGCAGCGCAGCAAGATGGCGCCGGAGAAGACCGTGCGCGAAGTCGTCGCCGATGGCGGCGAATGGATCGACGTGCTGGGGGTTCGCAAGCATATCCACGGCTATCTGAAGGAATTCCTGTTCGAACCGACGATGGTCGAGGCCAAGATCGGCACGCTATCGGGCGGCGAGCGGTCGCGATTGCTGCTGGCGCGTGAATTCGCGCGGCCATCGAACCTGATGGTGCTCGATGAGCCGACCAACGATCTCGACCTCGAAACGCTCGACCTGTTGCAGGAAGTGATCGCCGATTATGACGGCACCGTGCTGATCGTCAGCCATGACCGCGACTTTCTCGATCGCACCGTGACGATGACGATCGGGCTCGACGGATCGGGAACGGTCGACATGGTGGTCGGCGGCTATGCCGATTGGGAAGCCAAGCGCAAGGTGCGCCAGGTTGCGGCGAAAAAGGCGGGCAAGGCCAGCCCCGACGCCCCGAAATCGAAGCCGGTGAAGCTCAGCTACAAGGACCAGCGCGATTTCGAATTGCTGCCCAAGCGAATCGAGGAGCTGGAGGCGACGATCGCGCGCGACGAGGAGCGGCTGGCCGATCCCGAGTTGTACGCGCGCGATCATGACGGTTTCGACCGGCTGATGGCAACAATCGCCCGCGCGCGCGAGGAAAAGGAAGCCGCCGAGGCACGCTGGCTGGCGCTGGCCGAGCAGGTGGAAGCGCTCGCGGCTGGGTGATAGGCTGGCCCGCGATGGAGGCTGAAAATGGGTGCGATTCGTAAGATCACGATCGAGGTAGATGAAGCCGAGGCTTCAGGAATCGACCATGCAGTAGCTGCGGGCGACTATGCCGACGCAGAAGCGGCAGTTCGAGCAGCAGTGCGATTTTGGAATCGCGCCCGCGAAGCCGAGATTTCAAGGCTGCGCGCACTGATCGAGGAAGGACTCGCAAGCGGCGACCCGATCGACATGCCCGACGACTTTTTTCAGGATATTATTCGTCGCGGCAACGAACGCCTTGCCGCCGCGCGCGCGGGGTCGTGAATCTTCGCTATCTCGCAAAAGCGCGCGACGATCTCGACGAAATCTATTTTCATATCGCCCAGGAAAATGAGGCAGCCGCCGGTCGCCTCGTCAACAAACTCGAATCGGCGGTTCAGCGGCTAGGCAATTTTCCCCGCAGCGCCCCGGACCGAAGCGAGCTTGGTGAAGGACTGCGCGGGCTGACCACGGGGGGTTATGTCATATTCTACCGGGTCGAGCCGGGCACTGTTACAGTGTTGCGCGTCATCCATGCCGCACGCGACCTGCAATCAATCGACCTGACCTAAACCGCGCGCCCCTCGCGCCCCGCGACTTCGGTGACATATTGCCACGCCACCCGCCCCGATCGGCTGCCACGCCGCGTCGCCCATTGCACTGCGTCATGCGCGTCAAAGGGCAGGCCTTCGGCATCGCAATAACCGCGCACGATCGCGAGGTAACCGTCCTGGTCGAGCGCGTGGAAGCCAAGGCTGAGTCCAAAGCGATCGGCGAGCGCCAGTTGGTCATCGATCACGTCGCGCTGGTTGATCGCGCTTTCCTGCTCGGCGATGTCGCGCGGGATCAAATGGCGGCGGTTCGATGTCACCACCAGCCGCGCATTGCCGGGCCGCGCTTCGGCCCCGCCTTCGAGCAGCGAACGCAGCGACCGCGCATCGGCGGCGGTGTCGAATCCCAGATCATCGACAAAGATCACGAACGCGCGCGGCGTGCCGTCGATCGCTGCGAACAAGGCGGGCAAGGTCGCGACATCCCCCGCCGCCGCCTCGATCAGCGCCAGCGCGCCGCCTTCGGCCTGCACCGCGCCGACTGCGGCCTTCACCAGCGCCGACTTGCCGGTGCCGCGCGCGCCCCATAGCAACGCATCCTGCGCCGCATGCCCCGCCGCCAGCCGGCGCAGATTGGCGAGCAAGGTCGCCTTTTGCGCGTCGATCCCAACCAGCCGCTCAATCGGCAAGGGATCAAAGGATCGCGCCGCCACCAACGCTTCGCCGCGCCAGACATAAGCTGGATGCGCTAGTGGATCGGCGGCGGCCAAGCGCGGCGGTGCCAGCCGATCGAGCGCATCGGCGATCCGCGCCAGTGTTTTGGATGTACCCATAGCCGCCCATTTCCAGCCAACCGGCCAAAGCGTCAAGCGATCCTGCTTCATCCCCTCAATATCCGGCCAGCGTCTCCGCCAGATGCGCGCGGATCGCCGGGTGGCGCGGGGCGATCGTCGCCGCCTTTCGGAACAATTGCACCGCCCCCGCCCGGTCGCCGGTCGCTGCCAGCGCCTGGCCATAGGCATCGGCCACCACCGGGTTTTGCGGCTGAAGCGCATAAGCCGCGCGCGCATATTCCAGCGCACGCCCCCCTTCGCCCACGCCGACATAGGCGGCGGCCAAGCCTGCCATCACCCCGGCATCACGATTGCCGATGCGCGCCCGGATCGCCTCCAGCGTATCGACCGCGCCGCCATATTCGCCGCCCGCCAATTGCCACGCCCCGGTCAGCCGAAGCGCGGCAAGATTGCCGGGATGCTGCGACACGAACAGCGCCAGCGCATTCGCCGCGCCCACCTGCTGCCCGGCGGCGGCGCGCGCCTCGACCAGACGCAGCAGGATCGGCTCGTCGAAACCGATCGACGCGGCGCGCGCAAAGGCTTGCGCGGCAGGCACGGGCTGTCCGGTCAGCATCAGCACGTCGCCGATGGCGGCATGCGCGGCGGGAAGGCCCGGATAGCGCGCGGCCAGCGCCTGCGCCTCCGCCAGCGCGCGCGCGGCTTCGCCGCGCAACACCAGCGCGCGGACGAATGCGATGGTCGCTCCCGGTGCCCCACCCGCCGCGCGGGCCGCCGCCAACAGCGCCGGCAGGTCGCCGCCGCCGGCAAACGCCACCGCTTCGCCGCGCGCCGGGGTCGCCGCGCGATCGAGCAGCGCGCTGGCGGGCTCACGCTCACCCATCCGCTCTAACGCGCGCGCCGCCAGCGCCAGCGCATAGCTGTCGGCATCCCCGCGCTGGACCACCGGACGCAGCACGTCGGTCGCGCCGCGCGCGCCGTCGGATCGGGCGAGCGCCAGCGCCAGCAGCCGCCGCGCGCTGCGGTTGCGCGGCTGGCGATCGACCAGCGCTTGCAGCGCTTCGATCGCCTGTTCCAGCCGCCCGGTCTGAAGGTTGATGCTCCCCTTCAACAGCAGCACGCCGGGCATCCCCTCGCCCGCGCCGCCCAGCCGCTGGACGATCGCCTCGGCCAGATCGAAGCGACCCGCGCGCGCGGCCAGCACCGCTTGCAGATACAGCGCACGCGGCGCGGCGGGGCGCACCGCCTCGGCCCTTCGCACCGCTGCCAGCATCGCGCGCATCCGCCCGACATCGCCCAGCGTGGCGGCATATTCGATCAGCGCTTCGAAATGCGCGGGGTCGCGCGCCACCGCCCGCTCGAACCAGGGCAGCGCCGCCATCGGCCCGAACTGGCTCCGCACCATTTCGGCACGCAGCCGCAAGCTATCGACCTGGCGCGGATCGGCGGCATGGGCACGGGCGCTGGCGATAATCGCGCCGCCCGCATCACCGTTTTCCAGCCGAAGGCGGCCAAGCGTCACCCAGCTTGGCCAATCGCCCGGCCGCGTGGCCACCGCCGTTTCGAGCAGCGCCCGCGCCCGATCGCCCTCGCCCTGATCGGCCAGCGCCATCGCACGAACACGATCGGCATAGCGGGCATAGCGCGGATCGCTACGCTCCACCTCCGCCAGCGCGCGCGCGGCATCGCCCTGTAGATAGGTCGCATGCGCGCGCAATTGCCCAACGCGCCGCAGGTCGAAACCCGCCTTGCCCGCACGATCGAGCGACGCCGCCGCCCCGGCACCGTCGTCGAGCGCCAGTTGCGCGCGGGCCAACACCGCATGCGCCAGGCCGTAGCCGGAATCGGCCAGCACCGCCGCCCGCGCTGCCGCCACCGCCGCACTTGGGTTGCCGGTCTCGAGTTCACCCAGCGCGCGCGCAATCGCCGCATTCGATCCGGCGCGATCGCTACGCTGGGGCCAAACGGCACGAACGCCTAGCAGCAGCACGACCAGGAGGGCGATTGCCGCCCCGCCCATCACCAGCCGTCGCCGCACCGTCCGCCGCGACCTACGGCTGGAGGCCATAATTCTTCATCAGATCGTATAAAGTCGGCCGGCTGATCCCCAGCAGCCGTGCGGTGCCCGAGATATTGCCCTCGGCGCGCGCCAGCGCCTGTGCGATGGCACCGCGATCCGCCGCTTCGCGCACCGCGCGCAGGTTGATCGGCAATGCCGCGTCACGTTCGCCCAGATCGAGATCGACGGCGGTCACGCGGGCACCATCGGCCATGATCACCGCGCGCTTCACCCGGTTTTCCAGTTCGCGGACATTGCCAGGCCAGTTCCACCCCTCGATCGCGGTCACCGCATCGGGCGCAAATCCCTTGACCCCGACCTTCATCGCTTCGGCATGGTGGCGCAGGAAATGGCGGGCGAGCAGCACCGCATCGCCCGCGCGTTCGGCAAGGCCCGGTATCCGCACGACAATCTCGGCCAGCCGATAATATAGATCCTCGCGAAACCGCCCCTGCGCCACCATCGCGTCAATATCCTGGTGCGTCGCGCAAACGATCCGCGTGTCGACCGCAATCGCCTTGCGCCCGCCGATCCGCTCGACCACGCGCTCCTGCAGGAAACGCAGCAGCTTCACCTGCAATGCCAGCGGCACATCGCCGATCTCGTCGAGGAACAAGGTGCCGCCCGATGCCTGTTCGATCTTGCCTTCGGTGGTCTTGATCGCGCCGGTGAACGCGCCTTTTTCATGGCCGAACAGCTCGCTTTCCAGCAGCGTTTCGGGGATCGCGGCGCAATTTATCGCGACGAATGCGCCCTTTTGCCGCGGGGAGGCGTCGTGCAGCCCGCGCGCCAACACCTCCTTGCCGGTGCCGCTTGCCCCCAGCAGCATCACCGATACGTCAGCAGCGGCGACCCGCTCGATCGTGCGGGTGACTTTCAGCATTTCGGGGCTGGCGGTGACCAGACCGCCTAGTGACGTGCCGCCCTCCACCCGCGCCGCCAGCCGCTGGTTTTCGGCCTCGAGCGCGTGGACATAAAATGCGCGCGCGACGATCAGCCCCAGCGCGTCAATGTCGATCGGCTTGGCATAGAAATCATACGCCCCGTCGGCGATCGCCCGCAGCGCGCTGGCATGCGCGCCATGGCCCGATGCGACGATCACCTTCAGGTCGGGCTTCAATGCCAGCATCTCGGCCAGCGTGGCAAAGCCCTCGCTGGTGCCATCGGGATCGGGCGGCAGCCCCAGATCGAGCGTCACCACCGCAGGCTCTTCGGCGCGCAGCAGCGTCATCGCGCTGGCCCGATCGCCGGCGACCAGCACCTCATACCCTTCATAGGCCCAGCGCAATTGCCGTTGCAGGCCGACATCATCCTCGACGATCAACAATTTCTGCACCGGCTGGTTCATGCCGCCCGCTCCATTTTTCCTGCGCGCGCGACCGGCAGCGTCAGGCGAAAGCGGCTTCCCTCGCCCTCACGGCTGGTGACGTCGAGCGTGCCGCCCATCGCCACCGCATGCTGCCGCGCTTCGAATGCGCCGATGCCAAAGCCGTTGGGCTTGGTCGAAACAAACGGTTTGAACAGCCGATCGCGGATGAACGCCGCCGACATGCCACAGCCCTGATCAATAACCTCGACGATGACGCGATCCCCCTGAATAGCGACAGCGATGCCCACGGGTTCGCCCGGCGGGCTCGCCTCGATCGCGTTCTGCACCAGGTGCAACAGCACTTGTTCGAGCCGAACCGGATCGGCCAGCGCCAGCGCATCCGGCGCGCCGGTCACCACCACCGGATGCACCATCCGCCGTGCACTCGCCACAGTCTGCGCCAGCGCCAGCAGCGGCACCGCGCGCGGCGGATCGGTGCGCGGCAGCTTTGCCTGCGACAATCGGGCGATCAGGTCGTTCATGCGCGTGGCCGATTCGTTCAGCGTGGCGATCATGTCGGTGCGAAAGGCGGGGTTGTCGGCATGCCGCTGCGCATTGCGCGCGACCAGGCTGATCTGGCTGACCAGATTCTTGATGTCGTGCAGGATGAAGGCAAAGCGGCGGTTGAACTCCTCGAACCGTTCGACCTCGGTCAGCCGTCCTTGTGCGCGCGCTTCGGCCAGATAGCTGCCGGCCTGTCGCCCGACGACTTTCAGCAGGTCGAAATCTTCCCAATCCAGCGCACGGTCGATCGGCGGGCGCGCCAGCACGATCACCCCCGCCAGCGTCGCCAGATGCGGCAACGGCACCACTACCCAGGCATCGGGCAAGTCGATCAGCCATTGCGGCACCGCGTCCAAATCGCCCGGATCACCACGCCCCGCGCGCACATCGTCCAGCTCGATGATCCGGCCGGTCGCCGCGAGATGCTGGACCAGCTCGGGTGCCGTCGCCGCCGCCGGCAGCGCCGCCACATCCCATTGCCATGCCGCCCCGGTGCCCAGCCCGCCGGCATCGGGCACCAGCAGCAGACCGGCGGGCGAATCGGTCAAATCGGCAAGCGCCTTGACCATGCGCTCGTCGAGCGGTGCGCTATCCTCCAATCGGCCCAGCGTGTCGGTGAAGCGCAGCCATTCGGCGCGATAATCATAACGATGCTGGAACAGATGTTTGGCCAGCTTCACCCGGGTCCAGGCGCGCAATCGCCCGGTCGACAGGATCGCCAGCGCCGCTGCGGTCGATCCGAACACGAATGCGGTCTGCCACACTCTGGCCTGCGCGCCGCCCACCGCCTCCAGCCCCCCGGTCACCAGCCCGAGCAGCGCGAAATAGCCAAGGATGGCAAGTAGCGAGAGCGACTGCATCGCCGCCGCGCGCGACAGTCGCACTGGCCGCGAACCCCCGCGTGCAAAAGCAGCGGCCAGCACCGCCGCCAGTACCACCAGCACACCGCCGCGCGCCGCCACCAGTTCGTGCGGCCATGCGCCGCTGGCCCAGGCGAGCGTCAGCAAATTCACCTCGACCAGCCAGATCGCCGCCGCGATCCGCGCGATCATCCGTTGCTCGCCCCCGGCAAAGGCAATATATGCGCCTCGCGCCATCAGCAGCGCGCCGATCGACGCCAACAGGCGCAGGATAAACCCCAGTTCGAGCAGCGCCGCCGTCCCTGTGGGGTCGCTGACCCAGGCGACCATGCCGGTCGCGACACCGCCCATGACAAAGACCGCGCCGATCGTCAGGGAGCACGCCAGTACCGCCGAAACCGACGCCGCCTGCCCCTGTCCCTGTCCCTGTCCCTGTCCCTGTCCCTGTCCCTGTCCCTGTCGATGCAGCCAGTGGACGACCACCAGCCAGGCGAGGTTGCGGAGAATGTCGACCAATTGGGCAATCGGCGCATCGCCGCCGATACCCGCCACCGCCAGCGCCCATAATGCCGTCAGCCCGAATGCAGCGACCAGCGCGGCGCGCCCGCCGCCCGCCGGACGCTTGAGTGCCGACAGCGCAAGGACCGAAAACGCCAGGGCCGCCAGGGCGTGACCCCATAGGATCATCACCGCAATCGTCATCGCCGGATCACCGGGCACCCTCGGGCCACAGCACCACGCGGATCGTCTGCAACAGGATCAGAATATCGAGAAACGGCGAATAATTCTTGGCGTAATACAGGTCGTATTCCAGCTTTTGCCGGGCATCTTCCATCGATGCGCCATAGGGATAGTTGATCTGCGCCCAGCCGGTAATGCCCGGCTTCACCATGTGCCGTTCGGCATAATAGGGCAGCTGCTGTTCCAGATCGTCGACGAATTGCGGGCGTTCGGGCCGCGGGCCGACAAAGCTCATCTCGCCCTTCAGCACGCTCCAGCATTGCGGCAGTTCGTCGATCCGCGTCTTGCGGATGAAGCGGCCGACGGCGGTGATGCGCGGATCGTCCTTTTCGGCCCACACCGCCTGTCCATCGACTTCGGCATCGACGCGCATCGACCGCAGCTTCACGATGTCGAAACCCTGACTGTACAGGCCGACCCGCCGCTGCCTGTAAAAGGCCGGCCCCTTGCTGCTCAGCTTCACCACCACCGCCATGATGATGATAACCGGCAGCGCCAGCATGAGCAGCAACAGGCTGGCGGCGACATCGAACAGGCGCTTGAACGCGCTCGATAGCATCCGGCCTGACGAGAATCCGTCGGAAAAAATCAGCCAGGACGGGTTGAGACTGTCGAGATCGACCCGCCCCGTCTCGCGCTCGAGAAAGGTCGAGATTTCGTTGACATGCACCCCGGTGGTCTTGATCCGCACCAGGTCTTTCAGCGGCAGCGCGTTGCGGCGCTCCTCGAGCGCGAGCACGACTTCATAGGCGTTGAGCAGCACGACATGATCGGCCAGGTTGAAGATCGCATCGCGCGCGATCGCCTCGGGGATCACGCGATTGGCCTCGCTCATCGACACATAGCCGACCACGACGAAGCCAGCGCCCGGCGCACGCGCCAGCGCCTTCAGCCGCGCGGCGCGCGGCCCCGCCCCCAGCACCACCACGCGGCGCTTGAACACCTGGCTGCCCAGCGTCTTGCCCACCAACAGGCGCAGCATGAACAACAGTCCAACCGCAGCGACCATCGCGTACAGCAGGTTCGAGCGCCAGAAGGTGAGCGCGGGCACCAGGAAAAACAGCACGGCGAGGAAGATCGTGCCAAGCGACACCGCAACGATCAGCCGCGCGGTCGCCACCCGCATCGATGTCAGCGCCTCGGGGCTATAGGCACCCACCGCGACCATCGCGGTGCCCAGGCTGGCGGCGAAACTCAGCAACTGCGGGATTCGGGTCGTAAATGCTTCGGGGTCAAGGCCAAGCTCGTGGACGCGATACTGCCAGCCAAACTCGGCGGCGGCGATCAGGCACATGCAATCGAGCAGCGCGAGCAATAGCACCGCATTGGGCACATAATGCTTGAACAAGCGGATCATCGCATGCGCTCCGCATCAATGGGTGTAAGGTTGGCCGACACATGTCGGGCATGCCAACAATTGACGAAGAAAAGCTGAACGAACGCCAGCGTCGCGGGTTCTAGATGCTTTCCCTGCGCCCGCGGTCGGCGCATAGCGACAATAAATCTAGGAAAGCCCGGTCTATGGCATCATCGAACCCGATCATCCCCGTCATCCTTTCCGGTGGATCGGGGACGCGATTGTGGCCGATGTCGCGACCCGAAATGCCCAAGCAGTTGCTGGCGCTCACCGCCGAACACACCATGTTACAGCTCACCGCCAAGCGCGCGAGCATTGCCGAGCGGTTCGCGCCGCCGATCGTGGTGGCCAACGCCTATCATGCCGACCTGATCGATGCCCAACTGGCAGAAGTCGACGCCGCCGCCGACTCGCTGATCCTCGAACCGACAGGCCGCAACACCGCGCCCGCGATCGCGCTGGCGGCGATCGCGGCGGGGGGTGGCGAACAGCCGCTGCTGGTGATGCCGTCGGACCATGTCATCGCTGATCTGCCGGCGTTCCATGCGGCGATCCACCGGGCAATGCCGATGGTGGCTGATGGGTGGATGGTGACCTTCGGTGTTACCCCCGACGCGCCCGAGACGGGATATGGCTATATCCAGGTGGGCGAAGCGATTGCCGACGGCGTGCATCGCGTCAAACGGTTCGTCGAAAAGCCGCCGCGTGCCGATGCCGAAGCGATGCTGGCAAGTGGCGACCATGCCTGGAATGGCGGCATCTTCCTGTTCCGGGCCGATAAATATCTGGCGGCCTTGGCCACTTACGCCCCCGAAATACTGGCGGCGGTCGAGAAATCGATGGCCACCGCCCGGCGCGAGGGCAACCGGATCTGGCCCGATTCGCAGGCATTTGCCGCATCGCCATCCGATTCGATCGACTATGCCGTGATGGAAAAGGCCGAACGGGTGGCGGTGGTGCCGGTCGCGATGGGATGGAGCGATGTCGGCAGCTGGGATGCGCTGCACGCGATCAGCGAAAGCGATGCCGGCGGCAATGTCTGTCGCGGCGATGTCGTGGCGATCGACACCGCCAACTGCTTCATCCGCGCCGATGGCAAGCGAGTCGCGCTGATCGGGGTATCCGACCTGATCGTGGTCGCGAGCGGCGACGATGTGCTGATCCTGCCGCGCGGCCGCAGCCAGGAGATCAAGCAGCTACTGGAAGCGATGAAAAAGTAGGGTCCGATCCCCCTCCCACTGGCGGGAGGGGGGAAAAGCTCAGTCGCCTGCGCCGGGTTCGGCGGAGAAATGCTCTTCGAACTTGTTCGCCACGCCCTTAAACGCATCGGCATCGTCGGGGGTCTGGCCGGCATTGCGGGTGACGTTGGGCCATTGCGCCGAGAAGGTGTTGTTCAGCTCGAGCCATTGCTCCAGCCCACTTTCGGTGTCGGGCAGGATCGCCTCGGCGGGACATTCGGGCTCGCACACGCCACAATCGATGCACTCGCTGGGATTGATCACCAGCATATTCTCGCCTTCATAGAAGCAATCGACGGGGCACACCTCGACGCAATCCATGTACTTGCAGCGGATGCAGGCGTCGGTGACGACGTAGGTCATTGGCAGTGTTGCTCCAGTAAGCAGGTCGAAGATGCTGCTATGCCGCACCATCCTGCACGTCAACGCCCTTGGGGGTAACCGGGTCCAGACTGCTGTAGTGGATCACCGCCTCGGCGGGCGGCCCGCGCCGGGCCGGCAGCGCTTCGACCCGGACCACCCGGATACGGCCATGCAGCGGGAATGCCAGCACCGATCCCACCCGAACACAGGCCGAACTCCGCTCGATCCGTCGCCCGTCGAGCCGCAGGGTTCCCGCCTCGGCGATGCGCTGTGCCACGGCGCGGGACTTGGCGAAGCGGGCATACCATAGGAACAGGTCGAGCCGCATTTCCGCCAAGGGAGCCCCAGCACTAGCCATTACCGGGGACCAGTTCGCGCAGCGCGGCAAAGGCGTTGCCCGGTGTTGCCTGCACCGGCGCGGGACGCGGCAACCGGCTGCCCCGCCAGGTCCAATGCGGCGAGCCATCGGCCTGCGCTTCGCTGCGAAAGCCCAGCAACACCATCAGCTTGGCAAAGCTGTCAGGCGACATGCCGATCGAGGTTGCCAGCGCCGGATCGGGCACGAATGGCGCGCGGCCAGCACGGGCGTCATGCGCGGCGCGGGCAATCCGCTCGACCAGATCGACTCGCACCGCCTGCGCCCCGATCGTGCGGAAACCGACGCCCGGCTGCGCGTCGCCTGCACCAAGCACCGTCGCACCCACCGGCAATACAGGTGCCACCGGCTCGCCGCACCGCGCCGCCAGCAGTGCGCGACGCCACCGCGCGGGCAATGGCTTCAGCAATCGCGGATCGAACAGGTCAAGCGTGCCGATCACCAGCCCCGCCTTGCGAAGCCATTGCCGGGCCTGCCCATCGAGCGCCGACACCGCCTGCACCACATCGGCGCGCGGCGCTATTCCGCCCGCCTCGCCCAGCGCCGTGGCCACCGCGCGAAGCGCCGCCGGCGCAGCGGGATCGCGCGCCACCATGTCTAGCCAGACCAATGCGGGCGTATGCCGCTGCATCTGGCGGGTGACCCATGATTCGATCCGCGCGGTCACCGCATCGCGCGTTCCCCGGTCGAGGCAATCGAGCGTGCGATCGGGGCGAATGCGCGGGCGGGCGGTGGCAGGCCCGGCGACCAACCGCGCCACTGCATGCCCGTCCCACGCGATCGCCGGCTGCTCGCCCGTTTCGGCGACCAGCATCAGCGCGCGATCCTCGGCGGCGATCAGCGCGTCGGCCCGCCGCTTCCATTCGCCCACCAGCCGCTTTTCGGCGGCGGCCAGCAACATGCGCTTGTCGCCCGCGCGCGCATCGGGGGCGACGGTGAAGCGAAACCCGTCGAGCCGCCCGAGCACCTGTTCGTCGACCAGCACTTCGCCATCGCCGCCGATCGTAACCGGCAATGCACTGGCATCGGCCCCGATTTTGCGCAGCAGCACCGTCGTCCGCTTGTCGACGAAACGCTGTTGCAGGCTGGCGTGGAGCGCGTCGGACAGTCGCTCCTCAATCGCGCGGGTGCGCTCGGCCCAATGCGTCGGATCAAGCAGCCAGTCCTTACGATGCGCGATATAGGCCCAGCTTCGCGCGCCCGCGATCCGCCCGGCCAGCGTTTCGACATCGCCCTCGGTCCGGTCGAGCCGCGCAATCTCGTCGGCGAACCATTGGTGCGGCAAATGGCCATTGCCCTCGGACAAATGCCCGAACACCCGGCCGACGAAGCGCGAATGCGGGTCAAGCCCCAGCTTGCGGAAATCGGGCAGGCCGCACGCCGCCCATAGCCGCTGCACCATCGCGGGCGATCGCGTGCGCGCGCGGACCCAATCTTCGTCGGCCAGCCGCTTGAGCACCGCCAGGTCGATCGCCTGCGGTGCGGCGCGAAGCATTTGGTGCGCAGGGCGCATCTCCAGGCTGGCGATCAGTCCGTCGAGCGAAGCGAAATCCGGCTCGCCCTCGCGCCAGTAAAGCTGGCGAAGCGGCGGCACCTGATGCTCCTCGATCGCCATCACTTCCTCGGGGCCAAAGGCGCTCGGCCCTTCCTCGTGCAGCGCGCCGAAGGTGCCGTCGCGCTGGTGCCGCCCCGCGCGCCCGGCGATCTGCGCCATTTCGGCGACGGTGAGCCGGCGGGTGCGCCGCCCGTCGAACTTGTGGAGCGAGGCAAAAGCGACGTGCGCGACGTCCATGTTGAGCCCCATGCCGATCGCATCGGTCGCGACCAGATAATCGACCTCGCCCGCCTGGAACATCGCCACCTGCGCGTTGCGGGTGCGGGGGGAAAGCGCGCCCATCACCACCGCGGTGCCGCCGCGCAGCCGCCGGATCGCCTCGGCAACGGCATAGACTTCCTCGACCGAGAAGGCGACGATGGCGCTTCGTTTGGGCAAGCGCGACAATTTGCGCGCGCCGGCATAGCTCAGCGTCGAAAAGCGCGGGCGGCTGATAATCTCGGCCTCGGGCACCAGCGCCTTGAGCATCGGCTTGAGCGATGCCGATCCCAGGATCATCGTCTCCTCGCGCCCGCGTGCGCGCAGCAAGCGATCGGTGAAGACATGGCCGCGCTCGGGATCGGCGCTCAACTGCGCTTCGTCGAGCGCAACAAAGGCCACGTCGCGGTCGGTTGGCATCGATTCGGCGGTGCAGAGGAACCAGCGCGCCTTGGGCGGCAGGATCTTTTCCTCGCCGGTTAGCAGCGCGACTTCGCTCGGCCCTTTCAGCGCGACGATCCGGTCATAGACCTCGCGCGCCAGCAGCCGCAGCGGAAACCCCATGATACCGCTGGAATGCGCGACCATGCGCTCGACCGCGAGATGGGTCTTGCCCGTGTTGGTCGGGCCAAGCACGGCGGTAACGGGGCTACGCTCGGACTGGCTCATCGCGTGAACAACATCGGGGGTACGAGGGCCATGCGCAAGCGGGCATTCGGCTCACCCTGCCCATCGCCCCGCCAGGCTTTCAAGAGCGAAAGAAGATTTGGGCGTCCACCGTCGATCTCAAACGCCTTGTCGCGGTTCACACCCCTCCGGCGCCGGGTTAATTTGACTTTAAACTCCTGGTTGCACAGTCGGAACATCAGCGGCCGGAGCGGGGCGGGCGCGGCTGTCGGGGGCGAACACGCTTTTGTTCTTACGCAACGACCTTGGATTGACCGGCGGTGGCGGCGCGACTGCGCTAACCTTTGGTCGTGCGGGAATGGTGGCGGCACCGGCCAATGACTGGTCGGGCCGGCTGCGCGCGTGGCTGGCCACGGTCGACCTGGTCCCCGATCTCGGCGCGCAGATCGGATCGCGGCAATGGTTTCGCGGGGCCGCCACCTGCGCCGCGCTCTGCAGCTTCACCATCGCGCTGTCGCCAGGCCTTCAACCCCGCCTGATCGCGCAAATCCCCAGCGGCATTACCACCACCGACCATGACGAGCTTGCCTCGCAATCGATCGCGCCGCTGGCGTTCGGCGCGACCACCGGGCGGCGAATGGGCGCGACCAATGCGGTCGCGGTGCTCGCCGACACCCCCGAACGCCCGATCATCGAACTGAGCGCAACGATGGGCACCGGCGATGCGCTTCGGCGCGCGTTGGTGCGAACCGGGGTGGGCGCTGCCGAGGCCGAGCGCGCCGCCGATCTGGTCGCCGGCACCGTTGCGCTCGACACCATCCGCCCCGGCACCCGGCTCGATGTGACGCTTGGCCGCCGCGCGTTGAAAACGGTGCCGCGCCCGCTCGAAAAACTTGCCTTCCGCGCCCGGTTCGACCTTGCGCTCGAACTGGTGCGCGCCGATGCCGGGCTGGCGCTTCGCCGCATCCCGATCGCGATCGACAACACCCCGCTGCGAATCCGCGGGCGCGTCGGCTCCAGCCTCTATCGCTCGGCACGCGCCGCCGGCGCACCGGCTCGCGCGGTGGAGGCATTCATCAAATCGATCTCGGCCAAGGTGCCGATGGCGCGCCTGGGCGCCAACGACGAATTCGATCTGATCGTCGAACAGGCGCGGGCCGCGACCGGCGAGGTGCAACTCGGCAATCTGGTCTATGCCGCGATCGACCAGGGCGGGCGCGACGTGCGGCTGGTGCGCTGGGAACAGGCGGGCAAGACCATGTGGTATGATCCCAGCGGCACCGGCGAGCGCAAGGGCACGATGCAGATGCCGGTGGCCGCGCGGATTTCATCGGGCTTTGGCTGGCGGCGGCATCCGGTGCTGGGCTTTCGCCGGCTGCACAAGGGGCTGGACTTCGCCGCCCCCTATGGCAGCCCGATCCGCGCCGCCAGCGACGGGACCGTCGCCTATGCCGGACGCAATGGCGGCTATGGCAATTTCGTGAAGCTCAACCACGGCGCGGGCCTCGCCACCGGCTATGGCCATATGAGCCGGATCGCGGTGCGGCCGGGCACGCGGGTCACGCGCGGCGACATCATCGGCTATGTTGGCTCGACCGGCCTGTCGACCGGGCCGCATCTTCATTATGAATTGTGGCGAAACGGTGCGCCGATCAACCCGCAGTCGGTGTCTTTTTCCACCGTGGAGCGGCTGACCGGTCAGGACCTGTCGGCGTTCCGATCGAAGGTTGCCAGCTTGATGGCAGTGCCGATCGGGGTTAGCCCAAAAGCCAATAGCGAATCATTGCGGCCCCAGTAGCTTGATCGGGCCTTGGCAGCGCGGGCGGCCTGTTGCCGCGCACCGCCGCTGCCGCACATGGTGGGGAGAGAGGCGAACTGATTGCTGTCCGTAGGCCCCTCTCCCGCCCGCACCCGGAAAGGGGACGGGATTCGTTAAACTCTTATCAGTGCCGTTGGCTGCGCCAGCGACGGATCGTTCGATCGATCAACCCTTCTTCACCGCCGGTCTCGCGCCACAATAGGGCAAAAGAAGGGTCAGCCGATGCCGGGCGACGATTTTCTTCCAGATCGTCGAACAACACCCGGATCGGCGTCGACACGCCCTCCCCGCAGATGATGCTTTCGCGATTGCGAAGCGCCGGGATTGAATCGAGGAAACCGCGCGCACCCTCGGGCATTGCTGACCGTACATACGCCTGGTCACGCTCATTGTTCAGTCGCATGGCTATAATCGTGCCGCATTGCGACAACACGCCCTCGGCAAGGTCAGACGGCCGCTGTGTGATAAGCCCCAACGACACGCCGTATTTACGCCCTTCCTTGGCGATCCGGCTAAGGATCCTGCCGACCGAAGACCCGTCGGCGTTACGCTCGTTGGGCACATAACGATGCGCTTCCTCGCATACCAGCAATATGGGACGAACCGTTTCGCCGCGCGACCAGATCGCGAAATCGAACACCATCCGGCTGAGCACCGACACGACGACCGAAGTGATTTCGGATGGCACGCCCGACACGTCGATGATCGAGATCGGCTTGCCATCGGCGGGCAGGCGGAACATCCGCGCAAGGAAACCCGCCATCGTGTCCGCCACCAGCATGCCTGAAAACATGAACGAATAGCGCGGATCGGTCTTGATCTCGTCGATCTTGGTCTTCAGCCGCAGATAGGGCGCGCTATCGCCCGCGCGGTCCATCTTGCCCATCTCGGTCTGCACCAGATTGGTGAGGTCGCTGAGCAAATAAGGGATCGGCGAATCGACCGTCAGCTTGACGTCGGCGGCCAGCCGGTTCTTGCCGCGCGCCGCGAGCAGGCATTTGGCCAGGATGTCGGCGTCGATCTGGCGATCATTGCCGTCGCTGGTGAGAAACACCTCGCAATGTTCCTCGAAGTTCATCAGCCAATAGGGCATCGCCAGATTGCCGACGTCGAAGATCGCACCATTATGCTTGAACGCGGCGGCATATTCGCCGTGCGGATCGACCATCACGATATGCCCCTGCGGCGAGGCTTCGCAGATGCGGTGCAGGATCAGCGCGGCGGCGGTCGATTTGCCGGTGCCGGTCGATCCCAGCAGCGCGAAATGCTTGCCGAGCATCGCATCGATATACAGCACAGCCCGAATATCGCGCGTGGGGTGGACGGTGCCAACCTCGACATTGGGGCGATCATCGGTCGAATAGATTTGCTTGAGGTCGGCGGTTGAGACCGGAAAAACCTCACAGCCCGGCATGGGGTAGCGCGTGACGCCGCGGCGGAACTTGTAGAGCTTGGCCGTCAGCCGCTCTTCATCGCCCTCGCCCAAAAAATCGATCTGCGCGGCGATGTCGCCATGCCCGCCCGCCGCCAGCTTGAGCGAGCGGATATTGGCCACCAGCCACGTCATGCCGACGCGCATCTTGACCTGCGACCCGACCTGGCCCGCGCCGGCGATCGCCGGATCGGCATCACCGCGAAGCGCCTCGATCGTCGCGCGGTCGATCACGATCTGGCTGCCCGATCCGCCAATATCGGTGACCAGACCGATGGGTGTCGCATGCACAACCCCAAGCGGACCCGATCCCGCCTGTGACCTTGCGCCGGCACCGGGCTCGCCAAAGTCTTCTGTCGCGTGCGCCCAGTCGCGTCCTACCGGCATGTCCATTCCACGTACTCGCCCCGAACCTAGTTCGGACCGGTCATGCATGCTGCGCGGTAAAGATTGTGTTCTCCAATGGTTGCCCGGTCAGAATCGCCGCCACAACGCCCCCGCGCCCCAGCCGAACAATACCGACAGCGCCACCGCGATCAGACCATATAGCACCGACTGGTTTTCCGCCGCGCGCGCCACGAAACGCTCGAAGCCCGACTTGCGAATGTCGATCTCGCGCACCGCCGCCGCCAGCACCCGCCCGTCACGGATCAAAAAGGTTTCGGCGGTGAAGCGCCCCACCGGCACCCGCGCCGGAATGGCGATGCGCGCGCGATACAGCACGCCGTCGGTAATCTCGACCGCAGCGGGCGCTTCGTCGAACAGGCCGGTTCGGCGGCGAAGATCAATCAGCCCCTGGACGAACTTTGCCTGCATGCCCGCGGGCGCGCTGGTGATCGGCGACAATTGCAGGCTGTCGAGCCCAAGCTCGTAAATCGCGCGGGTGCGTTCATCGACGATCTGGTCGATCGGCTTGGACGAGGCGATGGCGTAAAAGGACGGCACCGAACGATAGCGCATCGATTCGGCATTCACCCAGATGCCCGCAATCTTTTCCTTTTGCCGCATCAGCACCGACTGCACCGGGCCGCGCACCACCACCACGATTTCGGCGGGATCAGCATCGGGATCGGGCAGGCTGCGATCGGGATACAGGATCGCGCCGAACAGCAGCAATTCGGCCCCGGTGAAGGAATAGATGATCTCGATGTCGCGCTGCGAAACATCGGGCACCAGCACCGGCTTGGCCCCGCCCAGCAGCAGCGCCGCCAGCAGCAAGGCGGCGATCCGCGCGATCATGCCGCCTCGACCGAATAAAGCTCGCCCGGCCGCCAGGCCAGGCCCAACCCCATCCGAAACGCGACCACCAGCACCAGCAACGCCAGCGCCAGGCGCAGATATTCGGGGCGCATCTTTTGCGCCAGGCGCGATCCGATCTGCGCGCCGGCAACCGATCCGAGCAGCAGCAGCACCGCCAGCACGATGTCGACCGCCTTGGTGGTCGTCGCATGCACCATCGTCGCCGCCGCCGTGGTGAACAAAATCTGGAACAGCGACGTGCCGACGACGACCTGAGTCGACATGCCCAGCAGAAACAGCATCGCCGGAATCAGGATGAAGCCGCCGCCGACGCCCAGCAGCATCGTCAGAATGCCGGTGAGCATGCCCAGGATCAGCGGTGCCAGCGGCGAGATATACAGCCCCGAACGATAGAAGCGCCACCGCATCGGCAGCGCCGCGACCAGCGGATGGTGCCGCCGCCGCCGGGCCGGGGCCGCCCGGTGCCCCCTGGTCACGCGGATGCTGTCGACCGATTCCTTCAGCATCAGCCCGCCGATCGACCCCAGCAGCAGCACATACAGGATCGCGATCGCGGTATCGATCAGGCCACTGGCGCGCAGCACCTCGAACAGCCAGGCACCGACGAACGAGCCGAGCACCCCGCCGACCACCATCACTCCGCCAATATGATAATCGACCCCCTTGCGCCGGCTATGCGCGATTACGCCCGACACGCTGGCACCGGTAACCTGCGACGCAGCCGACGCGGCGGCCACCGTCGGCGGAATGCCATAGAAGATCAGCAACGGCGTGGTCAGAAATCCACCGCCGACGCCGAACATGCCCGACAGCAGCCCGACCCCCAGCCCAAGCGCGATAATGACAAGCGCGTTGACCGACAGATTGGCGATGGGAAGGTACAGATCCATAGCTGATCAGAGCGTTACACAGGTGAGGGGCGAAGGCGAAGCGCGGATGTCGGCTTTGTGCGTCAAAACCTTCGACAGCCCCTCACCCTTCCGCGGCTGTGCCACTCCCTCCCTCTCCCGCAAGCGGGAGAGGGAGGGAGCGCGAAGCGCCGATAGGGTGAGGGCCTGTCGCCGCGTGAGAACTACCCCTCCAGCGCCTTCGCCCGCCGCCGCTGCACCGAACTGCCGATCCCCAGCGCCTCGCGATATTTCGCCACCGTCCGCCGCGCGATGTCGAACCCGCGCGCGTTGAGCAGTTCGACCAGCGTGTCGTCGGACAGGATTTTCTTGGGCTCCTCGGCGGCGATCAGCGCGCGGATCGCGCTCTTGACCGCCTGCGCCGACACCGCTTCGCCGCCATCGGCCGATTGGATCGCAGAGGTGAAAAAGAATTTCAGCTCGAACAGACCGCGCGCGCAGCTCAGATATTTGTTGCTCGTCACCCGGCTGACGGTCGATTCGTGCATCTCGATCGCCTCGGCGACTCGCGCCAGCGTCAGCGGGCGCAAATGCGCGACGCCGTGCAGGAAAAACGCCTCCTGCTGCTTCACGATCTCGCTCGCCACCTTGATGATCGTGCGTTGCCGCTGGTCGAGCGCCTTCACCAGCCAATTGGCGCTGGTGAGGCAATCGGACAGCCAGCTCTTGGACGCCTTGTCATGGCTGCCGCCCGACAATTCGACATAATAAGCCCGATTGACCAGCACGCGCGGCAGGGTGGCGGCGTTGATCTCGACCGCCCATCCAGCGCCGCGCCGCGCAACGAACAGATCGGGCACCACCGCCTGCGACGGTTCGCCGCCATAACGACAGCCGGGCTTGGGATCATAGCTTCGCAATTCGCGGATCATGTCGGCCATGTCCTCGTCATCGACGCCGCACATCCGCTTGAGCTGTGCCAATTGACCGCGCGCGACCAGATCGAGATTGTAGATCAGCCGCGCCATGCACGGATCATAGCGATCGGCTTCCTTGGCTTGCAGCGCCAGGCATTCGGACAGGTTGCGCGCGCCCACCCCGGTCGGGTCGAACGTCTGGATGACCCCCAGCACCGCCTCGACCCGCGCCAGCGGAACGCCCAGTCGATTGGCGACGTCGAGCAGCGACACCGTCAGATACCCGCACTCGTCGATCTGGTCGATCAGATGCGCTGCGATGAACAGGTCGCCGCCCGCCACGGCGGTGCCCGCCTGCCCCATCAAATGATCGGCAAGGCTGATGTCAGTCGCCGCGAAACTGTCGAAATCCAGCCCGTCTTCGCCCACACCGCCGCCGCTGCCCGAGCCGTTCAGCCCAAGCCCACCATCCAGGCTGCCGATCGAATCGGCGGCGCTGTCGTCGCTGCGATTGGCGATCGCCAGCTCGCCGTCGAACACCGGCTCGCTGTCGCTGCCGCCTACGGGCAGTTCGTCGGCAGGCACCGGATCGCCGCCGACCGGCGTGGCGATGATCATGTCGCCGCCATCACCATCATCGCCGCCGCCGGTGCTTTCCAGCAACGGATTGCGCTCCAGCTCCTCGGCGATAAAGCCTTCGACCTCGAGGTTCGACAGCGCCAGCAGCTTGATCGCCTGCTGCAATTGCGGCGTCATCACCAGCGATTGCGACTGGCGTATATCGAGGCGCGGGGCGAGGCTCATCAGGCTCGCCGCTTGCCGTTCAGACCAGACGGATGGGATGCTACATCCATCATCACACTACAGCGAGAAGCCCTCGCCCAGATACAGCCGCCGGACATTGGCGTCGGCGACCAGCTCCTCGGGCGATCCGGCGAACAGCACCCGGCCGTCATAGATGATGTAGGCGCGATCGACGATTTCGAGCGTTTCGCGGACATTGTGATCGGTGATCAGCACGCCGATGTCGCGCTGTTTCAGGTCGCGCACCAGATCGCGAATGTCGGCGATCGAAATCGGGTCGATGCCCGCGAACGGTTCATCGAGCAGCATGATCGACGGGTTCGCCGCCAGCGCGCGCGCGATTTCGGCGCGCCGCCGCTCACCGCCCGACAGCGCCATTGCCGGCGAATCGCGCAACCGGGTAAGCCCGAATTCGTCGAGCAGCGTATCGAGCCGCGCCATCCGCACAGTCTTGTCGGGCACCGCCAGTTCGAGCACCGCCAGAATATTCTTCTCGACCGTCAGCCCGCGAAAGATCGAGGTTTCCTGCGGCAGATAGCCAAGGCCCAGGATCGCGCGGCGATACATTGGCAGCGCGGTAATGTCCTCGCCATCGAGCATGATGCGTCCGGCATCGGGCTTCACCAGCCCCATCACCGAATAAAAGCTGGTGGTCTTGCCCGCGCCATTGGGGCCGAGCAGACCGACGACTTCGCCGCGCCCCACGCTCATCGAGACGTCGGAAAGGACGACTTTTTTGTCATAGGCCTTGGCGATCGACACGACCGACAGCCCCGAATCGACCGGCTTTTCGACCACCGGTTCGATCGTCTCCAGCGTGGTCACGTCGTCCATCATCATCCCCTGCGCCGCCCGTGCGGCAACGCTATGTCGCGCATCGTCATGGCGCTTGGCAAGCTTCGTGCATGAAACAGCGGATATGGCTTGGTGCAGATCCGCGCGGCGCGGTTAGCGCTGCGGCACCGTAAACCGCCCGGTCACCCGGCCCTGCCGCCGCTCGACGCCGTTTTCGGCAGGCGATGTCGCGCCGGTTGCGCCCGTGGTCGATCCGTCGAGCGTCGCGCGCCCGGTATCGAGGTTGATCGACAGCCGCCCGCCGCGCAGCGTGTTGTTGCCCTGAATCAGCGAAACATCGCCCAGCATCGTCAGCACTCGCTTGTTCAGGTCGTACACGCCATATTGCGCCCGTGCGCGCTGGGTTGGGCGCACCACCGTCACCCCGCCCGAGGCATCGAGCCGCGACACCTGCGGCGATCCACCGATCACCTGCCCGGTATAGGCAACGGTCACCCGTGCGGCGGTGAGCGTCAGATCGGCCTGGCGGATAGTAACGCCCCCCGACAGTACAGCGCGATTGGCGCGATCCTGCAATTCCAGATTCTCGGCGGCAAAATCGATCGGCGCGTTGGTATCGTGCCGCTGTGCCGCAGCAGGGGTCGCCCACAGCGAGGCAGCCGCGATCAGGGCGGATAAATGGGGCGCGCGTTTCATCATCGCCTATTTGCGCGCTCGGGCACAATCCGCAAGCGGGCATTGCCGCTGAGCTTCACCGTGCGTGCTTCCAGATCGGCGCTCAGCCGGTCGCCGCTGAACGTCCCCTGCGGCGTGGTGCCGCTGACCGCGCTGCCCGATTGCAGTTGGCGGGTCTTGAGGTCGATCGTCGCATCGCTTGTGTCGAGGGCATAGCCATCGGCGGCACGGAACTCGATCGGCCCCTGCATCGTCACCTGCTCGCGCTCCATATCATAACGACCGCGATCGGCGCGAAGCGTGGCGGGGCCACCCTTCATGCCAAGCGCCGCCGACAGCTTGTTCAGGTCGACGACTCGCTCAGCCGAGCTTTTCTGGATCGCGGACCCAGCGTCGAGCACGAACGGCTTGCCCTCGCTATCGGCCCCTTGGTAGCGTGCAGCCTGGATTCGCATCCGTTCCTCCGCGACGTCGACCTTGTTCTTGTCGAGCACGAACGACACGTCGCCGCCCATGAACAAAGGTGCCATCACCAGGAACGCCGCGAGGATGCCGATTCCCATCGGCAGCAGCACCTGCGCCACCTTCACCATCGCATCATGACTGCCACCGGGTGCCGCCCAGCGTTGCCGCTGCGACCGCACCCGGCGGGCAATGTCAGACATGCGCGAAAATATCCGTTTCGGGCCAACCCGCCAGATCGAGATCGGCGCGATGCGGCAGGAAATCGAAGCAAGCCTGCGCCAGCGCCATCCGCCCTTCGCGCTCCAGCCGGCGATCAAGCTCGGCCTTCATCGCGTGCAGATACCGGACATCGGACGCGGCATATTCCTTTTGCGCGTCGGTGAGCACCGGATTGCCCCAATCGGAGGATTGCTGCGCCTTTGACAGTTCCTGCCCCAGCAATTCGCGCACCAATTCTTTCAGGCCGTGGCGATCGGTATAGGTGCGAACGAGCCGCGAGGCGATCTTGGTGCAATATACCGGGGCCGCGACGGTGTGCAGATAATGCCGGATCGCGGCCAGATCGAACCGCGCGAAATGATACAGTTTCAGCCGGTCGGGATCGCCCAGCACCGCGCGCAAATTAGGCGCGGCATAATCGCTGTCGGTGCCGAAACGCACCAGATGTTCGGTGCCCGAGCCATCCGAAAGCTGGACGACGCACAAGCGATCGCGTGGGGTGATCAGCCCCATCGTCTCGGTATCGACGGCGATCGCGGCCCCCGGCGCAAAAGTGCCGGCGGGCAAATCTTCTTCATGCAGATATACGGTCATCACGCCCGCATAGGCGGGCGTGGATGAACGCTCAATGGGCGATTCGGTTTATTCGACCTTGCCGCTGCGGACGTTCTGCAAATGCGCTTCCTTGCGCAACCGCGCCCGGCGGTTGAAGATGTTGAGCATTTCCACCAACGCCGAAAACGCCATCGCGGCATAGATATAGCCCTTGGGCACATGCACGCCGAAGCCCTCGGCGATCAGGACCATGCCGATCATCAGCAGGAATCCCAGCGCCAGCATGACGACCGTGGGGTTCTGGGCGATGAAATTACCCAGCGGATCGGCGGCCAGCAGCATCACCGCCACCGCCACGATCACCGCGACATACATGATCTCGACATGATCGGTCATGCCGACGGCGGTCAGGATCGAATCGATCGAAAACACGATGTCGAGCAACACGATCTGCACAATCGCCGCACTGAAGGCGGTTTCGGCGACCTTTTTCTTGTCGAGCAAATCATCCGATACGCCGGTATCGACCGAATGATGAATTTCCTTGGTGGCCTTCCACACCAGGAACAGCCCGCCGACGATCAGGATCAGGTCGCGCCACGAGAACAACGTCTCGAACGCCGGCCGCCCATATTCGTCGATCGGCCCGACGATGCCGAGGTCGAACACCGGCGCGGTCAGCCCGACGATCCACGCGACCATCGTCAACAGGATCAACCGCATCACCAGCGCCAGCGCGATACCGATTCGCCGCGCTTTTTGCCGCTGCGCTTCAGGCAATTTGTTCGAGATGATCGAGATGAAGATCAGATTGTCGAGGCCGAGCACGACCTCCATGATGATCAACGTGACCAACGCCGCCCAAGCGGCGGGATCGGCAAGTAGCGCTGCTATACTGTCCATAAGCCGGGCTCTGTACCCGTGCATTTCATCGCCCCGCAAGCAGCGTTCGCCACATGCGCCATAATTGCGACGATTTCATTCGCCCGCATGCATTTTTTCGGATATGTAATTGCAGTGGCGCGAGGTTCCGAAGCGCCCAGACACTTGCGTTTTTCGTCCGGCGCCAGGGTTTAAGGATATGAATCGGGCGATCGGGAAGACGAACAGGGCAATGAGTTTCGATCGAGGGCGCGGCAACGGGCGCGGTGGGCGCGGCAAAGACAAGCGCGAGTTTTTCGGCGATGAAGGCGGCGGCGGTGGCGGCGGCTTCCCGAGCTACGGCGGCGGTGGCGGCGGTGACCGCTTCGGCGGCGGTGGTGGCGGCGGCTTCGGTGGCGGCGGTGATCGCTTCGGCGGCGGCGGTGGTTTCGGCGGCGGTGGTGGCGGCGGCTTTCGTGGCGGCGGCGCTGGTGCCGGCGGCGGCGGCGGTGGTCGCGGCATGCCCCCCCAGGTCGTCGGCGAGGCGACCGGCGTGGTCAAGTTCTTCAACGCGCAAAAGGGCTTCGGCTTTGTCGTGCGCGATGACGGCGGCGAAGATGTGTTCGTCCACATCTCGGCAGTCGAGCAAGCCGGGCTTACCAGCTTGGCCGAAGGTCAGCCGATGGGCTTTACGCTGGTCGATCGTGGCGGTCGGATCTCGGCAACCGATCTGAAGATCGATGGCGAGCCGATGGCGGTTTCGGATCGCGGCCCGCCGCGTGACGCAGCCCCCGGCGGCGCACGTGGTTCGGCAGGTGCAGGTGCAGGTGCAGGTGGCCCACAGCGCCAGCTCACTGGCGAGCGTTCGAGCGGTACGGTCAAGTTCTTCAACGCGATGAAGGGCTTCGGCTTTATCCAGCGCGATGATGGCCAGCCCGATGCGTTCGTACACATCTCGGCAGTCGAGCGTGCAGGCATGATCTCGCTCAACGAAGGCGACCGTCTCGAGTTCGAACTCGAAGTCGATCGTCGCGGCAAATATGCCGCAGTCAATCTGAACCCGTCGCAGTAACCAGCGCGCAAGCGCTGGCACCGTGATGGTGCTGAATCGACTATCTCATATCGCCGCGTCGGTTCTTATCGGCGCGGCGTTATGCTGTCTGGCTCCCGTGAAGGCGCAGGACACCCCAGCTCCAGCCCCGGCCCCAGCCTGCTCCATTCCGCCGCTCGAACAGGCCAGCATCGTCGCGCGCCTGCCGCATGATCCGCTGGCCTTCACCCAGGGGCTGCTTTGGCATGACGGCGCGTTGTTCGAGAGTGTCGGCCAGACGGGCCGCTCCGAAGTGCGGCGGGTCGATCCTGCCACCGGCAAAATCAGCGCGCGGCGAGCGATCCCCCGCCAGCAATTCGCCGAAGGGCTGGCGCTGATCGGCGACGAGCTGGTGCAGCTCACCTGGACCAGCGGCATCGCGCATCGCTACGCCGTCCGCAACCTTCGCCCGCGCGGCAGCTTTCGCTATACCGGCGAAGGCTGGGGCCTGACGACGCTGGGCGATCGACTGGTGCGATCCGATGGCAGCGACGTGCTCACCTTCCACGCCCCCGCCGATTTCGCCGAAACCGCACGGATCGCAGTGCGCCTGGGTGACCGAAAGCTCATCGAATTGAACGAGCTGGAAGCGATCGATGGCGCGATCTACGCCAATGTCTGGATGCAGCCGGCGATCGTCGCGATCGATCCCACGACCGGCTGCGTCACCCGCCGGATCGACTTGTCGGCGCTGGTGGCCGAAATCGGTTTGACCGACGAGGATTCGGTGCTCAACGGCATCGCCTGGGACGCGCAGCACCGGCGGTTGTTCGTCACCGGCAAATACTGGCCGACCCTGTTCGAGATCGCGCTTCGCTGACGCGAAACCGAGCGTTTCAATGGCGGAAGCGGATCGCTCGCCTTCCTCGCCGGTTCGTTCTTCATAAGCATAGGAGCATGACGATGGGTCAATTGACCGACGGACGCTGGAGCAACGAACAACCGGTCGCGCCGACCGATGAGAAGGGCGATTTCCAGCGCGCCGATTCGACCTTCCGCGATTGGCTCACCGCCGACGGCTCGCCCGGCCCCGATGGCCAGCGCGGCGTACGCGCCGAAGCCGATCGCTTTCACCTTTATGTCAGCCTCGCCTGCCCCTGGGCACACCGCACCTTGATCGTCCGCGCGCTCAAGGGGCTCGAGGATTTGCTGCCGGTCACCGTCGTCGGCCCGATCATGGGCGAGCACGGCTGGAGCTTTCAGCGCGCATTCGGCGGCACCGGCGATCCGCTCTACGGCTTCGATCACTTGCACCAGATCTACACCCGCAACGATCCGAAAATGTTGGGCAAGGTGACCGTGCCGGTGCTGTGGGACCGCAAGGAAGCGCGGGTCGTGAACAACGAATCTTCCGAAATCATCCGCATGTTCAACACCGCGTTCGACGATCTCGGCGCGAAACCCGGCGATTTCTATCCTGCCGAACTCCGCGGCGAGATCGACGCGGTCAACGACCGGGTGTATCAAACGGTCAATAATGGCGTCTATCGCGCGGGCTTCGCCAAGCAGCAGACGGCGTATGAAAAGGCCGCCCGCGCGCTGTTCGAATCGCTCGACTGGCTGGAGGGGCACCTCGACGGTCGCGAATGGCTGGTCGGCGACCGGATGACCGAGGCCGATATCCGGTTGGTCACCACGCTGATGCGCTTCGATCCGGTGTATCACGGCCATTTCAAATGCAATTGGCGGCGGATCGTCGACTATCCGCGCCTGCACGGCCTGATGGAGCGGATGATGGCGGTGCCCGGCATCGCCGAAACGGTCGACCTCGACCACATCAAGACACATTATTATCGCAGCCATCCCGACGTGAACCCCACCGGCATCGTGCCGATCGGCCCTGCGTCGATCTGAGGTTTCATCGGCAACAACCTCGTCATTCCCGCGAACGCGGGAATCCATAACGGCTGCACTGGATTATGGATTCCCGCCTTCGCGGGAATGACGAAATGAAAAGCCGGACCTGACTGTGCTTCAAGTCGCGAGGCGCAGCAAGGCTTCGATGTGATCGGCTTCCCCCGCAGGCTTGTCCTTGCGGATTCGCGCGATGCGGGGGAAGCGCATCGCCACCCCCGATTTGTGCCGCTTCGAGGCGTGGATCGAATCGAACGCGACTTCGAGCACCAGGGTCTTTTCGACCTCGCGTACCGGGCCGAATCGCGCGACGGTGTTGTTGCGGACAAAACGATCGAGCCATTTCAGCTCCTCGTCGGTGAAGCCCGAATAGGCCTTGCCCACCGGCAATAGCTGGCCGTCGGGCGTCCAGCAGCCGAAAGTATAGTCGCTGTAGAAGCTCGACCGTTTTCCGCTGCCGCGCTGCGCGTACATCATCACGCAATCGGCAACGAGCGGATCGCGTTTCCATTTATACCACAGCCCCACGCGCCGCCCGGTGACATAGGGAGAGTCGCGCCGCTTGAGCATCACCCCCTCGATCGCCGAATCGCGCGCGCCGTCGCGGATCGTGGTGAGTGCGGCGAAATCGGCGGCTTCGATCACTCGGCTGAGATCGAAGCGGTCGGGGTCGAGCGCGGCGACGAACGGCTCCAGCCGCGCCCGCCGCGCGTGCCAGGGAAGTTCGCGCAGGTCTTCGGGGCCGTCGAACAAGATGTCGTATAGCCGGACAAAGGCGGGATACTCCGCCTGCATCTTGGCCGAAACCGTCTTGCGCCCCAGCCGCTGCTGCAGCGCGTTGAAGCTCGCCGCGCCGCCGCCCTCATCGAGAGTCCCACCCTGCGCCTCGCCCTTCACCAGCAATTCGCCGTCGAGCACGCCGGGGGTGCGATAGGCAGCCGCCACCTCGGGAAAACTCCCGGTGATGTCGTCGCCGGCGCGACTATAGAGTCGCGTCTCGCCCGCGACATGGACGATCTGGACGCGAATGCCGTCCCATTTCCATTCGGCGGCATAGTCGGCCAGATCGACCTGCGTCTCCTCCAGCGGATGCGCGAGCATGAAGGAGCGGAACACCGGGATGTCGGTCGTGCTCGGCTGGGTGCCGCGCCCCTCGGCCCATGCGAACAAGCTGTCATAGGGCGCGTCGAGCCCGTGCCAGACTTCCTCGACCGCCTCGACATCGATGCCGAACGCCTGCGCCAGCGCGGTTTTGGCAAGCCGCGCCGATACCCCCACCCGCAACCCGCCGGTGGCGAGTTTGAGCAGCGCATAGCGTTCGTCCGAATCTAACTGGTCGAGCATGTCGGCAAGGATCGCCGGCGCATCGGCGCGGCTAAGGCTGCCCAGCTGCTCGATCACCCGCGCGACGGTCAGCACCTCGGCATCGGCGGCACGCGCAGGATTTTCGGGCCAGAGCAGGGCTACGGTCTCGGCGGTATCGCCGACGAAATCGCGGCTCATCGCGAACAGTACCGGATCGGTGCGCTCGGCGATCAGCGCGCGGACGGTGCCAGATTTCACCGCGGGCAAATCGAGATCACCCGTCAACGCAGCGAGCGCCCAACCCCGGTCGGGATCAGGCGTCTCGCGTAGATACTGGCCGATCAACGCCAGCTTGGCGTTGCGCGACCGGGTATAGATCAGCCGATCGAGCAGATCGGCAAAAGCGCGCATCGCGGCTCAGGGTTAAAGCGAGTTCTTTACCTTATTGCCCGCCATCAGTCCCAGCACCAGCAGGACGACAAAGATCGCGACTGCAATGAAGAACAGAATCTTGGCAATTTCGATGAACGCGCCACCAATACCGCCAAAGCCGAGGACCGCCATTACCAGGCCGACCACCAGAAATATTACTGCCCAACGCATCATGTCTTGTCTCCCTACTGTGTAACCGAAACAACCAAGTAAGCGCCGGAAAGGTTCCAGGCGGTGCGCGATTGGTTGGCAGGCGGGCGATGACCGCACCTCGACGATGCCGGTTTGCGCCGATCTGGCCCGAGTAAGCACAGCCGACAGAATTGCCCCCCGGCTGCTTGGCAACCGGGGGACTGGTCTTCACCGCACTACGTCATCAGCCCTTGCGGCTTGACTCGAACAGAAACCAGGCGCGCTCTTCGGCCTGGTCGGTCCAGTCGTCGAGAATGCCGCTGGTGGCATTGTCCTTGGCTTCATCGACAATGTCCTTAGCTTCGCGCAGCAGTTCGACCAGCGCCAGATTATCCTCGCGCAGTTCGACCAGCATGTCGGCCGCCGACACGAAATCCTGGTCGTTGTCCTTGATCGTCTGGTGGCGGGCGATGTCGCCGATCGAGCGCAGCGTCGTGTTGCCGGTCTTGCGGACTCGCTCGGCGATGTCGTCGGTGGTGGCGAGGATCTGTGCCGCCTGATCGTCGAGCATCAGGTGATAGTCGCGGAAATGCGGACCCGACACATGCCAATGGAAGTTCTTGGTCTTCAGATAGAGCGCAAAGCTGTCGGCCAGAATGCCGTTGAGCGCCTGCGCCACGGTCTTGGCGTCATTGGCACCAAGGTCGGTCGGGGTCTTCAATGCGGGGTTGGTCGTGTCAGCCATGCCATGCTCCATCCATGCGAAAAGTCGGTTCGGGTGGCTAACGATCGGCCCGCCAATTGGCTCCAACCAGCACGACGATCATTGCCATCGGAGCAATAGATAAGAAGGGAGGTGGCAAGGTTCGAGGTCGGAATAACGATTGCTCGCGCCGATCAAACAGCGTCGGGGCGAAACACGACATGCACCTTGTTGCCGTCGGGATCGCGCAGATAGGCCCCGAAATAGCCCGGCGCATATTGCGGGCGGGGGCCCGGTGCGCCGGCATCGACGCCGCCATGTTCGATGGCCGCGGCATAGGCCATCTCGACCGCCTGAGCAGACGGAGCGAGGAAAGCGACCATGCCGCCATTGCTGGGCGATGCGGGCCGACCATCGAACGGCAGATAAGCATAAAAATAGGGCAGCCCGGCACCGGGCACATGCCAGCTCAGCGACGGCGGACCGCCATCGGCCGTCACTGGCCGCCGGGCAAAGCCGAGGGGTAGCAGCAGCGAATCATAAAAAACGCCCGCGCGATCGAGGTCGCAAACGCCGACGGTGATGTGGCTGAACATCGCGCACTTCCCTCAAATATCGCCGACGATCGCCATCAGCGCGCCGATTCGTTCGGGATCGCGGCGATAAAAGGTCCATTGCTTGATCCGTTTCGCCGTCACCAGCCCGCTGGCCTGAAGCACCCGCATATGCTCGCTCAGGGTCGATGCGTTGATGCCCAGCTTTTCAGCGATCAGCTGGCCGCACACTCCGTCGGTCACCAGATCGCCGTCGCGTTGCGGGGGGAAATGGGCGACCGGGTCTTTAAGCCAGCCAAGGATCTGCAAACGGCGATCATTGCCAAGCGCGCGGAACAGTTCTGCTTCCTGCATTTGGCTGGTTTGCCAATCGACGAAATGCATGTCAATCAATCGTCGATCCCTGCCGGAGCCAAGCCATGCCGATGCTGCCTTTCCACACCACCGATGTGTTCACCGACATCCGTTTCGGCGGCAACCCGCTGGCCGTCGTGCTGAACGGCGAATCGCTCGATTCGGCGACGATGCAGGCGATCGCCGCCGAGTTTAACCTCAGCGAGACGACATTCGTCCTCCCCCCGGCCAATCCCGCCAACACTGCGCGTATCCGCATTTTCAACCGGACCGCCGAGATGGCCTTTGCCGGGCATCCGATGGTAGGCACCGCCTTCATCCTGGCAAGGTTGCAGCCCGACCTTGCCGAGGCCGCGTTCGAGATACCGGCAGGGCTGGTCCGGGTGCGGATCGATCGCGATGCCGCCGGCCAAGCCATCGGGGCGATGATCGCCGCGCCGCAGCCGCTGAGCATCGGCACGACAATCGCGCCCGACGTAATCGCGGCGGTACTGGGCCTCGCCCCCGGCGATGTCGTGACGGCGGCGCACCCCCCGATCGTCGCATCGACCGGCAACCCCTATGTCATCGCCGAATTGACCAGCGAAGCGCTGGCGCGTTGCTCACCCGATCTGGGGGCATTCAAGGCAGCGCTCGCCGCCCACCCCGAACAGGGCAGCCGCTTTTCGGTGCATGTCTATTGCCGCGACGGCGGCGACACGCTGCGCGCGCGCATGTTCGCGCCGCTCGCCGGCACCTGGGAAGATCCGGCAACCGGCAGCGCCAACGCGCCGCTCGCCTGCCTGTTGCTGTCGCTGAACGCCGATGCCGACCGTCTTTCGCTACGGATACATCAGGGCGTCGAGATGGGCCGACCCAGCCTGTTACGGGTTGAGGCCAGCCGCACGCCGGAAGGAATTGTGGCGACACTGCGCGGCACCTGTATTCCAGTGATGCACGGCGAGCTTTGCGTCTAACGCCAAGCGCATCGCCTTGACATTCGCGTGTCACTGCCGCATGCGCTCGCATCAATCGGCGGCCGCTTCGATGCGTGCCGCCTTTCGCATTTTCGCCTTATGGCATCACGAAGACAAGGATTGGGCCATGGCCAAGCCGACTACCGTAAAGATCCGGCTGGTAAGCACCGCCGACACCGGCTTCTTCTATGTGACGAAGAAGAACCCGCGCAACCAGACCGAGAAGATGTCGTTCCGCAAGTACGATCCGGTCGTGCGCAAGCATGTCGAGTTCAAGGAAGCCAAGATCAAGTGATCTTGATTGCCCTCTCCTGCCGCGCGGGAGAGGGATTTGGCGATCACGCCAGCGCGCGTATTTCGTCCATGAACCGCATCACCGAAATCGGTTTCGAGACATAGGCGGTCGCGCCAGCCGCGCGAATCCGATCTTCGTCGTCGCGCCCCGAATAGGCGGTCACCGCCATGATCGGGATTGCGCGCAGTCGCGGATCGGCCTTCATCCGCTGGATGAGTTCATAACCGCTGACGTGCGGCAACTGAATGTCCATTACCACCAGGTCGGGCATCACCTCGCGCGCGCGCGCCACCGCCTCGCGCCCGTCGCGCACCGGCTCGGCGATATAGTTGTGCGCGCGTAGCAGATCGCAAAACAGCTTGAGGTTCAGCTCGTTGTCCTCGACAACCAGCACCTTCTTTGCCACGTCCGCGGTCTGTTCCTGCATAAGACGAGGGCTAGCCCATGCCGATCCGCGAGACAAATCCCGAACGCGATTCGCACCTGATCGCGTTGCAGGCGCTGGTATGGGCGCTGGCCGAACCGCGCCGGGCCGAACGATTGCTGGACACCACCGGGCTGAACCCGCAATCGCTGCGCGACGGCGCGGGCGATCCCGCGATATTGGCGGCGGCGCTTGGGTTTCTGGAAGCGCATGAGCCCGATCTGATCGCCTGCGCTAACGAATTGGGCATCTCGCCCGCGCTGCTGGTACAGGCCCGCGAGGCATTGGAGCAATGATGAAGCCGCTGCTGATCTGCGATTGCGACGAAGTGTTGCTGCACATGGTGCGGCATTTCCGCACCTGGCTCGACGAAGCCCACGATATTGATTTCACGATCGGGCATGGCGATTTCTCGACCGCGATGACTAGGCGCAGCGACGGCAGCACCGTCGTGCGCGACGAGATGTGGGGGATGCTCGACGGCTTCTTCCCCGCCGAAATGGCGCGACAGACGCTGGTGCCGCATGCGCGCGAGGCGCTGGCGGTGATCGCCGAGACCGCCGACATCGTGATCCTGACCAATTTGAAGGACCATTGCCGCAGCCACCGAATCGATCAGCTCGCGGCGCACGGCATCGCCCACCGCGTCGAATGCAACCAGGGTGGTAAGGGCGATCCGGTCGCGGCCTTGGTCGCCGAACATGGCCATCCGGTGACGGTGTTCGTCGATGATCTGGCGGTGCATCACGAATCGGTCGCTCGGCATGCGCCCGGCGTCCACCGGCTGCACATGGTATCCGAACTCGAACTCGCCGCCGCGACCCCGGCTGCCGAGCATGCACATGCGCGAATCGATGACTGGCGGCTGGCGGGTGACTGGATCGCCCGGCGATTCGCTTCGGGCTTGCCCGCCGCCGCGTGACTCGGCACATCAGGCCCATGAGCGACACCATCGAAGCAAAGCTGGCCGATCTCGGCCTCACCCTCCCCACCCCCGCTGCCCCGGTGGCCGCCTATGTCCCCGCGGTGATCGCGGGCAACATGCTCCACATCTCGGGCCAGTTGCCGTTCGACGACGGCGCGCTGATGACCGGCCGAGTCGGCGAGGATCGCGATCTCGATTATGCCGCCCACGCCGCCAAGCGCTGTGCGGTGATGCTGATCGCCCAGATGAAGGCGGCGCTCGACGGCGATTTGTCGCGAGTCGCGCGGATCGTGAAGCTTGGCGTGTTCGTCAATTCGGCGGCGAGCTTCACCGATCAGGCAAAGGTTGCCAATGGCGCGTCCGAATTGATGATCGCCGCCTTTGGCGATTCGGGCCGGCATGCACGCAGCGCGGTCGGCGTGCCGGTATTGCCGCTGGGTGCGGTGGTGGAAATCGACGCGATCGTGCAGATCGCTTGATCGATCCATTGTGGCCTATTCGCCACACAAATATCCATTGATGCCTCGGATAGAAGAATAAAGTTGTGCGTTGCCGCATGTTGCGGCAACCTTACTGCGTTCAACTAGTATTCGCGCGCATGTCCCTGGACATCGGCAGACGCGGACCGTTGGGCAGCAGGAGAGAACCATCGCCTTCTACTCGAAAGGGACCCGATGCGTTTCTCTACACTGGGGCTTTCAGCCCTTCTTTTGACGTGCGCTACCCCTGCATTTGCGCAGGAAGAAACCGCACCGCCCGAACCGGTTACCGTATCGGGCAGCGTCACCCTCGCCTCCGACTATCGCTTTCGCGGCGTCTCCCAGTCCGACAAGGGCTTCGTGGTGCAGGGCGGCGCGACCGTCGCGCATGAAAGCGGCGTCTATGGCGGCTTCTGGGGCTCCAACCTTTCCGGCTGGGGTACGTTTGGCGGGCCAAATCTCGAACTCGATCTGTTCGCCGGCTACAAGATGCCGATCGGCAATGGCGGCACGCTCGATGTCGGCGCGACATGGTATATGTATCCCGATGGTGCCAACACCACCGACTTCGTCGAGCCCTATGTGAAGCTGTCGGGCACCGCCGGACCGGTATCGCTGACCGCCGGCATCTTCTATGCGCCTTCGCAGGAAGCGCTTGGCCGTGCATTCTTCACCGGCGCTGCCGCTGCGGCGGGCACGCCCGACGATCCCGGCGACAAGGAAGACAATCTCTATCTGTCGGGCGACGCCGTCGCCGCCATTCCCAATTCGCCGATCAGCCTGCGTGGCCATATCGGCTATTCGGACGGTAATCCGGGCCTTGGTCCCAATGGCACCAGCATCGCCCCCACCGGGAAATATTGGGATTACGCGCTGGGTGCGGACCTGACCTATAGCGGTCTCACCTTCGGCGTGACCTATGTCGGCACCGACATCAGCGATGCCGAGCGCGCCTATCTGCTCCCTAATTTCGCCAAGGGCGGGGTGGATAGCATTTCGGACGGCACCGTCGTCTTCTCGCTCACCGCTGCGTTCTAAGCCGAACGACTGCCAGCCTTTTCGTCATTCCCGCGCGAGCGGGGATGGCGACCGGGCCCCGACAAAGCCTCCCAGACAAAGCCTTCTCGACAAAACGCCGCGCGTGCGCTGTTCTGCCGGCATCCAACCGGAGCCTTAGCCGAATGCGCCTTTACACCCCCCTGCTCGCTCTGCTGCTTGCCACCACCGGCATCGCAAATGCCGCACCTCGGCAACAGGCAAGTGCGACCGCCCCCTTCACCTTTGAAGAAGTGATGGTGCCGATGCGCGACGGCGCACGGTTGCAGACGGTGATCCTGCGCCCGACCGGGAAGACCGGCCCGCTGCCGATCCTGTTCCAGCGCAGCCCCTATGGCGTCCCCGGTGGGGCTCCCGCGGCCATCCCCGCCGATATGCGCTTCCTGGTCGAGGACGGCTATATCCTCGTGTTCCAGAACATGCGCGGCCAGTTCAAATCCGATGGCGACTTCACCATGTCGATGGCACTCGCCCCCGCCGGATCGGACGCGGTCGATGAAGCGACCGACGGCTATGACAGCGTCGACTGGCTGGTGAAGAATGTCGCCGGCAACAATGGCAAGGTCGGCATGTGGGGGGTATCCTATCCCGGCTATGCCGCCGCAGTCGCGCTGGCCAAGCCGCATCCCGCACTCAAAGCCGTCAGCCCGCAGGCGGCGTGGAACGATTGGTGGATCAACGACGATCTCCACCGCTATGGCGCGTTCCGCCTGTCCTACGCCACCGACTGGCTGTTTTCGCTGCAGAACAACGATCAGGGCCGCGATTTCGATTATGGCGGCAAGGGTGTGGTCGATAGCTATGCCTGGTTCCTGAAGCTCGGCCCAGTCGAGAATCTCGATACGCAGTATTTCAAGGGCAGCGTGCCGATGCTGCGTTCGATCATCGATCGTTCGAATTATGATTCGTTCTGGAAGGCCAATCGCTGGACCGATCGGCTGGGCAAAACGACGGTGCCCACGCTGCACGTCGCGGGATTCTGGGACCAGGAAGACCCGCTGGGCAGCTGGAAAATCTATGAACGGATGGAGGCTGCCGATCCCGACGGCCTCAACATGATCGTCGCGGGCCCCTGGGCGCATGGCAGTTGGCGCGGGCCGGGCAGCGATGTCGGCTATATCAAGTTCGGCACCGAAAGCGGCACTGCGTTCCGCCGCGACATCGAAGCGCCGTTCTTCGCGCACTGGCTGCACGGCAAGGGCACCAAGCCAGCGTTCGAAGCGCGGATGTTCCAGAGCGGCTCCTGGGCGTGGAAGGATTATCCGCAATGGCCGCCGCGCGCCGCCGCTGTGACCAACCTGTATCTGCGCGCCGACGGCAGCCTGTCGTTCACCGCGCCCGCGGCGGGCGAGAGATGCCGCGACTATCTGTCGGACCCCGCCAATCCGGTGCCGTTCCGCGAACGTCCGATCTCGCGTACCTATCCCTCCCAGGAATGGCGCTGGTGGGAAGCCGCCGACCAGCGTTTCGTCGATGGCCGCCCCGATGTGTTGACCTATACCAGCGCACCGCTCGAGGCCGATCTGACCGTCACCGGCGCGGTTGCGGCGCGGCTGATGGCCTCGACCAGCGGCACCGACAGCGACATGGTGGTCAAGCTGATCGACGTGCTGCCCGACGATTACGAACCCGCCCCCGGCCGCGCGCTCGGCGACTATCCCAGGACGCTCAACGGCTATCAGTTCCCGATCGCGATGGAGGTCCGGCGCGGGCGCTGGCTCGAAAGCTACGAGACCGCCAAGCCCTTGGTGCCCAACAAGGTGGTGGCGTGGGACGTGCCGATGAAGGACCATGACCATGTCTTCAAGGCGGGGCACCGGATCATGGTGCAGGTCCAGTCGAGCTGGTTCCCGATGATCGACCGCAACCCGCAGAAATTCGTGCCCAATATCTACACGGCAAAGGCGGAGGATTTCGTGAAGGCGACTCAGCGGGTTTGCACTGGCTCCTATGTGACGCTGCCGGTCATGCGATAGGCAACGCCCTCACCGCTTCAGCCGGTAGCCGGTCTTGAACATCCACCCGACCAGCGCGACGCACGCCAGCAGGAACGCGAACGTCACCCCCAGGCTGAGCCAAACGCTGACATCGCCCTGACCGAAGAAACTCCAGCGAAACCCGCTCACCAGATACACGACGGGGTTGAACAGGCTCACCGTCCGCCAAGGGTCGGGCAGCATGTCGATCGAGTAAAAGGCACCGCCAAGGAACGTCAGCGGCGTGATCAGCAACGCGGGGACCAGCGACAGTTGCTCGAACCCCTTGGCCCAGATGCCGATGATGAAGCCGAACAGGCTGAAGGTCACCGACGTCAGGATCAGGAAGGCGACCATCATCGCCGGATGCTCGATCCGCAAGTCGACGAAGAAGGTCGAGGTCGCCAGGATGATCAGCCCGATCAGCATCGACTTGCTCGCCGCCGCGCCGACATAGCCGAGCAACAGCTCGAAGGTCGAAACCGGCGCCGACAGCAGTTCATAGATCGTGCCGGTGAATTTCGGGAAATAAATGCCGAACGACGCATTCGACAGGCTCTGCGTCAGCAGGGTCAGCATGATCAGCCCGGGGACGATGAAGCTGCCATAGCCGACCCCGTCAATCGCCTCCATCCGGCTGCCGATCGCACCGCCAAAGACGATGAAATACAGCGCGGTGGTGATCACCGGGGTAACGATCGATTGCCAGAAGGTGCGCCCGAAGCGCGCCATTTCAAAGCGATAGATCGCCCAAACGCCGTGGAGGTTCATGCTGCGCGCTCCGTCTGGTGCTTCCCGTCATGCCGGGCTCGACCCGGCATCCATGCGCGCCGATCGCCGCCGGCGTCTCGCCCGTACTGCGCGAATCGCATGGACCCCGGATCAAGTCCGGGGTGAAGAAGGGGTAAGGGCGCGCTCATGCCGTGCGCTCCGTCCGACACTTCCCGTCATGCCGGGCTCGACCCGGCATCCATGCGCGCCGATCACCGCCGGCGTCACGCCCGTACTGCGCGAATTGCATGGACCCCGGATCAAGTCCGGGGTGACGAAGGGATGAGGTCGCGCTCATGCCGTGCGCTCCTCGACCAGATCGACGAAAATATCCTCGAGGCTCGACTTCGACGTGTCGAGATCCTTGAACGCCACCCCCATGTCGGCGAGGCGGCGCAGCAGCGAGGGGATGCCCGTCCGCTCGGCCTGGGCATCAAAGACATAGCGCAATTTATGCCCCTCATCGATCAGCGCCAGATCCCATTCGGCAAGCTCGGGCACCACCGCGACCATCGGTTCGACCAGCGTGATCTCCATCTGGCGCTTGCCCAACTTCTTCATCAGATCGGCCTTGCGCTCGACCAGCAGCAATTCGCCCTTGTTAATGACGCCGACGCGGTCGGCCATTTCCTCGGCCTCCTCGATATAATGCGTCGTCAGGATGATCGTCACGCCGCGTTCGCGCAGCCGGTGGACCAGCTTCCACATGTCGCGGCGAAGCGACACGTCGACCCCCGCCGTCGGCTCGTCGAGGAACAGGATGTCGGGCTCATGGCTCAGCGCCTTGGCGATCAGCACCCGGCGCTTCATGCCACCCGACAATTCGAGCAGCTTGGCATCGCGCTTGTCCCACAGCGACAGGTCGCGCAGCACTTGTTCGAGATACGCATCATTGCGCTTCTTGCCGAACAGCCCGCGACTGAAGCGCACCGTGGCGATCACGCTTTCAAACGCATCAGTCGACAATTCCTGCGGCACCAGCCCGATCACCGAACGCGCATAGCGATACTCGGCCTGGGCATCGCGCCCCGCCACGGTGATCGTGCCGGTCGTCGGAGTGACGATGCCGCAGACGATCGAGATCAGCGTGGTCTTGCCCGCGCCATTGGGACCGAGCAGCGCGAAAATCTCGCCCTTGGCAATATCGAGATCGACCGATTTGAGCGCCTGGTGCCCCGAGGCATAGGTCTTGCTGACGCCGCGAATGGCGAGGATCGGATCGTTCTGCATAGGCCCCCGCGTCAGTTCGTATTCGCGATAGCTAGGGCGCGCGGCGGGGTTGGGCAAGGCGG
>NZ_JROH01000002.1 GCF_000786205.1 Sphingomonas sp. 37zxx | reverse complement strand
TTGCGAGTTCGGGGTCGACAGCGCCCCGCGCTGTCGAGGATGTGCCGGGGGCACATCCGACCCCGGACTGGGTCGGGGGTGGGCCGGGAGTCTCACCGAGCGCGAAGCTGGACGATAGCCCCACCCCTAGCCCCTCCCGCAAGCGGGAGGGGGATTTGGCCAACCCTGTCGAAGCCGCCACCGAACCCTTCGGCACCGAATCGACAGATCGCCATCCCGATGAACTCGCCGCGCGCGCGCTCGATCATGCCGCTGGTGACGATTCGATCCCGCAAACCGGCGAGGAAGACCCGCTGGTCGAGGTCGATCAGGCGAACTTCACCGCCAGTGTCGGCGATTTTGCCCGGTCGCAGCGCGAACACGCCCCCGGCTATGCGCCCGAGCCTGCCGAGGCCGCGCTGGCCGCAGCGCTCGACGCCGCCGAACCGCGCGCCGCCGCCGCGATCGCTGCCGAGGATTTCGCCGAGGCGATGACCGCGCTGGCATCGCTGCGCGCGCCGATCGACCAATTCTTCGAGACGGTGACCGTCAACGATGCCGATCCCGCCAAGCGCGCGGCGCGGCTGACGCTGCTCGCGCGGATGCGCGACGCGGTGCATGCGGTCGCCGATTTTTCGAAGATCGACTGATAAATATTAAAGCCCTCTTCCCTTTGGGGAGAGGGTTGGGAGAGGGGCAGTTCGCACATCAAGCAAGGGCCGGTAAGAGAGGACTGCCCCTCTCCCCGGCCCTCTCCCCGCAAGCGGGGAGAGGGAGATATTATGACGCAATATATCTATCGTTTCGGTGGCGGGGTTTCGGACGGCGGCAAGGGCGACAAGAACCTGCTGGGCGGCAAGGGTGCGAACCTTGCCGAAATGGCATCGATCGGCCTGCCGGTGCCGCCGGGTTTCACGATCAGCACCGCGATGTGCACCCGCTATTATGAGGAAGGCCAGACCTTCCCCGACAGCGTGCGCAAAGAAGTTGCGAACGGCCTGCGGCACATTGAGGGGATTACCGGCAAGCTGTTTGGCGATGCCGCCAATCCGTTGCTGGTGTCGGTGCGATCGGGTGCGCGGGTTTCGATGCCGGGCATGATGGATACCGTGCTGAATCTGGGCCTCAACGACGCGACGGTTGAGGGGCTGGCGGCGATTTCGGCCGATCCGCGCTTTGCCTGGGACAGCTATCGCCGCTTCATCCAGATGTATGCCGATGTCGTGCTCGAACTCGATCATGGCCGGTTCGAGGAAGCGCTGGAAATCGCCAAGGAAGACCAGGGCTTCTACCTCGACACCGAATTGAGCGCCGACGATCTCAAGAAACTGGTCGCCGAATACAAAGCGCTGGTGCAGGAATTATGGGGCAAGCCCTTTCCGCAGGACGTGCATGACCAGCTTTGGGGCGCAGTCGGCGCGGTGTTCGGGTCGTGGCAGTCCGAGCGGGCGAAGGTGTATCGCCGGCTGAACGACATTCCGGGCGACTGGGGCACCGCGGTCAACGTCCAGGCGATGGTGTTCGGCAATATGGGTGACACCAGCGCCACCGGCGTCGCCTTCACCCGCGATCCCTCGACCGGGGCGAACGGCTATTATGGCGAATTCCTGATCAATGCGCAGGGCGAGGATGTCGTCGCGGGCATCCGCACCCCGCAATATCTGACCAAGGCGGCGCGCGAAGCCGCCGGGGCCAAGCCAGCCTCGATGGAAGAGGCGATGCCGCAGGTCTATGGCGAACTGGCGCATACTTTCGACCTGCTCGAGCGGCATTATCGCGACATGCAGGACATCGAATTCACCGTCGAACAGGCCAAGCTGTGGATGCTTCAGACGCGCAGCGGCAAGCGCACGGCCAAGGCGGCGCTGAAGATCGCGGTCGACATGGCCGAGGAAGGGCTGATCACGCAGGAGGAAGCGGTGCTGCGCGTCGAACCATCGGCGCTCGACCAGTTGCTTCATCCCACGCTCGACCCCGATGCCCCGCGCGATGTGCTGACCAAGGGGCTTCCCGCATCGCCGGGGGCGGCATCGGGCAAGGTGGTGTTCGACGCCGACACCGCCGAGCGCGCGGCGGCCAATGGCGAGGACGTGATCCTCGTCCGCGTCGAAACCAGCCCGGAAGATATTCACGGCATGCACGCCGCCAAGGGTATCCTCACGGCGCGCGGCGGCATGACCAGCCACGCGGCGGTGGTTGCGCGCGGCATGGGGCGTCCGTGCGTATCGGGTGCAGGCACGCTGTCGATCGTCGCCAAGGACAAGATCATGCGCGTTGGCGCCGACGGTTCTTGGCGTGAGATTCGCGAGGGCGACATTTTGACGATCGACGGCACCACCGGCGAAGTCATGGCGGGCGCGGTGGCGACGATCCAGCCCGAGCTGGCAGGCGATTTCGGCACGCTGATGGTGTGGGCCGACAAGGTTCGCCGGCTGAAGGTGCGGACCAACGCCGAGACCCCCGATGATTGCCGCACCGCGCGCGAATTCGGGGCCGAAGGCATCGGCCTGTGCCGCACCGAGCATATGTTCTTTGAAGCCAGCCGGATCACGTCGGTGCGCCAGATGATCCTCGCCGAAAACGAAGCCGGTCGCCGCGCCGCGCTCGACAAATTGCTGCCCGAACAGCGCAGCGATTTCGCCGAGATTTTCGAGGTGATGGTGGGGCTGCCCTGCACCATCCGCCTGCTCGATCCGCCGCTGCACGAATTCCTGCCGCATGAGGAGGCCGAGTTCGAAGATGTCGCCACCGCCACCGGGATCGACATTGACAAGCTCAAGCGCCGGGCGGCCGAGCTGCATGAATTCAACCCGATGCTGGGCCATCGCGGGTGCCGGCTGGGCGTGACCTATCCCGAAATCTACGAAATGCAGGCGCGCGCGATCTTCATGGCGGCGTGCGACGTCGCCGAGAAATCGGGCGAGGCGCCGGTGCCCGAGGTGATGATCCCGCTGGTCGCCACCCGCCGCGAACTCGAACTGATGAAGCTGGTGGTCGACAAGGCCGCCGCCGAAGTCTTTGCCGAACGCGGGCGCACGATCGAATATCTGGTCGGCACGATGATCGAACTGCCGCGCGCGGCGCTCAAGGCCGGTGAGATCGCCGAGCAGGCCGAATTTTTCAGTTTCGGCACCAACGATCTGACCCAGACGACATTGGGCGTCAGCCGCGACGATGCCGCGCGCTTCCTGTCGGTTTACGTCGAAAAGGGCATTTACGCGCGCGACCCGTTTGTGAGCATTGATGTCGAAGGCGTCGGCGAACTGATCGCGCTGGCTGCCGAGCGGGGAAGGGCAACCCGGCCCGACATCAAGCTGGGTATTTGCGGCGAGCATGGCGGCGACCCGGCGAGCATCGCGTTTTGCGAACAGGTCGGGCTCGATTACGTCAGCGCCTCGCCCTATCGCGTGCCGATCGCGCGGCTGGCGGCGGCGCAGGCGGCGCTGCGTAAATGAAGCAGCGCCTGACCCGCCAGCGGATGGACATGGTTGGCCCGGTCCATCCTTATGTCGCCTTTGCAGCGGTCATATTGTTCGACGTGCTGCTGTTGGCCGCGATCACCTTGGCGCTGGTGGTAACCGGCGACAAGGTGGAGGACGTGATCGCGCCGGGTGGGCCGGAGTGGGTGACGCTGTAGCCAGGCGACCGCTTCAGGCGAAGCGGCTCGCATGTTCATCGTCATTGCCCTGGCGCAGCAATGCCGCCTGTTCGCGCCATTGCTGCTGCGCGATCCGCCCGCGATCGAGGCCTAGCCGCGATTCGACATCGGCTTCACCTTCGGGAACCAAGGCTTCGATCGCGGCATAGGTCTTGATTCCTTCGTGCCGCAGCGCTTGCTCGGTGTGGTCGTCGATGCCGCGAATGCGCGACAGATTGTCGCGTCCCCAGCCGAAGAAGCCGTTGCTGTGCGACGTGGTTTCGGCGGCAACCGGTGCAACCACCGTTTGTGACGAGGTCCAGCGTTCGCGGTCTCGCTCGATCTCCCTGATCCGGGTATCGCGTATTGCCAGCTCGTCGCGCGTCGCCTGGTGCGCGGCTTCCTCGGCGCGGAAGCGTTCCTTCCACTTGCGGCCACCCGGATGGCTGGCAAGGCCAAAGAGCCAGCCTGCGATCAGGCATAATGCCAGCACCGCGAATTGGGTTGGGGTCGAGAAAAGCATGCGGAGTCCCTCCTGTTACGGAAGGTCAACGATCAGGGAGACGAGTGCGTTCCCATGATAGCTTCTATGACTATTTGATCAGTGCGTCGCTGATGTCGCAGGCCGCCGGCCCCAGAATGACGATGAACAACACCGGTAGTATGAACAGGATCAGCGGGATCGTCATGATCGCGGGCAGCCGCGCTGCCTTTTCTTCGGCGCGCATCATGCGTTCGTTACGGAACTCGGCGGACAAAACGCGCAGTGCCGAGGCGAGCGGCGTGCCGTATTTCTCGGTCTGGATCATGGTGGTGACCACGCCTTTCACCGCATCCAGATTGATCCGCGTCGACAGATTCTCGAACGCCTGCCGCCGATCGGACAGGAACCCCAGTTCGATCGCAGTCAGCTGAAATTCTTCGCCAAGCTCGGGATAGGCACGGCCGAGTTCCTTGGCGACGCGGTGAAAGGCGGCATCGACGGTCAGGCCGGCTTCGGCGCAGATCACCAACAGGTCGAGCGCGTCGGGCAGCCCCTTGCGGATCGCGTCGGAGCGCTTGGTGATCTTGTTTTGCAGATACAGGTCGGGGGCCTTGTACGAACCGATAAAGCTGGCCGCGACCAGGCCATAAGCTTTCAGCGGGCTCCAATCGGCAAAAGCCTCGGTGCCATAGACCCAATAGAGCGTCGGGCCGCCGATGATGATCGGCAGCACCATGCGCCCGAAAATCACCGCGACCGCCCAATCCTTCGATCGGATGCCCGCCTGCAACAATTTTTGCTGCGCTACCTTGAGCTGCGAATCCTGCAGTACCTTGAGCGACGACAGCACGCTTCGCATGCGATCGGTGGTGTCGTTTTGTTGCACCAGCTTGGCGCGGCGCTTGCCGGTCGAGGCGGTGATGCCTGCCTTTAATTGCTCGCGGCGGTCTTGCAGCGCCTTGACCCGTTTGGTCATCGGATCGCGCACCGTCGTTGCGACATAGATCGCGACCATCACCGCAAAGGCAGCGATCGCCGCCAGGAAGGTGGCGACGGTGATGACGTCGATCCCCAGGATCGTGGGACCAGCACCCGGTTCCATCAGCGTGCGCCTCTCATCGGATAGTGCCTCATCAGATTTCGAAATCGACCATCTTGGCCATGATGAACGCGCCGATGCTCATCCACACCAGGCCACCGCCGCCAGCGACCATCAGCCGTTCATCGACGAAGAATTCCTGCATGTAGGATGCGTTGATGAACCAGATCAGGCCGAAGACGATGAACGGCAGCGAGCCGACGATATAGGCCGATGCCTTAGATTCGGACGACATCGCCCGGATCTTGAGCTTCATCTGCATCCGCTTGCGCAGCACATCAGCGAGGTTCGCCAGCGTTTCGGCGAGGTTGCCGCCGGTCTCGCGCTGGATCGCGATGGTGATGACGAAGAACTGGAATTCGGCGGTGCCCAGCCGATCGGCGGTTTCCTGAAGCGCGATGTCGAGCGTGCGGCCGATCTTCATCTTGTCGGCGACCGATCGAAACTCCTCGCCCACCGGCCCATCGACCTCACCGCCGACCACCGCGATGGTTTCGGTGATCGGCAGGCCGGATCGCAGGCCGCGCACCAGCAATTCGATCGCGTCGGGGAACTTGGCGTTGAACCGGGCGATTCGACCCTTGATCGTCTTGCCCACCCAATAATGCGGCAGCCCCGCCCCGACGAACACCCCCAGCAACAGGGCAAGCAGCGGCGGCAACCCACGGAGCCACAAGCCAAGCGCGACGACGACGAACAGCCCCAATGTCACCATGCCATATTGGCCGACGGTCCAGCTCTTGCCGGTCATCGCCAGCCGCTTTTGCAATTCGGCAGGGTTGGGCAGCAGACGGTTTGCGATCCGGTCGAAGCCGGTCGATTGCCGCCGGTTGGAGATGCGGCGAAGCTGGGCCTCCATCAGGCCACCATTGGCAACGCTGGCGTGGCGATCACGCACTGCCGTCAGCCGGCGAGCGCCGGCGCGGGCGGTCGACGGCCCGGTGAAGGCGAACACCAGCAAGGCCAGCACCGCGAACACGCCCAGCATCACCATCAATAGCGGCAGGAACTCGGTGCCGATGATCGCCTCCTTCAGATCATGCCGCGCGATGATCGCACGGGCACGCTCACTTCTTTGTCTTGCTCGGCATCCGCAGGTTCAGCTTGCCCAGCAACGATCCACCCTTGGCCGCATCGCCCTTTTTTGCCTTGGGGGCGGGGCTTGCGGTGTCGCTGGCGGCGCTGATCGACAAAAGGCGGGTGGCCAATTCGGCGATGGGTGCGACGGTCTTGGACCCCCGGCCAGCCTCGGCCAGCGGTTTGCCCAATTTGGCTGCCTGCGCCCCCAGTTTCTGGTCGAACGGCACCACGACGTCGATCTTGCGCTCGATCGAGGTTTCGAAATCCTTGCGCGAGATTTCCAGTGACGCGACATGGACCCGGTTCGCCAGCATGATGATCGTCGTCTGCGGCGCGTTGGTTTTGAACCAGGACAGGATGCGGATCGCATCGCGTGCGGCCGCCAGCGTATATTCGGTGACGATCACCGCCACCTGGATGTCGGCCAGCAGATGCGGGAATTGGACCAGCATCGCGCGCGGCAGATCGACCACCGTGGTTTCAAATGCCGACCTGATTTCTTCCTGCAACTGGAAAAACGCGGTGCCGTCGTTCATCACCGGCGAATGGATCGGCGCTTCGGCCGACAATACCGCCAGCTTGTCCGACGATCGCACCATCGCGCGTTCGATGAACAGCCCGTCGATCCGGCTTGGGTTTTCGATCGCGTCGGTCAGCCCGCGCCCCGGTTCCAGATCGAGCGCGAGGGCGCCGGTGCCGAAATGCACATCCAGATCGAGCAGCGCGGTGGTGCGCCCGCTCTTGTCGCTCATCAGCCATGCGATCGAGGTCGCCATCGTCGACGCGCCCACGCCGCCGCGCGTGCCGATCACCGCAATCGCGGTGTGCGCGCGGTCGGCGCTGGCCTCCGCCGTCTTGGGCGCATTCAGCATCGCATGAACCTGCGCGAAAGTTTCGCGCAGCGCATCGGCGTTCAGCGGCTTTAATAGGTAATCATGAATGCCGCTGGCCACCAGATCGCGATACAGGCGCACGTCGTTGACCTGCCCGCAGGCGATCACGACGGTGCCGGGTTCGCACACTTCGGCCAGCCCGTTGATGTCGTTCAGCGGATCGCCGCTTTCGGACAGGTCGACGAACAGGATGAAGGGGCTGGCCGACACCGACAGCGTCTGCACAGCATTGCGCAAGCCGCCCTTGTTCACCTTTTCGGGTGCCCAGCCTTGTTCGACCGCGACGCTTCGCATCGTTTCGGCGGTGTTGTCGTCGCACACGAAGGCGACGAAGGGATCGCGCGTCGTTGCCGAACGTGCGGGAGTCCAGGGGGCGTTCATCTTAGTTATTCCCCCCGCCGGCGGCGGCTGCGGGCAGGGCGGCACCCGCCTCGACCTTACGTTCGCGCAGCGCCTGGATCGGCTTGGTCGCGGTGACTAGGTCGGTCACGTCGGCACCCCGGCGACCGCGCACGAGGTCTTCGGGCTGCGCGACCATTGCGGCCAGATTGCTGTTGATGCCGCAACCGAAGTTGGACGAAGTGTGGGCACCGTAATTGGGCTCGGCCATCCGGCTATAATCCGGGCAGCTCGGCACCGTGGCGATGGTGCGGCTGAGGACCACTCTCACCGTGCCGGGGGTCAATGCACCGGCGGTGATCGGCGCGGTGTCGGCCAGCAACAGGCCATAGCGCGAAGCCTCTGCGGCGACGACGGCGCGGGCGGCTGGATCGTAAGCAGGTTGATCATCGACCGATAGCCGATCACCATAGCCTGCCTGAAGCGAGGCGAGCCAGCCTGCCAGCCGGGCGCGCTCGCCCTCAGCCAATCCCTGGCCTGACGACTGCACGTCGAACACATAATCGGTGCGGCTGACCACCGGCTGGTGGACTGAATCGACGCTGCGGTTGAGCGTGCCGCCACAGCCGGCCAGCAATGCGGCGGGCAGCAGGATCGCAGCGAGGCGAAGGTGCGGATGCATGACGATGTCTCTCCCGTACCGGGTCAATTGACGCTGAAGCCGGGAGCGGCGTCGCCCCGGACCTTCTTTGGCTTGCGGCGCGCCGGCGCGGCAGCGAACGGATCGGGCAGCGGCGCGGCGATTGCCGGTTGCTGGCCGGTTGGCGGCATGGCCGGGGCGGCGGGCAGCAGCGGCGCGCTCGCGCCAAAGCTGGGCGCGGCCACCGTCGGCGGGGCCATGCTCGGCTTGGGCCGTTCGCCGTTGGTCGTGCCGCCGTTCAACTGGCCAAGCAGGATGCGCTCGACATCGCTTGGCGTCTTATAGCCATCGGTGGGCAGGGCGATCTGGTTGGCATCGACCGGCTTCACCAGATATGGCGTGACGACGATCACCAATTCGGTTTCCTGCCGGCGAAAGCCGTTCGACCGGAACAGCGCGCCCAGGATGGGCAAATCGCCGACGCCGGGGGTCTTTTCGATCTGGTTGTTGTGGTTGTTTTGCAGCAGCCCGCCGATCATGAAGCTTTGGCCCGAGCCGAGTTCGATCGTGGTTTCGGCCCGGCGCGTAGTGAGCGCGGGGATTTGTGTCCCGTCGATCGTGACCGCGCCTGCCGACGACAGTTCGGAGACTTCGGGGCGCACCCGCAGCGAGATCCGGCCATCGGCCAAGACCGTCGGCGTATAGGCCAGGCTGACGCCATATTGCTTATATTGCACCGCGACCGCGCCCAGACCCTGGTTGATCGGGATCGGGATTTCGCCGCCGGCAAGGAAGGTGGCGGTTTCGCCCGACAATGCGGTCAGGTTCGGATTGGCCAGTGTCGTGACCTGGCCGATCGTCTCACCCAGATCGAGCGAGGCGAGCAGATCGGTGCCCAGGAACCGCCCCGCGGCGCCAATCAGCGTGCTGCCGCTCAGTTTCTGGGGGAAGTTTACGAGGGTGCCGCCCGGTACCTGCCCGTTGACGTCGACAGGCGCGTTGGGCTGCCCCGGCACGCCGGGTACCGTCGCGATCGTACCCTGCCGTCCTTGTGAGATGCCGAACAGGAATGATCCGGTGTCACGGTTGGTCAGGTTGACGCCGATATTCTTGACGAAGCTGCGGCTGACCTCGGCGATCCGCACTTGCAGGTTCACCTGGAGCGGCGTCGCGGTCCGCAGCCGCGACACGACCTTGGTCTGGTCGCCCACGAACGCCTGCACCAGCCGTTCGGCTTCGGCACCGTCGGCCGGGTTGGCGATCGTGCCGGTCAGCAGGATCAGCCCGTTCATCGGCGTCGCGGTGATGTCGGCTTCGGGCATCGCCAGGTTGAGCATGCTGCCGACGCTGTCGAAATTATTGCCGACGCGCAGGTTCGACGAATAGGCGACCTTGCCCGCCTTGGTCACGGCATAGACCGTGGTTTCGCCAGCCGCCTTGCCGAACACCCAGAACTGGGTTGGCGAACGGACGGTGACGTCGGCGATACCGTCGCTGGCGACGAACACATCGGTGATCGGTTCGCGCACGGTGATAAGCTGACCGCGTCCGGTGCTGAGTTGCAGCATGTTGCTGGGCGCGCTGACATTTTGGGCGATAGTGGGCATCGATGCACCCAGCGCGCCGGTGGCAGCGGCGAGCGCGAGCGCCGTTCGCAGCGAAGATCGAATCTTCGTCATGTTACTTCTTTCCCCCGACTTCGACTGCAGTCACGGCGGTGCCGCGTGAAACGCGAACCACCGGCCCCATGCCGCCCGATACCGGGGCGGCTCCCGGTGCCATGCCCGGCATGGCGGCAGGTGCGCCGACATTCCCTGATCCTTCGGCGCTGCGCCCCGGCACGCTGCTGCGCTGGAAGCGCGATACGTCGGCACCGGTGGATACGCTCGAGCGCGCCTCGATCGGGCGGGCAGCGAGGCTAGCCAGCATCGCCTTTTCGGCGCGTGGATCGTCGGTCTGCGGCACGCTGACTTCGCCCGACGCAATCGCTTCTTCCAATTCGGCGGTATTGTCGGCGATCGAGCGCAACGAGAGCGACAGATCGCCGACGGTCTGCGCGACCGCGATTTTCTCGGCGATCCGGGGCGTTACCTCGACGGTGACGGTCGAATAGGTCGATACCACCGATTTGCCCGCCTCGTCGGTCTGGTTGTCGACTCGCTGGTCAGTCGCCAGCACGCGCAGATTGCGAAGCACCGTTTCGGATGCCTTGAGCGGCGGGCCGTCGCCGCCGCCGGGGACCGATTGGGTGAGGATCAGATCAACCCGGTCGCCGGGAAAGACAAAGCCCGCGACCGCGCTTTGCGCCGATACCGGCACGGTGACGGCGCGCATGCCCGGCCCCAGCGCCGCCGCCAGGAAGCCGCGATCGCCGGGCCGTACCAGCGATCCTTGCGCGATCGGCTGGCCCGCGGGCACCGCGAAGCGAACGACGGTGCCCTGCAGCGCCTTCAGGTCGGTCTTGCCCTCCAGATGATAGGCGTTTTCGATCAATTCTTCGGGCCAGGGCTGAAACCGCATCGAATCGGGGCCAAGGATGGTGCCGACCGGCAGCGCGCGGGTGGCAACCAGCACCTTCACGCTGCTAACGGGGCCGGCCTGTACCTGCGCGCCGGCCACCGGGGCCGAACTGCCCAGCATCAGCGTGCGCGCCATGAACGCGGTGATCGCCGCGATGACGAGCGCGCCCACCAAAAGAATGATTTTCCGTCCATCCATGACAGTTCAGGCCTTTTCAGATACGGGCCGGTTGCTCCCATTTTGGGTAGTCAACCAAAATGGTTAAAAACTGGTTCGCTTAACGTCAGCAGCGCGGCGCAAGCGATTGCGACGCCGTAAGGAATTTCGGGTTGTTCGCTGATGCGCCGGCGCCTGTGATCGACCAGCATCACCAGCGTGATCGCACCGCCGACCAACGACATCACCACCAGCAGCCACAGCAGCGAATGCAGCGGAAACCAAAGCGCCAGCGCCGCGATCATCTTCACATCGCCGCCGCCCATCATCCCGGCAGCGAAGGCGGCCGCGAACAAAGCAAAGACCAGCAGCGCCAGGCCAAGCTGGATCGCCATGCCCGGCCACATCGGCAGGCCGATCGCGACCCACCAGGCGGGGGCCAGCAGCGCGATGGCGGCGTTCTTCCAATTGGCGATCTCGCGGTGGCGCACATCTTCGATCCCGGCTGAAACCAGGATGCCGGCCAGCACAACCGCCAGCCCCCAAGCGAAAACTTCCCCCATGTCGGCTATTCCCTAGACGACACGGCTTTCTAAAAAGTAACCACCGCACATGGCAGGTTTTGAGGCACTTCGGCGCGCGATCCCGATCGGCGCGCATATTTCGCGATGGGCGGCACCCGATGGCTGGGATCATCGCCGCTTCGACTGGCCTTCACAGCGCGATTCTGCGCGCGGTTCGATCCTGTTCCTGGGCGGGCGCGGCGATGTGTTTGAGAAATATATCGAAACTTTCGGGCATTGGCACGCACAGGGCTGGTCGATCGCCAGCTTCGATTGGCGCGGGCAGGGTGGGTCGGGCCGCTGTTCGCCCGCAGCGCATTGCGGGCATGTCGAATCCTTCGCCGATTATGGCACCGATCTCGCGGCGTTCTGGCGCGAGTGGCGCGAGGGCACGCCTGGGCCGCATGTCGTGATCGGCCATTCGATGGGCGGCTATCTGGTGCTGCGTGCGCTGGTCGATTCGGTATTCGCCCCCGACGCGGCGGTGCTGGTCGCGCCGATGCTGGGACTGAAGGGGCCGGTCGCCGCGCGGCTGGGCGAAGGGCTGGCGGCGCTGATGCTGCGGCTGGGCGATCCGGCGCGCGCGGCGTGGAAGGGCAATGAGCGCCCGGCGACGACCGAAACGCGCCAGACGCTGCTGACGCATGACGCCGATCGCTATGCCGACGAAATCTGGTGGCAACTGGCCGACCCGCTGCTGATGACCGGGCCGCCAAGCTGGAACTGGGTGGCGCAGGCGTTCACCCAGACGCGGCTGTTGCGGCAGGATGCGCGGCTGGCGGCGATGTCGGTGCCGCTGCTTGGGCTGATCGCCGATGCCGATCGGCTGGTCGATCCGCGCGCGGCGATCGCAACCCTGGGACAATTGCCCGATAGCGAAATCTGTCGTTTCGGCGCAGAGGCGGCGCATGAAATCCTGCGCGAAGCCGATCCGGTGCGCGATCGCGCGCTGGCGGCGATCGACCGCTTTCTTGATGCAAGGGCAGCTGCATGACGTATGACATCGCAATCGTCGGCGGCGGTATCGCCGGGGCGAGCCTGGCGGCGGCGATCGGCGGCGATGCCCGCGTGCTGTTGCTCGAGGGTGAGGATCAGCCGGGCTATCACGCCACCGGGCGATCGGCGGCATTCTGGTCCGAAACCTATGGTGGGCCGGGGGTACAGCCGCTCACCACCGCGTCGGGGCCGATTCTGCGCGATCCGCCGGCTACGCTTGGCGGGGTCAGCTTTCTCAAACCCCGCGGCGAATTGTTCATCGCGACCGAGGAGGACGCCGGCGCGCTCGATGGGTTCCTGGCCGAATTTGCCGCGTCGGGCGTGGTGCTCGACCGAGTCGATCCGCATGCGATGCTGCCGGGGCTGCGACCGCAATGGACCCAGGCGGTGTATGAACCCACCTGCATGGACATCGATGTCGGCGCGCTGCACGGTGCCTATCTGTCGCAGGCCCGGCGGGGCGGCGCGACGTTGGTCAGCAGTGCGGGGTTGATCGCTGCGACCCGCTCCGCCGGGGCCTGGCGGCTCGAAACTCGCGCGGGCGGGTTCGAGGCGGGGGTGCTGGTCAACGCCGCCGGCGCCTGGGCCGATCCGGTCGCCAGCATGGCGGGTGTCGCGCCGTTGGGGATTGCGCCGCTGCGACGGACGATGGTGCAGTTGCGGGTCGATCCGCCGATGGCCGCCGATGCGCCGCTGGTTCGCGACGGCCGCGACCGGTTTTATTTCAAGCCCGAAGCCGGCGGCCGCGTCTGGCTGTCGCCGCATGACGAAGTGCCCGACACGCCGCGCGATGTCGCCCCCGAAGACATCGACGTCGCCATCGCGATCGACCGGTTTGAAGGTGCAGTCGATTGGCGGATCGAGGCGGTCGAGCGGCGCTGGGCCGGGCTTCGCAGCTTCGCGCCCGATCGGTTGCCGGTGTACGGTTTCGATCCACGCGCCGAGGGGTTTTTCTGGTTCGCCGGGCAGGGCGGTTTCGGCATCCAGACCGCGCCGGCTGCGGCGGCACTGGCGGCCTCGCTGCTGCTACAGCGCGAGCGCGCCGACTGGATCGCCGGGCTGAACGCGGCGGCCTATGCGCCCGATCGGCTGCGATCGCCGACCTGATCATTCGCACCTGGTAGGCAATGGTCGGAGCCGGCTGCGCGGGTCCGTATATTTCCCAATGTTGAGCACGATCGCGGCGCTCTAACGACCGCGGCACGCCTGGCGCAGTCGCCGCCGGTGATGTTTCCCGTGTTCAACGAGGTAATGATGATCAAGTTCACGCTATGCGCAGCGGTTGCTACCTTCGTCCTTTCTGCGCCGGTGGCAGCGCAGTCCGATCCCGGCCGGGTCGGGGTACAGCGCGGTGACGTGCTGCTGCGCCTTCGCGGCATCGTCGTCGCGCCGAATGAGCGGTCGAGCGGCATCGTGCCGACGTTCCCGACCGAGCGCGCCAGCGTCAACAATTCGGTGATGCCCGAAATCGACGTGACCTATATGGCCACCGACCGGATCGGCTTCGAACTGATCGCCGCGACGACCAAGCATGATGCATCGGGTGTTACGGGAACCACCGGGTCGATCGGCAAGCTTGCATCGACCTGGGTGCTGCCGCCGACGCTTACTGCGCAATATCATTTCAACCCCACCGGCCATGTCCGCCCCTATGTCGGCGCGGGCGTCAATTATACCGTGTTCTGGAATGAAAAGGCATCCGACGGGCTTGAGGCGGCGGTCGGGGCGACGCGGGTGCGTATGAGCGACAGCTGGGGACTGGCGGCGCAGATCGGTGTCGACATCGACGTGACGCCGCGCATGTTCGTCAATTTCGACGTCAAATATATCGACATCGACACCACCGCGCGGCTCCGCACCACCGCGATCGGCGAGCAGTCGCTTCGCCTGCATCTCGACCCGCTGGTGGTCGGGGCCGGGGTCGGCCTGCGGCTGTAAGCCCGAGCAACATCGCGGCGCGGGAGCATACGTAACCAAGTTACGTATATTTGCGAATGGGGGGCAGCCCCCCCGCGCCGCTAGGCAGCAGCCGACCAAGGCGGGGGCTTACGAAATGTACGCAACGATATTTGAAAGCGCGATCGATCGGCTGCATGCCGAAGGGCGATACCGCATGTTCATCGACATATTGCGGACCAAGGGCGCGTTCCCCGATGCGCGCTGCTTCGCGGGGCATAATGGCCCCAAGCCGATCACCGTCTGGTGTTCGAACGATTATCTCGCGATGGGCCAACACCCCAAGGTGATCGCAGCGATGGAGGAGGCGCTGCACGATGTCGGCGCCGGTTCGGGCGGCACGCGCAACATCGGTGGCAACACCCATTATCACATCGCGCTCGAGCAGGAACTGGCCGATCTGCACGGCAAGCAGGCCGCGTTGCTGTTCACCAGCGGCTATGTCTCGAACGAAGCAACGCTATCTACGCTGGCGCGCGTGCTGCCCGGCTGCATCGTCTTTTCTGATGCGTTGAATCACGCTTCAATGATCGCCGGCATCCGTCATTCGGGATGCGCGAAGGCGATCTGGCGGCACAATGATCTGGCGCATCTAGAGGAACTGCTCGCCGCCGCCGATCCAGACGCGCCCAAGCTGATCGCGTTCGAAAGCGTCTATTCGATGGACGGCGATGTCGCCCCGATCGCCGCGATCTGTGACCTGGCCGACAAGTATAACGCGCTGACCTATCTCGACGAAGTCCATGCGGTCGGCATGTATGGCGCGCACGGCGGCGGCATCTCCGAGCGTGACGCGGTCGCCGAGCGGGTTTCGATCATCGAAGGGACGCTGGGCAAGGCGTTCGGGGTGATGGGCGGCTATATCGCCGCTGACCGCACGGTGATCGACGTGATCCGCAGCTATGCGCCGGGGTTCATCTTCACCACCAGCCTGTCGCCGGTGCTGGCCGCAGGCGCGCTCGCCAGCGTGCGGCACCTGAAGCAATCGACCGCCGAGCGCGAAGGCCAGCAGGCCGCCGCCGCATCGCTGAAGGCGATGCTGCGCGATGCCGGCCTGCCGCTGATGGACACAGCGACGCATATCGTGCCGCTGATGGTGGGCGATCCGGTGCGCGCCAAGCAGATCAGCGACATCCTGCTCGCCGAATACGGCATCTATGTTCAGCCGATCAATTACCCGACCGTTCCGCGCGGCACCGAAAGGCTGCGCTTCACACCCGGCCCATTGCACGATGCTGCGATGCTGCGGGCGCTAACCGATGCGCTGGTCGAAATCTGGTACCGCCCCGCATTCCGAAAGGCCGCATGATGCACGGTTCGAGAACCCCGAATACCGCGGCGGGCGATGCGCCGCCGCCCTCTGTGTTCGCACAGATTCGCTATCCGCAGGACGATGTGCTGCTTCGCGCGGGCCTGTGGCTGTTCGCCGGCATGGCGGCGGTCGTATTGGCGGCGGTCGCGGTCGATACCCCGTTCAGCGTCCATATGATGATCGTCGCGCTGGCAGGCTTTGCAGCCGCGGCCATGACGATGCGCCAGGTCGGCACGCCCGCGCTGAGCGCTGCCGCACAGGCGGCGCAGGCGACCGAATATTATGACGACGTCATCCGCTGGGGGGTGATCGCCACCGTATTCTGGGGCGTGGTCGGCTTCCTCGTCGGCATCGTCATCGCCTCGCAGCTTGCCTATCCGCTGCTGAACCTCAGCAGCGAATATACGACCTTCGGGCGGCTGCGCCCGCTGCATACCTCGGCGGTGATCTTCGCCTTTGGCGGCAACGCCCTGCTGTGCACCAGCTTCTATGTCGTCCAGCGCACCTGCCGCGCGCGACTGGCATTCCCCGCGCTCTCGCGGTTCGTTTTCTGGGGATACCAGCTGTTCATCGTCCTGGCGGCGACGGGCTATCTGATGGGCGTTACCGAGGGCCGCGAATATGCCGAGCCCGAATGGTATGTCGATATCTGGCTGACGATCGTCTGGGTCAGCTATCTGGCGATCTTCATCGGCACGATCGTCCGCCGGTCTGAGCCGCATATCTATGTCGCCAACTGGTTCTACCTCGCCTTCATCATCACCGTGGCGATGCTGCATCTGGTCAACAATCTGTCGCTGCCGGTGTCGCTGGTGGGATCGAAATCCTATTCGCTGTTCGCCGGTGTGCAGGATGCGCTGACCCAGTGGTGGTACGGGCATAACGCGGTCGGTTTCTTCCTGACCGCCGGTTTCCTTGGCATGATGTATTACTTCGTGCCCAAACAGGCCGAACGCCCGGTCTATAGCTATCGCCTGTCGATCATCCATTTCTGGTCGCTGATCTTCCTCTACATCTGGGCCGGCCCGCACCACCTTCACTACACCGCGCTGCCCGATTGGGCGCAGACATTGGGTATGGTGTTCTCGGTCATGCTGTGGATGCCCAGCTGGGGCGGCATGATCAACGGCCTGATGACGCTCAACGGCGCATGGGACAAGATCCGCACCGATCCGATCATCCGCATGATGGTGTTCGCGCTCGCCTTTTACGGCATGAGCACCTTCGAAGGCCCGCTGATGTCGATCAAGAGCGTCAATTCGCTCTCGCACTACACCAACTGGACGATCGGCCATGTCCATTCGGGCGCGCTCGGCTGGAACGGCATGATCACCTTCGGCGCGCTCTATTACATGGTGCCGCGCCTGTGGGGACGCATGCGGCTCTATTCGCTGCGGATGGTCAACTGGCACTTCTGGTGCGCGACGCTGGGCATCGTGCTCTATGCCTCGGCGATGTGGGTCGCTGGCATCACCCAGGGGCTGATGTGGCGCGAATATGGCGACGACGGCTACCTCGTCTATGCCTTCGCCGAAGTCGTCGCCGCGATGCATCCCTATTACCTGATCCGCACTGCCGGTGGCCTGCTCTACTTCGCCGGCGCGCTGTTCATGGTCTGGAACGTCTGGATGACGATCAAAGGCAAGCTGCGCGACGAGGCACCGATGTCGTCGCCGGTGTTCGATCCAGCGAAGGATCGCCCGGCCCCGGCTGCCGCCATCGCCCCCCATGCCACGCTCGACGGCACCGCCGTCGCTGCCGCCCGATAGGAAGTTCGCCATGGCAAGCATTGTCCAGCGTCACAAGAAGATCGAACGCAACGTCACGCTGCTGGCTGCGCTCGCGCTCGTTACCGTCGCGATCGGCGGCATCGTCGAAATCGCGCCGCTGTTCTGGATCCAGTCGACGGTGACCAAGGTCGAAGGGGTTCGACCCTATACCCCGCTCGAGCTGGTCGGACGGAACATCTATATCCGCGAGGGCTGCTATGGCTGCCACAGCCAGATGATCCGCCCGTTCCGCGACGAAACCGAACGCTATGGCCATTACAGCCTGGCTGCCGAGAGCATGTATGATCACCCCTTCCAATGGGGATCGCAGCGGACCGGCCCCGATCTGGCGCGCGTCGGCACCCGCTATTCGGACGAATGGCATGTCCAGCACATGAAAGACCCCCGGTCGGTGGTGCCCGAATCGATCATGCCGCCCTATGCCTTCCTGGCCAACCGTGCGGTCGATGCCAAGGACATGGCGAGCCATTTGAAGGTGCTGCGTGCCGAGGGGGTGCCCTACACCGACGAGGACATCAGCAACGCCGTCACCGACGTGTGGACACAGGCACGCGGCGACACCGATTCGACCGATCTGGTGCGGCGTTATCCCGGCGCGCAGGCGCGCGATTTCGACGGCAATCCCAACGTCACCGAAATGGATGCGCTGATCGCGTATCTTCAGGGCCTTGGCGTCCAGGTCGATTTCAAGGCGGCGGCAGCGCGCGAGCTGGCGAAATGAGCACCTATGACATCTTCCGCCATTTCGCCGACAGCTGGGGCCTTGTGATGATGGCCATCGTGTTTGTCACCTTTACCGGCTGGACCTTCCTGCCCTCGGTACGCGACGCGCACCGGACGGCGGCGACCAGCATCTTTGAACAAGAGGACGCGATCGATGGCTGAGCGCAGTCGAATCGACGACAAGACCGGCACCCCCACCGTCGGCCATGAATGGGACGGTATCGAGGAACTCGACACGCCGATGCCGCGCTGGTGGCTGTGGACGCTGTATGCCAGCATCGTCTTCGCGATCGGCTATGCCATCGCGTACCCGGCGGTGCCGATGCTGAACAGCGCGACCAAGGGGGTGCTTGGCTGGTCGAGCCAAGGCGAGCTCGATCGCGACATCGCCAACGAACAAAAGCGCCGCGCGCCGATCATGACCGCGCTTGCGGCAACCCCGATCGATCAGCTGGCGGCCAACCCCAAGCTGTTGGCGGCGGCCGAAGAGGGCGGACGTTCGGTATTCAAGGTGCATTGCGCCGCGTGCCACGGCGCGGGCGCGGCGGGCAGCAAGGGCTATCCCAATCTGAACGACGATGATTGGCTGTGGGGCGGCGACATGGCGGCGCTCGAACAGACGCTGATCCACGGCATCCGTCATCCGGGCGACGACCAGACCCGCATCTCGCAAATGCCCGCTTTTGGCCGCGACGGCATTTTGCAACCGGCGGAAATCGAGGATGTGGTGTCGTTCGTGCGCGTCCTGTCGCGGCAGGACCAGCCAAGTGCGGCGGCGGCACGCGGCGGCGCGCTTTACACCAACAACTGCGCGGCGTGTCATGCCGATGACGGGCGCGGCAATCGCACCGTTGGCGCGCCGAACCTCACCGACAGCATCTGGCTGTTCGGCGGTGACCGCGGTTCGCTGACCACGACGCTCATCAACGGCCGTGGCGGCATCATGCCCGCCTGGGAAAAGCAGCTCGATCCGGTGACGATCAAGATGCTCGCCGCCTATGTCCATTCGCTCGGCGGCGGTGAGCCGTCGCCGGCACCTACTCGTGTCGCAGCCGCGCCGCAGCCCGTTGCCGCGAAGCAGTGACCGAAGCCTCGCCCCTTTCCGTGCCCGGCACTCGCGCCGGGCCGGATAAGACCAAGCAGGGCAAGAGCAAGCCGCCCGGGCTGTTCGAGGCGCGGCGCATGATCTTTCCCAAGGCGGTCGATGGGGCGTTTCGCCGATTCAAATGGGTGGTGATGATCGTCACGCTGGCGATTTATTACATCACGCCGTGGCTGCGCTGGGATCGCGGTCCCTATGCGCCCGACCAGGCGGTGCTGATCGATCTGGCGAACCGGCGCTTTTACATGTTCGCGATCGAGATCTGGCCGCACGAATTCTATTATGTCGCCGGGTTGCTGGTGATGGCGGCGATCGGGCTGTTCTTCGTCACCTCGGCAGTGGGGCGTGCGTGGTGCGGCTATGCCTGTCCGCAGACGGTGTGGACCGATTTGTTTCAGCATGTCGAGCGGTGGATCGACGGCGACCGCAACGCACAGATTCGTCTGCAGCGCGCACCCTGGTCGTTCGCGAAGGTGGCGCGGCGCGTTGCCAAGCATAGCGTGTGGATCGCGATCGGCGTGCTGACCGGCGGCGCGTGGATATTCTACTTCGCCGACGCCCCGACGCTTGCCCCTGCATTGTTCAGCGGCGACGCGCCGATGGTGGCCTACAGCACCGTCGCGCTGCTGACCGCCACTACGTATGTGCTGGGGGGGCTGATGCGCGAGCAGGTCTGCCAGTTCATGTGCCCGTGGCCGCGCATCCAGGCGGCGATGATGGACGAACATTCGCTGACGGTGACGTACAAGGAATGGCGCGGCGAACCGCGATCGCACGGGTTGAAGCGCGCGCAGAGCGATGCGGGGGACGGCCCCGATCCGCTGCGGATCGGCGACTGCATCGATTGCAACGCCTGTGTCGCGGTCTGCCCCACTGGCATCGACATTCGCGGCGGGCCGCAGATCGGCTGCATCACCTGCGGCCTGTGCATCGATGCCTGCGACGATGCGATGCTGCGCGTCGGGCGCGAGCCCAAGCTGATCGGTTATTCCACCCAGGCCGATGACGATGCCGCGCGCGCCGGCAAGCCTTCGGTCGCACCGCTGCGCCGGATGCTTCGTCCGCGCACGCTGGTCTATCTTGGCAGCTGGGGCGCGATCGGTGCCGTGATGCTGTTCGCGCTCGAAACGCGATCGCATCTCGACATCAGCGTGACCCAGACGCGCAACCCGCAATGGGTGCAACTGTCCGACGGGTCGATCCGCAACACTTACACCGTGAAAATCCGCAACATGGAAACACGCCCGCGCCGGGTGGAGATCGCGATAGAGGGCGAGCCCGCCTTGTTGTGGGACGAGCGCGGCAGCCGTGAGACGGCGGGGCGCGCGGTGCAACTCGCGATCGACCCCGATCAGGTCACCAAGGCGCAGTTGTTCGTCGCCGCGCCGGGCGACGGCCCCCAGCATAGCGACCTGCGCTTCACCGTCCGCGCGCTCGACGGCGACCATGCCAGCGCCAGCGACGACAGCCGCTTCGAACGTCCAAAGGGAACGCAATGACCAAGCCATTTACCGGTTGGCACATGACCGCGATCATGGTCGCGTTCTTTGCCGTCGTCGTCACCGTGAACGTCATCATGGCGACGCAGGCGAGCCGGACCTTCGGCGGCGTCGTGGTCGAAAACAGCTATGTCGCCAGCCAGCGGTTCAACGGCTGGCTGGGGGAAGCCCGTGCGCAGGCGCAATTGGGGTGGAGCGTCGAGGCATCGGGCGAGCCCGGCGGGGTGCTGGCGGTCGATCTGCGTGGGCCGGACGGGCCGGTCGATGGCGCGGCGGTGGTGGTGATGGCCGAACATCCGCTCGGCCGGGTTCCCGCCACCCGGCTCGCCCTGGCCCCGGCGCGCGACGGGCGCTATGCCGCGCGCCACGCGCTGCAGCCCGGCCGGTGGATCCTGCGCATCGCGGTCCAGCGCGGCGAGACCGAAGCGCGGTTCAAGCAGGACATCACGCTGTGAACGTAGGCACCGCGATCCGCGCCGCCGATCATCGCACCACGACATTGGTGGTCGAGGGCCTGAGCTGCGCCGGTTGCATCGCCAAGGTCGAGCGCGGGTTGCTGGGGATCGAGGCGGTGTCGTCGGCGCGGATCAACTTCACCACCAAGCGGCTGGCGGTCGCGCATGCGCCGGGGATCGATGCCGATGCGCTGATCGAATCGATCAAGCGGATCGGCTATGCGGCGCATCCGCTGGTCGAGCAGGCAGGCTCGGCAGAGGTGCGCGAAAGCCGCGCCCTGGCCAAGGCGCTGGGGGTGGCGGCGTTCGCGGCGATGAACGTGATGCTGTTGTCGGTATCGGTCTGGTCGGGGGCCGATGGTGCGGCGCGCGAGCTGTTCCACTGGCTGTCGGCGCTGATCGCGCTGCCCGCAATCGCTTATGCCGGGCGGCCTTTCTTCGTCAGTGCGTGGCGCGCGGTGCGGGTCGGGCGGACCAATATGGACGTGCCGATCACGATCGGCGTCGTCGTAACCTGCGCGATGAGCCTGTATGAAACCGCTATCGGCGGCGCGCACGCCTATTTCGATGGCGCGGTGATGCTGGTGGCGTTCCTGCTGGCGGGGCGGTTGCTCGACACGGTGATGCGCGAACGCGCGCAGGACGGCGTCACCGCGCTGCTGCGCCGCCTGCCCGACCAGGTGATGGTGATGGCGACGGATGGCTCGGTCGCGCGGATGCCGATCGCCGATGTCGGTATCGGCGCGCGCATCCTGATCGCGGCGGGCGAACGCATCGGCGTCGACGGCATCGTCGAACAGGGAATCAGCGATGTCGATCGCAGTCTGGTGACCGGCGAGAGCGCCCCCGAACCCATTGAGCCACGCGGGCAGGTGCTGGCGGGCACGATGAACCTGACCTCGCCATTGGTGGTGACCGCGACCGCGCTGGCCGACAGCACCGTGATCGCCGACATTGCGCGGCTGATGGAGGCGGCGGGGCAAAGCAAGTCGCGCTATGTTCGCATCGCCGATCGCGCCTCGCGGCTATACGCGCCCGCCGTTCACACGCTGGCGGCGCTTAGCCTGGCGGGATGGATGATCGCGGGTGCGGGCTGGCATGAATCGCTGTTGATCGCGGTGGCGGTGCTGATCATCACTTGCCCCTGCGCGCTCGGCCTTGCGGTGCCGGTGGCGCAGGTGGTCGCCGCCGGCGCATTGATGCGGCGCGGGGTGCTGGTGCGCGACGGCGCGGCGCTCGAAAAGCTCGCGACGATCGACACGGTGCTGCTCGACAAGACCGGCACGGTGACGCTGGGGCGGCTCGAGCCGGTGTCGGGTATCCCCCAAGACCCACAGGCGCGGCGGATATTGCTGGCGCTGGCGCAGACCAGCCGCCACCCGCTGGCAAAGGCGATTGCCCGGACGCTGGAAGACGCCGGCGTCGCGCCCGCCCTGGCGACGCAGTTTCGCGAGGATGTCGGCAACGGCGTCGAGGGGGTGATCAACGGCGTGACCGCGCGGCTGGGGCGCGCTGCCTGGGTTTCGCCGACGACCGATCCCAGCCAATCGACGACGACCACCTGGTTTCGCATCGGCGACGGCGCGGTGCATCCGATCCTGTTCACCGATGCGACCCGGCCCGACGCAGCGGCGGCGGTCGATCGGCTGCGCGCGTTGCGCCTCAACGCGCAGTTCGTGTCGGGGGACGGCCAGGCGGTGGTCGATGCACTGGCGCAGCAGCTCGGGCTGCCGGCGCGCGCGCAAATGTCGCCGGCGGACAAGCATGATCGCGTCGTCGCGCTTGAAGCGGCGGGGCATCACGTCCTGATGGTGGGAGACGGGCTGAACGACGGCCCGGCGCTGAAGCGTGCGAGTGTCGGCATGGCCCCGGCGGCGGCGAGCGATGTCGGGCGGCAGGCTGCCGACCTCGTCTTCTTTGGCGATCGCCTGATGCCGGTGCCGATCGCCATTGCGGCGGCGCGGCGGACCGCGCGGGTGGTGAAGCAGAATTTCGCGATGGCGATCGGCTACAACGTGCTGGCGGTGCCGCTGGCGATGGCCGGGCTGGTCACACCGTTGGTCGCGGCGCTGGCGATGTCGGGGTCGTCGATCCTGGTGGTGGCCAACGCGCTGCGGCTGCGATCGGCGGCGCGATGAACATCGTCGCCATCCTGATCCCGATCGCGCTGCTGCTGGGCCTGATGGGGCTGGCGGCGTTTTTCTGGGCATCGTCGTCGGGCCAGTTCGACGATCTCGACGGTGCGGCGCTCAGGATATTGATCGAAGACGAGCCGGGGGAAGACCTGCCGCCGGCCAAGGTTCAGGGTGAGCCATGACCGTTCGGGTTGCTGGCGGCGTGATGGCGTTGCTCGCCGCAGCCATGTCGACCGTGTCGCTGGCGGCGGGCAGCGCTACGGGTGAGGCGGTGCTGATGGTGCAGATGTGCGGCGACAATGCCGCCCAGATCCGTATTCCGTTCGACAAGCCGCCACGCGACCGCGACGACATGCCGGCGGGATGCCACATGGCCTGCATCCGCAGCCGGGCAGGCGAGCAATCCGACGAAGAATAATGGCGCGGCGGTGCGACCTGGCCGAAGCCATCAGTGGTCGCTGAGTTCGACGACCTCGAAATCAAAACTTTCCCAGCCACGTTGCCTTGCCGCCTCGCCTGCCGCGACTTTCTTGCCGGTTGCTTCCTTGAGCGAATTGGCGTGGCCCCAGAAAACCTCGGTCTTGCCGTTTTCGAGACGGGCGACGATGCGCCAGAAATGAGAGAATGGCGCGGCGGTGGGGCCGATCGTCTTGCAATAGCCGTCGGCCATCGTTGCGGTGAGATAGCGCTTCTTCCTGGCCATGCCGCATCGATAGCGCCAATGTTCCCGGCCGTCAGCGCAAATGGCTGGGGCGATGCCGATCGGGCATCTCTTGCGCCCGGCCCGGCGGGGACGAGACGAGCGAGTTCCCCCTCTCGACCATCCCGACATCCGCTTCGATCACGCCGTTGCCGGTCGGCCCTAGTGGTCCGATTCTGACATTTGCTACCCCCTTCGGCTCAGTCAGGAGCAAATGTCAGAATCTCCAGGACCACTAGCAATTATGTGATTCTAGTGGATTTTATGATTTTGACATTCGCAGCGAGAGCGTGCCGCAGGCGGGATGCGAATGTCAAAATCAATCCACTAGTGAACGGGTGAGCCGCGCCACGCTGCGCAACTCCATCCCAGCTTCACCGCACAGGCACTCGATCCAGCGTCCTGATCGACGCCAGTCCTGCAGCCGATCGGCCCAATAGGGCGCACCCGGCCAGTGCCGTTCGCCATCTTGCGGCACGCCCTCGATGGGTCGCGCCTGGAGGGTGGCAGCGGCGGCGGGTGCGGCTAGCCCCGGCATCACCGCTATCGCTGGAAAATCACCCGTTGGAGAGTGTGACGGTGCCTGACCAGTTCAGGAAATGCGTGGCGTCGGCCATCGCCGAAATGATCCGGCCCGATTCCGGCGCGGGCGCGACAGTGCAGCGATCCGGACGAATGTTGCGGCTCATTTGCGCGATCACCCCCATGCAGCCAGCATGGCGGATGGTGACGCCCGACAATGTCACGCGATCACTGTGTTCGATGAAGAAGGCGGGCGCGCGCCGACCGGGTGCCGCCGTCTGCTGTGCGCGTAAATGCGCCGGGGCCATATACCAGTGGCCAAATTCTCAACTTTACATGCCTTTCGCAGCCTCGTTCACCGGGTGCTGTCTAGATCGTCGATCCTGGTATCATACTGATATTGAGCATTATTCTAGATGCATGAGGTTCGATAACTTGCGTGATGTTGCGCATAAAACGTATAATTTGACATACTCAGACAATTTGTTTTAGTTGGTCCGGATAACAAGGACGCCCCGCTTCGCGGCAGCGGGCGTCCCGCAAGAACAAAGTCGCAAGCGATGCGGCTGAACAGGGCGCAAGCCCTGACTGAAGGGGAGAGGGGCCAAAATGATCGTTTTTACACTGCGCCGTCGTTCGCTTGCCGCCATGTTGCTCGCGGCGACCGCCTTGGCGGGCACACCCGCTTTTGCACAAGAGGCCGCGCCGCCTGCGCCTGTGGTGGAGGACACGGCGGAGGCCGCTGAACCGCCCATGTCGGCTGAGGAGGAAATCGTCGTCACCGGCTTCCGCCAAAGCTACACCGACGCGATCCGTTCGAAGCGCAACGAAATCGCGATCACCGACGGCATTTCGTCGGATGGCCTGGGTCGCTTCCCGGATCTCAACGTGGGCGAGGCGTTGCAGCGCGTGCCCGGTGTGCAGATCAACCGCGAGGCCGAGGGCCGCAATGCGACGATCAACCTGCGCGGTTTGCCCGGCGAATATGCTCGCATGACGCTGAACGGCGTTGCCTTTGCCGAACCGATCCTCGGCGAAGCCGCCCCGCTGGGCGCGTTCAACGCCGATATTTTCAGTGCGATCATGATTGATAAGTCGCCGATGGCCAATGCCCAGTCGGGCGGCCTTTCAGGCAATGTCGATCTTCAGATCGCTACCGCGCTGGAACGCAAGCAAGGCGGCTTCATCAAGACGGCGATGGAGTATAACCAGCTCGGCGAAACCTTCGCGCCCGGCGCGACGGTCGGATATAACCATATCTTTTCCGATCGCTTCGCCGTCTTCGGTGTCCTTGCATATAAGAATGAAAACTTCCGCCGCGATTCGGTGCAGTTCAACAGCTATTCCAATTTTTCTCCGGCGCAGGCCCAGGCCAATGCCAGTATCCTGGGTAGCTATTATGCTCAATCCGCGGCCTGCCCTTCGTGTACCGGCACTAATTCTACCGCGGGCGTGCTCTATGGATCATCGATCCGCCAATATTCGCGCCTGAACGAAGGCAATCTTTATACCGGTGCCGCCGGTGCCGAATGGAAGCCGAACGACGATACGCGGCTGAGCCTGACCGGCTTCTACACCGATCGTAAGCTCCCCAAGACGACGCAATTCATCTCGATCGTCGATGCCAATGTCACCAGCGGCATCACTGCCCTGACCAACCCGATCGAGCTGAACGATGGCCGCAACGTGGTCACCGACATCAGCTTCACCAATCCCGATGCGCGCATGTCGACCCGCGAACTGGGAATCCGCCAGCGCAGTTGGGGCGTGGACGGCAAGGGCGAATGGAGCACCGATGCATGGCGCGTATCGACCATTTTGACGGTGTCAAAGGCGGAAAACCAATCCGAGGAAACCTCGCTCGACTTTGATCGGATCCAGACGGTCGCCGGCAATGGCGGCAGTGGAACGCTCCGCACGGGCGCGGGCGATGTTTCCAAATTCTATTATGCGCTGGCACCGACGCCGCTGGTGGTCAGCGCGCCGCCACCCTGGTTTTGGGCCGGAGTCACCGAACCCTCGCAATATTTCGACACGCCAACCGCTGTCGGGCGCACCAACCGCCTGCAATTCACCGGTACCCAAAGCTATGCGACCAACGAATTATTCGCAGGGCAGGCCGAAGTCGAGCGGACGTTCGCGGGCAGCGTTCTCAGCGGAATCCAGCTTGGTGCCCGTTTCGAGCGTAATCGCTTCGTTTCCGAAGGCTATCGTACATCGGCCTTTGGATTGCAGGTACAGAACATCACCGGCGCCCTGCTCGGTACCGCGCCGGTGGTGGGTGACTTTTTCGGTGGCAAGCTTGGCACGTATAACACCAATTGGCAGGCTGCGCGCTTAGAGGAAGCCATTGCCGCGCTCACGCCGGTAACCGTCTATCCGGGGGGCGAGCTTTCGCCGTCGGGCTATAACATCCGCTACAACGACAATAATTATGCGCTGTTCAATTTCACCAATCAGACCGATGTCGCATCGGCCTATGCCCAGTTGAAATATGAGATCGAGCTGGGGGGCGTCCGCATTCGCGGCAATGGCGGCATGCGGTACGAATATGCGCGCAACACGATCGACGCGCTCGATCGGGTGTCGCTGACCGGCACGATCGGCTCGCCGAACGATTTCAGGAGCAACACCTATGAACAGACCTATGGCAAATGGCTGCCGTCGTTCATCCTGGTGGCCGATATTACCGAAAATCTGCTGCTGCGCGGTGCCGCTTATCGCACCTATGTGCGCCCGCAGCCGCGCCAGTTCACGCCCGCCACGGTGGTCGGCAATCCCAGCAATGGCGTCTATTCGCTCACACTCGGTAACCCCGATCTGAGGCCTTATGACGCGACTTCGTTCGATATGTCGCTGGAATGGTATAACCGGCCCGACGGCATTGTTTCGCTGGCGGCGTTTCAGAAGCGGATCACCGGCCTGATTGCGCAGATCAGCGATCCGACCCAGTTGTGCCCCGCCGATGCCGCCGCGCTTGGCCTTGGCACGCTGCGGATCAATGGCGATCGGTGCGAAAGCGACCAGATCTTCACCGGCGGCGCGGTGCCGACGCCATATCTGGTCGCCGCCAGCGGCTTTGTGAACCAGACCAATCCGGTCACGGTTCGCGGCGTCGAATTCAACATCCAGCAATCGCTGGATTTCCTGCCGGGCTTGCTGCGTAACCTGGGCGGCGGCTTCAACTATGCCTATACCGACATCAGCGGCACGACGGCGAACGGGACGGCGGCCACGTTGCCGGGCGTGTCGAAGCATAACGCCAATATGATCGGCTATTACGAGACCAAGGATTATGGCCTGCGCCTGGTGTATAACGTCCGCAGCGAATATGATCTTGCGTCGGCGGGTACCTTTACCGGCGCGGCGCGGCGCGTGAAGTCGCGCGGGCAGTTCGACCTTTCGGCATCGTACAATGTCAACGAGCAGTTCTCGCTATCGTTCGACGCCTTCAACCTCACCAACGCGATCCGGATCGAATATGAGAATGACGAACGGTTGATCCGCCGCGCCGATTATGACGGGCGCACCTTCGCGCTGACAGCGCGCGCGACATTCTGATCGGGCGTTGAGAAGGCGGCGCACCCTGCGGGCGCGGGGGGTGCCGTCCTTTTATGGGGAGGTGAAGCCATGGGGCTGGTGATCGACAGGCGCGGCGTGCTGACAGGGGCTGCGGCGATTGCCGCGCTCGGGTTTGCGCACCCGCTGACGGCGGCGATGGCGCGAGGGGCGGCGATCGTCGATGTCCGTGCCTTTGGCGCGAAAGGGGATGGGCGCGCGCTGGATTCCCCCGCGATCAATCGCGCGATCGAGCATGCGGCGGCGCGGGGCGGCGGCACGGTGTGGCTGCCGGCGGGCACCTATCGTTCGTACACGATCCGCTTGAAAAGCCACATCACCCTGCACCTTGATGCCGGGGCGGTGCTGCTGGCGGCGGATACGCCTATCGAGGGGATGGCATACGGCTATGATATCGCGCCCGATCTGCCGCCCGCCTTTGCCGCCTATCAGGATCATGGCCATGGCCATTGGCGCAACGCGCTGATCTGGGGTGAGGGGCTGGAAGATATTGCGATCGAAGGTTCCGGCCTGATCTGGGGCAAGGGCCTGGGGCGCGGCCATGACTATGACACAGGCCGCCCGATTTCCGGCCGTCCGGGCGTGGGCGACAAGGCCATCGCCCTAAAGCTGTGCCGCAACATTCGCTTGCGCGATTTCCGCATGTTGGAGGCGGGCTGGTTCGCGCTGCTCGCCACCGGCTGCGACAATATGACGATCGACAATCTGCTGATCGACACCAATCGCGACGGGCTGGACATTGATTGCTGCCGCAATGTCACGGTTACCCGGTGCACGATCAATTCGCCCTGGGACGATGCGATCTGCCCCAAATCCTCGTTCGCGCTCGGCTATCCGCGCTGGACGGAAAATGTCAGGATCAGCGATTGCACGGTGAGCGGCAGCTACGTGGTCGGATCGGTACTCGACGGCAGCTTCCGCCCCTTTCCGCCCGCGCCCAAAAGCACGCATGGCCGGATCAAGCTGGGCACCGAATCCAATGGCGGCTTTCGCAATTTCGCGATCAGCAATTGCGTGTTCGATAGCTGTCGCGGGCTGGCGCTGGAAACGGTGGACGGCGCAGGTCTGGAAGACATTGCGATCACCAACCTCACCCTGCGCAACGTGACGACAGCGCCCCTGTTTCTGCGGCTGGGCCGACGGATGCGTGGACCGGCGGGGGCGGTTCCGGGAACGCTGAAGCGCGTGCTGATCGACAATATCGTCGCCTCCGGTGCGGCACCGATGCCGTCGATCATTGCGGGGGTGGCGGGCCATCCGGTCGAGGATATCCGAATCTCGAACCTGTTCGTCGAACAGATCGGCGGCCAATCTGCGGCCATGGCGGCGATCGACCCGCCGGAGAATGCAGCAGGCTATCCCGAACCGAACATGTTCGGCGATCTGCCCGCAACGGGCCTGTTCGTGCGGCACGCCCGCAATATCGCGCTCTCGAATGTCGAGTTTCAGACGCAGGCGGTGGATCAGCGGCCTGCCTTTTGGTTGCGCGATGTGGACGGATTTGATGCGGGCAACATCCGGGTGCCCACAGGCACAGCGTTCCAATTGGACGCGGTATCGCGCTTTCGCCTGTGGGGCAGCCGCGATCTGGCGGATCGCCGCATCGACGGGCCGATCCGCACCAAATGGTAACGCGCGTTCAGGAGAGAAGAAGATGCGCCATCGTTCATCCCGCCATGCGACCGTCGCGGCCCTGCTGCTCGCGGGGGGCATGGCGCTGCCAGCGGCGGCGCAGACCGACCTCTATCGCTATGTCGATCCGCGCATCGGCACCGGCAATGACGATCAGGGCGATACCATTCCCGGACCGGCGCGACCGGCGGGTTCCATCCATCCGAGCCCCGAAACGCTGACCGGCAGCAATGCGGGCTATGACAAGGACGCCCCCATCAGCGGCTTTGCCCAACTCCACACCCAGGGTTCGGGCGGGCGGACGACCTATGGCACGTTCCTGGTCTCTCCCCAGACGGGCGATCCCGTGTTCGAAGAGGCGCAGCATCTGTCGCCCAAGGCGGAGGAGGTGCTGGCCGCCGATGCCTATGCCGTCACCCTGACGCGCTACGGCATCCGCGCCGAAGTGACGCCGGCGCCGACTGCCGCGCTCTATCGCTTTACCTATCCGGCGGGCGCACCGGCGACGATGGTGTTCGACATCACCCGCAAGATTCGCGGCGAACTGGCCAGCGCGGGCGCGGATGTAACCCTCGATCCCGCCACCGGGCGCATCCACGGGCGTGTGCGGGCGCGCAGCTATTGGAACCCCGCCGAAGTCGATATCTGGTTCGTTGCCCAGCTCGATCGCAAGCCGACGCGCTGGGGCCTGCGGGTGGGCAAGGAGGATCGCCCCGGCGCGACCAGCGCGACCGCACCGGCGGATACCCAGCTTGCGGGCTGGTGGCAGTTCGATGCGACGCCCGATACGCCCGTTCTGATGAAGCTGGCGGTATCCTTCACCAGTGCCGAGCGCGCCGCCGAACTGCTGGCGGAGGATATTGCCGGCTGGGATTTCGAGGCGGTGCGGGCCGGCGCCCGCGCCGATTGGAACCGCGAACTGGCGCGCGCCACGATCGACGGCGTGGGCGATGCCGACAAGCGCCGTTTCTACACCGCGCTCTATCACAGCGCGATCCAGCCGCGCGACCGCAGCCGCGACCAGTCTGTCGCCGACCGCGCGACGCCGCACTGGGACGATTATTATACGCTGTGGGACACCTATCACACCAGCTTCCCGCTGATGTCGCTGCTGCGACCCAGTGTGTATCGCGACAATGTCGCCTCGATCGTGCGGACCTTTGCGCGGTATGGCGCGGCGCACACCGCCTTTATCGCCGGGCGCAACTATCACGTCGGGCAGGGCGGCGATGATGTCGATAATGTGCTGGGAGAGGCGCTGATCCGTGGTGTGCCCGGTATCGACTGGCAACAGGCGGCACCGGTCGCGCTGCACAATGCCTATGAAGGGCGGCGGCCGCGCTATCTGATCGATGGCTGGTTCGCGGTCGGCGACCGCAGCCCGGAGCCGGATAACCAGCGCGCCAAGTCCGGCTCGTCCACGCCCGCCCTGGCACTCAATGATTTCTACGCCAGTCGGCTCGCCGCCGCGATCGGCAAGGCCGACGAGGCCAAGGCGTTGCTCGCGCGATCGGACAATTGGCGCAAGGTGTGGAACCCGGATGCGACCAGCGACGGCTTTTCGGGCTTCATCCTGCCGCGCTATGCCGATGGCCGCTTCCAGGCCATCGACCCCAAGCTGGGCTGGGACGGCAAGAAATATGACAATGTCGGCTTTTATGAGGGCACGGCCTGGGTCTATTCCTACACCCTGTTGCACGACGTGCCGGGCATGGTGGCCGCGATGGGCGGGCGCGAACGGTTCGTCGCGCGGCTGCGCCACGCGCTCGACGCCAATCTGATCGACATCACCAACGAACCCAGCTTCGCCACGCCGTGGCTGTTCAGCGATGTCGGCCGGCCCGATCTGGCCAGCTATTGGGCGAACCAGATTTTCCAGCGCTTTACGCCCGACGCCTATCCCGGCGACGAAGATAATGGCGCGATGAGTTCGCATTATGTGTTCAACCGGCTGGGGCTGTTCCCCAAGCTGACGACCGATCTCTATTATCTCCACGCGCCGCACCAGCCGCAGGGCGTGATCACGGGCGAAGAGGGCCGCCGTTTCGTCATCACCGCGCGCAACTGGCGACCGGGACGGATCTACATCGCCTCGGCGACGCTGAACGGAAAGCCGCTGACCACCCCCTTCCTGCACCAGGCAGAGATCACCGCAGGCGGCCAACTGGTCCTGACGCTTTCGGACAAGCCGACGCGCTGGGGGCAATAGGATCATAGCGCGATGCGTCGGAGCCGCAGTGCGTTGGTGATGACCGAAACCGATGAACGGCTCATCGCAGCCGCAGCGATCATCGGCGACAGCAGCATGCCGGTGAACGGATACAGCATACCTGCCGCAACGGGTATGCCCAAGGCGTTGTAGGTAAAAGCAAACCCCAGGTTCTGCTTGATATTCCGCATCGTAGCACGGGCCAGTTTCCGCGCCCGAACGATGCCCATCAGATCGCCGCCCAGCAGGGTGATCCCCGCGCTTTCCATCGCCACGTCCGCGCCGGTTCCCATCGCGATGCCGACGTCGGCCGAAGCAAGAGCAGGGGCGTCGTTTATACCAAGGTTCATGTCAATGAACCTTGGTATAAACGACGAGATCTTCTACAGTCTTGCCGAGGCAAAAGTGCTGATCGCAGCTTGGCGGCGGCATTACAACACAGTCCGTCCGCACAGCATCTTGGGTTGCCGACCACCTGCCCCGGATATGGCGGCAACGAACATAATCCACTAACAATCAACCCGGTCCACTCGGTGGGGGCAGGTCATCGCTGGCCCCTGCTATGCTTAATGCCATCTCGTCCCCAAGGCGGCTTGAATCGCAACATGGGGGCACCGTCCAATAAATTTTGGATCGGGTTTTCAAGCGCCGCAAGCCGTTCGAACACATCTGCAAAATCCGGACATCACGGTCCCACCGACCCACACTCGATGTGATCCTGCAAATGCCGGGACCAAGCAGTTCGCTCAGGCACTCGTGGCGCAACCAACCCTGCCAGCCGTACGCCACGCCATCCTCGATACGCTCACCGAGCCGCCACCAATGACATGCCCGCATTGCCAACGATCCATCCACTGCAAGAACGTGCCAAGCTACTGTTAGCGCGACGTTTTCGGCGTCGCCACGTTCGCGGCTGTTGGTTCGCGCGACGGCGGAACAGCAATGGGAGCGGCAGGCTTTGGGGGTGCGGACGCTGTGTGACCGTTTGTAACCTCGCGCTTTTGCGGCGTGGGTGGTGGCGCGGCGGTGCGGCGTTCGGTGAAGGCGCCGCGCTGCATCGCTACGCCGCCCAAAGCGAGACGCTGCCATGGTACGAACTTGTCCTCCGGCAGTCCCGCGCGGCTGCGAAAGGCGTCGATCGGCTGGTAAGTGCCCGAGTAATTGCTCCACCAGTCCATCGCGCCACTGTCGAACCGGGCGGTGCCGGCATAGACCACGGGCCGACCGGCAGCGATCTGGGCGTGGGGCAAGCCCGAACTCATCAGCGTCGCGCGGGTGCGCGACGTCTCACCCTCCACTCGCACGAAATTGAACGTGCCCGACGGTCGCACCAGCGTGTGCCGCTCAGCGGATCGCATCGCGAAGGTGCCGCCGGGCTGGACGACGAGTTCCTGCGCCTCCGCATTGGCGCGGGGCGGCGGGCGCACGATCCGCTGCCGACCGGGCAGCCCCGGCGCGACCGCGCGTTGCAATAGGCGGCCAGTGCCGACTGGTTGAACGTCGCGACGCGACATGATGTCTGCTTTCTGTCTGCTATCCCAGCCTTCGCTTGGTCTTGTCCTGCACATTATCTCCCGAGTCAATCCAATGTAGGCTGCCTGATGGTCGTCGGCAGGTTACTTGCGAGTCGCATGATTTGTGATAGGCTTGCTTGCCTTGCGGCTGAACGTTTGGTGCGGAGGTTGCTGCCATGGGAACACCTAGGGATCGGGCTTGGGGCGTTGCGTCGCCAGCGGACGCGGTACAGGTGGTGCAGCGGCGGCTCGCCGGTCCGCCGGCTCCGGCCTTTGCCGGTGGCCGGCATCTGGTGCAGGCCAAGGCACCGGCCGCACGGCTGTTGCCGCCGATGCCACAAGGCGGCGGGCGGGTTCGAGTCGCGGCGGCGAGCGAGGGGCGGACGATCGGATCGGCAATGGTGCATACCGGCGGCGTGGCAGCGCGCGTCACCGATCTGGGGGTCGATGCGCCCTATCGCGATCGCGGCATCGGCGTGCAGCTGCTCGCCTCGGCGGCGCAGGCCGGGTTCCGCGCCGGCAGCCACAAACTGGTGCTCGAAGCGCAGGATAGCGGCAGCGGCCGGCTGACGCGCTGGTACCGAGATCTCGGCTTTCGCCAGGTGGGCGTCGACGGGCACGGCCAGCCGCGACTGGAGATTCCGATCGCGCGGCTGATGGGCAAGGGAGGGCAGGGGCGATGAGCGGACGGGTAATCCAGGCGCGCTATCTGGGCGGACGCCCGGGGCCGCAACTGGTGCAGATGCGGGCACCGGGCGCACCGCCGCTGGCAGCCGCGCTGCAGGCGAAGGGCACGCCGACCCTACCTGCCCGCGCGTTGCAGGCGCATGGCGCGGCGGAGAGCTTTGCAGTCGATCCGATGCGGCTCGGGCTGGGGCAGGGGCGCGGCAACCCGCTTTCCGATTCGGTGCGGGCGAAGATGGAGGCGGCGTTCGGCACCGATTTCTCGCGCGTGCGGGTGCATGAAGGGCCGCAGGCGGCACGGATCGGCGCGATCGCCTTCACCACCGGCCACGACATCTATTTCGCGCCAGGCCAGTATCGGCCGGAAACGGTGCAGGGCCAGCAATTGCTCGGCCACGAACTCGCGCATGTCGTGCAGCAGCGCCAGGGGCGGGTGAAGGCACCGGGCAGCGGCGTGTCGGTGGTGCAGGACCATGCGCTGGAGGCGGAGGCGGACCGGCTGGGGATGCGGGCGGCGTTGCAATCAACCGCGCCTACCAAATTGATGCAGCGCGCAAGTGCCATTCAGCGTAGTTCTGCTTGCCGCACGCCCGGCTGCACCAACCCCAATTGTCCAGGTGAAGGTGCGCACGGGTTCGACCGCATTTATAATCTTCGCGGGCAGACCGTTTATCATGGCGTCATAACGCCGAACGACATTGGGCAGGGAACCGGTACGAACCAGACGACCCGCAACTACGTGAATAGCCCTTCCACGAATTATCCTGAGCAAATCGCAATCAACTATTCAGGAGGTGGAGTGAGTGGATTCAGTGAATTTATTAATCAGCCGCTAAACCCAGGTCAGAGAGCTGATGCAGGGCATATATTCGGCAATCAATATGGTGGGTTTGGCAATCAGTCTGCTTCTGTCTTTCCTCAGCACCCACAGACAAATCGTGGAAACTCTTATAACGGTCAGCCAACATCGCATATTTGGCGACAGAATGAAGACAAAATTAGAAAGAATACCCAAAGTGGAAACAATACTGGAGTAGTAGTAAAGTTGAGGCCCAATGCTAGACCAAAGTATGACAGGGTGTGTCCTCATTGCCAGGAGCAGAATCTATCAAACAGAACTCTTTGCTGGAATTGTCATCAAATACTTTGAATAATATATATCGCTATATTGCATTGTAAACTTTAGGATTTTGAGTAATAATTGCAGAATATTTTATCAATTCAAATTCACCATCCCGCCCTTCAACTCCAGCATCCCGCCGCCATCGAACGACCCCGTCCCGCTTGCACTCACCGCCACCGTCGCGCCCTTTAGCGTCAGGGACGAGCCGGCTTCGATCGCCACGCTGCTGCTGCCCTTCACCGACAGCGCCCCAGTCGCCTCCACCGAACAACTTCCGCTCGCCTGAATCGTCACGTTACCGCTGACCTTGATCGTCAGGTTCCCGGTGATCGTCTCCTCGGCATTGCCCTCCACCTTCACCGTCGTGTTGCCCTTCACCTCGTGCGTCGCGTTCCCGGTTTCCACCTTCGTCGTCCAGTTGCCCTTGCTCACCGTGAAGCTCGCATCGCCTTCCTGCACCGTCACGCTGCGCTTCTGCTTCACCGTCTCGGTCGCGTTGTTGAGGACGCTGACGGTCAGGTCCTTTTGCGCCTGCAGGAACACTTCTTCCGATCCCGCCTTGTCCTCGAAGCGCAACTCGTTGAAGCCATCCGCCTGCGGGGTCGATCGGCTCTTGAGCGTGGTGCGGGTCATGTTGTCGGGCAGCGCATAGGGCACCGGATTGGTGCCGTTATAGACGCAGCCGGTCACCAGCGGACGATCAGGATCGCCGTCGAGGAAGCTCACCACCACTTCCTGGCCGATGCGCGGCAGCGCGAAGCCGCCCCAGCCGGTGCCGGCCCAGCTCTGCGCGACGCGAATCCAGCAACTGCTGTTCTCGTCGGATGTGCCCTGCTGGTCCCAGGGGAACTGCACCTTGATCCGGCCATATTCGTCGGTCCAGATCTCCTTGTCCGCAGGGCCTACCACCTTGGCGGTCTGCGCGCCGGCGATGCTGGGGCGCGGCGTCCGGCGCGGCGGGCGATAGGGCGTCGCGGCGGGGAAGGCGGTGAAGGCGTTCGCATAGTGCCGCCGCTCGGCGCGATGCTCGACCGACAGCAGGACATAGTCGGCGTTGAGCGCGCCGGTGGGATAGCCGCTGAGCGTGAAGCGCGTACCCGCCGCCAGATGGCGAAGCGGCGAGGTGCCGGCGAGCAGCACCTTGGCCGCCGCCACTTCCTCGGCCCGTCGCTTGGCGGTGGCGTCGGCCTGGTCTTTCTTGGTGAAGCCGCCGGGATATTCATAGATTTTGCCGCCGCCCGCGGTGCCGAGCAGCGTCGTCAGCGGGGTGACGAAATGATAGTCGCTGGTCCTGTAGCCATCGGGCACCAGCGCCTGGCGATGTTCGATCGTGGCGATGCGCGCATCGCTCAGCCATTCGCTGCTATCGCCCAGGCTCAGCCAAGGCACCGTCGCCGAATTTGGGCAGGCCGGGAAATTGGCCGAATCGTCGACCAGCACCAGCGTGTGGGCGGCCGCCTGATGTTCGAAATAATAAGCGATGCCCGCCGCTTCCAGCAGCCGGCTGACGAAGGCGAAGTCGCTTTCGCCAAACTGCACGCAATAATCGATCGGATCATAAGCGAGCACGCAGGCGTCGCGGAAATCGGCGGCGGGATAGTCGGCGAACACCGCTTTGACGATGTCGATCACCGTCTTGTTCTGGAAGATGCGGTTGTTCTGCGCATAGCCGAGCAGGGATAACCAGGGCCGCACCTCCAGCGTGCAGGTGGAATGTGCCTGGGCCATGCGAATGACGATGCCGTGAAAGTGCCGGACGACGCCGTCGCCGCCGATCAGTCCGATCGCCACCGGCTGGCCGATCAGCGGGGCCGGATCGACGAAATCGCCCGGCATCGTCGCCACCAAGGTGAAGTGGAAGGGCTCCGAAATCCCTTCGGTGCCGGTGAAGCTGCTGGGGTTCAGCGCGCCGTCGCCGAGCGGGGTGGTGAGGGTGAGCGACCAGGAAAGCGCGGTCACGACGCCAGCTCGACATATAATCTATTCCCCGTCGCGATGCCGATATGGGCAGAGCGTGGCACCGCCGGCCTGGCGCGTTCGTCGAGCATCAGGCCCGAGAGTTCGGGCAGAAGGCGGTGCTCGAGGATCGCGTCGATCCCGCGCGCGCCGGCATCCGCCAGCTGCGCCTCCACCGCGATCGCCGTCGCCGCGCGCGCGTCCCATGTCAGTTCTCCCCCGCTGGCCGTCGCAAAGCGCTGGGCGATGCGCGCCAGCTTCAGCTGGACGATGTCGACGATCTGCTCGGCACCCAATGGAAGATAGGGAACGATCGTCAGCCGACCGAGAAAGGCGGGCGCGAAATGGCGGAGCAGTTCGCGGCGCAGCGCCGAATCCCGCGCCGAACGCAGCGGATGCTCCCCAGCAATCACCGTGTCCCCCAGATTGGAGGTGAGCAGGATCAGTGCATGGCTGAAATCCACCGCCACGCCCTCGCTGTCCTCGATCGTGCCGCGATCGAACACCTGGTAGAACAGCTCGAGCACGTCCGGATGCGCCTTTTCGATCTCGTCGAGCAATAGCACCGAATAGGGCTGGCGCCGCACCGCTTCGGTAAGCACGCCGCCCTGGCCATAGCCGACATAGCCGGGCGGCGCGCCCTTCAGCCCCGAAACCGAATGCGCCTCCTGATATTCGGACATGTTGACGGTGATCAGCGCGCGCCTGCCGCCGAACAACAGCTCGGCCAGCGCAATCGCAGTCTCGGTCTTGCCGACGCCGCTTGGGCCACACAACAGGAACACCCCGGTGGGCTTGTGGGGATCACCAAGCCCGGCCCGAAAGGTCTGCACACGCCGGACGATCGTGTCGATCGCCGCCGCTTGGCCGACAATGCGACTGCGCAACTGCGCCTGCAAATCAGCGCCACGCCGGGTGCTGTTCCCTAGCATCGCTTCAGCCGGCACACCGGTCCAGCCTGCGACGATCGCCGCGACCGCCCCGCGATCCACCGCGATCGGAATCATCGGCGCATGGTGCGGCGTCTCCGCCGGCGCGTGCGCAAGGCCCTCGGGCATATCGGTGGCATCGCCCCCGGTACTGAGGCGCTCTACCGCATGGCGTTCCTGCGCCCAGCGCGCCGCGATCCCGGCGCGCCTGTGCTCGGCTCGCGCCTGTGCCTGCTCCAACTGGGTGCGCCGGGCGGAAACGCCCGAAGCCAGGCCCGCCCCCGTTTCGGCATCCAGCCGCACGATTTCGGTGGCTAGCATTGCGCAGCGCGCCTCGGCTTCGATCAGCGCGCGTGGCCGGTCCGATTGGGCGATGGCGACGCGCGCGCAGGCGGTGTCGAGTACCGTGATCGCGCTGTCGGGCAATTGCCGATCGGCCATGTAGCGCTGTGCAAACAGCACGGCGGCGGACAGCGCCTCCTCAAGGATCCGCACGCCATGATGCGCTTCCAGCCGGGGGGTGAGTTGGCGCAGGATCGCGATCGCCGTTTCGGTGTCGGGCGGCGTTACCTTCACCGCCTGGAACCGCCGCGACAGCGCCGCGTCCTTTTCGATGTGGCGGCGATATTCCGACCAGGTGGTGGCTGCGATCACGCGCAGCGCGCCGCGCGCCAGCGCCGGCTTCAGCAGATTGGCGGTGTCGCGCTGCCCGGGCGTGGCCCCGCCGCCGATCAGCATATGCGCCTCGTCGATGAACAGCAGACAATCGGCTTCGTCGCTCTCGGCCGCCTCGAGGATCGCGCGCAGCCGTTCCTCATACTCGCCCTGAACCTTCGCGCCCGCCTGTACCGCGCCCAGATCGAGCGCGCGGATGCGCAGGCCGGTGAGCGAGGCAGGCACGCGGTCCTCGGCGATACGCTGCGCCAGCGCTTCCACGATCGCGGTTTTGCCCACCCCCGCCGGGCCGACCAGGATCGGATTGCTCTGCCGGCGGCGCAGCAGGATTTCGATGACCTGCTCGATTTCCTCCTCGCGGCCGATCGCTACGTCCAGCCGCCCGGCGCGCGCGCGCTCGGTCAGGTCGACGGTGTAGGTGTCGAGCGCATGGCCACCGCCCGCGACGCCCTCGGCCTCGCTGCTGCGGGCGAGCAACCTGGTCATCGCCGCTGCCAGGCCCTGCCTTGGGAGCCGCGCCAGGCTGGGCGCGGCGCTCAGCACCCGGTCGCGCACGCGCACGTCTTCGATCGCCGCGCGCAATACGCATAGCGAGCCGATCTTGAGCGCACCGTGGTTCACCGATGCGATCAGCCATGCCGATTCCAGCGTTTGGTCCAGTCCCACCGACACGGTCGGCGGGTCTGCCGCGCCACGCGGGCACCGGCCGATCGCGTCGAGCAGCTCGGCGGCAATGGTGCCGGGATCGACGCCATGTTCGATTAGCGCCCGCGCCAAATCGGTGCCGCGATCCTCGACCAGCTGGTGCAGCAGATGCTCGACCTCGACCACATGCTGGCCACGCGCGGCGCAATCATCCACCGCGCGCTGCATCGCGGGACCGGTCGCTTTGCCCAACAGCGCGAGCAGTGCGGAGATCTGGATCACGGCAGCGCACTGGCGATCCAGCCGGGTCGCAGCGTGATCCGGGCCGGCCGGCCCCGCCCGCGAGCAGCGGAAGACGATCCCGCCAGCTTGCTCGTCCAGCCGAGCCGGGGGGCGCGTGCCCGAAGACCGGCGGCGGGAAGCCGCGCGGGCGGCACGGTTTCCGAAATCAGGCGGAGCACCAATGCCACCCCTGTCACCGCGTCGGTCATCCGATCGATCAGTTCGGCGAGTGGCCGATGTTCGCGGCCGCCGGGAAGTAGCTGTTCGGCGCGAGCCAGCGGCATCGGGCCAAGCTCGATCGTGATTCCCGCCATCGGATCCCATGCCGCCGTGCCCAGCATCGCATCCTCGCCCAGCCGGTTATTGCCCTTGTCACGTTGAATCCGGGTGCATTGCGATCGAGGCAGCAAGATCCAGTCCCCGCGAAACGGGCGCACCCGCGCTGGCAGCCCGCTCCAGGCGGTGACCGCCTGTTCCAGCGCGTGCGCGCTCAGCGGCTCCCGGTGGAGCAGCGGGGCGAGCGCAAGGATCGAATCGGTCGGTATTGCCGCATTCGGCCGCGTCTTCTGCGCCATGCCCGCAGTCGCCATGCCGAGCAGCGCGAGCAGTGGCAGCGCAAGATTAGATTCGTCGGCGGGAAGGTCGGACAATTCGGGCCGGAACAGCTGCGCGCGGTCGAAATCCAGCTTCGCCAGTCGATCGACGAAAATGTCGAGGAAATCGCGCAGCGCGGTATCGCCGGCGCGCAACCGGGCGTTGATCTCGTCACTGAAGGGGGGCGGCAACGGACCGTTGGCACCCGACAGCGTCAGATAGTTCAGCGTCGCGGTCAGCGTTCCTGCGACACCGTCCTTGTCGACCTGCGCCAAACCGCCCGAGGGGCAGCTAAGGCTGGTATTACCACGCAGGCGCAGGGCGGCGGGCTCTTCGCGCGCGATGCGCGATAAGAGGCGCAATGCCTGATACCCGTCGAAATCGTCGGGACGCGCGAGCAGTAAGGCGCTTAAAGCAGGGGCTTGGCGCCGGCCCGGTTCGGCCATTCCTTCCATCTTTCCTGCTGTTGGTCTCGGCAAAGGGCGAGGCGCGTGAAGCTGTTGACCGATGCGTAGAGCGCAAAGAACCGTTCCATCACCGCGCCGAACAGCAAGGCGCTGCCGCCTGCAAAGGCGAAGGAACTGACCGTAAGCTCGATTTCGGTGCCGCGCACCAGCGGCCGCCAGGACGGCGTCCGCAGCCGTGCCGCGGTCGGCCGCGTGGCGAGGCGCGTGATCCCGTTGATTTGGCGATTGGTCGCCTGGTCGGGGCCGCTGGCATATAGCATCAGCATCTGTTGCAGCGCGTCACGGCTCGCATCGCCGCGATCGAGCGACAGCTTGTTCAGCGAAAGTTGCGACACTAGCTGCCAGAGCCGCGCTCCCCCCATCGGCGGATCGTGGGGTGCGGTCATCGCGCCGGTAAGCGCGATCCGCTGGATCGGCAGGTCCGATTCGATCTGCAACGGTGTCGCCAGCGTCAACTCGCGCGTCAGCCGCCGGTTGGTGCAGAGCATCTGCGCGAACAGCACCTTATCGGCTGGCACCCCCGGATCCAGATTGGGATCGACAAAGGCGAGCATCATCTCGGTCCCTTCGAGCATGCCGGTCGAAACCGGCCGCCGCCGGCCCAGCCAGCGCAGGCCGCTTGCCGCTGCCGCCGTGCCCACGCGAAAATAGGGTAGGACGGCGGCCTCGCCCGCTGGTGCTGCGGTGCGCGTGACGCTGGCGATGCTGTGGACTTCGCTTGCCGCCGGGCTGCGCGCGTCGGGCTGTAGCAGATATTCGCTGCGCACATGGTCCAGCCGGATCGGCTCGCTCGTGCGCGGGAACAGATTGACGATCGGCACACAATTGAGCCGCAGGCTTTCGGGGCTGATCGTAAGCTGCCCCCGCGGCCGGTCGTCGAACAGGAAGTACAGGGTCACCGCATCGGCATCGCCGAACGCGGCGGGATCGAAGCCATCCAGATCGAAGAACAGAAACTTGGCGGGAAAGGCGAAATATTCCTGGAGCAGGCGATAGCCGTGATGACCCACCGCCGACATCGGCAGGATCGCTTCGTCGGGTTCGAAGCCATGGGCGGTGGGTAGCAGGCCAGGCACCAGCCTCGCCTTGCCCGCGCCCGCTGCGGCAGCGACGCCGATGCAATGCGCGCCGAGCAGATCGTGCAGCGCGAAGCGTGTCGCGGTATCGCCGTCGAGGAAAAAGCGCAGCTTGCCCGGCTTCACCTTGGCAAAGTTCAACGTGCCCGAGCATCGAAGCGTAACGCGAAGCGCGGCCAGGACCGAGGGGCCGGCACCGCGCACGTCGAGATCGCTTGCCGGCATCAGCGCGATGTCCTGCGGCACCAGCGGCCATAAGGTGAAGGCGCTGCTGGTGCGGAACCGGCATTCGATGCCCGCATCGAGCCGGGCGAACAACGCCACGTCGCGGGGAACGGTCACGTTCTGCAACAAGGCGTATTTTTCGGGCGCAACCTCGAAATGCGCGACACCCATGGCCGGCAGCGGTGCCGCCAGTTGCGGGTAGAGCTGGTCGAGCAGTGCCGACGGGATCAGCGGGAACCCCGCGTCAAACTCCCGCCGCACTCGCGCGACCAGAAACGCCACCGATTCCACCAGCCGCGCGACCTGAGGATCCTGGTCCTCATTACCCGCCAGGTCGAGCGCGGCAGCGATGTCGGGATGCTGTTGTGCAAAGCTGCGCCCCTCTTCGCGCAGGGCGGTCAGTTCGGCGAAATAATATCGCAGCAGATTGGCGTCAGCGAGCATGTACCGCGCCCCGCTCGACCCGGATCGGGATGCGCAAGCGTATCGGATGGTGTCGATCCTCGAAGCGCAGTCCGCCCGATATGATCACGATCAGCGTATCGCTGCGGTCCGATGGCTCCAGCGCCACCTGCGGCGCGGCAATGCGCGGCTCATACAGTGCGATCGCTTCACCCAGGTGCCGAGCCAGCCGGGCCATGGCATCGGCATTGCCGACCGGGTACAGGGTCAGATCGGGCAGCCCATAGTCGATCGTCGAGCGAAGCTGGCCACGGGTGCGCTCTTCCAGCACTTCCGCCAGCCATGTGGCACGGGTGTTGAGCGTCCATTCGAGCTGTTCGATCACCGATGCCTCGACCTGCTCGATGGTGATCCCGCCATAGGGGAAACCCTGCCCCCCAGCGGTACCGTGGCGTGGTTTTGGCTTGAGCCGATCGAACAGCAAGGGACGCGATGCGGCTACCACGGAAAAGCCATGGCGCTCAGCTCACGAGTTGCTTGATCAGATCATGCGACACCGGCTGGACCCCACCGGCATCGCCGGTATCGGGCTTTTGCGTTTTGTAGGTGTAGGTCACCTTGCCATAGGCAAGCGAGATATTCTCGGTCGGCAGATCACCCTGGCCGCCGCCGATGCTGACGTTGCTGATGATCACGTCATCCATCTGGATTTCCATGTACAGGATCGCAGCGTCGTTCCCGTCGGAGCGATATACCTGCATCAACGCCTTGCCGATCTGCTTGCCGTTCCAGCAATATTTCAACAGGTCGTCGGTGGCGGCATCGGTATATTTGGAAAAGGTGAAGTCCGAATGGTTCGCCTGCTCCACGGTGCCGCCGCCGGCCGTGCTTCGCACCGCCTTGGTCGGCTGGTTGAAGCTGTGGCTCCACGATAGCACCTGAATCTGTTCGCTGTGGCTGCTGTCGGTCGATTCGCCCTTGATGTCGGGTTCTGTGAACTTGATGAACGCATTAATTGCCATCGGGGCCGCTCCTTCTGCAGGCGGGAGGTCGCGCTATCGCGGCTAAGCTGCCACTGGTGCCGGAAGCTCGGCGACCAGGCGAAGCGAGGCAGAAAGCCCTTCCAGCTGGAAATGCGGTCGCAGGAACACCGTGGCGTTGTAGCTGCCCGGCTGCCCGGGCACGTCGCTCACGTCGATCCGCGCCTCTCGCAGCGGATACCGCGCCTTCAGATCCTGGCCCGCATCGTCCTTGTCGAGCACATAATCGCTGATCCAGGTGGTGAGATAGGACTGGACGTTTTCCTTCGTCATGAAGCTGCCGATCCGGTCGCGCATCATCACCTTGATATAATGGGCGAAGCGCGAGGTGTTGAGGATATAGGGCAGCCGTGCCGAAAGTTCGGCGTTGCTGTTGGCGGATTGCAGATTGTACTTTTGCGGTTTGTTGACCGTCTGCGCGCCGAAAAAGGCGGCGTAATTCTCGCCCTTGCAATAGACCAGCGAGACGAAACCGAGATCGCTCAATTCCTTCTCGCGGCGATCGGTGATCGATACCTCGGTCGGGATGATGATCGCCGTTTCCCCTGCCGCCGTCAGGAACTTCGATAGCGGCATGCTTTCGACCTTGCCGCCGCCCTCGACCCCGCGGATCGCCGCTGTCCAGCTGTATAGCGCGAAGGCATTGGTGATGCGTTGCGCCAGGAACCAGGCGGGGTTGCCCCACAGATAGCTCGTCGGGACCGGGTCGCTCACGTCGATGGCCTCGCCATTGCCGTTCGCATGCCGAGCCGCTGATCGGGTATATTCGCTATAATCGATGCCATCGACCGGGTTGTCGACCGGATCATAGGGCAGTCGCATCAGCACCCGCGGCAGCGTCAGCGTGGCGTAGCGGCTTTCCTCGGTCTCACGGAAGGCGCGCCACTCGGCCATGACGACCGAGTCGAATATCTTGCTGAGGTCGCGCGGCTTGGGAAGATCCTGGAAGCTGTCGAGGTCGAACAGCTTGGGATCCGCAGCGCCGATGAAGGGCGCATGCGCTGCGGCGGCGACCTGCGAAATATCGCGAAGCAGCTTTTGCGACGGTGCCGAACGGTCGAAATAATAATCGCCCACCAGCAGCCCGTAAGGCTTGCCGCCCAGCGTGCCATATTCCTCCTCATAAACCTTCTTGAACAGCGCCGACTGGTCGAAATCGATCGCCTTGCCCAGGTCGTCGCGCAACTCCTTTTCGGTGGCATCAAGGACGCGCAGCTTCAATCGGGTCGAGGTTTCGGTCTTGAAGACGAGATGGTGCAGTCCGCGCCAGGTCGCCTCAAGCTGTTGAAAGGCCGGATCGTGCAAGATCAGGTCGAGCTTCGCACTCAATTCCTCGTCGAGCCGATCGAGAATGTGCTGCAACGCGCTCACCAGATCGCGCGGTGCGGCATCGGCATCCTGCTTTGCCGGTGTCAGCTCGGTTTCGCCGTTCAGCGCCACGATCATTTGCAGACCGTTGATCTTTTCGGGGGATTTCGGGTCGATGCGAAGTGTCTCGAGATAATCGACTACCGTTGCGGGCATTTCTTCAGCCATGATCATTCCCTCGCTTGACCGGGCACGGATTCAACGCTGCAGATGCAGGTTCACCCGATGCCAACCGGCGATTGCTATCGATTTGCTTGCGACCCCGCGGCTTGCTTACGACCCCGATCCCTCGCCATCGGCCGTTCCGCGCTCCGCCGTTCCCCCCGCAATGGTTTCGGCGGCTTCGGCGTCGGCCTTGGCTTTTTCTGCCGCCGCATCGGTGATCAATTGTTGGAGGCCGCCGGATTCATAGGCCGCGCTCAGCTTTTCATGCGCTGCGTCATTGCCGTCCAATTTGGTCAGCAAGTCGCGGATACTCCGCCGCTTTTCGTACAGATCCTTCAGCAAGGGGACGGTTTGGACGAGCCGGTCAGGACCGAAATCGTCCATCGACGTTATGCTGACCTCCCACGCTTCCTTGCCCGAACCGCCGGCGACCTTTGGCGACAAGGATTTAAGATAGGATGCGAAATTGTCGCGATCGATCTCGACGAATTTGCGATCCACATCCTTCAGCTTGGTGGTGTGGGCACCACCGGCTGGTCTCGACAAGTCGGCCATGACCCCGACGACGAACGGCAATTCCTGCTTTTTGATGGCGTTGCCAGTTTCGACGTCATAGGTGATTTGTACCCGTGGCGGACGATTCCGACCGATCTTGTGCTGAATACTGTCATTCATGGCACATCCCCCCTGGGTGGCAGTGATCGAGAGAATCAGAAAGACTCATAGACCTTTAACTGCCTGTTGGCATGACAGAAACCATAGCACATAAAACTTTGCAACCGGGAATCGACCAGGCAATGCTTGGCAGCCATACTTAAGAAGTATTTAGGCTATTCGTCTCGACCCGCCAGGCCAAGTGCTTCCAACAGCATCATCATGTCCCCGCCCTGGTCGCGCAGCGTCGCATCGATCTCTTTCAGCGTCATCCGGCCCCAATCGGCTACGAATGCGAGGATGGGGGGAACCGGGCTGTGCGGCTCGATACGCTCGAGCCAGGCCGCGATCTCGGCGATTTGCCGATAGGCGGCGTCGCGATCCCCCGGGAGCGCGGTGTCCAAGGAAGCCGCCGCCACCGGCTGTGTGTGGGCCGGAGCGGACGCACGCGGCGTTCGGCTTGCCAGTTCGGTGGCGAGCAAGCGCGCCGCTGGATCGAGAATCGTGACGATCGGTTCGACGCCGGGTGCCTCTGCGATCCCGGCCTCGACGAAATCTGCCGCCATCGCCGTGAGCGCTGCGCGTGCTTCATCGATCGCGGCGCGCTGCGCGACGAGCGGTTCGGAGGGGGTTGCCGCCAGGGCGGCGGCAAACGCGGCGCGGGTGGGTGCGCCATTGGCCTCTGCCCGCGCGGCGGCGGCGGAGTCGCGCTGGCGCACCTGTTCCAGCCGATCGGCGTTGAGCACGTCGGTCCAGGTGAACCAACTGTCGCGGGCGGCGGTGCCGGCGACGATCGGTACCAGGCGCAGGGCGATCGGCAGATGGCGCACCAGCCAGTCCAGCGCCGCCACCTGCATCGCTTCGTCGCGGGCCTGGAGGCATTGCCAATAGCGGGTGCAAAGGCCGCCGATCAGCGCGAAACCGTCTGCGGCTCCCTTGAATCCCTCGCATCGGGTCCATGCCTCGGCCAGCCAGCAGGCAAGGCGAAGGTCTTTGCTCTGTTGCAGCGCGGCGGTGCAAAGTTCGGCGACCTTGGGCCAGTCCGCCAGCTTCAGATCGGTCGCCCAGATCCCGCGCGGCAATCCGGGATCGTCGTGCCGCCGCGCCTCTGCGATCGCGGCATCCACCGCCGTGCCGCGCAGATCGGCGCCACAGGCATCATCGCCCGGAATTGGCCGGAGCAGCAGGTCGACGCGCTCGCTCATCCTGTGCCCGGGCTGGTGTCGAGCGGCGGCAGCCCGGCGGGGAACGCGGGCAGCGCGATCGGGGTGGTCGGTTCGTCGGGGGCGGTGGGCGGGGGAGCGAGCGTCAGTCGAAGCATCAGTCGGGCACGCCGGCCGGGCGGCGTATCGCCGCCCACCGCGCTTTGCAGATTGGCGCAAAGGTCGACGCCGAAGGCGGCCGGATAGCCATTCACCGCGGTGGCCTCGTCGAGCCCGCTGGACTGCCGCCGCATCAGCCGCAGCAGCGCCCAGGGGCCGACGGTGCGGCTGGTGGCCCAGGCACCGTCGGGCGCGGGGAGGCAGGCACCGTTGGGCAAGGCAAGCCCCGACAGCGGCAGGCTTGGCGCGTTCGCCGCCCAGCGGAACCGCGCGATTACCGGTTCCCCGGCTTTCCAGACAAAGGCCGGCGCATCGGTGGTGGCACGGCTGATCGGCGTTCCGATGCTTGCCTCGATCACCTGATCCTGGCCGGCGGCGATCATCGGATCGGTGAAGAAGCGGACGCCCACGGCGTAGCGCAGCGACGCGGCGTCATTGCCGCCTAGCATCGGTGCCAGCGCGCCGCGGGCACCGATCAGCGCGCCAAGCGCGCTGGCGGCGGAACGGCCGATGCTGACATCTTCGAGCGCCGCCTGCATCGGCGCAAGCTGCGCGCCATATTGCTGGAAGAAGGCGCGCACCAGCGCCGGATCGGCATCGGGCGCATCGACCGGGCCGAAGGGGAAGCGCCCGGCGAGTGTCGCCTGGAAGCTATCGCGCAACTGGCCATAGCGCGCGCGCAGATCGGCCAGCACGGCGTTGCGGCACCGGCCGAACACTTCGGCACTGATCCGCAATTGCTGGTTCGCGAAATAATCGCCGCCGCGCGCGGTGACCCTGGCGATCCCTGTGCATCCCTGAGCCTGCAACTGGTCCAGATCGGCGGTCATGAAACGCTCGAGCCGCGTGATCGGATTGTTCGGGTTCGGCCCGGCATCATAGCCGTCCAGCGCGCGGACGATCGCGGCCCAGCGTTCGGCCTTGGCGACCAGCCCCGCCGTAGCGCCGTTGGTCGGTTCGCGTGCATAGGTGACCACGGGGGCCACCCGGCCGCGGGCGATCTCCGCAACCCAGGCGCGCCGCTCGGCCAGCGTGGCCTTGAGATTTTCGATGGTTCCGGTGGCGAACGCGGTCGCGGCCAGCGAATCCTGCCCGTTCCACCCCAGCAGGGCGTCGCGATCGACGGCATAGGGGCCGCCTTCACGGTCCAGATCCCTCTCGGCCGAGGCAACCACCCGATCTGCCTGGTTGTTGATCTGAATACCGATCTTCGCTGTGCCTTCGAGTTCGCCGAATTGCCGGAGCATCAGCTGAATCGATTGCAGCGTCGGCAGCGCCAGCACGAAATTCGATGCTTCGACCTCGTCGGTGCTGGGGGTCATGACGGTCGATGCGATGGTTTCGAGTGCGACGTAACGACCCGCCCGCGTCCGGACCGCGCCCGCCGTCGCATCGATGATCGGCTGCGGCACGGTTGCCGGTGCAGCCGATGCAAAGCCGAGATATTTCTTCGCCAGTTGCTCGACTCCCTGCAACCGCGGCAAATCCCACAGCCCATCGGGCACCGGCAACGCGACTGGATCGGCGCGGCGGACGAAGGGCTGTGCAAGCACGTCGTGCAACATGGTTTGCGTGTCGGCTGCGGCCGCTGACAGCGCCGGCCCGGCGCTGTCAGTCATTGCGGCGGCGTCGGGGAGGGCAGGGGCTGCCGGCGGTGTTGCAGCAGCAGGGGCCATCGCGGTTGCCATGGGGGGGGCACCAAAACGCAACAAGGGCACGCCCGCCAGCTTGGCCCCGCGGACCTGCGCGGCCAGCGCGATTGCCATCGGTCGATGGGTGGCGGCGATGCTTTGGAGCGTCGCGGCGTCGACCAGCCGCAGGTTCAGCGGGGTGGTATCGGGCAGAGGCGGATTGGCCGGATCGGCCCCCCATGGTGCCTGCGCGGCACCGGGCAGCGATACCGCCAGGGCGTCGAGCAATCGCGACAATTCCTGCAGGCGTCCCAGCATCTGCGAGGCCGCCTCCCGGGCGTCGACGTCGGCGGGCGGCAGCAGCGCTGCTGGATTCCCGAAGTCGCGATGGATCGAGGCGATGTGCCGGGCGACCGGATCTCCAGCATACCAGGCGGTGATCGTATCGCGATAGGCTTGGTCGACGATTCGCACCACCACCGCGCGGATGCGCGGCTGGTCCAGGCAGGGAATCGACTGGGCGGCGATCGCTGCGGCATATAGCTCGTCGTTGCGCCTCAGGTCGGGCAGGTTTTCGCCGAGCGCATAGCTCGCGACCGTGCCGAAGCGTTTCGTTGCATCGGTCGATGAGCGTTGTGCCGGGCCGATGTCGGCCAGCATCCAGTAATGTGCATCATAGGCACGGGCATTGGCGACGAAGGCGGGCCAGAAGCCGGGCGAAGTCGACGGTGGCAGCCCCTCGCGAATGCGCCCTTCGATGCCGCTTGGCGACGTCATCCGCTCCACCAGCGCTGCAAACACCACATGACGGAAGCTGGCGGCGATCGCGTCGCGCACATGCGCGGTGGTGTTGGTCAGGAACGACGTCGGCGCAAGCACGGTTTCGAGCCGATCGACCTGAATCGCCGCAAGGCCGCGCAACAGATCGGCGGCGGACTGCGCCGACGCGGTGGTCTGCGTGCAATCGCCGGATCGCGACGCAAAACCCGGCGCGTCGCCCCGTTGAATCTCGGCAAGCACATCATTCACCGGCTGAAGCGAACGCCCCGTACCGATCGAAAGGGTGCCGATCCCAGCAACGAACGCCACCACCGCCGCCGCGACGGCCCAGCGGGTGCGGCCAACCATTCGGTGGCGCCGGGTGCGCTCGCCATAGGCGGGCTGAGCAAGGCAGTGTTCGGGAAAAACCTTGTCGCGGAACAGTGCGGCGGCAAGCGCTTGCGGCGCGGCCAGCGGCTCGGTCTGTTCGGCAGTCTCCACGGTCAGCGCCTGCTCGCCATTGGGGCCGTCGATCGCCAGCGGCGGCTCGCCGATCGGCGGGGTGGCGCCGGTGAAGAAAACCCCGCGCAGCATGAATCCTTCGTGATAGGCAGAAGCGTTCAGCAATTGCGTGAGCAGCAGCGTCATCATCGGCTGCAGCGACGCCATCCGATCGGGAAATGCCAGCGCCCGGCGCGCGGATTCGCTGTCGTTCAGCCCCATCATCGCATGGCATTGCGCCACCAAAAGATCGCGCGCCATTTCGTCGAATGCGTCGTCGATCCAAGCCGCTTCAAACACGGTGTCGATCGGCCGCGTCGATGCCCAGCCGATCATAGGTGATTTGGCATTCGCCAGGATCGCCGTTGCGATTTCCGAAAACCCTTCGATCGCATCGCTGCCGGTAACCAGAAGATAGATCGGCACGCGCCACCCGGTGCGGCTCTGCGCGGCAAGGACCAGATCGTATAATTTGCGGCCATGTGCCTCCATGCGCTGCTGCGCCTGGGCATCTTCGGGATCGCTCGACAGCAGCTGCGCCGGCACCGCGAGCACGATGCTATCGATCGGCCGTCCGGGGCGCGCGATCTCCAGGCGGCGCAACAGGTCGATCAGCCGCCCGTCGGGATCAGGCCCCCCGACCAGGCCATCGCGAAAGCCCAGAACCACGCCGCGCTCGCGAAACGAGATGAGTCCCGCCCGCTCGATGCCGGACTTGCCCAGCCAGCTTATGCGATGCTCGGGCGCGTGATCGGGCGGCAGCAGCGTGTCGAGCACCGGCACTTCGGCGCCCAGAACCAAGGCCCAGGGAACGTCGCGAAGATCGGCGGCGGCACCGGTGCGGTTGCGCAGTTCCTGTAGTGCGATCGAAACCGCGGTGCCCAGGCTCATGGGCGGCGCAATCTCGTCCGCCGCACGATCGGGGCGGGGGCGTGCCGCCTGCCCCTTGGCTATCAGGCCGGTTCGGAACGCCAGGAACACCAGCAGCGCGATCAGCAGGATCAGCACCAGGCCGATCACGACGATCGCAGTCATCGTCACTGCGCCGCTCCCGCATCACGCCCGGTGTCGCCCACTGGTTCGACATCGGCCGGCCCGCGAACCGGAAGTGCCGGCTGCGTGGGCGCGATGGGGCGTGGCAGCGGGCTTGCGTCCGGGCGCGCAGCGACCGTGCCGGGCGATACCGGTCTCGAGTTTTCGGCGGACTCCACCGCGCGGCGGTTGATTGCCTGGGCAAGCCGATCGGTCTCGGCGACATTCGCGCGCCAAACCAGATGACTGACCGGCAGATACAGCAGCGTCACGGCGGCCAGGGTCGCCAACCAGGGCCATAGCGGGGGGAGGGGCCTTGTGCTTGCCCCGGTTAAGGCGGTCGGCCTGAGCGCCATGCGCTGATAGGGGGCGGGATCGCGGGCATCATAGGAGCGCCCGGCGACAAGCGCATACAGCGCATCGCGCTGCCGCGCCAGCGCGCCCCTGTCGTCACGGTCGAGCCACCGGCCCCGCATTCCCATCATCATCGCCAACAGGATCGTGGTGGCAGTGCAAATCTCGTCGCGCCGGCCATCGATCAGTGCTTCGGCCGCCGCAAAGACGCGGTCTCCCGCAAGGGCGGTGCCATACAGCATCGCCTCTAGCGGCCGTTGGTCCCACCCCTGTTGCTCGGCCCAGTCGGCGCATTCGACCAGCAGCATTTCGTCGGCGAACGCAGCAAGCACATAGCCCGGATCGATCCGCAGCGCATCGGGCGCGCGGACCTGGACATAGCCGAGCGCCAGGATCGCGGCAGCGAGTTCCTGCCGGATCGGGGCCGCATCGGGTGGCGATCCCATCGTGGTTTGGATGCGTGTTTTCAGCGCGACGAGGCGGCGGTGAAAGGCGCGGAAATCGGCCGCGGCCCGTTGCGCTTCGGGCCGCAGCGGTCCCGCGATCATGGCGTCGCGCCGTTGCCGGCCGCGCCACCGGGCCTTGCGACCGGGCGATAGAAGTTCATCTCGGTCGGCCCTTCGCCGATGTCGCTCTCGACCACCAGCAGGCCACCAAGATCGGACGCATCGGCGTCGGGCACGATGCGCGCCAGCAGCAATTGCGGCGTTTCGTTCAACCCGAGTGCCGCATCGCTGCCGATCCCCACATTGCGCTGCCAGCCGGCAACGCGCCGGCGGCGGATTGCGCTGCGCGTGTCGTCCATGCCGATCGAAGCATTCTCCAGCCAGCGTCGCTGCTCTTCACGCGGGGTCGCGCGGTGGCTGACAGTACCGATCAGCAGCGAGCGGCCATTCGCCAGATCCCCACGCTCGAGCCTCAGTTCGAACGCGCTGTCGCTGCGGCGGATGAATGGCATCACCTGGTAGCGCAGCTCGAAAACCGCCAGAGCCCCCCGGATCGCGCCGATCAGCGCGTCGAAGCTTTTGAGCGAATCATTGTGATCATAGGGCGGCAAATGGTTCAGATCGAGCGTGGCGCTGAGCAGGCCCAACTCGCCCAGCGCGTCGCACAGCGTGAGATACACTTCGAACGGGTGGGAAACGCCCGCCATCAGCATGGCGCGTAGGCGGGGAAGCATCCGCATCAAGGCGCGCAGGCTGTCGGTGCCGGTTCGCATCGCCCGCAATTCGCTGGCGATCTGATGCAGCTGGCGCTCGGCTGCGGTTCGCGGATCGCCGTCGGCGTCGTCGCCCTGTTCACGCGGCGTCGCACTGCGGAACATGCCGATATCGGTTTGAACCTGCGCGGCGCGGCTGTGCATTTCGTCGGCAACCGCCCTGACCCGGCGGGGGAGCAGCGTCGCTTCGCCGATCCGCAACCGGGGCGGCTCATAATCGGCAAGGGCGGGCTTGCCGTCCACCAGCGCGATCCGTGCCAGCCGCAGCAAGGTGTAGGAAGCGCGCGGCTGCCGGTCGCGCGTGCCGGCGATCAGCGTCAGTTCGGGACGCAGCCATACCCGTTGGGCAAGCTCCATCTCGTCATCGTCACTTTCGGTGCCCGGCACCAGCGGCTGCGGGAAGGCGCGATAGCGGCAGGGAACCCCGGTGTCGGTGCGGTCGAGGTCCAGGCTGCCCGTCGTCCAGCCGGCAATCGCCAGATACAGATCGATCGCTTCGCCGGGTTGAATCTGGACCTCGCCGCCCTCGAAATCGTAGCGAAGCGCCGCGTCGCCGCGTGCCCGCTCCAACGCCACCGCCGTGCCGTCCGGAAGGATCGCCTCGATCGCGTCGAGCACGAAGGTGGTGGCTTCAAGGCTGACGTCGAGCGTCCGAACCCCCCAGGCAAAGGGCTGGGTCGATTGCACCAGATAGGGTGCCATCATTTCGTTGCGCGCGGTCGCGGCGCGGAAATGCTCGGGCATCAGCAGCATACCGCGGTACCAGTGGACGAGATCGGGAATGTCTTTGGCGTTGATCGGCATCATCATCCCTTGTCGGGGGTCCAGCTGAACCCCTCTTCGCCCAGTGTGAGGGTGCCACGCTTCACCTTGTGCAGGCGCAGCCGGTTTTCTTGCGGGGGGTCGCCGGCAAAGTCCGCGAACAGGAAGGTGCTCGCCAGGTTGCACGGGGCAGCGACTGCGTCGGCAACCACCTGTTGGCCGGCCTGCAATTCCCAACCACGAATCGTCAGGCCCGTTGGGTAGTCGCGCTGCAACTGCGTGCGCACCGCGAAATAGTCTCGCGCCTTTAGTTTTTCGATTGCAGCCAGTATCTTGCGATCGGTGACATAGACCAAGTCGATGGCGATCGGGCGACCATGATTGGTGCCGGCGCTGGAGGTGATCGTCAGCCGCTGTAGGCCACTGGAACTAAAGCAAAGCAGCTTGGGCGTTTTGCAACCTGCCAGCGATAGCAGGATGATGGCGACGGGAAGGAATCGGTTGCGTGATACGGGGTGCGTCCCCCTGGTCAGCGACCAATTTCCAATCCATCCCCCCATTGCTCGTCACTCGAGTTAGTAGCCCCCTACTATCCTTAGTTTGACGACAATTTCGTGCAATGGAAAGTCGATTCAATAGTTTGTGGCGATGATCGGCAATACGGGGTGGGAGAGAGGGCCGGTGCTGCCTTGAAATTCGCGCTTTCACGAATTTCAAGGCGGTCTCTCAAAGCTCTACGGTAAACTGTGACGGTGCGCTGAACTGGATGACTCCGCCCCAGTTGCACATCAGCTTGCAGGTGGAATCGAGCGCCGGCTGGCTGCCGATCAGCGTCGTCGGCACCCCCGGTATCCAGGGTGCAGCCGTCGCTGGGATGCAAGGCATCGGCGTCAGCGCGCCCAGTGCAGCCGCAGTGGCCGCCGCCACCGTTGGATTGGCCGGGCTGCTGCACATGCCGAAGGTGGGGATGTTGGTCATCGGCGCAAAGTCCATGATCGTCGCCGCCGGCATTCCGCCCGCCAGCACGCGATTGGCCGGCAGCACGTTGATCGGCGCGGGTGCCACACCGAAACTGCACTGCATCATCGCCCCGGTGGTAATCTGCATGCCCATCATCGCCCCCCGTGCAGGCGAGCATCCTATTCGCGATGATGGCCGGCGGCTATAGTCTTGGCGGCCGGATCGTCCCACCAGTTCGCATCAATAGCGACAGCAGCGCCGTCACTTCGGGAGAGGTATAGGTTATCACCCCCTTGCGCGTCAGATAATAGCGAAGCACGTGCGGCATCAGCCGCCAGCCGGAAAACTCCCGGTTGAAGCCCGGATCATGGTGCAGCCGATAGGAAAGCGAAAACATCGCGTGATCGGCAAGGTTGCGGCCAACGGCAGGCAATGCGTGCTTAACGCCAACGTCCGCGTTCGCCTGTACCTCCGCCGGACGGTTGCCATCCAACGGCTGTGAATTTCCGGTTTGAAATCAGCAGCATGCTGAACGTTCCCAAACAGAACGAACAGCGAAGCGATGGTGCTTGTTGCGGAAGATTGAGGCGTCGTAGTCGTCGAAGGTGCCCGAGAGCACGTCACGCTCGATCTGTCGGAGAAATTTCTCAAAGGCGGCTTCGATGTCAGCACCGCCCGGCTTTTCGGACTTGTAGACGCCGCGGACGATGAGCGGATTCGGCACGATCAGGCAGCTGTATTGAAGTGGAGAATGCTCACTGTATCATCGCCGCCGAGATCGGGATAGAAACCGATCAGAACGTTATTGAGCTCGGTGAGCGTCTCGAAGCCGTCGAGCTGCGCATCACTTTCGGTCAGTTCGTCGAACGACTTCACCTCGACGTCAGTGACGAGAATGGACACGGACCGATCACCGCCGACAAGCACCGCGGGACCGACCAACCCAGGCTTCGCACCGGCCCGAATCGTCGAGCGCTTCATCCCGCTTTCCACGAGCGGAAAAAATGCCGGTTTCAAGCGGATCCGGCGCGGGCTCATAAGGCTGCGAGGGCAACTTTGAAGCCGAGCACCGGGACCGTCTCGCCCTCGGGGATGTTTAGAATCTTGCGGGCCTCGCAGATTGCTTCCGACAGCGAACCGCTCTCGGGAAGGACCGAACGCCAAGCCACGGTGCTGAAAAAAGCTTCGATGCTGTCCGCCTCGAGTACGTCGACGATCTCGCCCCACAAGGCGGATTCGCTGTCGGTATAGCCCCGACGCAATTCGACGTACCGACCCGTCCGCACGTGATCGGTCGTGTATTGACGTCCTTTCTTGCGCAGCTCCCACTTCTTGCGGCCGGAGCAGAACCACATGAACGGATCAGTCGCCAGCGGGACGAACAGGCGGTCCACCGACTTGCGCGCGGATGCGCACGACGAATCCGGGACGGTCTGCATCGGTGAGGTCAGCATAGTAGTATCCTGCCACGGTTCGATGGGCAGGGATAGCTGCGATGCGAGCGATGATCTGGCCATTTCGAATCCATTCTGCCAACGGTACTGGAACATAGCCTGAACGAGTTAAGAAGTCTCGCTCGGATCCACAACAAATCCGGAGATGTTTCCTCGCATACTGATACCGGATCACCTCAACAACACGCGCTGACGGCCATCGATAGTTTCTCGCAACCTTAAGCGTCTGGCGCCCCAATAACTGTCCAAGGCCCTCGTTCTGTCTATTCCCGGCTATTGCAAATCGCTTGCCGCACGCAATCGGGATGGCCTTTATCTCCGCACCCTGACCGAGATTTCGAAAGCCCGCGCCGTTCATGCCGCGACTAACAGGCTGCTGAAAAATCCCACGGTTTG
>NZ_JROH01000027.1 GCF_000786205.1 Sphingomonas sp. 37zxx | reverse complement strand
CCAAGCCCTTTTTCAGCAGCCTGTTAGACGCCGGCTTCGTTTAGGGCTTCCAACTGGTCCTGGCTCAGGTCGAGTTCCCAGCCGTCGATCAGTTCGTCAAGCTGCGCGACGCTGGTAGCGCTGGCGATCGGGGCGACGACGCCTTCCTGCGCGGCTAGCCAGGCCAGCGCGATCTGGGCGTGGGTGGCGCCGGTCTGGTCGGCGACCGAGTCCATCGCGCTCAGGATTTGCGCGCCCTTGCCCTCGAGTAGTGCGGCCATGCCGTGCCCGCGCACGCTTTGGCCAAGGTCTTCAGGCTTGCGATATTTGCCGGTGAGGAAGCCCGAGGCGAGGCCGTAATAAGGGGCGACGCCGATATTATGCTCGACGCACAGATTTTGCAGCTCGCCTTCGAATTTGTGGCGGCTGACCAGATTATATTCGGGCTGAAGCACGCGGTAATGCGGCAGGCCCTGTTCACGCGCGAGGTCCAGCGCCGATTTCAGCCGCATCGCGCCGAAATTCGACGCGCCGATCTCGCCGACCATGCCGGCGTCGATCAGCGCAGCGAAGGCGGCGAGGACATCGGCCTGCGGCACATCGGGGTCGTCCTGATGCGCGTAGTACAGGTCGATCTGGTCGACCCCCAGCCGATCGAGCGAGGCGCGCGCGGCGGCGGCGATGCGCGCGGGGGCAAGGCCGGTGCCACCGTCGCCGGGGAGCATCCCCACCTTGGTCGCGATCAGCACGCGGTCGCGCATGCCCGATGCCTTGAGCCAGCGGCCGATCAGCGCTTCGGATTCGCCGCCGACATGGCCGGGCACCCAGGCTGAATAAATGTCGGCAGTGTCGATCATCCGCCCGCCGCGCTCGACATAGCGATCGAGGATGGCAACGCTGGTCGCCTCATCGGCAGTCCAGCCAAAGACATTGCCGCCCAGCACCATCGGGGGTGTCTGCATCGTGGTTGCGCCCAGCGTGCGAAGGGCGATCGGGGCGTGGTGGCCGGTCATGGCGCGGTTCCTTCATTGGCAATGGCGTTGAGCGAGACGCTGTCGGTGTCGAGCATCTCGGCGGCCTGGTTGAGTTCGCGCGCTTCGTCGGGGCTGACCCCGCCGGGGGCGGTGGCGGCGGGTTCGCCGCAGCCGGCAAGCGCTAGCGGGAGCAGCAACAGCAGGATCGGGCGCATCGGCATCCTCGCACGGGTGGGGGGTAGGGCGGGTGAAACAAAGAGGGCCGCGTCTTTCAACGCGGCCCCCTGGCAGATCGATCCGTTGGCCGAAGCGATCAGCGCTGCATGTCGCGGCCGACTTTCTCGACCTCTTCGCCGGTTTCGCGCGCGGCGTTGTCGGCAGCGGCTTCGCTGCGGTCGCCGGCGTTCTCGAGCGACTGGCCGGCCTGATCGATACCGTTCTCGGCCGCGCCAAATGCCTGCTCGCTGGCGGCTTCGACGTCCGAAGCGGCTTCGCTGACGGTCGTTTCGACGTCGGTGGCGATCGCGTTGGCGGCCTCACCCGTCTCGTTCTGCGCGGTTTCACTGCAAGCGGCCAGGCCCAGGGCGGCGGCGGCGGCGATCGGAAGCAGGAACAGGTTCTTCATAGGATTACCTTTCTTCGATACGAACATTCCGGCCCAAGGCGACAACGCCGACACGGGCTGAAGGAGCCTCTGTACTGTTGCCAGGCCAAGCGCGCAAACCGCGCGGTGGTTCCCAAAGGACAGGTAAGACGGCGATTGACCACATATAAAGATATCTTTATATGTCGATCCATGGAAACCGCTACAGAGACCTTCCGCGCCCTCGCGGATTCGACGCGCTTGCGCATCCTGGCGCTGTTGCGGTCGATGGAATTGTCGGTGGGCGAGCTGGCGCAAGTGCTGGGGCAAAGCCAGCCGCGCGTCAGCCGGCATGTCAAAATCCTGTGCGACGCCGGGCTGGCGGTGCGGCGCAAGGAGGGGAGCTGGGTGTTCGTGGCGCTGGGCGAGGCGCGGCGCGTGATGCCCGCGCTCGACGCGCTGGATGCGTGGAACGAGGATTCGCCCGATCACTGGGCGGTCGCCGATAGCGCGAGGCTGGCGGCGGTGCGCGCCGATCGGGCGGCGTCGGCGGCCGAATGGTTCGAGGCGAATGCCGGGCAATGGGATGCGATCCGATCGCTGCACGTCGCCGAAAGCCAGGTCGAGGCAGCGATGCTGCGGGTGCTGGGCGACCGCGCGATCGAGCAGTTGATCGACATCGGCACTGGCACCGGGCGGATGCTCGAGCTGTTCGGGCCGCGCGCTGAACGGGCGCTGGGCATCGACCGATCGTCGGAAATGCTGCGGCTGGCGCGGGCCAAGCTGGCCGAGCGCGGGCTGGAACATGCCGAGCTTCGTCAGGCCGATCTCTATGCATTGCCGCTGGGCGATGGCGATGCCGATGCCGCGATCCTGCACCATGTGCTGCATTTCGCGCAGCAACCGGGTGCCGCGATCGTCGAGGCGGGGCGAGTGCTGGGACCAGGCGGGCGGCTGCTGATCGTCGATTTCGCGCCGCATGAGCGCGAGGAACTGCGGCTGCGCGACGCGCATGCGCGGCTGGGCTTTTCAGATGAACAAATGTTGGGATGGTTCGGCACTGCCGGGCTGGCGCCGGTGCAGACCGAGACGCTGGAAGGTGGCGAACTGACCGTGAAATTATGGCTTGCCCGCAAGCGCCCCATCGGGGCTGGGCAGCGCAAATTGGAGGTTGCGGCATGAACCTGTCGGTTGGACAGCTCGAAGAAGCGCGGCGCGCGCTGGATGCGCCCTTGTTTGCCGATGTGGCGGGCGATTGCGCGGTATCGTTCGAATTCTTCCCGCCCAAGAACGAGAAGATGGAAACGACATTGTGGCAATCGGTCGAGACGCTGACGCCGCTCAATCCGCGTTTCGTATCGGTTACCTATGGTGCCGGCGGATCGACGCGGGAGCGGACGCATGCGACTGTGGCTCGGATTGTGCGCGAGACGCCGATCCCGGCGGCGGCGCATCTGACCTGTGTCGAGGCGAGCCGCGCCGAAATCGATGCGGTGGCCGAGGAATATTGGGCGGCAGGCGTTCGCCACATCGTCGCGCTGCGCGGCGACATGCCGGTGCCCGGTGCGAAATTTGAACCAAGGCCCGATGGCTATGCCAATGCCGCCGCGCTGGTCGAAGGGTTGCGCCGGCTGCACCCGTTCGAAATCTCGGTCGCCGCCTATCCTGAAGCGCATCCTGAATCCTTCGATCAGGCCGCCGACCTCGACAATCTGAAGCGCAAGCTGGATGCCGGGGCGACCCAAGCGATCACCCAGTTTTTCTTCGAGGCCGAGACCTTCTTTCGCTTTCGCGATGCGGCGGCGGCGGCGGGGATCGATGCGGCATTGGTGCCGGGCATCATGCCGGTGACGAACTTTGCGGCGGTCCAGCGCATGTCGGCGATGTGCGGCACCTATGTCCCCGAATGGATGGGGCGGCTGTTCGAAGGGCTCGACGCGCATCCCGAGGCGCGGCAATTGGTGGCGGCGACGCTGGCGGCGGAATTGAGCCGCAAGCTGTATGCTGGCGGGGTGCGGCATCTGCACTTCTACACGCTCAACCGCGCCGAATTGAGCTACGCGATCTGCCATTTGCTGGGGCTTCGGCCGCAGCCGGGCGAGGTGCGCGCGGCGGCGTAGCTTTTTCCTCCCCTCCCGCTTGCGGGAGGGGCCGGGGGTGGGGCTTTCAATGGCTTCATGCTCGGTGAGACACTCCCCACCCCCGACCCCTCCCGCAAGCGGGAGGGGGGAGATTTGAAATGACCCCACGCCAACAATTTCTCGCCCAAGCCGCGCAGCGTATCCTGATCACCGATGGTGCGTTCGGGACCGAGATTCAGAACTGGAAATTGTCCGAGGCGGATTATGCCGGGACATTGACGCTGGGTCGCGATCAGAAGGGCAACAACGACATCCTGGCGCTGACCAAGCCCGAAGTGCCCGAGTCGATCCACCGCGCCTATTTCGAGGCGGGGGCCGATATCGCCGAGACCAACACCTTTTCGGCCAATCGGATCAGCCAGGCCGATTATGGTGCCGAGGGGCTGGTGCGCGAGATCAATGTCGAAAGCGCGAAGCTGGCGCGGCGGCTGGCCGATGAGTTCGCGGCCAAGGATGGCCGCCCGCGCTTCGTAGCCGGCGCGATCGGGCCGACCAACAAGACGCTGTCGCTTAGCCCCGACGTCAATGATCCGGGGTTTCGCGAGATTGATTTCGATTACCTCAAGGACGTGTATCGCGAACAGATCGACGCGCTGCTCGAAGGCGGGGCCGATTTCATCCTGATCGAGACGGTGTTCGACACGCTCAATGCCAAGGCAGGCATCATGGCGGCGATCGAGGCGGGCAATGACATGGGGCGCGACGTGCCGATCATGCTGTCGATGACGCTGACCGACCTGTCGGGGCGCAACCTGTCGGGGCATACGGTCGAGGCGTTTTGGTGCGCCGTTCGTCATGCGCGGCCGCTGACGATCGGGCTGAATTGCTCGTTCGGGGCCGAGCAGTTGCGCCCGCACGTTCGCACGCTTTCTGACTCCTGCGACACGCTGATCATGGTCTATCCCAATGCCGGGCTGCCCAACGAGCTGGGCGAATATGACGAGATGCCGGTGACCACCGCCGGCCTGGTCAAGGAATGGGCCGATGCGGGGCAGGTGAACGTGCTGGGCGGCTGCTGCGGATCGACGCCGGCGCATATCAAGGCGATCGCCGATGCGGTGGCCGGGCTGCCGCCGCGCGCGATGCCGGTGCCGCCGGTGCAGACCAAGCTGGCCGGGCTGGAGCCGTTCGTGATGGCGGCCTGATCTCCCTGTCACCCCGGCGAAGGCCGGGGCCCAGAGCCAAGTGCGGCGTCGCCTGTGACCCTGGGTCCCGGCTTTCGCCGGGATGACGAATTAGGATTTACAATGACCACCCCCTCTTCGACCAATTTCGTCAATATCGGCGAACGCACCAACGTCACCGGCTCGGCGCGCTTCAAGAAGCTTGTCATGGCGGACGATTATGCCGCCGCGGTCGAGGTCGCGCGCCAGCAGGTCGAAAACGGTGCGCAGGTGATCGACGTCAACATGGACGAGGGATTGCTCGACGCGCATTACGCGATGACGACCTTCCTGAAGCTGATCCAGGCCGAGCCCGACATTGCGCGGGTGCCGGTGATGGTCGACAGCTCGAAATGGTCGGTGATCGAGGCGGGGCTGAAGTGCGTTTCGGGCAAGCCGATCGTCAATTCGATCAGCATGAAAGAAGGCGAGGCGCAGTTCCTGGAGCAGGCGCGCAAGTGCATGGCCTATGGCGCGGCGGTGGTGGTGATGGCGTTCGACGAGGTCGGACAGGCCGACACCAAGGAGCGCAAGGTCGAGATTTGCGAGCGCGCCTACAAGCTGTTGATCGGCATCGGCTTTCCGCCCGAAGACATCATCTTTGACCCCAATGTCTTCGCGGTCGCGACGGGGATCGAGGAGCATAACAACTACGGCGTCGATTTCATCGAGGCGTGCCGCGAGATCAAGGCGCGCTGCCCGCATGTCCATATTTCGGGCGGCTTGTCCAATCTGTCCTTCTCGTTCCGTGGTAACGAGCCGGTGCGCAAGGCGATGCACAGCATCTTTCTGTACCATGCGATCCCGGCGGGGATGGACATGGCGATCGTCAATGCCGGGCAACTCGACATTTACGACCAGATCGACCCCAAGCTGCGAGTGGCGTGCGAGGACGTCATCCTCAACCGCGATCCCGACGCCACCGAGCGGCTGATCGCGCTTGCCGAAACCTTCAAGGGCACCGACGTCGTCGCCGAAAAGGCCGCCGCCGAATGGCGCGGCTGGAGCGTGACCAAGCGGCTGGAACATGCGCTGGTCAAGGGCATCGACCTGCACGTCGTCGAGGATACCGAAGAAGCGCGGTTACAGTTCGCGCGGCCGATCGAGGTGATCGAGGGGCCGTTGATGGACGGCATGAACGTCGTCGGCGACCTGTTCGGCAGCGGCAAGATGTTCCTGCCGCAGGTGGTGAAATCGGCGCGGGTGATGAAGAAGGCGGTGGCGCATCTGCTGCCCTATATCGAGGCCGCCAAGGAGCCCGGTGCCAAGGGCAAGGGCAAGATCATCATGGCCACGGTGAAGGGCGACGTCCACGACATCGGCAAGAACATCGTCGGCGTGGTGCTCCAGTGCAACGGCTTCGACGTGGTCGATCTTGGCGTGATGGTGCCCTGGCCCAAGATCATCGAAGCGGCGAACGAGAATGATGCCGACATGATCGGGCTGTCGGGGCTGATCACGCCCTCGCTCGACGAGATGGTGACCGTTGCCGAGGAGATGAAGCGCGCTGGGATGACGATGCCGCTGCTGATCGGCGGTGCGACGACGTCGAAGGTGCATACCGCGCTTCGGATCTCGCCTGTCTATGACGGGCCGGTGGTGCATGTGCTCGACGCCAGCCGCGCGGTGGGTGTCGCGACGACGCTGGTGAGCGATACCCAGCGCAACGACTATGTTGCCAAGATCGCCGATGAATATGAAGCGGTGCGGGTCGCGCGCGCGAATAAGGGGCAGAGCGAGCTGATCCCGCTCGAGGCCGCGCGCGCTAATGGCTTCGCCGCCGATTTCACGCTGAAGCCTGGCGCGCCCAAGCAGCCCGGGCTGCATGTGTTCGACGCCTGGGACTTGAGCGATCTGCGCGATGTGATCGACTGGACGCCGTTCTTCCGTTCGTGGGAGCTGGCGGGCAATTTCCCCGCGATCCTTGATGACGAGATCGTGGGAGAAAGTGCGCGGTCGCTGTACGAGGACGCGCAGGCGATGCTCGATACGATCGTTGCGGAGAAATGGCTCACCGCGCGCGGGGTGGTTGGGCTGTGGCCGTGTGTTCGTGATGGTGATGATGTGGTGGTGCACGCCGCTGCTTCCCCCCCTCCCGCTTGCGGGAGGGGCCGGGGGTGGGCCTGATGAAGAAAGTCCCACCCCCGACCCCTCCCGCAAGCGGGAGGGGGGAATTGAGACCCGCTTCCCCTTCTTGCGCCAGCAGATCGCCAAGCGTGAGGGCCGGCCCAATATGTGCCTCGCCGATTTCGTCGATCTCGATGGCGACTGGATCGGTGGCTTTGCCGTGGGCATTCACGGAATCGACGAGCATATCGCGCGATTCAAGGCGGGGCATGACGATTATCAGGACATCCTGCTGAAAGCGCTGGCCGATCGCTTCGCCGAAGCCTTTGCCGAGCGGCTGCATCAGCATGTGCGGCAGGAATTGTGGGGCTATGCGCAGGGCGAGCAACTGACCACCGAGGCGCTGATCCGCGAGCAATATCGCGGCATCCGCCCGGCGCCTGGCTATCCGGCGTGCCCCGATCATTCGGCCAAGCCGATGCTGTTCGACCTGCTCGACGCGCCCACGACCACTGGACTGACGCTGACCGAAAGCTTTGCGATGTGGCCGACGGCGGCGGTGTCGGGATTTTACTTCGGGCATCCCGAGGCTTCGTATTTCGGGGTGGCGCGCGTCGGGCGCGACCAGCTTGAGGACTATGCCGGGCGGCGCGGAGTCGATCTGGCGCAGGCCGAACGCTGGCTGCGGCCGAATCTGGACTGACGAAATCCTCCGCAGCGTGGGGAGGGGCACCGCCGCGAGCGCATCGCCTGAGGCAGCCCCCCTCCACCAGATTCGCTGGTCCCCCTCCCCGTGCCGGGGAGGATTTAGGTTGAGCGCCCGATCAGCCCCGCCATCCGCTTCAGCCGGGGCGCGACCATCGGCACCGTCAGCATCGTGCTCGCGACCGCCATCAGCAGCAAGGCGGTGAAGGTCTCGTTGGTGATGATCCGGCGATCGAGCAGGATGTTGGCGAAGATGATCATGATCAGCGCCTTGGTCTGGAGCAGCCAGCCGATGATCGACGCCTCGCCCGGTGCCCATTTGAGGATTCGCCCGGCGATGCCGATGCCGAGCAGCTTGCCGCCGACCGACGCCGCCAGCAGCAGCCCCGCCGCGCCGAACACCGCCAGCCCGCCGACATCCCATTGGGTGCGAAGCCCGGTCGACAGGAAGAATACCGGCATGATCGCCAGCAGAATCGTCTCGCGGAAACGGTCCATGCGTTCCTGATCGAACCACTTGGCGTCGAGCACCGCGCCCGACAGGAACGCGCCGACCATATAATGCAGCCCCGCCCAGTCGGCGGCGAACCCGCAGGCCGCTAACCACACCAGGCTGACATACCAGCGATCGGCCTCTGCGATTCGGCGCATCAGCCGGCGGATCGCCCAGGTGGCGACCGCGAAGGCCGCCAGAAACGCGACTTGCCGCCCGACCCGCTCCCAATCGAGCAGGATCAGCGCCAGCACGCCCCAGATCGCGATGTCGTCGAGGCTGGCATAGCGCAATATCCGCTGGCCCAGCGGCTGGCGCAGGATGTCGAGCTTTTCCATGAACAAGACCAGGATCGGCAGCGCGGTGACCGCGCAGGCCATGCCGATGCCGAGGATGACTTGCCAGGGCTGGCCGGCGGGGCCGGTCCAGCCGGGGGTCTGCAACATGATCAGCGCGGCCAGGCTGCCGAGGATCAGCGGGGTTACCAGCGCCAGCCCCGCGGTAATCCCCGTTTCCCGGCGGCTGGCCCAGGCCTGGCCCAGATCGAGCTCGATCCCGGCGATCCAGACGAAGATCATCACCCCCCACCAGGCGATGCCGTTGAGCGTGGTGATCACCTGTGGGCTGAAGACGAAGGCATAATAATCGGGAAAGGCCGCGCCGAGCACGCCGGGGCCAAGCAGCACCCCGCCGACGATCTGCACCACCACCAACGGTGCCCAATAATCGGTGCGGCCCAGCCGCCAGACCAGATACGGCACGCTGAAGATCAGCAGCATCGCGATCAGAAAGGTTTCGGTAAGCGTCATTGCGTGCATGTGTTTCCCCCGCCGCGCGGCGTAGCGGGGATTGTCGGGGGGAGACAAGGGGACCAAGGGCACCGGCGGACGCGGATAGGGCATGTCCGCGCGGCGGCATTGCCCAGCGCGTGCCGGGCCGGTACGCGCTGGGGCATGACTGATATTCCCGCCCCCCTTCGGCTTCACCTCGACGGCGCGGCATTGGTCGCGAATTGGCGCATGATGGCGGCGATCAGCGGGGATGCGGCATGCGGTGCGGCGGTGAAGGCTGATGGTTATGGGCTGGGTGCGCGCGCGGTGGTGCAGCGGCTGGCGGCGGCGGGATGCCGTGACTTTTTTGTCGCCACCTGGGCCGAGGCCGAGGGGCTGGCCGATCTGGTTGCGGCGCAAGGGATTGCGCTGTCGGTGCTGCACGGGGTTCGCGCCGAAGATATGGCGGCGGCGATTGCCGGCCCGGCGCGGCCGGTGCTCAATACTGCCGCGCAATTGGCGCGCTGGCGCGAGAGCGGTGGCGGGCGTGCCTGCGACGTGATGGTCGATAGCGGGATGCACCGGCTGGGCGTGTCGGTGGCCGAGATCGCCGACGGGCTGCTCGATGGCCTGACGATCGAGACGCTGATGAGCCATTTGGCCTGTGCCGACGAGGATTCGTCGATGAACGAGCGCCAGCGCGCGGCCTTTGCCGAGCTGGCGGGGCGAACCGGGGCGCGGCGGATGAGCCTTGCCAATTCGGCGGGGGTGGCGCTGGGGCAGGGTTATTGCTTCGATCTGACGCGACCGGGGATCGCATTATATGGCGGCGTGCCTAGTGCCGCGCTGGCGGGGCGGATCGCGCAAGTGGCGTTCCCGCAGGCGCAGATATTGCAGCGGCGGCACGTGCCGGCGGGCGGCGCAGTGGGATATAACGCGACCTGGATCGCGCCGCACGATACCGAGGTAGCGATCCTGAACCTTGGCTATGCCGATGGCTATCTGCGCGGCTTTTCGGGGACCGGCATGGCGAGCGCGGGTGGCGCGGCACTGCCGGTGATCGGGCGCATATCGATGGACCTGACCGCGATCGACGTATCGGCGGCCCGCGACCTGGCCGAGGGTGACTGGGTGACGATCGACTATGCGCTGCCGGCGGCGAGTGTCGCTAGCGGGCTGTCGCAGTACGAGTTGCTGACGGGGCTGGGCCGGCGGTTTGCGCGGGTTTGGGGATAGTTGGAGCGGTTTGCTGCCCGCCAATCCGCCGGAACCGGCCAAAAAAAGGGGCCGGGCTGAAGCCCGACCCCTGATCCAGCCAGTCTGATCGGTAGATCAGAACTTGGCGACGAAGCCGACATAGCCGTAGCGGCCACGAACGTCGTAGATGCCCGAGCCTGCGCCGACGCCGGTCAATCCGAGCGGCGGCAGCTTTTCGGTGATGTTGTCGACACCGAGGTACATGTTGAATTTCTCACTGATGTCATAGTCGACACGCAGGTTGTGGTACATGACCTCCGGGTAAAACTGAATTGGAGCATAGTCGAGGTTTTCGGGTGCACGACCCTGCAACGAGTTAAAGTCCTCAAACGTATTCAGGAACTGCTTGTCTAGCCAAAGGCCTTCATAGCCGAAGCTGAAGCTGCCGAACTTTGCACCGACGTTGATGTTAAACTGGTTTATCGGATCGTTGAGTTCACCGCGCAGGCGATTGGCGAAATCAGGCTGTGCCGGATTAAGGAAGTTATCCCGCTGCAGAACGTGCGTGTAGATGCCGCGGAACGACAGCTCGCCCCATGAGAACTTCTTGCGATAGCTCAGATTGGTATCGATGCCGCGTGCCTTGAGCTTCGCGAAGTTCAGCGTCGACTGCAGCAGCGAGGCTTCGAGAACCTGATTGGCGACTTCGCCTCGCGGACCGCCGCCCGAACCTGCTCGCTGGAACAGCGAGCAGAAGGGATTCCCCAGGGTCGGCTGATCATAGCATTGATTGAGGATGGTCTGTGCAGCCACGGATTCGATCACGTTATCCACCGTGATGTCGTAATAATCGACCGAGAGCGAGAACCCTGGCATGAACCGCGGCTCAAGCACGCCGCCAAGCGTCAGGCTGGTGCTCGTTTCCTGCTGGAGGTTAGGGTTGCCGCCGCTGATGATCTCGAGCGACTGGACATAGACGAAGTCATACCCGGTCGGGATGCCTGCCGCGAGGCAGTTAGCCGCGCGGAATTGCGAACCGGTGGCAATGTTTCGCGCCGAGCAGGGATCGCCGACGGTGGCAAAGTTCTGGCTCTGCGCCGAGAATAGTTCGGACAGGTTCGGTGAACGGATCGACCGCGAATAGCTGCCGCGCAGACGCAGATCGGGGATCGGCGCATAGTCGACGCCGCCGCTCCAGGCGAGCACGGTGCCGGTAGCATTGTTGTAATCAGCAACGCGTGCCGAACCGATAACGGTCAGCGCGTGGAAGAACGGAACATCCTTCAGCAGGGGGATCGAAACCTCCGCGAACGCTTCCTTCACCTCGAATGCCGGCGCATCGAAGGTGGGAATCGCGTTGTAGAAGGCGTAGCCGGCCTGAGTGATGTCATCGAGATCGTAGAAATTGGTCTCGCGACGATATTCCGAGCCGACCGAGAATGCGATCGGGCCACCGGGCAGCTCGAACAACTGGCTGAGATCACCCGACATATAGCCCGATGCGACGAACTGCGTAATTTTGCCCTCTGCATTGGACTGTACGGTCAGATAGTCGCGTACCGCCTGAGAAGAGGCACCTGCGCCAAACGGGTTGAGCGGAACGCAAGCGGCAACGTCAGTCGCGAGAATGCCTGGATTGCCGCCGACATAGTCGATCCGCGCTGCGGGATCGATCGAGGAGCGGCAAACGATCTGGCCGTTCGCAGGATTGCGAACCGAGTCGATCGCCAGAAGATACCGCTGGAGGTTGATGTTGCCGGCGATCTCGTTCTGCTCGCGATGCTCACCATAGTTGAGCGACAGTTCGTAGTTCCAGTCGTCGTTGAAATCGCCACGGATGCCACCGACGATGCGGTAGGTCTCGCGCGTGATCTCCTCGTCCCGAATGCCGAACTCAACGAAGTTCTTGCGGAGCGAGAAGCGAGTCGCGTCGGTGATTGCGGTCGCCCCACCAGCGCGAAGCTGTGCCTCGATCGTGGCGCGTGCCTGTGGGTTCAGGTACGGATTGTCGAGTCGGGGACGCTCACGATTATTTGCAGGATTGTCACCGAGCGTCGTGCCCTGCGCGAACAATGGACCCGAAACCGAACCGAACGCCCGCGTCCGAACATACTTGGCCTCAACGAAGGTTACCAAAGCTGGCGACACTTCGAACTTGCCGAGCAGGTTGACCGAGATGCGTTCCAGGTCGGGCGACAGAGTCAGTAGCTGACCTTCGCGTCCGGTCTGTCCGTTGCCGCCGACGTAGTTGCCGTTCGGGGCAAGGCCGATGCGCTGTCCGGTCTGCGACACCAGCGTGCCGTCTGGCTGAAACAGGAAATTGCAATTGAACGCTGCACCCGCGCCGTCTCGCCCGCATGCACCCGAAGGGCTGGCGAAGCCGAGTTGGCCACCGGGTGAAATTGTCGACGAACGGAAGTCGCGGAAGAAAGCGCGATCGGGAACGCCATCCGATCCGTTTGGAGATCCAGCAGGATCGGCATCGACGATGATGAAGCCTTCAGGCGTGCGGAAGGCAGGCCGGCCCGAGCCGAAATATTGCGACTGATGCGCGTATTCGACGTTGACCGCGACGTTGCCACGACCTTCGGCGAAATTCTTACCCACAAGCATCGAGACATACTGATTGCCTGCATCGGCGTGATCGACATTCAGACCGCTTTGCCCGCGGATCTGGAGACCGTCGAAATCATCCTTCAGGACGAAGTTCACGACGCCGGCAATCGCGTCCGATCCATAGATCGACGACCCGCCGCCAGTGGTGATGTCGACACGCTCGATCAGGTCGGTTGGGAAGGTGTTGATGTCAGGCGAGACGCCGTTGACCAGGATGTCGCCAGCGACATGACGACGGCCGTTCTGGAGGACCAGCGAACGCTGCGTACCCAGACCGCGAAGATCGATCAGGTTGATGCCGCGCGTTCCCAGGAACCGAGTCGAGTTCTGCTGGCTGAACGTATTCCGCAGTTGCGGCAGATTGTTGAGGATGTCGCCGATCGAGACCTGCCCGGTTTCGAAGAACTCTGCACCAGCGATCGATGTGATCGGCACCGTCGATTCGAGATTCGGCTGGCGGATGCGCGAGCCGGTGACGATGACGGTCTGGCCATCGTCTTCCTCTTCGGTGGTGGTTTGCGCCGTATCCTGCGGCGCGGCCGCGTCGGCAGTAGTTTGCGCGAACGCTGCCTGCGGAACGGCAAATGCGGCACCGGCGAGCATCGTCGCCGACATCCATCTTGAAAGCTTCATCTCGAGTCCCCCATTTTATCATTTCCTGAACACAGGATTGCTAAAAAGAAGCGTAAGCGGGTGCGACCGGCAAGGTAGTTTCTGAGGTAACGTAATTTTCGGTCGCGGCGTGTGACCAAAACGTCACACGCCGCGTTTCGGACTTTACCGCTCGACACACATGGCGATGCCCATGCCGCCGCCGATGCACAGCGTTGCCAGCCCCTTTTTCGCATCGCGCTTTTGCATTTCGTACAGCAGGGTCGTCAGCACGCGCGCGCCCGATGCGCCGATCGGGTGGCCGATGGCGATCGCGCCGCCATTGACGTTTACGCGCTCGGCGTCCCAGCCCATGTCCTTGCCAACGGCCAGCGCCTGCGCGGCGAAGGCTTCATTGGCTTCGATCAGGTCGAGGTCGCCGACGCTCCAGCCGGCCTTTTCGAGCGCGCGGCGGCTGGCGGGGACGGGGCCTATTCCCATGATCGAGGGATCGACGCCGGCGCTGGCGAAGCTCTTGATCGTCGCCAGCGGAGTGATGCCGCGGCGCTTGGCTTCGTCGGCGGTCATCAGCACCAGCACGGCGGCACCGTCGTTGAGGCCGCTGGCGTTGGCGGCGGTGACGCTGCCGTCCTTCTTGAAGGCGGGGCGAAGGCCGGTGATGCCGTCGACGGTCGCGCCGGCGCGGATATATTCATCGTCGCTGACGATGGTGTCGCCCTTGCGGCCCTTGATCGTGACCGGGGCGATCTCGTCCTTGAAGCGACCGGCGGTGCGGGCGGCTTCGGCGCGGTTTTGCGAGCGGACCGCGAACTCGTCCTGATCGGCGCGGGTGACCTGATATTGCTCGGCGAGGTTTTCGGCGGTGATGCCCATGTGATAGCCGTTGAAGACGTCGATCAGACCGTCCTTGATCATCGTGTCGACCAGGCTGGCGTCGCCCATCTTGGTGCCTGCGCGCATCGGCAGCGCGTGCGCCGACAGCGACATGCTTTCCTGGCCGCCCGCGACGACGATCGTGGCGTCGCCATTGGCGATCGCCTGCATGCCCAGTGCTACCGCGCGCAGGCCCGAGCCGCAGACCTGGTTGACGCCCCAGGCGGGGACTTCCTTGGGAATGCCGGCGGCCATCGATGCCTGGCGCGCGGGGTTCTGCCCCTGTGCGGCGGTGAGCACCTGGCCGAGGATGACTTCGGATACGTCCTCGCCCTTGATGCCCGCCTGTTCGAGCGCGGCTTCGATCGCGATTCGGCCGAGTTCGTGTGCGGGGGTGGCGGCGAACGCGCCGAGGAAGCTGCCGACGGGGGTGCGCTTGGCGGCGGCGATGACGATTTCAGGCATGCAGACTCTCCTTGAACGTTTGCGCCTATCTACGCGAGGGGACGGTGGTTAGCCAGTCGGCGAGTGGTTCCCACAATTGCGTGCGAGCCGATGAACCGACGATCATGCCGACATGCCCTGCGCCCAAGGTGCGCGAGTCGGGCAGGCCGATCGCACTGGCGGCGGGGACGATCCGGTCGTTGGCCGAGACGAACTCGACCAGCGGGCAGGCAAGCGCGTGCGGATCGACCAGCGTGCCGCCGATATGCCAGCGCCGGGTGCCGGGCAGGTCGGCGTCGAACAGATCGCCGAACATCTGGCGCGCGGCGGCATAGGCGATCGGCGCGCCGCCATTGGCCCAATCCTCGAGCGCGACGAAGCGGCGTGCGGCTTCGCTGTCGGGAGCGGTATCGGCAAAGGACTCGAACTTGCCGATCGTGCGCGCGGGGTCGAGCCGCCAGAAGCCTGCCTGCAGCACCTCGATCGGCACCAGGCCGAGCTGGTCGCAGGCGGGCTGCGCGTCGGTCCATAGGCTGGCGATGTCGGCGCGGGCGGCTTTGCCGAAGCCCGAAAAATGCCAGGGCGCGGCGATGAGCGCGACGCCGGCAACGGGCAGGCGCGCGGCGGCGGCGAGCGCGATCGTGCCGCCCAGGCAATAGCCGACCAGCAAGGGCGGCTTGCCGATGCGGTGCAGCAAAGGCCGCAGCAATTGTTCGACATGCCAATCGAGATCCTGCGCGCGATCGGCGGGGGTGGGCTCACCCCAGTCGACCAGCAACGGGGCAAAGCCTTGGCTCGCCAGCCAGCGCAGCAGCGAGGTTTCAGGCGACAGGTCGAGGATGTGCGGCGGATTGATGAGCGAGGGGATGAACACCACCGGACGGCCGGCATCGGCGTACTGCCGCAAGGTTGCGCGGCCGGCGCTGGCGATGATCGTGCCGGTTTCGATACGCGGCGCGCGGGGCGCGGTCTGGTACGCGCGAAGCCCGGCGAGCGCACGGGCGCGGCGTTCGGGCGCACCTTCGGTCTCATTTCGGAGCATTTCCAGAAACAACGGCAGTGGTCGCGGCACTTGTTGCGGCGCAGTATCGAACGGTGTTACGGTTACGTCAGTCACTTGCGAGGGTCGTCCATGAAGAAGTCAACGCCAGACGGTGGGCCCGTCATCGTCAAGAAGTACGCGAACCGCCGTCTCTACAATACCGAGACGTCGTCTTACATAACCCTCGAACATCTCGCGGTGATGACTCGCGAGGGGCGGGACTTCAAGGTGGTCGACGCGCGGACCGACGAGGACATCACCCATAATGTGCTGACGCAGATCATCATGGAAGAGGAATCGCGCGGCGGGCAGACGATGCTGCCGGTCAGCTTCCTGCGCCAGTTGATCAGCCTGTATGGCGACAGCATGCAAGCGATGGTGCCGGGCTATCTGGAAGCGTCGATGGACAGCTTCAGCCGCAACCAGGAAAAGTTCAAATCGGCGGTCGAGGGGGCATTTGCCCATTCGCCCTTCGCCGAAATCGCCAAGCGCAACATGGAGATGTTCGAGGCAGCGACTGCGGCGTTCAAGAATGCGGGCGTCGTACCCGCTGCCGGGACTGCTACCGCGCCGAGTGCGAGCAAGGACGACGAGATCGCCGCGCTGAAATCGCAATTATCGGCGTTGCAGGCCAAGGTCGACAAGCTGGCATGATCGCTGCGCGGCGCTGTGCGGTCAGGGTTCGCCCGCCGCGCAGCGTTGCAGCAGCTGGCGGGCGCGTTCGGCGTTCAGCCCGCGATTGCTGGCGGCGCAGGGCTTGCCCTTGCCGTCGGTCAGCACGGCATAGGGCAGGCCGACCGCGGCTTGCGTCAACGCGCGGCGGCGTTGCCGGTCTGCGGCGCTATTGATCGGCCAGCGATTTTGCGGGGGCAGATCGCGCAGCATGGCGCGGGTGGCGCGAGTGTCATCATAGGCGACGACCATCGTTCGCGCGGGGCGGGCAGCGGCGGCGATGGCGTCGAGCTCGCGAAGCTCGGCATGGCATGGCGCACACCAGGATGCGACGAACAGCAGCACGGTATCGCGCGGGATGGTCGGCTCCTGCGCGAAACCTGGCGAGGCGGCCGCGAGGCAGGCCGCCAATGCTGATACGATTGATCGCTCGCGCGAAAGAAACCCCCTCGACGACGTTGGGTTTGCCAGCCTAGGTTGCTGATAATCGGGGGATTCGGACATGAAAAACAGCACGATCATTTCGTCGATGGCGCTTGCCACCACGACCATGATGGCCGCGATGACGGCTCGCGCGCAAGAGGCTTCGTCATCGTCGATGACGGCGCAGCAGCAATTTGATGCGGCATCGACCGCGGTGGAGGACGGCAATTGCACCGAGGCGGTGGCGCGGTTTGAAACGATCGAGAAACTACCCGCCGCGCGCCGCGAAGGATTTCTGAAATCGGCGATCGCGGTGCGGAAGGGGCGTTGCCTGGCCAGGCTGGGGCGCGGGGACGAGGCCGAAGGATTGCTGCGCGCCGGATTGCCCGCGCTGACGAAGGCGGGCGAGAGCTTCAACGCCGAGGTGCGCGAGGTGCATCTGACGCTGGCACAGCTTTCGCGCTCGCGGCTCGATTACGACGCGGCGATGGTCGAGGCGAAGGCTGCGCTGGCGCTGTCGCAAGGTACGGCGCGCCTTAGCCCGTTAATCTTGCTGACGTCGCTGGCGAGGTTCGATACCGGCGGTGACGCGGTCGATTATGCCAAGGAGGCGTTTGCGCTGGCGAAGGCAGGCGGGGGTGACAAAACTGCCCTGGCACTGATCCAGACCGAGCATGGGCTTGCGCTGTTAAACCAGGGGCAAGCGGCAGCCGCCTATCCGATATTGAAGGAAGCGCTGGCCAATCAGGGCGGGCTGACGATGCAGGTGAGCCTGGCGCAGGTGGCGACGCGCGGCGACCTGGCATTGGCGGCGTCCTTGCTGGGGAAGCGAGAAGAAGCGGGCAAGTACCTTGCCTACACCGGTGCGGGACGCATTGCCGATGCCCCGTTCCGGCGCGCGGTGTCGATGGATGCACCGCCTTGCGGCGAAACGACCGGGCTGACGCCTCAGGACCTTGCGATCGTCGAATTCGGGATACGCGAAGACGGTTCGGTGGTCGATCCCCAGCCCATCTATGCCACCGGCGGTCGCGCCGGCGCGCTGGCATTTGCCAAGGCGGTGGCCGCATGGTCATGGGCGCCCGACCAGATCAAGGACATCCCGGTCTTTTATCGTGCGGCGACCCGGATCGAAATGCGGTGCACCACCGGGGCCAATGGCAATGAGTCGGTGTTCACGCCGCTCGACGAAGTAACCGCCGCCTGGATCGACGGAAAAGGGGTGGCCGGGGTCAACCCGGACCTGCCCGACGCGCAGCAATTGCCGTTGTGGCAGGCGGCCCTGCTGAAGGCGAGTGCCGACGGCGACCAGGCGGGCGAATTTGCGGCAAGCTGGTGGCTGGGCAGATCCCAACTGGTCGAGCCGAAAGAACGCCAAGCGCATCTGGTTCGGGCAGTTGCCCTGGCCGATGCGCTTTCCGCGCCGACAGCGGTGAAGGGGCGTTTGGCGCTGGAAGTGCCGGAAAAACCGGACATGCGGCCGGCTGCGCGGCGGCAACAGTTTCGCGCGCTGCTTGCCGACCCGCGTTATGCTGGCGATCCGCTTATCGCATCGACGCTGCGCCTGCAGATCGCGGCATCCGGCTATGGCCTGCGCCAGCCCGAGGATGTGACGGCATTGCTCGATGCGGTCATTCAGGAGCCGGCGCTGCCGGCGCAGCATTCGCTCAAGATCGCGGCATTGCTGCGGCGCGCCAATCTTGCCGCCAAGGCGGGCGATCTCGCTACCGCGCAGGCGCAATTCCAGCAGACCGGGCTGACCGAGCAGCAATGCGCGCTGATCGGGGTCAAGCCTGCGCTACGCAAGACCAACGTCAGTTCGAACGACTATCCGATGCTGGCACAGCAAATGGGCTTTGAAGGATGGGTCAACCTGGAGTTCGACGTCGCCGCCGATGGAAGGACGGTTCAGCCGCGCGCGCTTTTCGCCTATCCGCCGCTGACCTTCAGCGACGCAGCGGTCGATGCCGCCAAGGGATTTCGGTTCGAAGCCAGCTATCGTCCGAGCGGTGGTACGGCTTGCGCAGCCAACCGGCAGGCAATGGCGTTCGCTCGCCCCTGAAGTATGATGACTTGGCGCCGACGCGGATGGGGCGTCCTTGCCGCGAAGGCGGGAGTCCATAACCACTGCACTGGCATATGGATTCCCGCCTTCGCGGGAATGACGAACAGAAGATCGATGGATCAACCTATCGTCATCCCGCTCTAGCGGCGAACGCCATCGCAGGACCGGGGTTATTTGGGCTTGCGGAACTTGATCGTCATGCGGTCGCTTTCGCCGATCGCTTCATATTTGGCGCGGTCGACGTCCTTCAGGCGGAATGAGGGGGGGAGCGTCCACACGCCGTCGGCCCAGTCGGCGGTGTCCTTGGGATTGGCGTTGATCTCGGACTGACCAGCGACTTCGAAGCCTGCCTTTGTCGCGAAGGCGATGACGCTGCTGGTCTTCATATAGCCGCTCTTTTCCTCGAGCGCTGAATCGCGTGCTTCGGGCAGGCGGTGTTCGACCACGCCGAGGGTGCCGCCTGGCTTGAGCATGGCAAATGCTTCGTTGAACACCGCCTGGGCCGCGTCGGCACCGCCGAAGCGCCAGTTATGGACGTTGCGGAAGGTGAGCACGACGTCCGCCGTGCCGGCTGGGACGGTGGGTTCGCCTGGCTTGGCGGGGAAGGCGGCGACCTTCACCTTGCCATAGGTGGCGGCGTCTTTGGCGATCAGTGCCTGGACGGCGCGCACGCCATTGGGCATCGGCGCGGCGGCGTAATAGGTGCCGCCGGCGCTGAGATAGGGGGCGAGGATTTCGGTGTACCAGCCGCCGCCGGGATATAGCTCGACCACGGTATTGCCGGGGCGCACGCCGAAGAACGCCAGCGTTGCGGCGGGGTGGCGATAGCGATCGCGCAGCTTGTTCGCCGGCGTCCGGCTGGGGGCTTCGATCGCTGCCTTTAGCGGGGGCTGTTGTGGCTGCGGCGCGCCGATCGCGACGCTGGCGGCGGCGGCGACGGTGGTCGCAAGGGCGATGGCGGCAAGGGACTGGCGCATGACGATTCCTTCGGCGATGGAGTGCGTTTGAAAATTAGGCTGGTGGCGTAACGATGCAAGCGTGGTTTTGGACGCATAAGGCCTGGGTCGCGGTGGCTGCATTGCTGGCGGTAGCGCTGCTGGCCGGGGTTGCCGAGCATCGCCGCACGCGCCGCGCCGATTGGGATCGGGTGGGCGTGGTATATTGGCCAAGCGTGCAGATGTTCGCGCTGATCGGCGCGTTCATCGCCGCATTGCTGGCGATCCGGGGTTGAGCGCGGGTCAATAGAATTGCTTCAGCGTCAGCCGCCGCTCGGTGCCGTTGCACAGCCCAAGCTTCACGGTGCGCCCGGCCTTGCCCGCCGACCAGCCGGTGTCGACGCTGCCGCCCGCAGCGACGGCGGGGATCGCGGTGCCATCGACGGTGCAGATCAGGTCGCCGGTGCGCCAGCCTGTCGCCGCCGCCGGGCTTCGGCGCATGACGTGCAGCACGCGCAGGCGGCCATGGTCATAGCCCACCAGCAAGCCGCTGGTTGAGCGCACCGGCACGCGATCGGCATTCTTGCCCGGCAGCATCACCATATGCCCGGCGCGCGGATCGAGCAGGACGCGATAGCGCTGCAACAGGGCCGATCCGATGCGGCCCGAGGTGCCGGTCAGGTCGGAAAAACCGCCCTTGCCCTCGATCCGCACTTCGACATTGGTGAGCGGCTGGCTGCCCAGCCGGGCGGTGGGCAGGATCGCGAGGTCGGTTTCGATCTGGCCGCCCAGGCCAAAGGCGACCGCGCTGGTTAGGGCGGCGGGCCGCGCGCCCGACAAGGCCCAGGCGGCGCGCGACAACGTCAGCGCCGATCCGTCGCCGGTATCGACGATCAGCGGGCGCAGGCGGCGATTGCCGATCGTCACTTCGCTGATGAACACCTTTGATCGCGGGCCGATCGACAGCGGCACGCTTGCGCCCTTGAACGGCATGCGGCCGCTGGGGAGCAGGCGGAAACGGCTGGCGTCGAAATCAATGTCGAGCGCGCAGCACGACAAAATGTCGCTGCCGACCAGCACTTCGACCGGCTGGGCGCTGCCGGTGGCGATCGCCTTGAGATCGACCACCGCGAAGCGCCCGCCGGTGCGCTGCAAGCCGCCAAAGCCGAGGGTACGGGTGGCGACCCAATTGACCGGGACCGTGCCGCCGATCGCTTCGGCCTGTGCGGCGGGGGCGCGGGCGGATTCGAGCCGGGCGGCGCTGGCGAAACGTTGCGAGGCGACGCTGAAGCTGACCCCGGTATCGAGGATGGCGGTGGCGCTCTGGCCGTTCACCTGTATCGTGAAGCGAAGCTGGTTGCCGGGGGTTAGGGTGAAATCGACCCAGCGGGCTTCGCTGTCGGCGGTTAGCGATACCCCCGCCACGGCGGTCGACAGCGCGGCGGGGGGCGATTGCGCGGGGGCCGCTGTGACGGCGAAAAGCAGGGGCAACGACGCCAGCCGGGGGAGGTGCATGCGCCGAAGGTAGCGCGCGGGTTCGGCGAAGCGAAGCGGAATCGGGGTGGGGTGTTTTGGTGCCAGAACCCATTCGTTGGTCGGCGCGCTTGCCGGAGCACCATACTTCTTTCGCTACCCCAGTGAGAAGGAAGGACGGCACTTCGACAAGCTCAGTGCGAACGGGGAGGGGAGTGGTTCAGGCGGCGGTGTCTGCGCCGAGCTGTTTCATGACGGCGGCGTGCAGCCAGATGTTCATTTCAGCCGACCCGTCCTTCGCGCCGGTATAGCCGAGTTCGGTCGCCAGTTCCTTGCGGTTGTCGAGGCTCGAATCGAGGTCGAGCAGCTTCATCAGGTCGACGATCGAGGTGCGCCAGTTGAGGTCGGGATTGCCCTTGAACGCGGCGAGTTCGACCAGCCGCTGTCCGGCGGACTGCGCCACCGGGGCGGCGGGGGAGGGAGCGGCAGGCGCAGTCGGCGCGGCGGGGGCTGGTTGCGGCGTCGGCGCGGTGGGGGCGGGGGCTGGCTTGCCGCCGATATAGCCTTCGCCCATCGGGCCGCCATTTTGCCCGAAAATCGCGTCCTTGATCTTGCCGAAAATGCTCATGCGCTACCGCTCCTGTGCTGGTTCGGGGGAAGAACGCGCCGGGCGGCGATAGGGTGCCGGTGGCAGGATTATTCGGCGGCGTGCATTGCCGAAGCGGGTCGGCGGGACGACATCGCCGAACCAGACAACCATGCAAAGGAACCCCAATGCCAGTCGATGTGATCTACAAGACCAAGGCAACCGCCACCGGCGGGCGCGACGGCGCGGCGCGATCGGACGATGGTTCGGTCGATGTGAAGCTGGTGGTGCCCAAGGAAATGGGCGGACCGGGCGGCGTCGGCGCCAACCCCGAAAAACTGTTCGCCGCTGGCTATTCGGCGTGCTTCCTGGGCGCGATGAAGGCGATGTCGGGCAAGCAGGGCGTGTCGGTCCCCGCCGATGCCACCGTCACCGCCGAAGTGGGTTTCGGGCCGCGATCCGAGGGCGGCTATGGCATCACCGTCGATCTGACGATCACCATGCCCGGCGTCGATCGCGCCGATGCCGAAAAGCTGATGCACGCCGCGCATGAAGTGTGCCCGTATTCGAATGCGACGCGCGGGAATGTCGATGTCGGGCTGACGGTGGCCTGAGCGCGTTAGGGTTAGCGCGGCGTGACTTTACGCTGATCCATCGGTCGGCTCCCCCGTCATTCCCGCGAAGGCGGGAATCCATCTGCCAGTGCAGTGGTTATGGATTCCCGCCTACGCGGGAATGACGAGGAAAATGCGTTGGCATCAAGTCATCATGCGCTAGACCTGCCCGCTCGCCGTTCGTGCTTCGACAGGCTCAGTGCGAACAGAATCTAGGTGGTCCTAATCGACCTCGGCGGGTCGTAGTTTCGCGATGCCCGCCGCCTTTTGCCGCTTGAGTTCGGCCTTTAGCCGCTGCGGATCGGGGGCGATGATGAAGCCGAAGCTGACCCCGCCTTCCTTGCCGATCGTCGCATGGTGCAGCTTGTGCGCCTGCACCAGCCGCTTGGCATAGCCGCGCTTTGGCACCCAGCGGAAGAAGCGCTGATGCACCAGCCCGTCATGGATGAAGGCATAGATCAGCCCGTACACGCTGATGCCGAACCCGGTCCACCATAGCGGATCGGACCAGCCCGCCTGCGGATTGAGATACGCCACGACGAACATCGCGCTGACGAAGCTGCCGAACACCACCGCATAGAGGTCGTTGCGCTCCAGGGTATTATCGTGCGGTTCGTGATGATCGCGGTGCCAGCCCCAGCCCCAGCCGTGCATGATGTATCGGTGCGCGGTCCACGCGAACAGCTCCATGCCGGCGACGGCGGCGAGGACGATGACGATCTTGTCGAACGCGGTCATTGGACAGTTCCACTGCGCAGCGCGGCGCGGCGGCAGGCGGGCAGCCCCCACCACGGCACGCCTGGATTTACATGATGTTCGTGATGATAGCCAAAATGGAAACAGCTCGCCAGACTGGCCAGCGTGCCAAAGCCTTCGCTGCGGGCATTGTGACGATCGACAAAGCCGTGATCGTCGTGCCGGTGGGGGCGGAAAGTGCCGAAATAGAAGAGTTGCAGCGACGACAGGATCGCGGGCAGGCCATAGAGCAGCACGATATTGGTGAGCGGCACCCCGAACACCAGCCAATAGACGTTGACGACGCTGAGGACGTACACGCCCGATTGCCAGCCGAAATAGCGTTTCAGGAAGGTGGTATACCAGCGAACGAAATTACGCGGGTTGGCGGCGTCGAAATCGGGATCATGCTCGCTGCCGGCGTGGCGATGATGGTCCAAATGCGCGTCGCGCATCTTGGTCCAGCCAAAGCCCGCATAGAGCAACAGCAACGCCGCCCCGACGCGCGCGTTCAGCCGGGGCCAGCCGGGCGCGAGCGATCCGTGCATCGCATCATGCGCGACGATGAACATCCCCACCGACAGCCAGCATTGCAGCGCCATCAGCACCACGACCAGCGGCAGCGTGGCGAGTTCGACGCTGAGCCCGAACATCGCGTAGAAATGGACCGCAAGCCAGGTAGCGCAGATCGCCGCCGCCAACGTGGTCCCGATCAACGCCTGATGCGGCGCGGCCCAGCGATGGCGCGCGGTTGGCTCAGAGGATTGGGTCGCGACGTTCATGCGGGTTGCACATAGGCGCTGGCGGCGCGCTTCGATAGTGGGCGTGGGGCGGTAGGGGGGCGTTGCCGCGACGATCCCGCAGTGACGCAAAATTAGTTTGCTAACCGATGCCTGAATGATAGCCTTGCGGAGAGAGCGGGCTGGTAATTTGTGATAGCTGCTCCCCTTTTGGAAGGGGGACCAGTGGGAACCCATTGCAAAAACTACCAGCCCGTTCGTCATCAACCCGTGCGAAGAGTGATGGCAGCTCCCAGGTAACATTCCCAATGGGGACACGTTATCGGGTGTCGCTACCATAGTAGATTGTGCCGAAATCCCCGTACGGGCAAGCGGGTAAATCGTTGCTGCTTCAGATTAGCGCGTTACAGCTGCCGGTGAGCGCGAGGGTAGCTCAAATAGCATGTGCATTCGTTCAACCACGAACTGCGCTCACAAACCCCTTTTCATTCACCCCCTACTCACCCCACCCGCGAAACAATCTGCCACGCGCGCTTGCCCTGGCGCACAAAAACGTTAGAGCGCGGCGGCATGGCCAGTCCGCTAACCATGTACGAAAAGATCTGGGCCGATCATGTCGTCGAACGGCGTGATGACGGCACCTGCCTGATCTATATCGACCGTCACCTCGTCCACGAAGTCACCAGCCCGCAGGCGTTTTCGGGGCTTCGTGCCGCCGGCCGCGCGGTGCGGCGGCCCGAGCTGACGCTGGCGGTGCCCGATCATAATTTGCCCACCACCGCGCGGGTGGGGGCCGATGGCCAGCGGCTGGCGATCGCCGATCCCGCCAGCGCCGAACAGCTTGCCGCGCTGGAGCGCAACGTCGCCGAATTCGGCATCACCTATATCGACGCGATCGAGGCGCGGCAGGGGATCGTGCATGTCGTCGGGCCGGAGCAGGGCTTTACGCTGCCCGGCACGACCCTGGTGTGCGGCGACAGCCATACGTCGGCGCATGGCGCACTGGGGGCGCTGGCGTTCGGGATCGGCACCAGCGAAGTCGAGCATGTGCTCGCGACGCAGACGCTGCTGTTGCAACAGGCCAGGACGATGGAAGTGCGCGTCGACGGCACGCTGGGCTTCGGCGTGTCGGCCAAGGACGTCATCCTGGCGATCATCGGCAAGATCGGCGCGGCTGGCGGCACCGGCCATGTCATCGAATATACCGGCGAAGTCATTCGCGGGCTTTCGATCGAGGGGCGGCTGACGATCAGCAACATGTCGATCGAGGGCGGCGCGCGCGCCGGGCTGATCGCGCCCGACGAGACGACCTTCGCCTATCTGAAAGGGCGGCCGATGGTGCCGCAGGGCGAGGATTGGGAGCGCGCGGTCGCCTATTGGCGGACGCTGCCGAGCGATGCCGGCGCGGTATTCGACAAGACGGTGCTGCTGCATGCCGACGACATCGCGCCGTCGCTGACCTGGGGCACCAGCCCCGAAGATGTCGTGCCGATCACCGGCGTGGTGCCCGCGCCCGAAAGCTTTGCCGATCCGTCGAAACAGGCGGCGGCGCGCAAGTCGCTCGACTATATGGGGCTGACGCCCGGCATGCGGATGCAGGACGTCGCGGTCGAGCATATCTTTATCGGTAGCTGCACCAACAGCCGGATCGAAGATCTGCGTGCCGCCGCCGCCGTCGTGCGCGGGCGCAAAATCGCGGGCGGGATCAAGCAGGCGCTGGTGGTCCCCGGATCGGGATTGGTGAAGCGCCAGGCCGAGGCCGAGGGGCTGGACCGCATCTTTGTCGAGGCGGGCTTTGAATGGCGCGAGCCGGGCTGTTCGATGTGCCTGGCGATGAACCCCGACAAGGTGCCGGCGGGCGAGCGATGTGCATCGACGTCGAACCGAAATTTCGTGGGGCGGCAGGGGCCGGGCGCGCGGACGCATCTGGTGTCGCCGGCGATGGCGGCGGCGGCGGCGATCACCGGCAGGCTTGCCGATGTGCGCGAGCTGATCGCTGCGAATTAATCGGTGCCGCCATCGGCGCGCGCTGCGAAGGCCGGGGTGAAGCCGGCGGAAAAGGGTTGAACATATGCGTCGGGTTTTGGTGTTGTTGGTGGCGGGCACGTTGGTCAGCGGATTGGCGGCGGCTTATGCCGGGACCGCCAAGCGCGGTGCGGCCGCGCCGGTTTCTGCTGCGCCCGATGCGGCGGCGATCGACGCCTGATCGCCGGGTGCGTTCGGCCATCCCTATAGGCAAGAGGTTTGAGTAACATGGAACCGGTGATCAGCGTCGAGGGTCAGGCCTATCCCTATGGTGTAAAGAATGTCGACACCGACATCATCATCCCCGCGCACTGGCTGAAAACCACCAGTCGCGAAGGGCTGGGCAAGGGCGCGTTCGAGACGGTGCGCGCGGTGGCGGGCAATGTGTTCGACGATCCCGCTTATGCGGGCAGCCCGATCCTGATCGCGGGCGATAATTTCGGCTGCGGATCGAGCCGTGAGCACGCCGCCTGGGCGCTGACCGACATGGGGGTGCGGGTGGTGATTGCGCCGAGCTATTCGGACATATTTTCGGGCAACGCGATCAAGAACGGCATCGTGCCCGTCGTGCTGCCGCAGGACGCGATCGACCGGCTGATCGACGTGGCGCGCGAGGGCCAGCCGATCACCGTCGATCTGGAGACGATGACGGTGACGACGAGCTTCCAGGATCGCTTCACCTTTGCGCTCGACCCGTTTCGCCGCCAATGCCTGATGGAAGGGCTGGACGAGATCGGCATTACGCTGGCAAGAGATACCGCGATTTCAAATTACGAGGCGCAGGCAATGATGTCGCGCCCGTGGATCGCGGGAGAGAGCCAAAATGCGGGCATTGCTGTCAAGGGCGCCGGGCGGACCTGAAACTCTGGAACTGGCCGAGCTGCCCGATCCGGTGGCGGGCTTGGGACAGGTCGTGGTCGCGGTAAAGGCGTGTTCGATCAACTTTCCCGATGTGCTGATCATTGAGGATAAATATCAGTTCAAGCCGCAGCGCCCCTTTGCGCCGGGCAGCGAAATCGCCGGGGTGATCGACAGCATCGGCGATGGCGTCGAGGGCTGGGCGGTGGGCGATCGGGTGATCGCGATGACCGGACATGGGGGCTTGAGCGAGAAAGTCGCGGTCGAGGCGGCGCGGCTGTATCGGCTGCCACAGGGGCGAAGCTTCGAGGATGGCGCGGCGCTATTGTTGACCTATGGCACCACCATCCACGCCTTGCTCGATCGCGGGCATCTGAAGCCCGGGCAGACGCTGTTGGTGCTGGGCGCGGCGGGCGGCGTCGGGCTGGCGGCGATCGAGCTTGGCAAGGCGTTCGGCGCGCGGGTGATCGCGGCGGTGTCGTCGCCCGAAAAGGCCGAGGCGGCGGCGCAGGCGGGGGCCGACGAGACATTGGTGTACGAACGCGCGCCGTTCGACAAGGCGCAGTCCAAGGCGCTGGCTGACCAGTTCAAGGCGGCGCTGGGGCCGAACGGGGCCGATGTGATCTATGACCCTGTGGGCGGCGATTATGCCGAGCCCGCGCTTCGTTCGATCGGCTGGGAGGGGCGCTATCTGGTCGTCGGCTTTCCGGCGGGCATCCCCAAATTGCCGCTCAACCTGACGTTGCTCAAAAGCTGCGACGTGTGCGGCGTGTTCTGGGGCGCGTTCGCGGCGCGTGACCCGCAGGCGAATGCCGCGCATGTCGAGCGGCTGTTCGAGCTGTGGGCCAATGGCGCGATTGCGCCGCGCGTCACCCGCACCTTCGCGTTCGAAGACGGCGGGCAGGCGATAGCGGCAATGGCGGCGCGGCAGGCGATCGGCAAGCTGGTGGTGCAGGTGGGATAGACTTGGTATTCGAGTGGCGCAGTATTTATGCAGCTTGCAAGAAAGAACGCTATGCCATTCGTTTCCGATCCAGACGCTTATCGCACATATGATCCGGTCCGCGGGCTTGAGTTGGTGCGTGAAGGCGTGGGTGGGGGGTCTTCCGGGTACATGGCCTTTAAAATCAAAGGTAATGATCGGGAGATCTCGTTTCATGCAATGCTGACTTCGACGAGAAGCGCGTTCGGCGATGCTGATCCGTCCCCAAATGAACAGCCATGTTGGAAGATCTACAGCGGTGGAGCACTTGACTCACCACGATACGCAGAGAGTCGGCATCTCATCGAAGAAGCAATGATCGCGTACCGCTCAAGCTTCGGCGTCGGGCAGCCGCAATGGCAATACTATGTCTATTTCGAGCCTTTCGAGAGCTCTCATGGTTGATCTCACGACCGCCAAGGCTCGTTTGGCCGCGCTTATCGCGAACGGGCGGAAGGCAAGCATCGCGGAGCTGACCGCGCTAGCGGTCCAAAGTGCCGGTGGGCACTAGCGCGGTCGTTTCGGGTATCCTATCTCCCGTTCATACGGCCTGAAGGGAAAGCAAGCACATGACGAATTTCGACGATCGCGATCGGGCATTCGAGGCGAAGTTCGCCCGCGACGGCGAGATGGAGTTCCGCATCACCGCGCGGCGCAACCGGCTGTTGGGCCAATGGGCCGCCGGCCATATGAAGCTGACCCCCGAAGAGACCGACGCCTATGCCAAGGCGGTGGTGCAGGCCGATTTCGAGGAAGCCGGCGATGACGACGTCATCCGCAAGGTGCTGGGCGACCTGACCGCCGCTGGCGTCGAGGTCGAAGAAGCGGCGGTCCGCGAGGCGCTTGCCGCACAGACGATCGAAGCGCGCCGCCAGATGATGGAAGTGCGCTGATCCGATGCCGATGGCCGCGAACGATATCGAAACGCTGATCCGCACCGCGATCCCCGATGCACAGATCACGATCACCGACCTGGCCGGCGACGGCGATCATTATGCCGCGCATGTCGTGGCCGAAAGCTTTCGCGGGCTGCCGCGCGTGCGCCAGCATCAGGCGGTCTATGCCGCACTTGGCGGGAGGATGGGCGGGGTGCTGCACGCACTTCAGCTGACCACCGCAGTCCCCAAGGAGTAATATCGATGACCGACGACATCCACGCTCGCCTGCAAGGGCTGGTCGACGCCAACGACGTCGTGCTGTTCATGAAGGGCAGCCCGCTGTTCCCGCAATGCGGGTTTTCCAGCCGGGCGATCGCGATCCTGGGCCATTTGAGCGTCGCGTTTGAAAGTGTCGACGTGTTGCAGGACCAAGGCGTCCGCCAGGGCATCAAGGCGTTCAGCGACTGGCCGACGATCCCGCAGCTCTACGTCAAGGGCGAGTTCGTCGGCGGATCGGACATCATGATGGAGATGTTCGAAAGCGGTGAATTGCAGCAACTGATGGAAGACAAGGGCGTCGCGCAAGCGGCCTGAACTCTACCCTCGGAAGGGTTTGACCGCCGATCGTGATCCTTGCGGGGTTATGGTCGGCGGTTTTTTGTGCGTCCAGCTTTTGGCCTGGACCGGGTAGGCGGGTCGTCGCTGGAGGGGGGAGGCGACGACCCGCCATTGAAGCGCACTTGCGCGACAGGTACGCTAGTAGCTTTGCAGGGGGCGTGCCAGTTTGGCCAGCGCCGCCTTGGTCGCGGCTCGCGAGCGTTAACCGGGCAATAAACAAACCGGCGGCTGTAAAGCCAGCCGACAGGCCGGGCGGCTGCTTGACTACGGGCGTAATCAGTGTGATTACATGCGTAGTCGAGGAGGTGCGTATGGCCGAGCGAATCAGTGATGCCGAACATGCGGTGATGGAGGTGCTGTGGGACGAAAGCCCGCTCACCGCGCAGGAAGTCGCCGAGCGGATTCCCGCCGATCGCGACTGGAGCGCGAACACCGTCAAGACCCTGCTCGGCCGGCTGCTGGGCAAGCAGGTGATCGCGCATGAGGAAGACGGGCGGCGCTATCTGTACCGTCCGATCGTCGCGCGCCAATCCTATGTCGCTGGTGAATCGCAGCGGATGATCGACCGGCTGTTCGGCGGCCGGCTTAGCCCGCTGGTGGCGCATCTGGCCGAACGCGACGCGCTGACCAATGACGACATTGCCGAGATCGAGGCGTTGCTGAAGGAGCTGAAGCAATGACCGGCTGGATCATCGAGACGCTGGTGGCGACCACGCTGCTCATGGCGCTGGTCCTGCTGCTGCGCGAGCCGGTGCGCCGCGCGTTCGGGCCGAACATCGCCTATCTGCTATGGGCATTGCCGGTATGCCGGATGCTGCTGCCCGCCCTTCCCGGCGCGTCGCAATGGAGCATGGCGCTGCAGCCAACCATTGCCGACGCCGCCACCACGCCGGTCGCCTTTGGCGCGCTGGCGACCGAAGCCGTGCCGCCGGCGGTGATCGAGCAGGGATGGGTTTTCGAGCACGCGCCCCAAATGGCGCTGGTGCCGCCCAGCATCGTCGAGGGCGGTGCGCCGATCCTGCTGGTGCTGGTCGGTATCTGGACGATTGGCGCGATCGGGTTTCTGGGTTTTCATTTGCTGGCGCATTGGCATTTTTGCCGCCGGCTGATGGCGGATGCGGGCGATGCGGTGACGGTTGCGGGCGGCCATGTCCGCATGATCCGATCGCCGATCGCGCATGGTCCGCTGGCCTTTGGCATCTGGCGCAAATATGTCGCGTTTCCCGCCGATTTCGACGAGCGCTATGACGAGTTGGAGCGCGATCTGGCGCTGGCGCACGAGCTTGGCCACCATGCGCGCGGCGATCTGATCGCCAATTGGGTCGCGCTGGCGATGCTGGGGTTTCATTGGTTCAATCCGGTGGCGTGGCGCGCCTATCGCGCCTTTCGCGCTGATCAGGAAATGGCGTGCGACGCATTGGTGCTGAGCGACCGTCATCCGGCGCTGCGCCATGCCTATGGCCGCGCGATCGTCAAATCGGCGCATGGCGGCGCGGTTTCCGCCGCGTGCCACCTGCACAGCGTGAACGAGATCAAGGGGAGGCTGCGGATGTTGACCAAGCATAGCAAGCCGTCGCGGGGGCGGCGGATGATCGGCGCGGCGGGGATCGGTGCGCTGACCCTGGCGGGGCTGGCGCTAACCGCGTCGGGCACCGCCGCCGCCGACGAACTTCGCGCCGGGGTGGAGACGCGGATCGGCATGCCGCTCGACGAGGTCGGTTTGTCGATGCCGGAGATGCCCGAGATGCCGGAAATGCCCGACATGCCCGCGATACCCGCTTCGCCCGAGGCTGTAGCCGCGCCGTTCGACGCGCCATTCCAGCTTGCCGATGTGCCGCTGCCGCCGCCGAGCCCGCCGGTTCCCGTTTTCCCCCCGGTCCCGGCTGAACCCACCGCACCGGTACCGCCAATGCCACCGATCCCGCCCGCGGCTGTGAGCCCGCCCTGGCCGGTAGCGGGGGTGAACAACCAAGTGTATCGCTACACCCGCGACGGCAAGACCAGCGAAATCCGCCGCATCGAGCGTACAAATGGTTCGGAGCGTGAAGTCGAGGTAACCGAAATTCGGGAGGGGCGCTGCGGTGAGGGCACCTCGATCACCAAAGATGTCGTCGAGGGCAACAAGCGGATCGTGACGATCTGTGCCGATCGGGCCAAGATGACGGCCGAGCTGGCTGCGAAGGCGACCCAATCAGCCTGGTTGAGCAAGGCAACTGCGCTATCAAGCCTGAAAATAGCCCGACGTTCGATCGAATCGCAGGAAGGGCTGGGCGATCAACAGCGCCGCAAAGCATTGGCGGGGATCGAAAAAGCGCTGGCGGAGCTGCAGACGCCCGATTGATACCCAAGGGAGTGAGCAGGGGTGGAGGGTGGATGCGCCAACCACCCTTGCGCCCTGGCGCTGGACCGGCCATTTCGGGTGCATGACCCAAGCACCGACCGGCGTGGCCATCACGCTAGCCCCGCTGGTGGCGCGGGTGCTGGCACCCAATCCCTCACCCTTCACCCACACCGGCACGCAGACGCATCTGGTGGGCCGCGAAACACTGGCGGTGATCGATCCCGGTCCCGACGACCCCCGCCACCTTGCCGCATTGCTGGCGGCGATCGATGCGCGGCCCGTCACCGCGATCGTCATCACTCACACCCATCGCGACCACAGCCCGCTTTCGCGCGCGCTAAAGGCGGCGACGGGTGCGCCGATCATCGGCTGTGCGCCGCTGGCGATGGAGGATCTGGGGCCGCGCGCCGATGCCGCGTTCGATTTCGATTACGCCCCCGATCGCGTGCTCGCCGATGGCGAGGCGATTGCGGGTGACGGCTGGACGCTGGAGGCGGTGGCGACGCCGGGGCATACGTCGAACCACCTGGCCTTTGCATTGCCGCAAGCGGAGGCGTTGTTCAGCGGCGATCATGTCATGGGCTGGTCGACCACGATCGTCTCGCCCCCCGATGGCGACATGACGGCGTATATGGCCAGCCTGGAAAAGCTGATGCAGCGCGAGGATCGGGTGTATTATCCGGGGCATGGCGAGGCGATCGACAATCCCCGCCGGCTGGTGCGCGGCATGCTGGGGCATCGCAAGCAGCGCGAGGGGCAGATATTGCGGCTGCTCCACGCGGGCACCGGCGACGTGCCCGCAATGGTCGAGCGGATGTATGCCGGGATCGACCGGCGAATGTGGCCCGCCGCCGAACGATCGGTGCTGGCGCATCTGATCGACCTCGCACGGCGCGGGCTGGCGATCGAGGAGGGGACGTCATGGCGCAGCGTATAGCGACACCCACCGTCCGGCTGCTGGTGATGCTGGCGGCGGCGGCGGTGATCGCGCTGGTCGGCTTCACTTTGTGGGAGCGGTATAACGAACGCTATGTCGTGACCGAGGCCGAGGAGCCCGGCGGGCCGGCGGTGACGCAATTGGTGACGGCGCGGCTGTCGGGGATGAGCCGGCTGAAGGTCGCCGAACTGGCGGGGACGGTGCAGAGCACCGCGTCGGACACGCGCGGCTTTGGTTGGCTGAGGTCGAACCAGATCATCAAGATGCCCTATTCGGTCGATTATTTCGTCGATGTCTCGGCGATCGGACCGGATGATGTGCAATGGAATGCGGAAACGCGCACCTTGGTGGTCGATGCGCCCGACGTGACGGTGGGCAAGCCCAACACCGACGAAGGCGCGCGGACGTTGGTGCGGACCAGCGGGCTGGTGGTGACTCGAACGGCTGCCGAGGAACTGAGCCGCCGCACCTCACAGGCGGCACAGGCGAAAGCTGAATCAGGTGCCAGGTCGCCCGAGCGGATCGCGCAGGCGCGCGAATATGCCAGGCGGTCGGTGGCGGCATTGATGGGTACGCCGCTTGAGGCGCTAGGCTATGGCGGGGCGCGGGTGCTGGTGACCTTTCCGGCCGAGCGTGGCTATCGCGATGGCGAGCGGTGGGACGTTTCGAAGTCGGTCGAGAAGGTGTTGGCGAACCGGCGCTAGGTGGCTGGCACGAGCGGTGCGTGCAGTTGTCGGCCCGTTCGACGGTGGTAAATCACGCGGCCCCTCTCTACATCGCCCCCAAACGGAGGGTTGGAACACATGGACGCACGCAACGGCATCGGCGGCACGCTTGGGGGCGTCGATCTGCTCGCCGAGATCGACCGGCTGCGCAAGGAGCGCAACGCGGTCATCCTGGCGCATTATTATCAGAAGCCCGAGATTCAGGATCTGGCCGATTTCGTCGGCGACAGCCTCGACCTCAGCCGCAAGGCGGCGGATACCGATGCCGATGTCATCGCCTTTTGCGGCGTGCGCTTCATGGCCGAGACCGCCAAGGTGCTGTCCCCGCAAAAAACCGTGATCCTGCCCGATATGGACGCCGGGTGCAGCCTGGAGGATAGCTGCCCGCCCGATCAGTTCGCGGCGTTTCGCGCGCAGCATCCCGATCACATCGCGCTGACCTACATCAACTGTTCGGTCGAGGTGAAGGCGCTGTCCGACATCATCGTCACCTCATCGTCGGCGGAGAAGATTCTCAGCCAGATCCCGATGGACCAGAAGATCATCTTCGGCCCCGACAAGCATCTGGGCGGCTATATCAACCGCAAGATGGGCCGCGACATGCTGTTGTGGCCGGGCGTGTGCATCGTCCATGAAGCGTTCAGCGAAACCGAATTGCTCAAGCTGAAGGCGCAATATCCCGACGCGCCGGTCGCGGCGCATCCCGAATGCCCGCCGCATGTGATCGACCATGCCGATTATGTCGGATCGACCAGCGGCATCCTCGCCTTTGCCGAAAACTTCACCGGCGACACGCTGATCGTTGCGACCGAACCGCACATCATCCACCAGATGGAAAAGGCGGTGCCGCACAAGCGCTTCATCGGCGCGCCGGGGGCCGATGGGAACTGCAACTGCAATATCTGCCCGTATATGGCGCTTAACACCGTCGAGAAGCTTTACGTCGCACTGCGCGACCTGACGCCGCGGATCGAGATCCCCGAGGATATGCGGCTCAAGGCCAAGGTGTCGCTCGACCGGATGCTCGAGATGGCGAGCGGGACGGTGGGGCTGGGCGACCTGGGACCGTTTCGGGTGTCGGGTGCCTGACGGTTTGGCGAACGGCGGCTTCGACCTCGACGCCTTTGTCGCTGCGACGCTGGCGGAGGATCTGGGGCCGGGGGGCGACGTTACATCGGCGGCGGTGATCCCGGCGGCGGCGCGCTTTGCCGGGGTGATGGACAGCCGCGATGCGATCGTCGTCGCCGGGCTGCCGATCGCGGCGGCGTTCTTCCGCGCGCTCGATCCCGATGCGGCGGTCGAAATACTGGTGGGCGAGGGCCAATCGGTCGCGGCGGGCAGCGAATTGATGCGGGTGCATGGCAATGCCCGCGCGCTGCTGACTGCCGAGCGATCGGCGCTCAACACCGTCCAGCATCTGTCGGGAATCGCGACGATGACGCGCGCCTATGTCGATGCGATCGGCGATGGCGGGGCGACATTGCTCGATACGCGCAAGACGATCCCAGGCCTTCGGCTGCTCGAAAAATATGCCACGCGCATGGGCGGCGCGACCAACCACCGCATGGGGCTGTGGGACGCGGCGATGATCAAGGACAATCACGTCGCGGTCGCCGGATCGGTCGAGGCGGCGGTCGAGCGCGCGGTGGCGGCGGGGATCGAGCGGATCATCGTCGAGGTCGACCGGATCGACCAGATCGAGCCTGCGCTGGCAGCGGGGGCGACTCACCTGCTGCTCGACAATATGGGTCCGGCGATGCTGCGCGAGGCCGTCGCGCTGGTGGCGGGGCGAGTGCCGACCGAAGCGTCGGGCGGGGTCAGCCTGGAGACGATCGGCGCGATCGGCGCGACCGGCGTCGATTTCGTCAGCGTCGGGCGGCTGACGCAATCGGCACCGGCGGCGGATATCGGCCTCGATTTCGCGCTCGATTGAAGGCGTTGCATGCCGGCCCGGCTGGGCTATCGTAGCAACGGGGAAACGGGGGGGAATCGGCCATGCGACCAACATCGATCGTGCGCTTCGAGCAAGTGTATCTGGCTGAAGTGCTGCTGGGCGTCATCAACTGGCTGTTGCTGTGGGATACGCTCAACGCCGCTTATGCCAGCGATCCCAATGGGGCGATGCTGGGGCCGGGGTTTCTGATCGGGTCGCTGGTGTTCAGCCTGACGATCTCGCTGCTGCTGTGGTTCTTCACCGCGCGGCAGGGCAGCAATATCGCGCGCTGGATCCTGGTGATCTTCCTGATCGTCGGGCTGATGTCGACGGCATATTCCTTTGCGGTGGGCGCTGAGGCCCCTGGGATTTCCGGGTTCCTGAGCGTGGTGGCGACTGCGTTGCAGATCGCGGCGCTGTATTTCCTGTTCCGCCCCGATGCGCGGGCATGGTTCGCCGATGGCGAGGAAATCAGCGCGGACACGTTCGAATGACCGCGCGGCCCGTGCGCCTCGGGCTCGCCGCGCTTGCATTGGCAGCGCCGATGCCAGCACTCGCGCAAGCCTATCGCTGTGCGATCCCCGCCGGCGACATCGCGCGGCCACGCCCCGACGGCCCCAGCGCGCGCGAACCGCGCCGGGTGGTGCCGATCGGCAGCTATACGCTGGCGCTGAGCTGGAGCCCGCAATATTGCCGCGAGAATGGCACCCAGGCTTCGGCAAAGATGCAGTGCGGCGGCGGCAACCGGTTTGGCTTCACGCTGCACGGCCTGTGGCCCGACGGGCAGGGCACGCAATGGCCGCAATATTGCCAGCCGGCGGCCTTGCTCGATCAGCGGGTGATCGAGCGCAATCTGTGCACGACGCCTTCGGTGCAATTGTTGCAGCATGAATATGCCAAGCACGGCACCTGCATGAATATCGCGCCGGCGGCCTATTTCGATCGCGCCAGCGGCCTGTATGCGCGGATTCGCTATCCCGACATGGATGCGCTGTCGCGGCGGAAGAAGCTGACGACGGGCCAGTTCGCGCAGGCTGTGGCGCGCGCCAATCCCGGCATGACTGCAGCGATGGTAAAGGTCACTGCCGACCGGCAGGGTTGGCTCGATGAACTATGGGTCTGTCTCGATACCAAGTTCCAGTATCGCGCCTGCCCGCGTGCGGGGCGTGCCGCCAATCTGCCGCTGAAGATCTGGCGCGGGCCGCGCTGACGCTCGCGACTTATCCCTGGATCACCACCGTCGCGGGGTGATGCTTGTCGAGATGCTTGCGGATGATCCGCAGGTTGCGCGTGTTCGATCGAAAGAAGAAATCGGGAATGATGCCGATGCCCGGAACCAACCCGAACAGCCAGTCGACGCCGACATTGCCAGCCATGCGGGTCATCGCAAGCTTGCCCATGCCAAGGTTGCGCGCTTCCCAGATCATATAGGCGCCAAAGGCCGCGCCGATGAAGCTGCCGCCCACCGGCAGCAGCCCAAGCATGGCATCGATGCCGATCGGGCGGTTGATGCCGGGGATCACGAACATGCGTTCCAGCGCCTGTTCGAGTACCTCGACCCGCTGCCGCACCGATGCGGCATCGACACCGATCGGCAGATTGCCGCCCATCTTTGCAAAAGGACCGGATTTCATTGGGGTGGGCTTTACCATCGCCTTTAGGTGGGATTACCGCGCAGGTGATTCAACGGGTGCGCCGCGCGCGCGTTTTCGCGCCATTCGCGCAGGCGCAGCGCCACCAGCGACCAGCGGATCGGGCGCGCGATCGGGATGAAGGCGACGTCGGCGGCAAGCGCGGCATCGGCCTCGGCAATGCGTAGCCGCCGCGTGAGTAGATCGGGCGCGTCGCGGGCCGCCAGGATGATGCGCGCGACATCGGCGGCGCAGGGCTGGCAGGCGGTGACCAGATACCAACGACCGCTGTCATAGGGGGCCAACCGATCGATCAGGCGAAGATCGGCGGCATCGCGCGCGCTCACGCGCTCGGGCCGGATGCCGACCGCCGCCAGCGATGCGCCGACATGCGCCCAGATCAGCGTGCCGCCGGGACTGTCGGGCAGCGCGATCCGCAGCGTCGGCGCCGGATCGTCATTGTCGCGCCGCCATTGCTGGACGCGAAGCGTCGCCGCGTCGCGGCGCGCGGCAAGGTCTGCGGTGGCCCAGCCGGGCTGCGCGGGTGGCCGGCCTGAATCGAACTGTTCGGGCAACAGGCTTTCGGCAATCGGCCAGTTCGGCAGAAACGCGGCGGTCAGCGCGCGGCGATCGAGCGCCATCGCCACGGCTTCGCGATTGGCGGCGGTGGCGAGGAAGCCTGATCGCGAGACGACCGACAGGCCGAACAACCCATAAGCGAAATCGACCTTGCGATTAGTCGGCGCGACCGTCGAATGTTCGAGCAGGGGCCAGTCGCGATAGGTGCCGCCCGCGACCAGATCGGACTGGCGTGCCCCGAAGCGCGCAATCGCCGTCGCCGCCCGCTCGGCGCGCAGCCGGATATATTCGGCGGGGTCGGGCTCCTCGAACTCGCTCTCGGCAAGGCGCGAAGGGTCAAAGGCGGGGCGAAGCAGGATGCCGTCGGGGCCGCGCGATTGCACCCGGAATGGTCCCGAGCCACCCAGTCGGCGCGATTCGAAAATCGCCATTTCGGGCTGCGCGAACAGCATCAGCATGTCGGGGCGCGGGGTGCTGAGGCGGACTTCGATGACGGTCGGGGTCATTTCGACGATTTCTTCGATCGCGCTGACGAACGGGCGCAGGCGATTGCGCCCGCCGCGCCGCACCGCCCGGCGAAGCGCGGTCACCACTTGCCGCGCGGTGACTTCGGTGCCGTTGGCCCATTCGGCGTCGGCGAGGCGAAAGATATAGCTTTTGCCGTCCTCGATCACCGTCCAGCGTGCCGCCAGGCCCGGTTCGATCCGGCCATTGGCATCGAAGCGGACCAGCCCCTGTGCGGTGGCACCCAGCAAGGCGGCAGTCGGCCCGACTCGGCCGCGCGATGCATTGCCCGCGGGTTCGTTGATCACGCTGACCACCACGGGCACGTCATCGGGGCGACGTTGGCACCCGGCAAGCGTCAGTGCAGCCGCGACGAGGCAGACCGGCAGGTGGGCGGGGAGGCAGCGGGGCAGGCGGGCGGACAGGCGGTTCATGGCGTTCCCGACGAGGAGAGACCCCGTCTATGGCTCGCGACACACGATGCCAACCCCTGGCCGACTCGGGGTTTGCTGGTGCGGACGGTGGGACTCGAACCCACACTGATTGCTCAAGCGGATTTTAAGTCCGCTGCGTCTACCATTTCGCCACGTCCGCCGGGCAAACACGCCCTAGCGCGGCAACATGGCCTGCGTCGAGATGGTCTGTGCATCCAGCATGTCGGCGAATCGCGATCGCGATGCGCGCGCGGCTCACATATTGAGGCGGAGGCGCATTTCCTTGCCGGGTTTGAAATAGGGGACGCGCTTGGCATCGACCGCGACGGTTTCGCCGGTGCGCGGATTGCGACCGTTGCGCGCATCGCGGGCGCGGGTGCTGAATGCCCCGAAGCCGCGCAACTCCACGCGACCATCAGTCGACAGGCGCTGGACGATCTCATCGAAGAAAACGTTCACGATATGCTCGACGTCGCGAACCGACAGCTCTGGGTTGTCGTGGACCAGCAGCTGGACGAGTTCGGAACGGATCATGACTTAGTTCTCCGGGGCGGCGTGACTGCCAAGTCACCTGTTGCAACGTCGCTCCGCCGGCCCTTGTGTAACGCCAGTCATACTCCCGATAATTGATCTGAATCAATCCGTAGGAACCCTGAGGCATGCTGCTGCCAAGCTACGCCGCGGAAACGAAAAAGGCGGGGCTTTCACCCCGCCTTTCGTCGTTATTTGGGTATTGCTTACTTCTTCTCGTTACGAGCCTTCAGCGCCTCGCCAAGAATGTCGCCGAGCGATGCGCCCGAGTCGGACGAACCGTACTGCGCGACAGCCTGCTTCTCTTCGGAGATCTGCATCGCCTTGATCGAGAAGGTTGGCTTCTTCGAACGATCGAAGCCGGTGACCATCGCGTCGAACTTCTGGCCAACCTGGAAGCGCTCGGGGCGCTGCTCGTCGCGGTCGCGGCCAAGATCGGTGCGCTTGATGAAGCCGGTGGCACCATCATCGCCGGTCTGTACTTCAAGACCCGCATCGCGGACTTCGAGCACGGTGACCGTGACGATCTCGTTCTTGTTGACGCGCGAACCGGTGCCGCCAGTAACTTCACCGCCGGTCGCGACCGAAGGCGCACCACGCTCGAGCTGCTTCATGCCGAGCGAGATACGCTCCTTGTCAGGCTCGATCGCCAGCACGATCGCCTGGACGGTCTCGCCCTTGCGATGCAGGTTGAGTGCGTCCTCGCCCGAAATACCCCAGGCGATGTCGGACATGTGGACCATGCCGTCGACATCGTTGTCGAGGCCGATGAACAGGCCGAATTCGGTGGCGTTCTTGACTTCGCCCTCGACCTGGCTGCCCACGGGATGATCTTCGGCGAACTTGTCCCAAGGATTGGCTTGTGCCTGCTTGAGGCCCAGCGAGATGCGACGCTTCTCCTGGTCGACCTCGAGCACCATGACGTCGACTTCCTGGCTGGTCGATACGATCTTGCCAGGGTGCACGTTCTTCTTGGTCCAGCTCATTTCGCTGACATGGACCAGGCCCTCGATGCCGGCTTCCAGCTCGACGAACGCACCATATTCGGTGATGTTCGTGACGCGGCCCGAAAGCTTCGCGCCGACCGGATATTTGACCGATGCGCCATCCCAGGGATCGCTCTCGAGCTGCTTCATGCCAAGCGAGATACGCTGGGTGTCGCGGTTGATGCGGATGATCTGCACCTTCACCGTGTCGCCGATGTTCAGCATCTCGCTCGGGTGACCGACGCGCTTGTAGCTGAGATCGGTGACATGGAGCAGGCCGTCAATGCCGCCCAGGTCGACGAACGCACCGTAATCGGTGATGTTCTTGACGATGCCGTCGATGATCTGGCCCTCGGCCAGGCTCAGGATCAGGCCGCTGCGCTGCTCGGCGCGCGTCTCTTCGAGGACGGCGCGGCGCGACACGACGATGTTGCCGCGCTTGCGGTCCATCTTCAGGATCTGGAACGGCTGCGGAATGTCCATCAGCGGGGTGACGTCGCGCACGGGGCGGATATCGACCTGCGAGCCGGGCAGGAATGCGACGGCGCCGCTGAGGTCGACGGTGAAGCCGCCCTTGACGCGGCCGAAGATCACGCCTTCGACGCGCGCGGTCTTGGCGAACTCGGTTTCCAGCGTGTCCCATGCGGCTTCGCGGCGGGCGCGGTCGCGCGACAGCATCGCTTCGCCATTGGCGTTCTCGACGCGGTCGACATAGACCTGCACTTCGTCACCGACCTTCAGATCGGCCTTCTGGCCCGGCGCTGCGAATTCGCGCAGCGGCACGCGGCCTTCGCTCTTCAGGCCGACATCGATGACCGCCAGGTCATTTTCGATGCCAGTGACGGTGCCGATAACGACTCGGCCTTCGAAGCTTTCCGAAGCGCCGAACATATCGTCCAGCATTGCAGCGAAATCGTCACGGGTAGGGTTGGGCTGGGTTGCCATAAAGGATCAGGTTCCTGTGTCGTTCATTTCCGGCCAGCCGGTTTTTCCGGCGGTCTTTCGGCCGATGTGCCGCAGCAGCCGAATGCTGGATGCGACGTCCAGCAGAAGCGGGCCACCGAAGGAGTATCGCGTTTTGAACGCGATAATGGCGCGAAAGATAAATCCTCGCGCCGCCCCGTCTTAAGCACCCGCTTGTCGGACCGTGCGCGCATAGCGCTCCATGCCGCCAGAAGCAAGCTAGCAGCGTTCGGGAGTGGCTGCTGCCAACGTCGACGTTTCGCGGCCTTGGTCTTTGGTTGATGCGGTCGACGTAAACGGTGCGAGCAACTGGCCGACATAGTCGCGGGGCAAGGGATCACTCACGCCATAACGATCCGGCAAGTTTGGTGGCACGTAAGCCGTGCGAAACAGGCGATCCCAAATCAGCGTCTGCCCCCCGAAATTACGGTCATGCGCCTCGATCTGATCGGCGTGATGCCAATGGTGAAAGTGTGGAGTGGCTATCAGACGGTCGAGTGGCCCCAGGCTGATCCGAACGTTGGAATGAAGCAGCAACGAATGCCAGCGATATAGCAGCGCATACAGCAGCAACGGTTCGCCGCCAAAGCCAAGCGCGATGCCCGGCAAGGCGATCAGCGAAGCGTTGAGTATCTGATCGACCGGGTGAACCCGAAACGACGCCAACCAATCCAACTGTTCGCTGGAATGATGCACCGCGTGAAAGCGCCATAGCCAGGGCACGGCATGGACAAGGCGGTGGCCGACGTAAAAGCACAGGTCCGAAAGCACGAACAATTCGATAAATTGCAGCCAGTCGGGTTGTGAGCGAATCGTCGCCCCGATTGCTACGGGGGCCAGATGGGCAGTCGCCATGCCGATCCCTGCAACACTCGTGGCAAATCCAGCGCGGATCAGAAAACCCGATAGCAGAACATGCAGCAAATCGGTCGCCAATCCGGGACGTCGCAGCGCCTTGTCGCGATGCATCGGAACCAGGACTTCGAGCGGTATGAACAGCAGCGCGGTAAACGCCAGGAGCAAAAGCGCGTCGGCAAGCATCGATCAATAAACGCCGGGCAGTAGTCGATAGCGAACATGCTGAGCGTGCAGCCGATACGCAGGATCAGCGCCCAACAGGCGTTCTTCCGCCGTGATCCGCACCAATTGAAGGATGCTCCACAGGCACACGACGGCGGCGTTCCAGATCGTCGCATTCATCGCCAACATACCAAAATAGATAAGGAAATAGCCAAGGTACATCGGATGCCGCACCAGCCCATAGGCACCGCGCGTTTTTAAACCCCGATTGGCGGCAACGATCCCGAAGCTTCTCCGCAATTGCACCTTTGCCAGGATGCTGATCGCGAGGCCGCTCAACATCACCACTGGTGCTACCGCTGCCACAACGGGACCGGCCGGCGAATCGCTGGGCGTCATCATCATGCCGATAAAGGATCCGCCAAAAGCTGCCGCCCAATCCAAAGGCGCGATGCTGATCTGGTTGGTCGATCGGCGGCACAGCACCATGATCATCACGAGCCCTTCGGCAACCAAATAGACAAGGTTGAACTTGTTGTCCGAAAGGCTGTCGATAAAACGATATAACAGAAACACATAAATCGCCGCGAGGGCAATCCGCTCGACCCTGTCCAGTCGTCTTAGTCCGGCTTGCGAGAACGTTGCGATGTGCGCCATTATACCCCCGCAGCCCACATATAAGCTTCGCCGGAAAGAAAGGTTAACGCGGCGCGGGCAATCCTTTTGGGGCTGCTAAATCGGCATTTTTTTTGGCTATCCGGGCATCGGCCAGCGCGATCGCGCGCTGGACCGCAGCGTCGATCGACAGGAAGCTGGTGTCGAGCAGTGCGGCGTCGGCGGCCTGGCGCATCGGCGCTTCGGTGCGGCGGGCGTCGCGATCGTCGCGGGCGCGGATGTCGCCCAGCACCTTGTCGAGGCTGACATTGCTGCCGTTGGCGCGCAATTCGGCGTGGCGGCGCTGGGCGCGGATCATCGGCGTTGCCTTGACGAACAATTTCACCTCGGCATCGGGCGCGATGATCGTGCCGATGTCGCGACCGTCGAGCACCGCCCCGCCGGGCTGCTGGGCAAAGCGCCGCTGCCGCTGCAACAGCGCGGCGCGCACCAGCGGGTGTGCCGATACCACCGATGCCAGCTTCCCCGCTTCATCGGTGCGAAGTGCCGGATCGTCGAGCAGCCGATCGTTGAAATCGCACACCGCGACCACATCGGCCTCGCGCGTGGGATCCAGCCCTTCGGCCATCACCCGCTGTGCCACGGCGCGGTACAGCAGCCCGGTATCGAGATGCGGCAGCCCGAAATGCCGCGACAGCGCGCGGGCGATCGTGCCTTTTCCCGAAGCGGCGGGTCCATCGACGGCGATAATCATGCTTGGGTCAATCGGTTGCGCGGGTGAGGGCGTCAAGCGTTTCGAAAAAGGCGGGATAGCTGGTGGCGACCGGATTGGCATCGTCGATGCTGACCGCCGCGCGCGCGACAAGTCCTGCCACCGTCATGCTCATCGCGATACGGTGATCGAGTTTCGAGGCGATCTGCGCCCCGCCCGGCAGGCCCCCCTTCAGCGCCGTGCCGCCCGAACCTTCGATCGACAGCCCATCGTCATGCTCGGTCAGCGATACGCCGATCGCGGTAAGCGCCGCCGCCATCGTCGCGATCCGATCCGATTCCTTGACCCGCAGTTCATGCGCCCCGCGCGCGGTTGTGCGCCCGGTGGCGCAGGCGGCGGCAACGAACAGGATGGGATATTCGTCGATCATGCTCGGCGCGACGTCCGCCGGCACCTCGATCGCGGTCAGCGGCGCGTGGCGCACCACCAGATCGGCCACCGGTTCGCCGCCCACAGTGCGCGCGTTGGTTTCGCTGATGTCGGCGCCCATCATCCGCAGCACCTGGAGCAAGCCGGTGCGCGTGGGGTTCATACAGGCATTGCGGATCGTGATCGCCGATCCGGGCACGATCGACCCCGCGACCAGCCAGAACGCCGCCGATGAAGGATCGCCGGGCACCTGAATATCTTGCGGCTGCAATTCGGCCTCGCCGCGAATCGAGATGATTCGCCCGTTCGGGCCTTCCTCGACGGTCAGCTCCGCCCCGAAGCCTGCCAGCATCCGCTCGCTATGGTCGCGCGTCGGCACCGGCTCGATCACGCGGGTGATTCCCGGCGTGTTCAGCCCCGCCAGCAGCACCGCCGACTTCACCTGTGCCGATGCGACGGGCAAAACATATTCGACCGGCACGGCGGGCGCGACGCCGCGCAGCATCAGCGGCAGGCGGCCGCCGGGCGATGCGGTGATGTCGGCCCCCATCTGCGTCAGCGGTTCGATCACCCGCCCCATCGGCCGCGACGAAAGCGAGGCATCGCCGATGAAGGTCGCGGTGATCGGATGGCTGGCGACCAGCCCCATCAGCAGCCGGGTCGAAGTGCCCGAATTACCCATGTCGAGCGCTTGCGCTGGTTGCAGCAATCCGCCGACGCCGACGCCGTCGACGTGCCACACCCCGTCCGAATCGCGTTCGATCGTCGCGCCCATCGCGCGCATCGCCGCTGCCGTCGCCAGCACATCCTCACCCTCGAGCAGCCCCACGATCCGGCTGCGGCCGACCGCCAATGATGCGAACATCAGCGCGCGGTGGCTGATGGATTTATCGCCGGGCAGCACGACCTCGCCCAAAAGCGGGCCGCGCGCGACGACGGAAACGGGCAGGGGGATGGCATGCGACATAGCGGCGGGCTTTTGACAGCGCGGTTATGCTATGGCAAGGCGCGCTCCACTTTGCGGAAGGTACTCTTCCGAAATCAAACATCTCTGAAAGGCGACTTGCGGCATGGTTAAGCCGGAATGGGGCACAAAGCGGGCCTGTCCGAAATGCGGAACGCGTTTCTATGATCTTGGCAAGGAAGACCCGGTCAGCTGCATCGCATGCGGCGTGACCTGGAACCCTGAGCCGATCCTGAAGTCGAAGCAGCCCTTGCCGTTCGAAGCGGCCAAGGCCGCGCCGATGAAGGAAAAGGACGAGGATTCGGATCTGGGCGAAGACCTGGACGTCGAGGACGACGACACCCCCGCCGACGACGATGTCGATCTGGGTGGCGACGAGGATCTGGGTGTCGAGACGCCTTCGGACGAGCACGAAACCTGATGCTTTGTCCCCGCCCCGGTCGGTTCGATCGGGGCGGGGAAGTTTTCTTTGGCAAGCGCAAAACGCCGCTTGCCAAAGCATCGCGGCCCGCCTAGTTGAGCCGCCTTCCCGACGTTGTGGGGCCGTAGCTCAGCTGGGAGAGCGTTCGCATGGCATGCGAAAGGTCAGGGGTTCGATCCCCCTCGGCTCCACCATAACGTCGATGCCGCTGATAGAGCGGCGGAGTTTTTCCGAACTGGAAGCACTACCTGACACACTCATTGCTTGCAGCACGCTTGTGTATGCTCAATTGTAGGCAATTGAGAAAAGCGGGGTTTGAACGATGCTTGGCTGGGCGCGTGACGCTGTGAAGAAGTCGAAGGCTGCGGCGATTATTCAGACCATGTTTGAATGTTTGCCCATTCCGTGGATACTACCTTTAACTCGCGCGAAGTTAGCAAACGCATTGGTAGAACGCGCATGGTATCGTGAAGCGGACCTAATAAATGGGAAATTGTATCCGTCACCGCATGCCGTGTCTGTAGCAGCGATTTCGCTGGCCAATGGTTTGTCCGACCAAGGCTCGTCTGTTACCTCGCTGTTCTGCCAAGGTGCCCTCGGACGGTTGCTAGCGGACGTAACGCAGAATCGATGGCCACACCCCCTGAACGGCGCCGACTTGTTGTTGCTGGAGGCCGCCGCGATACAATTCATGAACTTTGAGTTAGATGAAGATACAGGCGAGAATGTCAATTCTGACATGTCTGCTGATGTTACGTCGAAGCAAGATTTGAGTTCAATACGAACCATGTCAGATACTGAGTTGGCCAATAGGTCATTGCGATTGGCAGAGCGATTAAAGGCAATAAGCCATTAATCTATGGCCTAAGCCACAATACATAAAATCTGTATCGAGGACGGTTTTGGCAAGTCATTTTTGGATTTGCTTACATTTTGCCCACCCACTTTTTTGAATGGCGCTATTGCACAGGGAATGCAGTCGGTGGGCTAAAAGCTACGAGTTGTCGCTTTCATTCCCGACGATCGAGCCCCCCTCACAACACCCGCACCCGAACCGCGGTGTCCGGCGCGTCGTGCA
>NZ_JROH01000026.1 GCF_000786205.1 Sphingomonas sp. 37zxx | reverse complement strand
GCATCCGATATCCTTCACACAAGCCGACGCTGAAGCCGCACTGCCGTCTCCCCGGAACCGGTCATTCGTTCATTGGGGCCACAGAGAGCGGCTACCCGCCCAAAGTGCTCATCGACAAGCCCAACCCGGGCGAGATGATCGTCGTTCCATCCTGTTATACCAAGGTTCACCTATCCCCAGCCCGCCCCGCCTCCCCACCCGACCACCATAGCCTGATGGTATCTTTGGTGGTCGGGTGGGGAGGCGGGGCGGGCGGTATGCGTCGCGTTCCACGCGACTTGGTATTACGACTGCAACAACACTGCTTCGCTCGACGAGAGCTGGCTTGGGGACCTCTCGTAAGAGGCGGGCAGCGGACGATCTCGTCCGCGAGTTCATGAGCGCGATGATCGGCCACCATGCGCTCGTCACAGCGCGTGCCTAATGCTGCCTGTCGGCAACGACAAGCTGCTCCGTGTCGTGCGACGCCGGGGAACCCCACCGTCTCCGGCTCCGACGGTGATCGGTATTGATGACTGGGCATGGCGGCGCAATCAAAGATACGGCACGATCATCTGCGATCTCGAGCGGCGCCGGCCGATACGTCTGCTGCCGGACCGGGAACCAGCGACCGCCCAGGTATGGCTCGCAGCGCAGCCGCAGGTGGCGGTCATTGCCCGCGACCGGGGCGGCGCTTACCGGCCACAGTCGCGGCACGGTTCGGCGGGTGCTGCGCGGCAAGCGCAGCGCCGTGTTCAGGACCCGAGAAACCTCCCTTGAGAACTATCTGCCATGGCTGGATCTGCAGTGGGCGGCGGGTCGCAACAATGGCGCCGCACTGTGGCGTTCCTTGCAGGCACAGGGCTTCTGGGGATCACTTCGCGTCGTGACGGAGTGGGCAACACGCCGAAGGCGCGCCGATAGGGTCGATGCTGACACGCTCCACCGCGTACCCTCAGCCAGAACCATCGCGCGGTTGATGACAATCGAGCGCAATGACCTCTCCAGAGCGGAAACGCTCACCGTCGCCGCCGTCGAAACCGGTGTGCCATCGCTTGTCGAGGCCCGCCAGATCATCGACGGGTTCCATCTCATGATCCGCCGGAAAGCCGCCGCTGAACTTGATCCGTGGATAAGTCGAGCACGCGCCAGCCTGATTGCATCGTTCGCAAACGGCGTCGCCAGGGACATTGCCGCCGTTCGCGCCGCCGTCATCTCCCAATGGTCGAACGGCCAGACCAAGGGGCAAATCACCAAACTCAAGCTGGTCAAACGTCAGATGTACGGTCGCGGAAAACTTGACCTTCTTGAGGCCCGGCTGATCGGCGCGACATGACCGCCGATCATCAAAACTGCGTCAGAACCAATATTGCAGGTGGCTTCACATCCGAAAAGCTCGAGATCGTCGGGACCGTCGAACCGTCGCATCTAGCCGAGGACAGATCATCCAAGCGCCTTGCGCAGTGCGGCGAACAGGGAATCGTTGAAAGCCACCGTAGCGGCGGCTTCGGGACGGAAGATATCGAAGCCGTGGTATGCGCCCTCGGTAAGGTGGAACTCGCATGCCACCCCCGCCTCTCTCAACCGCTCGGCATAAGCGCGGTCTTCCGCGCAGAACAGATCGAGTGTGCCGACGCCGATCCATGCCGGCGGCAGGCCGCTCAGATCCGCGCGCGCGGCCGGTACGGCATAAGCTGGGTAACTGCCAAGGGTCGGGTCGCCGCCGAGATAGCTTTGCCAGCCATAGCGGTTGTTCGCCGACGTCCAGATGAAATCCCCTGTTCCCGCATCGTCCTGCCGCGCGACCGTCATCGCATCGAGCATCGGATACACCAGCAACTGGAGCACCGGCGCGATCGGCCCCTGGTCCACCGCCCGCTGCACAAGTGCGGCGGCAAGCCCGCCGCCTGCGCTCTGCCCCCCGATGACGACACGGGCCGGATCGATGCGCAGGTCGTCGGCATGTTCCACGACCCATTCGAGTGCGGCGTGGCAATCGTCGAGTGGGGCTGGGAACGGATGATCGGGGGCGAGCCTGTAGTCGACGCTCGCCACCACGATGTCGAGGCGGTCCAGCAGCCCGGCGATGAATGCCATGTCCTGTTCGGGTTTGCCGACGACATAGCCACCGCCGTGAATCCAGAACAGAACAGGGCGGACGCCAGACGATTCTTCACGCTCGAAGACCAGCAGCCCTGTGGTCGGCGCGCCCTCGCCACGTCGCACAGGATGCGTCGCCATGCGCACCCCGGCGGGTATCGCTGCGTTCGTGCTTTTCAGCAGCCACTGCAAAAGGGGCCGGGTAAAGCCGTTGATGGTGGACGGCGCGAGCAGCAGGGGACCGCGCAATTCCGGCGCGACCTTTGCCATGCTCCGCACCCGGCGCGCTGCGACGACCGCCGCAATCGCCCCAACGCCGACCGCCAGCAACCAGCGTGCGGACCAGTTGCGCGGGTGGGTGTCGGCACCTGGTTCGCGTTTTGTGGGCGTCGGCATCGATGGTCTCCTTGTCGTATACTGAAGGCGCAGTGGGCCTTGTGGTGTCTGGCGGATGCGCGCTGCTGCTCGATGGCCCGCTGCTGCCGTTGCCCTCGATCGACCTGCTGCAGAGGTACGCAGATCGCAAAGCTCGATCAGCGCATAATGCTTCAGTCGCACGGTTAGATCATTCCGCGCCGCAAATGCTACCGTTTCGTATTTTTCCGATGGTACGCTGCCGGGTCAACCGGCCTGGCCATCGGAGGACCTGCCAAGGGCCGTACACACTGCGATCGCGTCCATGCCGGTCGTCGAATGCCGTGATCCGCAGATCGAACTGGCAGAATCGCGCGGGCCTGAGGTGCGGGTGCCCATCATGGGCGTCGGTGCCAACCACATAGGCCTTGCGCCGAAACCAGCGGACGCTTCCCACCCTACGTCCTTGGGAACGGATCCCGGCGCGGTAAACCGGGGCGGCAGCGCCGCAACGACACCGCTGCACCGCTGTCCTGCCAACTCCAGCCGCTTCTCTTCTGGCATCCCACGATCCGGGTCATGCCGGGTGGCGGCGCCACTGCCGAAAACCGTGCCGCGACTGTCGTGCCGTTATCGACCGCTTGTTCGACCTTGAATATGGTACTCAAAGTACCATATTGGAATCGGGGCAGGGGGGCCTTAGATTTCAAGGAGAAGAATGATGACCGGCGACTTGACGACGCGCATGCAAACGCTTGAGGCGGGCAGCGATCCGGCCACCGCGCTTGCATTCTACGACTCGCTTCCCGCCGCCACGCTCGATCAGATGATCGGTTCTTGGCACGGCGCCGGCCTGCCGACCGGCCATGTTTTTGACGGGCTGCTCGAAAAGTTCGGCTGGCACGGCAAACGCTTCGACGGTGCCGAAGACGCGCACCCGTTGGTGTTCGCCGACGCTGATGAAAAGCTGTTCTCGATCGATCCGTCGCGAGTCCCGATGGGCATGTTGATCGATCATATCGAACTGGCGCGCAGCAGTGCCGCATCGGGCCTGTTCCGGATGTCGGCGAAAATACTGGCGACCCAAAAGCCCCAGGCGCGGCTGCGGATGACCGAATATCGCGGCGTGGTTACCGCGACGATGATCTATGACGCGCTGCCGATCAACGACGTCTTCCGTGCCGTCGGCCCCGACATCCTGGTGGGTGCCATGGACATGCGCGGGTTCGAGCGGCCCTTCATGTTCACGCTCCGGCGCGAAGCCCCGGTTGCCGCGTAACCCCCTCCCAATCGATCAGAAATTAAACATGTCACAGCAAGAATTCGCCATCGTCACCGGCGCCGGATCGGGCATAGGCCGCGAACTGACCCGCCTGTTTCTGCAGGACGGCGCAACCGTGCTGGCGGTCAGCTTGGTGGCCGAGGAACTGACGGCGTTGGAAGCCGAGATGGCCGGGACCGGCGGGACGCTGATCACGCGCACCCAGGATCTTTCCGAACTGGATGCCGCAGAGACGCTGCTCGCGCATTGCGATGCACAGGGTTGGACGGTCGATACGCTGGTCAACAATGCCGGCTTTGCCACGTTCGGCGATGTCGTCGATACCGATCTCGCCCGTATCCAGACGATGCTGCAATTGAACGTGCTGACCGTCGCCAAGCTGTCGGCGGTGTTCGGCGCGCGGATGAAGGCGCGCGGGGCGGGCAATATCCTCAATGTCGGCTCGACCGCGGGCATGGTGCCCTCGCCCCGGTTCGCGGCGTATGGCGCATCCAAGGCATTTGTGAACGCCTTCAGCTATGCCTTTCGCGAGGAATTGCGCCCGCATGGCGTGAACGTGACCTGCCTAACCCCCGGCCCGGTCCAGACCAAATTCGCCAGCACCGCCGAAGTTGACACGTTCGAGGGCAAATCGATGATTAAACAATGGTTCGCCACCGGGCATGTCGCCACCGCCGCCGACGTTGCGCGCGAGGGATATGACGGGATGCGCGGCGGCAAGGCGCAGGTTCTGGCGGGTACGGGTTCGGGCCTTGCCGCGCTGGTCATGCACCTGCTTCCGGCCAGCTTGATCCCACGCCTGGTGAAGAACGCCTGATATGAAGATGATCCGGCGCCTGTTCCTGGGGCTGCTCTGCCTGATCGCTCTCGGTGCGGTGCTGGGCTTCGGCTATTTCTACTGGCAGGGGAGCAAGGTCCCGGACACCACCGGTGACTATGTGGCGTTGGGCAGTTCCTTCGCCGCCGGTATCGGGCTGGGAGCGCAGGCCGGCGGCAGCCCCGTTCAGTGTTTGCGGAGCAAGGGCGGCTATCCTTCGCTGGTCGCCCGGCAGACCGGATTGAAGCTTGTCGACATGAGTTGCTCGGGGTCGACCTCGCAGCACATCCTGGACGGGGGGCAGATGATGCTCGGCCCGCAATTGGCGGCGGTGGGTCCGGCGGCTCGACTGGTGACGCTTACCACGGGCGGGAACGACCTCGGCTATATCGGCGATCTGGTGGCGTCGTCGGGCGGTCTGGGGGTATTCGGCCGCCTGTCCCCGCGCAAGATCGAGCCCGCTGCGGACCGGCCCTATCCGGCGGTGGCCCGCAACATCGGCACCATCATCGCCCGCATCCGCGAACGGGCGCCACGGGCGGTCATCGTGGTCGTCAACTATCCCCGGGTGCTGCCGGTACGCGGCAGTTGTGCCGCCTTGGGCATCAGCCAAGCGCAAGCCGACATCAGCCGGGAAGTCGCGCGTCGGCTGGCCGTGATGACGAAGCAGGCAGCGCTTCGGGCCGGTGCGCACTATGTCGATATGGATGCGGCGAGTGCCGGGCATGACGCCTGTTCGGCCGTCCCCTGGGTGCGTGGGGCAGAGGGGAAATGGGGCTCGGCCTTCCATCCCAACGCCGCGGGCGCAGCCGCCTCGGCGCAAAGGGTCATGGCGGCCGCCTCGGCAAACATGTAGTAACGGTCAGCCGCTATGGGTTTACATGTCCGCGCTTTGCCCCGCGAAAGAAATCCGTTTCCGCCGCCGGACATTGTTTCCCTCCTCGCGCGGCGCTAAGGTTTCGATAATGGAAGTCACCCAGCGCGCCGACGCCAGGCGCAACCGCGCGCGTATCCTGGCGGCGGCGGACATCGCGTTTCAATCGGGCAGCGCCGCAACGCTGGAGCATGTCATTCGCGAAGCGCAGATTGGGCGCATGACGTTCTTTCGTCATTTCCCCGATCGCGACAGCTTGCTGGCGGCGTTGCTCGAACAGGCCATGGACGAACTACAGGCGCAGGCGGATCAGGTGCGCGGCGATGCCGAGGGTTTTTCGCGCATGATCGGCTTCATGGTCGATCGCATGACCTTGCGGATCGGGCTGGTCGATTATTGGGTGTTCGCCGATCCGCAGCATCCGGCGATCCGCACGGCGATGGCCCGGCTCGGCCCGATCTTCGCCGATGCGATTCACGCGGCGCGCGCCGCAGGGCGCTGTCGTGCCGATCTGACGCCCGAGGATGTAGCCCTGTTTGGCAGGATGCTGGGCGCGGTAGCGCATGGCTTTCGCCCTGAGGATCGGGGAAAGGCCCTTGGCAGGGCCGCGCTGATCCTTACCGAGGGGCTGATGGCCCGGCCCTTGCAGCCTTGATCGGCCAGGCTTTGCGACCAAGCGGCACACAGCGCAGAGCGCGCTCGGCGGCGTTGTTGCTGAGGCAGACCCGGCCATCATCAAGGAACCGGGTGCTCGCGATAGACGATGCCGATCAGCGCCATCGGCTTGCGCCGCAGCGAATGGATCACATGCCGATAATCGACCACGTGACCGTGCTTGCCGGCCCTGGACGATCGTCCGCGCACGAGCGTCGTCAGCTTGGTGGCACCAAGGAAAACATCGAGCCGATCATCGTGTAGCCGAACACGTAGACGGTGCCCGATCAGCCGCGAGGGCACGGTGTAGAACACCTTGCGCAACGTGAAGCCGCTGCTCGAGGTGACCGTGACGATCACTTCTTCGTAATCGCTGGTCCGCCGATCCGGCAGCTGTTGGAGGTGGGCGCGCTCGGTATCGATGCGTGCCGCTGCCCGGCGGTTCTTGGCCGTGATCACCTCGTCGATGAACCGCCGATAGGTGGCCAGATCGTCGAACGCGGCGCTGCCGCGCATCAGCAGCGCATCGCGTACGGTCTTCTTCAGATGACCGTGCGCGCTCTCGATCGACCCGTTCTCATGCGCAACGCCGCGGTTGTTGCGGCTCGGCGTCATCCCGTAATGCTCGCACAACGCATCATAGCGACGGGTCATACCAAGGTTCATTGACATGAACCTTGGTATGACCCGTCGTAGCGCGATACTCGAAATTACCAATCCGGGTTGCCGCGTTGCGTCGGATCTCGCGAACGCCACATCCCTGGACCAGTAGCAACGCGATTTCTTCGCGTTCCGTCAGGAACAAATATCTACCCGACAGGGGCTTCGCCGAAAGCCTGAACTCCGCTGGTGGCATGCCGCCGGCCTCCCGAAACCAACGGCTGCCGACCGGTTGTGACGCTCCAGCCTTCACCGCTGCCGCCTCGCTGTTCATCCCGGTAGCAACATAGCTCCAGAACATTGCACGCTGCTGCCGGTTGGCAACTGGTGGCCTTCCCGGCGACCGCAATTGTGATCGGGTGCACCGGTTCGAACGTCGCTTCTTGATATCCATCGCCCGCCTCCGCTTTGAAGCGTTGCGACCACCGGTTGAATCCGCCCAATATGCTAGTGGTCCGATTCTGACATTTGCTACCCCCTTCGGCTCAGTCAGGAGCAAATGTCAGAATCTCCAGGACCACTAGCAATAATGTGATTCTAGTGGATTTTATGATTTTGACATTCGCAGCGAGAGCGTGCCGCAGGCGGGATGCGAATGTCAAAATCAATCCACTAGCAACGATTACCGGAAGCTCATCGCTGCGTTCAAGATAACCAGTTCGATGAGCCGCAAAGGCGATTGCTGGGACAACGCCGTGACCGAGACGCTGCTCGGCTCGCTAAAGGTCGAGCGGCTCCATGGCATGCGCTTCGACACGCGGCGCCCGGCCAAGGACGAGGTGATGGACTGGATCGCCTTCTACAACCATCGGCGGCTTCATTCGACGCTGGAGTATTCCAGTCCGATGGCCTTCGAAAAGAAATGGCTTGCCCGGCATATTGGCTTGGCAGCATAGTCTCCACGTCAAGGGAGACGTGCGGCGGGGGCAAGGTCAGTCGGACGATGGGGCCGCTTACCGGGCAATTGCACGAGCGGCACGATGCGGGCGATTTCGAGACACGGACGGCGGATAAGCTGGGATGATCGGCTCCCCTCCCTGGAGGGGAGAAGGCGCGGGAAGCGGGGAGAAGGTCTTGCCACCCTCCCCCGCCGCGCGGCATGAGGCGGGCATGGCCACCGACCCCGCATTGCCGCAAACCGACGAGGAAGCTGTCGCCGAACTCGCGCGCCTTTCCGCCGAACTCGCGCACCATAACCGCGCCTATCACACCGATGACGCGCCCGAGATCAGCGACGCCGCCTATGACGCGCTGGTCCGCCGCAATCTAGCCGTCGAAGCGGCGTTTCCGCACTTGGTGCGCGGCGATTCGCCCTCGGCACAGGTTGGCGCGGCACCTGCGACGCATCTGGCCAAGGTGGCGCATGCGCGGCCGATGCTCAGCCTCGACAACGCCTTTTCGGACGAGGAAGTCGCCGAATTCGTCCAGCGCATCCGCCGCTTCCTGAGCCTGGCTAAAGACGAGCCAATTTCACTGACTGCAGAGCCCAAAATCGATGGGCTATCTTGCTCGCTACGCTTTGAGAAAGGCTTGCTGGTCCGTGCTCTTACACGAGGTGACGGCACCACCGGTGAAGACGTAACTGAAAACGTACGGCACGTTGCCGGGATTCCTCGCCATCTCACGATAACACCGAACCTAACGCCTCCCGATATATTTGAGGTTAGGGGCGAAGTGTTTATGAAGAAGTCCGACTTTGCCGATTTGAATCGAGAATTGGCTGCGAATGGCACGCGCGTTGGTCGTGCAAAGCAGTTCGCAAACCCTCGAAACGCGGCAGCAGGATCTCTTCGTCAAAAAGATTCGTCGGTGACGGCATCTCGATCACTAAGTTTCTTGGCACATGGCGTCGGTGAGGCATCGTATGTGCCAGCAGACACGCAATTTGAGTTGATGCAGGCGGTAGAGGTTTTAGGACTACAAGTGTCCAATCTAATGGCTCGGCTCAACTCTCTTAATGACGTGCTAGATCACTATCGCGCGATCGAGGCCGAACGCGCCGACCTGCCCTTCGACATCGACGGCGTGGTGTACAAGATCGACCGGCTCGACTGGCAGGCGCGATTGGGCTTTGTCGGGCGCGCGCCGCGCTGGGCGCTGGCGCATAAATTCCCCGCCGAGCGCGCGCAGACCACCCTCAATGCCATCGACATTCAGGTCGGTCGGACGGGCAAGCTCACACCCGTCGCGCGGCTCGAGCCGGTCACCGTCGGCGGCGTCGTCGTCACCAACGCCACCCTGCACAATGCCGACGAAATCGCGCGGCTGGGGGTGCGCCCCGGCGACCGCGTGGTGATCCAGCGCGCGGGCGACGTGATCCCGCAGATCGTGGAAAATCTATCGCGCGACGATACCCGCGCGCCCTGGGGCTTCCCCACTCATTGCCCCGAATGTGGTTCGGACGCGGTGCGCGAGGAGGGTGAGGTCGACATCCGCTGTTCGGGCGGGCTGGTGTGCCCGGCGCAGCGCACCGAACGGCTGAAACATTTCGCCAGCCGCGGCGCGCTCGATATCGAAGGGCTGGGCGCCCAGCAGATCGAGGATTTCGTGACCGACGGGCTGCTCCATACTCCCGCCGACATTTTTCGCCTGACGCAGGCGCAATTGCTGCCGCGCAAGAAGGACGGCAAGGTGTGGGCGGCGAACCTGCTGCGCGCGATCGAGGCCAAGCGCGCGCCCGATCCGGTGCGCTTCCTGTTCGGCCTGGGCATCCGCCATGTCGGCAGCATCACCGCGCGCGAATTGCTGAAAGCATTCGGGACGGTGCAAGCGATCGCCGAAGTCGCCACCCGCGCGCATGACGACGAAGCGGCGCGTGCGGAAATCGAAGCGGTCGAGGGGATCGGCCCGATCGTGACCCAGGCGCTGATCGCCTTCTTCGCCGAGCCGCATAATCGCGAAGCGTGGGACGATCTGCTCAGCGAAGTCGCCCCCGAACCCTTCGTCCAGGTCCAGCGCACGTCGCAAGTCAGCGGCAAGACCGTGGTGTTCACCGGCACGCTCGAAACCCTGTCGCGCGACGAGGCCAAGGCGCAGGCCGAAGCATTGGGCGCGCGCGTGTCGGGATCGGTATCGGCCAAAACCGACCTGCTGGTGGCGGGTACAGCGGCGGGATCGAAGCGCAAAAAGGCAGAGGAAGCCGGGGTGCGCGTGGTCGACGAAGCAGGCTGGCTGGCGATCGTCGCGGCGGCGGGGTGAGGCTGGCAACAAAAAAGGGGGGCAAGGCCGAAGCCTGCCCCCCTTTCATGCGTGGATGAAGCAGCTCACCCTTGGCAAGGATCAGAAGCGGATGCGACCGCCGATACGCAGCGCCCATAGCGACGGTGCCAGATTGACGACCTGCTGCGGTGCCTGGAAACCGCCCGACTGGCGGTTGGCATAGACATATTGGCTGCAAGGCGCGTTGGCGCAGGTTACGTTCACCAATGTGCCATAATATGGGAAAGCTACCTGACGGAGCGAGCCCCATTCCTTGTTGATGAAGTTCAGCACGTTCTCCATGTCGGCGAACAGCTCGAACTTACCACCCAGCGGCAACGGCAATTCCTGACGCACCGACAGGTCGACCTTGTTGAACCGCGCCGACTGGCCCAAATTCTTGGGTGCGATCTTGCCCTGATATTCCGCCAGTTCGCTGTTCTGGATGAACTGCTGGAAACCGGCAAAGTCGAAGCCGGGAGCATAGATCACATTGGCATCCGCCGACGCCGAATCGACGTTCGGGACGTACATCAGGTAACGGTTGTTGGTACCCGTCGTACCAAACACGCTCGAACGCGCAGAACCCGATGCCTGATCGGCAAAGGTGTAGCTGAAGCGTTGGCCGGACTGGCTGTTGAAGAATATCTCGACCCGCGTGTTATTGTCGCCGAAGATCGAAGCGTCATAGCTGGCCCACAAGCGATAGGCATTGTCCCGCTGATAGTTCGCAGTGCCATAAGCGGCATTGTTCGGATCGAGCGCCGCCGAATTGTTATAGTTCGATCCCGCGACCGACGAGGTGCCGGAGTTGACGTCCTTCACCCGCTGGAAGGTATAGGCACCACCAACGCGGAAGCCGTTCGTCCAACGCTTGTCGAAACGACCGACGATGTTCCAGCCATATCCCTGATCGGTGTTGGTCAACAGCATGTCGGTGTTCACGCCGGCCGCCGTATTGATCGGCGCATAGCGCGGACGACCATCGGGCAACGTGCCCACAGGCACCGAGCGCAAATCGGTCCAGGTCAGCGCGTCCTTCACCCGCGACCAGACCACGTCGGCACCAACGTTCCAACCGTCGCCCAACGGGCCAAGGTTGGCTTCGTAATCGACCGAGCCGGAGATACGCCATTGCGACGGCGCGCGGAAGTTCGGGTCGAGCGCGTTGGTGGGCGAATTCTCTGCGCCAAGGCCCTGGATGCGAGTGATCAGTTCAGCAGGAATGCCCGTGCCGCCCGAAACATTGTTCAGCGTCGCCGCGCCCAGCGCCTGGACATCGGCCGCCGAAAGTCCGCCAATACCCGAGACGGTGAAGGTGCCATCGGCAGCGCGGCGTACCTGCACGCGACCCAATGTCGGCCCAGGGTTCGAGAAGTTGTTCGAGATCCAAACGTTGGGGCTACCGCCGCCATACAGCCCGCCAGCAACACGCGCAGTCAAGCGGGTGGTTGGCTTCCAGTTCACGCCGATGCGTGGCTGGATCAAGTCACGGCCATTTAATGTCGCGGTGTTCGGGAAGCCAAGCCGGGTCAAAAACGCCTGGTTGAAAAACGGACGATCCGGCGAGTCAAACAGGTCGTAGCGGAAGCCATAGGTGGCCACCAACGTATCGCTGATGTCCCAGGTGTCCTGGATACCGAATGTCCAGCTGTTGTTTTCAAATGCTGCAGTTACGGTGTCGATACCCCCCAGCAACGGGGCAGCGAAATCGACCTCGTTGGCGCGACGGGCCTGGAGATCGGCGACCGAGTCAAAATACCAGGCGCCCGACACGCGCTGTGCAAACAGGTTAGTAACGTCCTGCAGGCGACGTTCGGCGATGAACTTCACCGAGTGATTGTTCATCTGCAGGGTTGCCTGCGCCTCGATGCTGTACGACGTGGAGAACAGTTCGTTTGCCTGGCGGCTGATGTCGGGGCCGAACTGGATGCGGCGAACCCCTGTGGGGCACACCAGCGGGGCCGGCGCCGACGCCGCGTCCAGGCAGACTTGGAACTGCCCGAAGCTGCGGTCGCCAAATGGCACCTGCAGGCGGGTGTAATCGGCGTAGGTGGCGCGCAACTGCGTCGAAAAGCTGTCGGTCCACTGATTGTTCAACTGAAGCGCGCCGAAATGGTTGATGGCACCCTGGTTGTAATTGTTCGATTGCAGGCTGAGCGTCGGGTTGGTGGCGTTGATCTGCCCCGCGCCGGTCTGGCCGGCCAGAACATTGCCTTCGTTATAAATATACGTTGCCGCCAGCCGGTGGCCGTCCGCGATGTTGAAATCGAGCTTGGCGACGACCTTGTCGTCATTCTCGGCCACATCGGTTGCAACCCCGAGCGCATCGAAGCTGTAGACCGAGTCTGCGATTTGCTGGATTTGGGTGATCTGGCCGTCGGTCACGCCCAATACGGCCGGGTTGATGTCTGCCGGCACACGGTCGCGCAGACGCTCCCACGTCACCGCAAAGAACAGGCGGTCACGAATGATCGGGCCGGTCGCTTGCAAGGTGAAGATTTTGGACGTGAATTCACCGTCACGGCGGACGCCGCCACGGGTTTCGACACCGCGCAAGCTGTCGGCAGCATAATAATAGCCGGCGAGCGCGGTGAAGTCATTTCCGCCCGACTTCAACTGCGCGTTGATTGCGCCGCCCTGGAAAAACCCCTGCTGAATATCAACCGGTGCCACCTCGACCGAAAACTCGCCAATGGCGTCGAGCGGGACCGGGCCGCGCGTCGAAACCAGGCCGCCGGCCTCCAGGCCGAAAGGGTCGCCAAACGCGATGCCGTCGACGGTGAAGCGGTTGAAGCGGTTATTCTGCCCGGCGATCGAAATCGCGCCGCCATTGGTGGGATCAAGGCTGACCAGCGGATCGCGGGCGGCGAGGTTGCGGATGTCACGGTTCACTGCGGCGATGCCGGCAATGTCACGCTCGCTCAATACCGTCGCGGCACCACCGCCCAGCGTTACCGCACTGCGAACCCGCGTGCCGGTTACGGTGATAGTGTCCCCGGCACCGGCCAGCACGATCTCTGCGCGCTGCGGTGCGCCTGCCTGCAAGCCTTGCAGCGTTTGGCTAACGGGATCAAATCCCTCGGCAGTGACTGTCAGCTCATAAGGACCGCCAAGCCGAAGGCCCGATGCACTGAATCCGCCCGACGCATCACTGGTTACCGTTGCACGGGTGCCCGACGGTGCATGAACGAGTTCGACTTCGGCATTAGGGACCGCACTGCCATCGGCGGTGACGACCGAACCGCGAACGGTGCCGGTGGTTTCCTGTGCGTATACGGCGACCGGCGCAACCAAAGCCGCAAGCGCGACCCCAACGTATAAATGCTTCATGTTCATTCCCCCAAATGCCGAAAAATGTGCCGAACGCGCGATGCCGAACGGTGTTGATCTCAAAACGGCAGTGCCGCGTGTCCGCAGGCGATGAGAAAGCCCTTGGTCGAGAGCTGTGACACTTTGTTTACATCGGGACAGGGCGGGGGCCGCAGCGGCCAAAGATAAAACCAGTGTTGCACTGCGGCAACACCGTTCGGCCCTGGCTATTTTGCACCCCGCCAAACCTGAGTATGACGCAATCATGGCCAGACCCGCAATCCTTTCGCGTCCGTTTTTCGAGGACAAGAGCCGCGCCTTCTGGATGCTCCAGGCGGCGGGGTGGTCGGGCTATCTGATCCTGCGGATGGTGTCGGGGGTGTCGAACGACCCGACGCTGGAAAAAGTCATCCCGATCATCATCGACGCGATCGTCGGCTATTGCCTGACCCTGCTGCTGTCGACGCTGTACGGCTATTATCGGCAATTGCCGCGGATCGCGGGCATTTTGGCGGTGATGGTCACGCTGATCGTCGCCACCATCATCTATGCGGTGCTCGACGGTTTCATTTTCTCCTCGATCATCCCCAGCGACCGGACGGTGAATATATCCCGCGTGCTGGGCTACAGCTTCCTCCCCTTCACCGTGCTGGCGGGGTGGACCGCGCTGTATTTCGGCATCAACTGGTATCTGATCGTCGAGGAGCAGATGGACCAGATGCAGGCGCTGGCGACGCAGGCATCGTCGGCGCAACTGGCGATGCTGCGTTATCAGCTCAACCCGCATTTCCTGTTCAACACGCTCAATTCGATCTCCACCCTGGTGCTGCTGAAACAGACCGAGCGCGCCAATGTGATGCTCAGCCGGCTATCGTCGTTCCTGCGCTATACGCTGGCCAACGAACCCACCGCGCACGTCACGCTGGCGCAGGAGGTAGAGACGCTGAAGCTGTATCTGGAGATCGAGAAGATGCGGTTCGAGCAGCGGCTGCAAACCTCATTCGACATCGACGCGCGGGTCGAACATGCGCGCCTGCCCTCGCTGCTGCTGCAACCGCTGGTTGAAAACGCGATCAAATATGCGGTCACGCCGATGGAGGAGGGGGCGCAGATCGCAGTTTCCGCACGGCTCGCCGGGGATCGGGTGCAGATAGCCGTGACAGATACCGGGCCGGGGTTGATGCAGCGCAAATCTCGGCCAAGCCTTTCAACCGGCGTGGGACTGACCAACATTCGCGAGCGGCTGGCGCAATCCTTCGGGACCGACCATCGCTTCGAAACGGGTGCAAACCCGGGGGGCGGCTTTCGCGTCGAGATTGAAATACCGTTCCAGGTCGAGGAACCCAACCGCGAGGCAGCATGACCATCCGTACCATTCTCGTCGACGATGAACCGCTGGCGATCCAGGGGCTGGAATTACGGCTACAACCCTATGAGGACGTCGAGATCATCGACAAGTGCATGAACGGGCGCGAGGCGATCCGCGCGATCAAGACGCACAAGCCCGACCTGGTCTTTCTCGACATCCAGATGCCGGGCTTTGACGGGTTTTCGGTGGTGCAGGGGCTGATGGAGGTCGAGCCGCCGCTGTTCGTGTTCGTCACCGCCTATTCGGACCATGCGATCCGCGCGTTCGAGGCGCAGGCGATGGATTATCTGATGAAGCCGGTCGAGGAATCGCGGCTGGCCGACACGCTCGATCGCGTTCGCCAGCGGCTGGCCGAAAAGCGCGGCGCGGTCGAGGTCGACCGACTGATGGAAGTGCTCGCCGAAGTCGCGCCCGATGCGGTCGATACAATGGCGGGTGACGCCGGCGGCGACCAGCATGCGGCCAATCGCTTCGAAAAGCTCATCAACATCAAGGATCGCGGCCAGATCTTCCGCGTCGATGTCGACACGATCGAGCGGATCGACGCCGCGGGCGATTACATGTGCATCTATACCGGCGACAACACGCTGATCCTGCGCGAGACGATGAAGGATCTGGAAAAGCGGCTCGATCCGCGCCGGTTCCAGCGGGTGCATCGTTCGACGATCGTCAACCTCGACCTGGTCAAGCAGGTGAAGCCACATACCAATGGCGAATGTTTCCTGGTGCTCAATTCGGGCGCACAGGTGAAGGTGTCCCGCAGCTATCGCGACGTGGTGGCGCGTTTCGTCCACTGAGGCTTAGCGCGACGCTCGCAGCCCCTTACCCCGGACTTCTGCCGGGATAAGGGGCTGTGCGGTTAATCCTCGGCGTCGTTCGACCCGATCGCTTCATCTTCGCCGCCGGGTACCGGCGTCTGGAAATAAGCCTCGACTTCGCCGGTCAGCTTGATGGTCAGCGGGTTGCCCTTGCGGTCGACCTTCTTGCCAAGCGCCACGCGGATCCAGCCTTCGGACATCGAATATTCCTCGACGTCGTTGCGTTCGGCACCTTTGAAGCGGATGCCGATGCCGCGCTCGAGCGTCGGCTGGTCGAAATGGGGGCTGGTCGGGTTGATCGAAAGGCGATCGGGAGGGGTGTCGGTCATGCGGCGGGCATAGCCGCGCGCCGCGCCGAACGAAAGAGGGCGATGCCATCGGCCCTGCCGCCCCCCGTTCGATCAGCCGCGTTCAGCAATAGCGGACTCGGAAGCTGCGGCCGCTGTAAGGATCGAACTGCCGACCGATGCAGTTGCGGCGATAGGCGCGGCGCGGATTATAAGCGTAACGCGGCGCGTAGGCGTAGCGCGGGCCATAGAAATTACCCCGATGGCGCGGGCCGTAATAGCGCCGGTCATAGCCGCGCCAATTGCGCCGATTGTCGCCGGCGATCGCCGCCCCGATCGCCAAGCCGGCGACGCCGCCGATGATCGCGGCGGTGGCGACATCGCCGCCGCGCGGGCGATCGTCATAATAACGCTGCGCCTGGGCGGGGGCGGCGGCGGCGAGCGTGGTGGCGCCCGCGACCAGGCCGATGGTTGCCCTGGTGATGATGTGCATCGTCGTTGACCTCCTCGTTGCTCGGCGCTGGGGAGCGCGTAGATGGACTTGGGGTACGCGCGGATACTTGCCGATGGGTCGCAAACTATGCCAGCGCGGCTGAACTCGCGCAGAACCGTGTGTTCAGCGGGCGTTTAGATAGATGAACGGAGAAAGCGGCGTGGCGTTATGGCTGATGAAGTCCGAACCCGATGTGTTCGGATGGGACGATCTGGTGAAGGACGGCAGCACCGAATGGGACGGCGTGCGCAACCACACCGCCGCACGCAACCTGCGCGACATGAAGGTCGGCGACCGCGCGTTTTTCTATCACAGCAATATCGGGCTGCAGATCGTCGGCATCATGGAAGTTGCGCGCGAGGCGCAGAAGGACGGCGACGAGGGCAATTGGGTGTCGGTACAGATGAAGCCGATCGAGCCGCTGCCGCATCCGGTGACGCTCAAGGCGGTGAAAGCCGAGCCGCGCCTCGCCGCGATGGAACTGGTCAAATATTCGCGGCTGTCGGTGGGCAAGGTCAGCCCTGAGGAATGGGATGTCGTGCGGGAGATGGCGAAGGGCTAGCGCCCCCATCCCTGTCCGTTCAGGCTGGCGAGCGAAGGCTTAGCCACCAACGAAAAGGCCGGCCCCTATCGGGACCGGCCTTTCGCATTTCGCTAGCCTGAGAGCCTCACGCGGCCTTTGAACGGCTCGCGCGCTTGCGCTCATTGGGGTCGAGGTGGCGCTTGCGCAGCCGGATCGACTTGGGCGTGACTTCGACCAGCTCGTCATCGTCGATATAGGCGATCGCCTGCTCGAGCGTCAGCCGCTTGGGCGGGGTCAGCCGGATCGCGTCGTCCTTGCCGGTCGAACGGAAGTTCGTCAGCGCCTTCGACTTCATCGGATTGACTTCAAGATCGTCGGGCTTGGCATTCTCGCCGATGATCATGCCTTCATACAGCGGCTCGCCCGGCGAGACCATCAGGATGCCGCGCTCTTCGAGCGGCCCCAAAGCATAGGCAACCGCCTCACCCGCGCCGTTCGAGATCAGCACGCCGTTCTTGCGGCCTTCGATCTTGCCCTTGTGCGGGCCATATTTCTCGAACAGCCGGTTCATGATCCCGGTGCCGCGCGTGTCCGACAGGAATTCGCCATGATAGCCGATCATCCCGCGGCTGGGGGCCGAGAAGGTGATGCGGGTCTTGCCGCCGCCCGAGGGGCGCATGTCGGTCATCTCGGCCTTGCGGATCGCCATCTTCTCGACGACCGTGCCCGAATATTCATCGTCGACGTCGATGATGACAGTCTCATACGGCTCTTCAAGGCCGGCGTCGCCGTCCTGGAACAGCACGCGCGGGCGGCTGATGCTCAGCTCGAAACCCTCGCGGCGCATCGTTTCGATCAACACGCCAAGCTGAAGCTCGCCGCGGCCGGCGACTTCGAAGCTGTCCTTGTCCTCGGCTTCGGTCACCTTGATCGCGACGTTCGATTCGCCTTCGCGAAGCAGACGGTCGCGGATCATGCGCGACGTCACCTTGGTGCCCTCACGGCCCGCCATCGGCGAATCGTTGACCGCAAAGCGCATCGATAGCGTCGGCGGATCGATCGGCTGCGCGTGCAGCGGCTCGCTGACCGACGGGTCGCAGATCGTGTTCGACACCGTCGTCGTAGTCAGGCCAGCGATCGAGATGATGTCGCCTGCATTGGCCTCGTCGACCGGCACGCGCTCAAGCCCGCGGAACGACATGATCTTCGACGCACGCCCGGTCTCGACGACATTGCCTTCGTTATCGAGCGAGTGGATCGCCATGTTGGTCTTGATCGAGCCCGAAAAGACCAGGCCGGTGAGGATGCGGCCAAGGAAATTGTCGCGATCGAGCAAGGTTACCAGGAACTTGAACGGGCCATCGGGATCGGCCGAGGGCGGCGGCACATGATCGACGATCTTCTGGAACAGTGGCGTCAGCGTGCCTTCGCGCGATAGCGGATCCTCACCGGCATAGCCGTTGCGGCCCGAGGCATAGAGCACCGGGAAATCGAGCTGTTCGTCGCTCGCTTCGAGGCTGACAAACAGGTCGAACACCTCGTCCAGCACTTCCTGGATGCGCTCGTCGGCGCGATCGACCTTATTGACCACGACGATCGGCTTGAGGCCCAGTGCCAGCGCCTTGCCGGTCACGAACTTCGTCTGCGGCATCGCGCCCTCGGACGAATCGACCAGCAGGATGACGCCGTCGACCATCGACAGAATTCGCTCGACCTCACCGCCGAAATCGGCGTGGCCCGGGGTATCGACGATGTTGATCCGCGTGCCTTCCCACTCGACCGAGGTGCACTTGGCGAGAATGGTGATCCCGCGCTCCTTTTCGAGGTCGTTCGAATCCATCGCGCGCTCCTCGACGCGCTGATTGTCTCGAAACGTGCCCGACTGGCGGAAGAGTTGATCGACTAGCGTGGTTTTGCCGTGATCGACGTGGGCGATGATCGCCACGTTGCGCAGGTTCATGTGATTTCCCGAAAACTGTTGGCGCAAGGTGCGCTTGGCGCGCGCTTAGCGTATTTGGTGCGTTGCGGGAACCCCCAAGGCTGTCGATCCGCTCGAAGCACAAAGGCGCGCGCGGGAATATGCAGTGTGTCATTGCAGTGACACACTTGAACCGATCGGCGATCCCGGCCATCTTCGTCACCAACACGCTGGAGGGACTATGGCGACCGAAACCGCGACTGCCGAACCGATGTTGACGCTGACTCCCCCCGAGCCGGTGCCGGTGGTGACCGCTGCCAAGGCCGCCGGGCTGGTGCCGGTCGACGATGCCAAAAAGTCCGAGCTGGAAGCGCGGGTCGACGGGTTTATCGACGATCTGATCGCACAGGACGTCAATTCGCCCGAATTCGGCAAGCGCGTCGATGCGATCGGCGCGATGGGCAATCGCGAGATTCGCGAGGCGGCGGGCCAGTCGAACCGCTTCCTAGATCGCCCGGTGCGCGCGATGGACCAGGAAAGCGGCGTCGGGGCCGATCTGGCGCAGCTTCGCCGGCTGATCGAGGATCTTGACCCCGGCAAGCAGGGCAATCTCACCGCGCCCAAAAAGCTGTTCGGCATCCTGCCCTTTGGCAACAAGATGCGCGATTATTTCGACAGCTATAAAAGCTCGCAAACGCATATCTCGTCGATCCTGAAGTCGCTCGCCTCGGGCAAGGACGAGCTGCTGATGGACAATGCCGCGATCGACACCGAGCGCGCCAATCTGTGGAGCGCGATGGGGCGGCTCGAACAGATGATCCATTTGTCGAAGGTGATGGACGCCAAGCTCGAGGCCAAGGCCGCCGAACTCGACCACAGCGATCCCGCCAAGGCCAAGGCGTTGCGCGAAAGCGCGCTGTTCTATGCGCGCCAGCGGACGCAGGATTTGCTGACGCAGATGGCGGTGAGCGTGCAGGGCTATCTGGCGCTCGATCTGGTGAAGAAGAACAATGTCGAGCTGGTAAAGGGCGTCGATCGCGCCAGCACCACCACCGTCTCGGCGCTGCGCACCGCGGTGACCGTTGCGCAGGCGCTGACCAACCAGAAACTGGTGCTCGACCAGATCACCGCGCTCAACACCACCACCGCCAACATCATCGATTCGACCGGCACGCTGCTCAAGTCGCAGACCGCGACGATCCACGAACAGGCGGCATCGTCGACGATTCCGGTCGAAACGCTCCAGCGCGCGTTCCAGAATATCTATGATACGATGGATGCAATCGATAGTTTCAAGCTCAAGGCACTGGGCAGCATGAAGACCACCGTCGACACGCTGTCGACCGAGGTCGAGCGTTCGCGCGGCTATATCGCGCGGGCCGAGGGTGCGGCGCAGAATGCGGGTGCGGCCGACAGTGCGTTCAAGCTGGAGTCGATGTGATGGCACCGCGACAGCAGAGGCGGTCATGACCGACGTCGATCGCCAGATCGCGCGCGCGTCGGAGGCGCTCGACCGGTCGCGCGAACGCTATGGCCAGGTCCGCAAGCGCGGCAAGCGCAATCGCGAAGCCGCGATGCTCAAGCGCGTCGGGCGGATCGCCGCCGCCGATGCCACGATCATCGTCGGCGCGCTGGTGCTCAGCGCGTTCGTGCCGCTGGGAGTGCTCGGCGCGCTGGCGGTGATGGCGCTGCTGATCGCCGCCACCTGGCTGCTGGCAATCTATCCGGGCGATGCGCCGCCGACCCCGCAGCGTCTGGCCGAAACCCCGCTCAAGGCGCTGCCGCTCCAGACCGAGCAATGGCTGGAAACCCAGCGGCGGATGCTGCCCGCGCCGGCGCAGACGCTGGTTGATTCGATCGGGGTGAAGCTCGAAACACTGAGCCCGCAATTGGTGAGCCTCGACGAGCGCGAACCCGCCGCCGCCGAAGTCCGCAAGCTGGTGGCCGAACAATTGCCCGAATTGCTCAATGGCTATGCAAGGGTACCCGAACCGCTTCGCCGCACCGAGCGCAACGGCATGACCCCCGACCAGCAATTGCTGAGCGGCCTGCGCGTGATCGACGACGAAATCGCGCAGATGACCACCCAATTGGCGCAAGGCGATCTCGACCTGCTGGCAACGCGCGGCCGCTATCTGCAAATCCGCTATCAGGGCGACGGCGAGGTTTGAGATGCGCTTTGCCCTCTCCCGCCTGCGGGAGAGGCAGCGGGGCTTGGGGTCGCACTTGCGGCCCCTAGTCGCAGCGGTGAGGGTCTTGTTTTCAGGCGCACCGGCAGAAGGCAGAAGGCCCTCACCCAACCCTCTCCCGCTTGCGGGAGAGGGCTAAGACCCTGACCGCTCGCGCAGCCTTGCCACCGCCGCCGCATGGATTGCAGGCGCGGTCGTCAGCACGCCGAAGGCGCGCGCGCGCGGGGTGTTGAACGACAATGGCGCGCCGTTGGCGTCGGTTACCGCCGCCCCCGATTCGCGCGCCAGCAGCACTGCTGCTGCAATGTCCCATTCATTACCCCAGCGCAGCGTCGCCAGCAGATCGGCCTGCCCCGCCGCCACCATCGCCATTCGCAGCGCGATCGAATTGGGCTTTGCCACCGTCACGAAATCGCGGTCGGCCTTGGGCAGCACATCGGCGGGCACGCGCGCGCCGGTGAGCGTTGCGTGATCACTGGCCGTCAGGCGTAGATCGCCCTGATATGCCCCCTGCCCCGCCACTGCCCGCCAGTGTTCGCCGCGCGCCGGTGCTGCAAGCACGCCGACCACCGGCTGCCCATCCTCGACCAGCGCCACCGACACGCACCAGCCGGGTCGCCCGCGCAGATAATCGCGGGTGCCGTCGATCGGATCGACCACCCATAAGCGGCGGCGATCGAGCCGGTCGGCATTGTCGGCGGTCTCCTCCGACAGCCAGCCGGCATCGGGCAGCAACGCCATCAGCCGCTCGCGCAGCAGCGTGTTCACCGCCAGGTCAAGCTCACACACAATCTCGCCGGGGCATTTTTCCCATTGCGCCATCGGCGTGCCGAATCGCGCCATCGCCAGCGCGCCGGCCTCGGCAGTGATCGCGCCGATCCGCTGGGCCAGCGCATCAATCACCAGCGACGGTCATCCCATCAATGCGCAGCGTCGGCACGTTGATGCCATAGCGGAACACCAGGTCGCTTGCCGGAGTCAGCGCGGCGAACATGTCCTTCAGATTGCCCGCGATGGTGATTTCGGCGACCGGACGGGTAATCTCGCCATCCTCGATCAGGAAACCCGCCGCGCCGCGACTATAATCGCCGGTGACGCCATTGACCCCCTGGCCGATCAGTTCGGTGACATACAGCCCGCGCTTCACATCGCCGAGCAGCGTTTCGCGCGGAAGCTTGCCCGCCGCCATATACAGGTTGCTGGTCGAAACCCCGCCGCCGCGCGAGGCATGCGCGGTCGGCTCCATGCCCAGTTGGCGCGCCGATGCGCTGTCGAGCAGCCAGGTTTCCAGCATCCCGTCCTCGACCAGGATCGTCGGCGATACCGGCAGCCCTTCGCCATCGAACGGGCGCGAGCGCAGTCCGCGCGGGCGGTGCGGATCGTCATGGATCGACACGCCGGGGGCAAAGACGCGCTTGCCCAGCATGTCCTTGAGGAAGCTGGTACCGCGGGTGATCGTGCTGCCCGCAATCGCCGCGACGAAATGGCCAAGCAGCCCCGATCCGATCCGTGGATCGAACAGGATCGGCAGCGGCCCGCTGGGCAATTTGATCGGGTTCAGCCGCGCCACCGCCTGCTGGCCCGCGCGAAGCCCAACCGAGCCGGGCGATTCGAGCGCCGCCTGATACCGCTGCGAATCATAGGCATAGTCGCGCTGCATCGCGCTGCCTTCGCCCGCGATCACGCTGGCCGACACGCCATAATTGGTGGTGCGATAGGCCGAGGCGAAGCCGTGGCTGGTGGCAAGCGCGGTCACCGCCTCGCGCGCCGAAGCGCTGCCGCCTTCGCTGTTGGTGACGCCGGCGACTGCGCGCGCGGCGTCTTCGGCGGCCTGCGCGCGTGCCTTCAGCGCCTGCGGGTCCGACGCGCCGCCGTCCCACAGGTCGAGATCGGGGGCGTTGCCGCGCAGCAGCCGGTCTTGCGGGGCAAGCCCTGCCCAAGGGTCTTCGGGGGCAAGCCGCGCCATCGCCACCGCGCGCTTGGCAAGCGCGGCGATCTCGTCGGGGTTGAAGCGCGACGACGATACGCTCGCCGATCGCTTGCCGACAAAGACGCGCAGCGACAGCCCCTCGTCCTCCGAACGATCGACATCCTCGACCGCGCCCAGGCGGATCGACACCGCCGTCGATGAATCGGCGGCGACGGTGGCGTCGGCGGCATCGGCTCCGGCGGCGCGGGCACGATCAACGGCATGGCACGCGGCATCGCGCGCTTGTTCGGGGGTCAGCATTGAAAGCACTTAGGAACGCGAAGCGGCAACGTCAAAGATTGCTGGCCGCGCCAAGCGTCGCACAGGCAAGGAACATGACAAAGCCGGCGAAGCGGTTCGAGCGGAACCGCGCCAGCGCATTCCCGCCGTCGGCGGGCTTTAGCGTCGCCACTTGCCAGCCCAGATGCAGCGCCACCGGGATCAGCAATGCCAGCGCCAGCGGGTCCGAAAATATCTGCCAGAATGCCGCACCCCACAGCCCGATCGCGGCGGCGTAAAAGGCGGCGACGCCGGGCTTCACCCGCGCCCCCAGCGCCCGCGCCGACGATCGCACCCCCACCAGCGCGTCGTCCTCGACATCCTGCAGTGCATAGATCGTGTCATAGCCGATCACCCACGCGATGCTGCCAGCATAGAGCAACAGCATCGGCGCGAGTCGGCTAGTATCGATCTCGACCCAGCCCACCAGCGCCGCCCAGGAAAAGACCATGCCCAGCCACGCCTGCGGCCACCAGGTGATCCGCTTCATGAAGGGGTAGGCGGCGACCAGCGCCAGGCTGGCGACCGCGACCAGTTGCGCCTGCCAGCGCAATTGCAGCAGCACCACCAGCCCGATCGCGCATAGCAGCAGCAGCCAGCCCCAGGCAGCCTTGAGCGACACCGCGCCCGAGGGCAAAGGGCGGCTGCGCGTGCGTTCGACCTGCGCGTCGAGGTCGCGATCGACGATGTCGTTATATACACAGCCAGCGCCGCGCATCGCGATGCTGCCCAGCAGGAACCAGCCGATCAGATCCCAGCGCGCGATCGCGCTGCCGACCAAGGCGATCGCCCAGGCACCCGGCCAGAACAGCAGCCACCAGCCGATCGGCCGATCAAACCGCGCCAGCATTGCAAAGGGGCGCATGGCAGCGGGCAGCAGGCCGATCAGCCCGCGATGTTCGGTGTCTGGAACGATCTGCATGGTCATGCGCGCCTATTGCCCGGTTTGGCGGGAGCAGGCCACACCTGTCCCTGCCCCAGCCTTCGCACTAAGCAGCACCAGCGGGCAAAGCGGGGTTCAGCCATTGACGGAACCGCGCGCCGCATCCACCCGTTCGAGCCGCTTACCCCCTGCCGACCTTATCGAAGGAACCACCGTATGCTCGGTCGCTTGAGCACGATTGCCGCGCTGATCCTGGCCGCCACGCCCGCCGCGGCACAGACCGCGCCCGATTGGTCGGGCGTGTGGCGCAATGCCACCAACAGCGTCCATATCCGCGCGCAGCGATGCGGGCGCGCGATGTGCGGCACGGTGATCTGGGCGAATGCAAAGGCGAAGGCCGATGTCGCGCGCGCCAGCGACGATCCGCTGGTGGGCACGCAATTATTCCGCAATTTCGAATATCGTGAAGGCACCTGGTATGGCGAAGTGTTCGTCCCCGATCTTGGCCGCGCGTTCGAAGGCACGGTTGAACTCGCCGATCGAAACACGCTGGTCGGCACTGGATGCCTGTTCGGCAATTTCGGCTGCCGCGCACAACGCTGGATACGGGTGAAATAGCACCCCGGTGAAATGCGGTCGATTTGCAGCGGCGGGCCGGCTCCACTAGCAGGGGCCGATGCCCGCAACCCCCGCATGGCCGCCCGACTCCACCCCGCGCCTGTTCACGCAGCAGCCGCTCGCGCTTGGCGCACATCTGCGGATCGACGGCGCGCAGGCGCATTATCTGGTCGGGGTGATGCGGCTCAAGCCCGATGATCCAGTGCTGCTGTTCGACGACCGTAGCGGCGAATGGATCGGCCTGGCGCGCGACGTTCGCAAGCGCGACCTGACGATCGAAATCACCCAGCATCTGCGCCCGCGTGAGCCGGTGCCCGATCTGTGGCTGTGCGTCGCGCCGATCAAAAAGGGGCGGATCGACTGGGTCGCCGAAAAGGCGTGCGAGCTGGGCGCGGCGCGGATGGTGCCGGTGTTGACCAGCCGGACGATCGTCGACCGGCTGAACCTCGATCGGCTGCGCGCGCATATGATCGAAGCCGCCGAGCAATGCGGTCGCACCGCCCTGCCCGAACTGGTGGAACCTGTGAAGCTGGCGGCACTGCTCGCCGACTGGCCGGGCGAGCGTGCCTTGTTCTTTGCCGACGAGACCGGCGGCGCGCCGGCGGCGGCGGCGATGCGCGCCCATGCCGGCCCGGCGGCGATCCTGATCGGCCCCGAAGGCGGCTTCACCCCGCAAGAGCGCGAGGCGATCCGCGCGCTACCGCAAGCGATCGGCATCACACTCGGCCCGCGAATCCTGCGCGCCGAAACCGCAGCGGCCGCCGCGCTGGCGGTGTGGATGGCGGCGGCGGGGGACTGGTAATACCAAGTCGCGTGGAACGCGACGCATACCGCCCGCCCCGCCTCCCCACCCGACCACCAAAGATACCATCAGGCTATGGTGGTCGGGTGGGGAGGCGGGGCGGGCTGGGGATAGGTTCATGTCAATGAACCTTGGTATCAGCCTAGCCCGCCAAGCCGTGCCCACACAAAAAGGGCGACGCTCCGGTTGGAACGCCGCCCCTTTAGCAATCTAGCGATCGGGGTAATTATGCCGCCGACTTGGCCTTTTCGGCTGCGATCGCAACGCGGTTCGACAGCGGCTGCGCGGCATCGCCGGCCAGCTTCATCATATGCTCGGTGGTCTTCGATGCTTCGGCGACATAGGCGTCGAATGCGGCGCGCATGTAATCGCCCTGCAGCTTGAACAGCTCGGTCGGCGACTTGACCGACGCCATGCTCTTCAGCGCGGCGGTGGCCTGCTCGAACGACTTGCGGCCGAACTCGGCTGCTTCCTGCGTCATCGCTTCCATGCCCTTGGCGGCAATGCGGCCCGATTCGGCGACTGCTTCGAGATTGCCCTTGGTCATCTCGCTCATTTCTTCGACCATCTTTGCGTTCTTTTCCATCATGCCCTTGGTACGATCGCTCATCTCGCTCAGCATTGCCTGGGCTTGCTCGGCGGTCTTTTCAGCGGCGTTCTTCATTTCGGTCTGCATGGTTCGGGTATCCTTCTCGACGGTGCGCGCCGCAGCCTGGACGACCTTGGCGGTTTGGGTAGCGACGCTCTTTGCGGAATTTGCGACCTTGGCGGTCGTCTCGGTTACCGGAGCGGCAAGCGCCTTGGCTGCCGCCTGGGTTTCGGCCACGATCGCAGGCTTTGGAGCGGGCGTAGTGGCGGGATTGGTTGCCGGTTTGTCGGCGACGACCGGCGCTGGCTCCGGAGCGGCTTGTGCCGGTGCGGGAGCCGCAGGCTCTATCGGTGCGGCAACGGGGGCCGGCGCAACCGATGCAGCCTTGGCCGATGGCGGGTTGACGATTGCCGGCGTGACCGCTGGCTTGGATGCAGCAACGGCGACCGGGGTCGAGGCGATCGATCGCTGGATCGCCTCGATTGCAGCAGCAGGGGCAGCGGGCTTTTCTGCGGCGGGTGCCGCCAGCTTCACAGGCGAAGCGGTAACAGGCTTGGCGGCGGCTGGTTTTGCAACCGCTGCTTTGGCCGCTACCGGCTTGATCGCCGATGCGCCTGCCTTGTTCGCCTTGCCCGACGTCGTTCCGGTGGGCTGACCTTTGTTGGCCATACTGCCTCCTACACAATAATGCTGGAATTCATGTACCCCAAAGCTAGCCGCGGAGCAACAACTTTGTTGCAGTGCAGCATAACTGTAATGTTGCATTGCAGCCGATGTATTCACCGGGTCTTTACATATTCTCCGGGCGCATCGCACAGCGCCGCAAGCTTGCCTTTGCCGGGGATTCGCGCGCCGCGCGCGGCGATACGCTTGGCATCGGCGGCTTCGATCCATTCAATCCAGTCGGGCCACCAGCTGCCTTTGGTCTCGGTCGCCCCCGCAACGAAGTCGGCGAGCGACGAGACTTTGGCATTATTGGTCCAATATTGATATTTCTGCGCGCCCGGCGGGTTCACCACCCCGGCGATATGCCCCGATCCCGCCAGCACGAAACGCAGCGGGCCAGTGAAGTGATCGGTAATCTTCCACACGCTGTGCGCCGGCGCGATATGATCCTCGCGCCCCGCCTGGATATAGCTTGGCGTCTGGATCGTCGACAGGTCGATCGGTGTCCCCGCGACGGTGATCGCGCCGGGCACCACCAGCTTGTTGTCGCGATACAGCTCGGTCAGATAGCTGCGATGCCATTTCGCGGGCAGATTGGTGACGTCGGCATTCCAATGGAGCAGGTCGAAAGGCGCATAATCTGCACCCAGCAGGTAATTATTGGTGACATAGTTCCAGATCAGGTCGCGGCCGCGCAGCAGGTTGAACGTGGTGGCCATATAGCGCCCGTCGAGAAACCCGTCGGCCGACAGCTTCTCGATCATCTTCAACTGCTCGTCATCGACGAACAGGCTGAGTTCGCCGGCATCGGCAAAATCCACCTGCGCGGTGAAGAAGGTCGCGGTCTTTGCCTTGGCTGCCTCCCCGCGCGCGGTGAGCACCGCCAGCGTCGCGGCAAGCGTGGTGCCGGCAACGCAATAGCCGATCGCATGCACCCCCTCGACCCCCAGCAGGTCGCGCACCGTATCGATCGCGTCGATCTGCCCGCCTTCGACATAATCGTCCCAGACCACGTCCTTCATCGACGAATCGGCCGAGCGCCACGACACCACGAACACCGTCAGCCCCTGTTCGACCGCCCAGCGGATGAAGCTTTTCTCGGCGGTCAGGTCGAGAATGTAGAAGCGGTTGATCCACGGCGGAAAGATGATCAGCGGGGTTTCGAACACCTGCTTGGTCGCGGGCGCATATTGGATGAGTTCGTACAGCGGCGTGCGATGCACCACCTTGCCCGGCGTCATCGCCAAATTGCGGCCAAGCTCGAACGCGGAGGTATCGCTTTGCGTCATCTGCCCCTTGGCGATGTCGGACAGCATGTGCTGCAAACCCTTGAGCAGGTTTTCGCCGCGCGTCTCGACGATCTTTTCGAGCACCACCGGGTTGGTGGCGGGAAAGTTGGTCGGGCTCATCGCATCGATGAAGCCGCGCGTGGCAAAGCGGATCTGCTCCTTTTGCCGGGGATCGACGCCCGCGAGCGAATCGACACCCTTTTCCATATGCTCGGCGATCAGGAAATAACTCTGCCGCAGGAAGTCGAACACCGGATCTTGCCGCCATTGCGGTGCCTTGAACCGCTTGTCGCGCGCCTGTTCGGGATTTTCCTCGACCGGAGCGGCATGGGCTGGGTCCAGGAAGCGCTGCCAAAGCTGGATCGTATCGCCCCAAAAGGCAGCGCCAGCGCGCATCGCCTGCGCCGGATCGAACATTCCTGGAAAAGCGGGGGCCGGAAAAGCGGGCGCGGGCTTGGCGGCGGGAAGCTGCGCCATCAGGTCGATCCCCGCCTCCATCATCATCTGCTGCGCGCGGCCCAATACCCCGGTCCAATGTTGCAGCTCGTGCAAGCTCGGGACCACAGGCGGGGCGATAGGGTCGGCCATGCGGGGCATCCTCTTTGATTTTTGGATGCTCTACCCGTTCCCGCGCCACGGCGAAAGCATCGCTGGCCGATGCCAAAGCGCCGGCTTTCGCGCCGGGCACTGAGCGGCTATGCCTGCGCTGCCTGAAGGGAGCATCCATGTCCGACGAATTCTACCGCATCAAACGCCTGCCGCCCTATGTCATCGCCGAGGTCAACGCGATGCGGGCACAGGCGCGAGCGGGCGGGGAGGACATTATCGACCTTGGCATGGGCAATCCCGATCTGCCGCCGCCGCCGCATGTGATCGACAAATTATGCGAAGTCGCGCGCAAGCCCGACGCGCATGGCTATTCGCAGTCAAAGGGGATTCCCGGCCTTCGCAAGGCGCAGGCCAATTATTATGGTCGCCGCTTCGGGGTAGAGCTCGATCCCGAAACCGAAGTCGTGGTGACGATGGGATCGAAGGAAGGGCTGTCGAGCCTCGCCACCGCGATCACCGGCCCCGGCGATGTCGTGCTGGCACCCAACCCCTCCTATCCGATCCACACGTTCGGCTTCATCATCGCGGGCGCGACGATCCGCAGCGTGCCGACGACGCCCGATGAGGAATATTTCCGATCGCTCGAACGCGCGATGGCGTTCACCGTGCCGCGCCCCAGCGTGCTGGTGGTCGGCTATCCATCGAACCCCACTGCCGAGACAGTCGACCTTGCCTTTTACGAACGGCTGGTCGCCTGGGCGCGGGAGAACAAGGTGTGGGTGCTGAGCGACCTTGCCTATTCCGAGCTATATTATGACGGCAATCCGACGCGCTCGATCCTCGAAGTGCCCGGCGCGAAGGACATCGCGGTCGAGTTCACCTCGCTGTCGAAAACCTATTCGATGGCCGGCTGGCGGATGGGGTTTGCGGTCGGCAATCAAAAGCTGATCGCGGCGCTGACGCGGGTGAAATCCTATCTCGACTACGGCGCGTTCACGCCGATCCAGGCGGCGGCCTGTGCCGCGCTCAACGGCCCGCAGGACATCGTCTCGGCCAATCGCGCTTTATATCACAAGCGCCGCGACGTGATGGTCGAATCCTTTGGCCGCGCCGGCTGGGACATTCCCGCGCCGCGCGCATCGATGTTCGCCTGGGCACCGCTACCGCCGGCGCTTCGCGAGATGGGCAGCCTTGAGTTCTCCAAGCAGTTGCTGACGCATGCCAAGGTCGCGGTCGCGCCCGGCGTCGGCTATGGCGAGGATGGCGAGGGCTATGTACGGATCGCGATGGTCGAAAACGAACAGCGGCTTCGCCAGGCGGCGCGCAACGTGAAGAAATATCTGCAATCGATGGGGGTCAACACCCCGACGACGAAGGCGGGGTAAGCACGCCCGGTTGCGTGGTGCGGCCAATTGCCCCAACAGGCCGCACCATGACCCAACCCGGCTTCGCCTTTTCCACCGTCTTTCGCGTCCGCTATGCCGAAATCGATGGCCAGAAGGTCGTCTTCAATTCGCGCTATCTCGAATATGCCGACGTCGCCGTCACCGAATTCTGGGAATGGACCGGTATCGGCGAGGCGATCGGCGCTGACTGGACCGAGGCCGAGTTTCACGTTCGCCGCACCGAGGTCGATTATCTGAAACCCTTTTTATGGGGCGATCGGATCGAGGCGTCGGTGCGGATCGAACGGATCGGCAACAGCAGCATCACCAAACGCTTCGCGCTGGCGCATGCCGAAACCGGCACCCTGCATTGCGAAATCGTGATGACCAGTGTGCATGTCGACCTGGCAACGTCACGTCCCGCACCGCTGCCCGATACGGTGCGGGCGTTTCTAGAGCCGCTGGCCGCGCGCTGACCGCCGGCGCGTGCGGATCGGCTATTCGGCCGCCTTCAGCCTCGCGCCATCGTCACGCACATCCTCCAGCAGCGACCATTCCAAGTCGCCCTTCCGGCTCAGGACGCGGCCGTCATGGCTCAGCACCTGCACCGGCGCGATCGGCTTGCGGTCCCGCGTGTCGACCAGCACCGGCGAGGCAGGCGTGCCCGTCTCCCAGCGTTCGCCCCATTGCCGCAGCGCCACCATCGTCGGCAACAGCGCATAGCCCTTGTCAGTCAGGCGATAATCCACCTTGCGACGGTCATCGTCCATCGGCCGGCGCTCGAGGATGCCGTGATCGACCAGCCGGCCCAGCCGATTGGCCAGGATGTTGCGCGCAATGCCCAGTTCTGACTGATATTCCTCGAAATGATGCAGCCCGTTGAAGCTGGCGCGCAGGATCATGAACGACCAGCGTTCGCCCATCGCTTCCAATGCGGCGGGCAGGCTGCAGGCGTTGGCCAGCTGGCGCAGCGGCTCGCGGAGTTTTTCGTTCATCGTCGAAGGCATAGCCGATGCCACCAAAGTTTGAAACGCGACAGTTATATTGCCTCGCAGCATAGGTTCCATCTTGCAACTTATCTGCGATATGATAAGTTGCCGATTGCTACTGGTTCTTGGAGGAATCACCCATGCGAACGATCCTATCGGCATCTGCCGTCACCATACTTTCCCTCGCCATGCCTGCTATGACCGTGCCTGCCGCCGCGCAAAGCCAAGCCCATTACGCCGCAGTCCCCACCATCGCCGTTGCCGCCAAGAAGCTGGTGACGCGCGACACGATCTGGCGCTGCGGCGAGAATGGCTGCCGCGCTCCCAAATCGGCGATGCGCCCGGTGATCCTGTGCGAGCTGCTGGTGCGCGAAGTCGGTCCGCTACAGTCGTTCAGCGTTGCCGGCACCGCCTTCGACGCCGAGGCGCTGACAAAGTGCAACGCCCGCGCCGATTGACGTGCGCCCGCGCCCGGCACACGCTGGCCTGCACACTTAGCGTGATCGAAATGCCACCGCCCGAACGAATGATCGAACGAAGCGGGACTGTCGCACAACAATTCGTTGCCAATCGACACGCTGCGCCCCCATCTTAGGGGGGTGTTACGCCAATATGAACTCGTCGATCGGGTGCTAAGCTACGATCCCAACGCCAATGAGGCGCTGCTCAACCGCGCCTATGTCTTTTCGATGCACGCGCATGGCAGCCAGAAACGGGCCTCGGGCGATCCCTATTTCAGCCATCCGATCGAGGTGGCGGGAATCCTGACCGACCTGCACCTAGACGACGAGACGATCGCCACCGCGATCCTGCACGACACGATCGAAGATACGGTGGCGACGCCGGAGGAAATCCTCGCCAAATTCGGGCCTTCGGTGGCGCGGATGGTCGATGGCGTGACCAAATTGTCAAAGATCGAGGCGCAGACCGAAAGCCAGCGTGCGGCGGAAAACCTGCGCAAATTCCTGCTGGCGATGTCCGACGACATTCGCGTGCTGCTGGTGAAGCTGGCCGATCGGCTGCACAACATGCGCACGCTCCACCACATCGCCAAGCCCGAGAAGCGCCGCCGCATCGCCAAGGAGACGATGGACATCTATGCCCCGCTCGCCGAGCGGATCGGCATGTACGAGTTCATGAAGGAGATGCAGACGCTCGCCTTTCGCGAGCTCGAGCCCGAGGCGTATGAATCGATCACCCGCCGGCTGACTGCGCTCAAGGAAGGGGGCGACCGGATCGAGAAGATCGGTGCCGGGCTTGAGCAATTGCTGTCGCGCGTCGGAATCGAGGCGACCGTTTCGGGGCGCGAGAAGCACCCCTATTCGATCTGGCGCAAAATGTCCGAGCGGCATGTCAGCCTCGACCAGCTGTCGGACATCATGGCGTTCCGCGCGATCGTCGCGAACGAGGAGGAATGCTATCGGGCGTTGGGGGCGATCCACCGCAAATGGCCGATGGTGCCGGGGCGGTTCAAGGACTATATCTCGACTCCCAAGCGCAACGGCTATCGATCGCTGCACACCAGCGTGTTCCATGCCGGCGACAACCGGATCGAAATCCAGATCCGCACCCAGGAGATGCACGCACAGGCCGAACATGGGCTGGCGGCACATTGGTCGTACAAGCAGAATGCGGTTCGCCCGGATACGCAGGTGCGCTGGATTCAGGATCTGGTCGAAATCCTCGAAAATGCCGAGAGTCCCGAGGAGCTGCTCGAACATACCAAGATGGCGATGTACCAGGATCGCATCTTTGCCTTCACCCCGCGCGGCGAGCTGATCCAGCTTCCCAAGGGCGCGACGCCGATCGATTTCGCCTATGCGGTCCATACCGATCTTGGCGACCAGGCGGTGGGGGCAAAGGTGAATGGCCGCGTACTGCCGCTGCGGACCGAGATCGCGAATGGCGATCAGGTGCAGATCCTGCGATCCAAGGCGCAGACGCCGCAGCCCAATTGGCTGAACTTCGCGATCACCGGCAAGGCGCGCGCTGCGATCCGCCGCCACATCCGCCACCGCGAGCGCGACGAGACCGTGGCGCTGGGGCATAAACTATATGACGACATCGTCGCGCGGCTACCGGTGCCGCTTGGGACCGAAGCGGTGCCCGACGCTCTCAAGCGGCTGAAGCTCACCGACGAAGGTGCGCTGATGGAGGCGATCGCGCGTCAGCAGGTGACCGATGCTGCGGTGATGGAGGCGCTGATGCCCGGCTCTGCCGAAGGTGCCGACACCGCGATGCTGCCCCAGCTCCACGCGATCAGCATCAAGGGGCTGACCCCCGGCATGGCGTTCAATCTCGCCGAATGCTGCCGCCCGGTCCCCGGCGACCGGATCGTCGGGGTGCGGCGGCCGGGGGTGCCGATCGAAGTCCACGGCATCACCTGCGCGATGCTGGCCGAGGGTGAGGATGCCGATTGGGTCGATCTCGCCTGGGGCGACAAGGCCGAAGGGGGCACCGCGCGCGTGAACGTGACGCTCAAGAACGAACCCGGCGCGCTGGGCGCGGTCGCGACGATCATCGGCGCGCACAAGGCCAATATCCTGGGCATCCGCATGGATAATCGCGACACGACCTTCCACACCAACACCATCGACCTCGAAGTGCGCGACGCCACCCATCTGATGAAGCTGCTGGCGTCGCTGCGCGCAGCCGACGCGGTAAGCGCGGCGGAGCGGGGCTAGTGGATTGATTTTGACATTCGCATCCCGCCTGCGGCACGCTCTCGCTGCGAATGTCAAAATCATAAAATCCACTAGAATCAAATAATTGCTAGTGGTCCTGGAGATTCTGACATTTGCTCCTGACTGAGCCGAAGGGGGTAGCAAATGTCAGAATCGGACCACTAGGCAGCCGGACGGGCGAGGGCATAGCCTAGCCCCCGTTCGTGCGCCATTTCATTGACATTGATGTCAATAAGGAGCATCATTAGACCATGCACCAACACCGCCTTTCGATCGCACCCAGCGACATCGACCATATGGGGCATGTGAACAACGCAGTGTATCTGAACTGGGTACAGGAAGCGGTGGTCGCCTATTGGGAAGCCGTCGCGCCTGCCGAAGCGGTGGCGCGCCACCTGTGGGTCGCGCTCAAGCACGAGATCACCTATCGCCGCCCCGCCTTTCTCGACGATACACTGATCGCCACCGTCGTTGCCGAACGGGTCGAAGGGGCGCGCGCGTTCTTCACAACGCTGATCAAGCGCGGCGAGGATGTGCTGGCCGAAGTCGAGAGTAGCTGGTGCGCGCTCGATTCGGACACGCGGCGACCGGTCCGGGTGGCCAAAGACATTGCCGGGCGCTTCCTGCGCGGCTGAATTGCCCGCCGCCGGTTGAATCTCGCGCGCCCACCGTTAGGCTGACCGCTTCCGATCCAGCCAAGGCCCTTGTTCAATGCATCGCCGCGATTTTCTAAGCTCTACCGCCGCGATCGGTGCATTCCTCGCGCTGCCGGCGGCCGCACGCGCACAGGCGGCGGTCGGTTCGGGCGATGCAGCGCTGGCGCAGTTGTTCGATCAAGTGTTTCAGGAGGCGCTGCCGCGCTCACCCGAACTCGCGACCCAATTAGGCTTCGACAAGGGGGCAAACGCCCCGCTCAAGCAGCGACTGTCCGATCGCACCGCACAGGCGCGCGCACGCGATGTCAGCCGGCTGCGGCTGGCGATCGCCGCGATCGAGGACGTCGCGCCCGAGACGCTCTCGCCCCCATCCCGGCTCGACCGCGAAGTGGTGCTCTATTCGCTTCGCAACCAGACGATCGCCTGGGACCGGTTCAAGCTCGGCTCGGTGATCCGGCCGTTCACGATTTTTCAGCAGGGTGGGGCCTATTTCTCCACCCCCGATTTCCTTAATTCGGCGCACACCATCACCAGCACCGACGATGCCGAGGCGTATCTTGCCAGGCTCGATGCGTTCGCCACGGTGCTCGATCAGGAAAGCGCGGTGCAGGCCGATGAGGCGGCACGCGGTTATCTCGCCCCCGATTTCGCGCTCGACCTGACACTGGCGCAAATGACGGCGCTGCGTTCGCCGCCGGCTGCCAAAAACAACCTCACGCTGTCGCTAGCACGACGGGCGGCAGCGGCGGAGCTAAAAGGCGACTGGGCCGCCCGCGCCGCCGCCATCGTCGAGGGCAAGGTATATCCCGCGCTCGACCGGCAACAGGCGCTGATCGCCAGGTTGCGCGAAGGCGCCCGCGACTCGGCGGGCATCTGGGCGGTGCCGCAGGGCGATGCGCTCTATGCCGCCGCGCTCGCTCAGGCGACCACCACGACGCTCACGCCTGCCGAAGTGCATCAGATGGGGCTGGCGCAGGTTGCCGAAATCCGCGGCGAGCTAGACGCGATCCTGAAGGCACAGGGGCTGACCACCGGCAGCGTCAGCATGCGGCTGAACGCGCTCAACCTGCGCCGCGATCAGCTCTACCCCGATACGCCGGCGGGGCGCGAGGAACTGATCGCCAGCCTGAACGCCGACAATGCCGCGATGCAGGCCAAGCTCGGCGCGATGTTCCATTTGCCACCCGATGCACCGCTAGACATCCGCGCGGTGCCGACCGAGATTCAGGACGGGGCATCGAACGGCTATTATCGCCGCGCCGCGCTCGACGGGTCGCGCCCGGCCATTTATTTCATCAATCTCAAAAGCGTCGCCGACTGGCCCAAATATACGCTGCCTTCGCTGACCTATCACGAGGGCGTGCCGGGCCATCATTTGCAGATCAGCATCGCTCAGGGTGCCAGCGCCCCGCTGTTGCGCAAGATCGGTGCTTTCGGTGCCTATACCGAGGGGTGGGCGCTCTATGCCGAAAGCCTCGCCGATACGCTTGGCGGCTATGCCACCCCGTTCGACCGCGCCGGGTTCCTGCAATCCTATCTGTTCCGCGCCGCGCGCCTAGTGATCGACACTGGCCTGCACCATCACCGCTGGTCCCGCGAAAAGGCGACCGATTACATGGTGCAGACCGTCGGCTTCGCACGCCCGCGTTCACTGCGCGAGATCGAGCGCTATTGCACCCAGCCGGGCCAGGCATGCAGCTACAAGATCGGCCACACCGCCTGGCTGCGCGCGCGCACCAGGGCGCAGGCGATCATGGGCGAACGCTTCGACATCAAGGCATTTCACGACATATTGGCGGCAGGCGCGATGCCGCTGACGATCTTCGAACGGCTGGTCGAGGAGCGCGCTATGGCCGCGATGCGCTGAACCCATTGAGCGCGCGGCAACATCGCGCGGGCAAGGCTCAATGGTCCTTGATGACTTCCAGAAAGGCATCGCCATAAGCGTCGAGCTTCTTCGATCCCACCCCCGCCACCCGGCCCAATGCGCCGAGCGTCGCCGGCCGGGCGCTCGCCATCTCGCGCAGCACCGAATCGTGAAAGATCACATAGGGCGGCACCTGCGCCGCCTGCGCCAGTTCGCGGCGTTTGACGCGAAGCGCCTCGAACAGCGGATCGCCGATCGGATTGGCGTCGCTGCCGCCCGAGGGATCGCCCCGCCGGCGGCGCTCGCGCTTGGGCGGGACGATCATCGACAGCGTCGCTTCGCCCTTTAGCAACGCGCGCGCGCCGGGGCCGAACTCCAGCCCGCCATGCGCGTTGGCGCGCAGCGCATCGCGCAGCAGCAGCGCGCGCGCGACAGGCTTGAGCAGCGCCGCTTCCTCGCCCTCGACGATTCCCCAGACCGACAGATTCTCATGCCCGTTAGTCATGCTGCGCTCGGTCGATTGGCCCAGCAGCACCTGCTCGACATAGCCGGTGCCGAACATCTGGCCGGTGCGGAACACCGCCGAGAGGAATTTGCGCGCGACTTGCGTGGCGTCGGTGGCGGCGGGCGGGTTGAGGCAATTGTCGCAATTGCCGCATTTGTCGGGCGGGTTCTCGCCGAAATGGCGAAGCAGGATCGCGCGGCGGCAGCCTGCGGTCTCGACCAATGCGCCAAGCGCGTTGAGGCGGACGCGCTCGCCCTGCTGGCGCGCAGGCTCGACCTCGCCGATCCGCTGGCGCGCCTTGGCGAAATCATCGGCACCCCAGAACAGATGCGCGACCGCCGGATCGCCGTCGCGCCCCGCGCGCCCGGTTTCCTGATAATAGCCCTCGATCGACTTGGGCAGCCCGGCATGTGCGACGAAGCGGACATCGGGCTTGTCGATCCCCATCCCGAACGCAACCGTCGCGCACATCACCATGTCTTCGGATGCGACGAAGGCGGCCTGGTTGGCGCGGCGGATCGCCGGGTCCAGCCCGGCATGATAGGCGCGCACCGGGCGGCCAGTCTTTTGCAGCGATTCGGCCAGCCGCTCGGTGCCCGCGCGCGACTGGACATAGACGATGCCCGCCCCCGGATTATCGGCGACGACATCGGCGATCTGCTGCGTCGTGCTGGCGCGCGGGGCGATATGATAGCGGATATTGGGGCGATCGAAGCCCGCGACGATCATCCCGTCATGCGGAATGCCGAGCTGTTCGAGGATGTCTGCGCGGGTATGCGCATCGGCGGTGGCGGTGAGCGCCAGTCGCGGCACTTGCGGGAAACGATCGAGCAGCGGGCGCAGCAGGCGGTAATCGGGGCGGAAGTCGTGCCCCCATTCGCTGACGCAATGCGCCTCGTCGATCGCGAACAGGCTGAGCGGTGCCTGGCCCAGCAGGTTGCGGAAACCTTCGGACGAGGCACGCTCAGGCGCGACATAGAGCAGATCGAGCGCGCCGGCGCGGAAGCGCGCGATCGTCTCGTCGCGATTATCGTCCGCCGAGGTGAGCGTCGCGGCGCGGATGCCGACGGCCTCGGCGGCGCGAAGCTGATCGTGCATCAGCGCGATCAGCGGCGACACGACCAGGCAGGTGCCGTCGAGCATCACGCTGGGTAGCTGGTAGGTCAGCGACTTGCCCGCGCCGGTCGGCATGACGGCAAGCGTCCGCTCGCCCGCCAGCACGCGCGCAACGACATCGGCCTGCACTCCGCGAAACGCGGGAAAGCCGAAGGTGGTGCGGAGGGCGTCGAGGACTACGGGCGGCATTGCGGCGTCTATCGGCGGTGGGGCCGCCTGGGGCAAGGGCGCGTTTCCCCCTCCCGCAATCGGGAGGGGGATCGGCTTAGCGCGACCGCGCGTGCGCCGCGCGCAGGAAGGCCGCGGTAGCCTGCGGATGGACGACCGGCAGCATATGGCCGCCCTCGACCAGTTCGAGATGCGCGCCGGGGATCACGGCGGCGGTGGCTTCGCCATGCAGCGCCGGGTCTAGCAGCGCATCACCGCGACCATAGAGGATCGACACCGGCAGCGTCAGCTCGGCATAGCGCGGTGCCAGCGCCGCCATATTGCCGCCCGCTGCGCGAAGGTCAGCCGAGGCGGCACGGAAGGTCGCCGGGCGAAGCGTGAGCGCGCCACCGCCGCGCGTCGGGAAATCGGCGGGTACCGGATCGGGCGCAAACACCACCCGGGCGGCAGCGGGGCCGTTGAGGATGCCCATCGGCACCGCAAGCGTCCACGACAGCAATTCGCGCACGCCCGGGGGGGCCATCAGCCCGGCGAATACCGGCGGCACCTGGTCCATCGGCTGGGTCAGCGGCGCGATCAGTGCCAGGCCGGTGAAGCGATCGGGCCGCGCCAGCCCCGCCGCCAGCGCAACCGCGCCGCCGAGCGAATGGCCGACCAGCAAGGGCTTTTCGAGCCCAAGCGCATCGGCGAACGCGACCATGATCGCGGCTTGCTGCACGATGTCAGGCTTGGGCACCCCGCGCGCGACCGAATAGCCCGAACCGGGGCGATCGACCGCGATGACGCGGAAGTCCTTCGCCAGCTCATCGACGATGGCATAGGTGAAGTGGCGCAAATTGCCGAGCAGGCCGTGGACCAGCAGCAGCACCGGCCCCGATCCGCGATCGACATAATGCAGCCGCGCGCCTTCGACTTCGATGAAGCTCCCTTCGGCTGGGGCCATGCGCTCGGCCGATCGCGCCGCGAGTGCCGACCACAACGCCAGTCCACCGCCGACCGCGCCGGCGGCTGCGACCGATCCGCCGATCCAATTGGCCTGTTTGGGTTCCATCGTCTCTCTCCTCATCCGGCGGCTATTCGGCGGCTAGCGCTTCTTCGCGCTCATTGGCCTGGCGCGTCCACATTTCGGCGTACAGCCCGTTCTTGCGCAGCAATTCGGCATGGGTGCCGCGTTCGGCGACTTCGCCGGCTTCGAGCACGATGATCTGGTCGGCATTGACCACGGTCGACAGCCGATGCGCGATGACGATCGTGGTGCGACCGCGCTCGATTTGTTCGAGCGTTGCCTGAATCTCGCTTTCGGTGCGGCTATCGAGCGCCGAGGTGGCTTCGTCGAGGATCAGGATCGGCGGGTTCTTGAGCAACGTCCGCGCGATCGCCACCCGCTGCTTCTCGCCGCCCGATAACTTCAGCCCGCGCTCACCAACGCGGGTTTCATAGCCTTCGGACAGGCTTTCGATGAAGTCGCCGATCGCCGCGCCCTGCGCCGCCGCGCGGATGTCGTCATGCGTCGAACCCTCGCGGCCATAGGCGATGTTGTAGCCCACGGTGTCGTTGAACAGCACCGTGTCCTGCGGCACGATGCCGATCGCAGCGCGCAGGCTGTCCTGCGTCACCTGCGAAATATCCTGGCCGTCGATCGTGATCCGCCCCGATTTCAGATCGTAGAAGCGGAACAACAGCCGCGCGAGCGTCGATTTGCCAGCGCCCGAGGGGCCGACCACCGCGACGGTGGCACCGGCGGGCACATCGATGTCGATCCCTTTCAGGATCGCGCGATCACCCTCGTAACCGAAGCGGACATTCTCGAACCGCACCGCGCCTTGCGCCACCGCCAACGGCTGCGCGCCGGGCACGTCGACGATCTCGGCATCGGTGTCGATCAGGTCGAACATCGCCCCCATGTCGATCACGCCCTGGCGAATGGTGCGATAGACCCAGCCAAGCATGTCGAGCGGACGGAAAAGCTGGCTGAGCAGCGTCGACACCAGCACGACATCACCCGCCGAAAACCGCCCGGTCGACCAGCCCCAGGCGACCACGGCCATACCCACCCCGAGCATCGCGTTGGTGATCAGCGACTGGCCGACGTTGAGCCAGGCAAGGCTGTTCTCGCTCTTGGTCGCAGCGGCGGCATAGGCGTGGATCGCGCGATCATAACGCTGCGATTCGCGCGCCTCGGCGTTGAAATATTTGACCGTCTCGAAATTCAGCAACGAATCGACCGCGTGCGCGACTGCGCCGGTATCGAGGTCGTTCATCTTCTCGCGCAATTTCTGCCGCCAGTCGGTGACCATCCGCGTGAAGCCGATATAGACGAACACCATCACCAGCGTCGAGATCACCAGCCACGCACCGAAGCGCGAGCCGAAGATCTGCAACACCATGCCGAGTTCGAGGATCGTCGGCGCGATATTGAACAGCAGAAAATAGAGCATCGTATCGATGCTCTTGGTGCCGCGCTCGACCACCTTGGTGACCGCGCCGGTGCGCCGCTGCAGGTGGAAGCGCAGCGATAACTGGTGGAGGTGGCGAAAGACGGTGGCGGCCAGGCGGCGGGTCGCTTCCTGCCCGACTTTTTCGAACACCGCATTGCGCAGATTGTCGAACACCACGGTGCCGAAGCGCGCGGCGGCATAGCCGATCACCAGCAGCACGATCAGCGTGATGCCGCTGCGCGGGCCGGTCGCCATCCCGTCGACCGCGCCTTGCAGCGCGAACGGCGCGCCATAGACCTGGACGATTTTCGAACAGAGCACGAAGAACATTGCGATGACGATACGCAGCTTCAGCCCCGGCGCATCCTTTGGCCACAAATAGGGCAGGAAGCGCCGCATGGTCGGGAGTAGCGGGCGTTCGGAGGACGCGGTGGTGAAATCACTGGGTGGCATGGACGCTGCATAAGTGGGGCCAGACGGGCGGCGATACAACGACCATGGCGGCTTGTTGATTGCAGTGCTGGCCCGGATAGATCGGGTGGACCCGATTTTCAAGCGTGCGCGATCACCGGCGAGGCGATGCCGGTCGCGCTTGGCAAGGGGCGCTAGTTTCGCCCGCCCGCTATGAAGTGCCCGCCGCACGACACAGGCGCGAGCGACCTACGCGGGGCAACCGCCGCCAGTGCCGAAACGGGACGGCTTTCACCGCCCCGCCATGATCGTCAGAGCTTTTCGGTCAGTTCGGGCAATATTTTGAACAAATCGCCGACCAGGCCGATGTCGGCCACCTGGAAGATCGGCGCGTCCTCATCCTTGTTGATCGCGACGATGACCTTCGAATCCTTCATCCCCGCCAGATGCTGGATCGCGCCCGAAATGCCGACCGCGACATAGACTTCGGGGGCGACGATCTTGCCGGTCTGGCCGACCTGATAGTCGTTGGGGGCATAGCCCGCATCGACCGCAGCGCGCGACGCGCCCACTGCAGCACCCAATTTGTCCGCCAGCGGCTCGATCAGCGCATGGAAATTCTCGCCATTGGCAAGCGCGCGCCCGCCCGAGACGATGATCTTGGCGCTGGTGAGTTCGGGCCGCGCCGACGTCGCGATCTCGGCCCCGACGAACGACGACAATGCCTTGTCCCCGCTCGAACCGATCGCCTCGATCTCGGCATTGCCACCCTCGGCTGCTGCCTTTTCAAACGCGGTGCCGCGAATCGTCAGCACCTTTTTGGCGTCCGACGTCTTGACCGTGGCGATCGCCGCGCCGGCATAGATTGGCCGGGTGAAGGTGTTTTCGTCGATCACCGACAGCACTTCGCTGATCTGCATCACGTCGAGCAGCGCCGCGACGCGCGGGGCGATGTTCTTGCCGGTGGTGGTGGCCGAAGCGATAAAGGCGTCGTGATGCCCCATCAGATCGACGATCAGCGGCGCGATGTTTTCGGCAAGGCCGTGGCCATAAGCGGCATCGTCGGCGACGTGCACCTTGGCGACGCCGGCGATCTTGGCCGCCTGTTCGCCCACCGCCGCACAGCCTTCGCCGGCGACGAGCAGATGGACTTCGCCCAGCTTGGACGCAGCGGTGACCGCCGCGAGCGTCGCGTCCTTCATATTGGTGTTGTCGTGTTCGACCCAGACTAACGTCTTCATATCGAGCTCCCATTTCGGGGTGAAAAATGACCGTTCGTCCTGAGGTGCCGCTGAGCTTGTCGAAGCGGCGTATCGAAGGACCGGCGCTTGCGGGTATCCTTCGATACGGGCCTTCGCCTTCGCTCAGCCCCTACTCAGGACGAACGGCGGGGGACGGCTTACTTCGCCACGCCCATCGCCTTAAGCTTCATGACCAGTTCATCGACATCGGCGACCTTTGCGCCCGCCTGGCGTCTGGGCGGCTCCACGACCGACACGACGCTCAGCCGCGCGGTGAAGTCGACGCCGTAATCGGCGGGGGTCTTGGTCGCGAGCGGCTTCGACTTCGCCTTCATGATGTTGGGCAGCGACGCATAGCGCGGTTCGTTGAGGCGAAGATCGGTGGTGATGATCGCCGGCATCTTGAGGTCGAGCGTCTCGAGCCCGCCATCAACTTCGCGCGTCACCTTCACGCGCTCGCCGTCGATCTCGACCTTCGAGGCGAAGGTACCCTGTGCCCAGCCGAGCAGCGCCGCCAGCATCTGGCCGGTCTGGTTGTTGTCGTCGTCGATCGCCTGCTTGCCCAGGATCACCAGCCCGGGCTGTTCCTCTTCGACCACCTTGGCGAGCAGCTTTGCCACGCCCAGCGGCTCGACGCCGCCTTCATGCGTGATCAGGATCGCGCGGTCGGCGCCCATCGCCAGCGCGGTGCGCAGCGTGTCCTGCGATTTGGGCTCGCCGATCGAAACGACGATCACCTCGGTCGCGGCACCCTTTTCGCGCAGCCGCAATGCTTCCTCGACCGCGATCTCGTCGAACGGGTTCATCGACATCTTGACGTTGGCCAGGTCGACGCCGGTGCCATCGGCTTTCACCCGGGGCTTCACGTTATAGTCAAGCACGCGCTTGACCGGGACCACTACCTTCACAAAAGGCTCCTTTCCACGAACCAGTTTCTTGTCATTGCCGCGATATCCGCAGCTTTTTGCCGTTTCGCCTGACTTCTGCAAGCCCGGCATGGTTTTACGCGGTTTCCGTAGCGCCAAACGCAAAGAGGCCCGGACGTTTCCGCCCGAGCCCCCACCCGAATCGATCGAGTGCCGGATCAGGCCGCTTTCTGTACCTCTGCCACGATCTTGCGTGCCGCGTCGCCCAGGTCATTGGCCGGTACGATCGCCAGCCCCGACGTGGCGAGGATTTCCTTGCCCTTTTCGACATTGGTTCCTTCGAGGCGAACGACCAGCGGCACCGAAAGGTTCACTTCCTTCGCCGCGGCGACGATGCCCTCGGCGATGATGTCGCACTTCATGATGCCGCCAAAGATGTTGACCAGAATGCCCTTCACCGCCGGATCGCTCAGGATGATCTTGAACGCCGCGGTCACCTTTTCCTTGTTCGCGCCGCCGCCGACGTCGAGGAAGTTGGCGGGAAACATGCCGTTCAGCTTGATGATGTCCATCGTCGCCATCGCCAGCCCCGCACCATTGACCATGCAGCCGATGTCGCCGTCGAGCTTGATATAGGCGAGGTCGTATTTCGACGCCTCAAGCTCCATCGCATCCTCTTCGGTCTCGTCGCGCAGTTCCATCAAATCCTTGTGGCGGAACATCGCATTGCCGTCGAAGGCGACCTTGGCGTCGAGCACCATCAGCTTGCCGTCTTGCGTCACCGCGAGCGGGTTGATCTCGATCTGCTCGGCATCGGTGCCGATAAAGGCGTCATACAGCTTCGACGCGGTGTTCGCGGCCTGCTTGGCAAGGTCGCCCTTCAGCTCGAGCGCTGCGGCGATCGCGCGACCGTGATGCGGCATAAAGCCGGTCGCGGTGTCGATGTCGATCGAATGAATCTTCTCGGGCGTGTCGTGCGCGACGGTTTCGATGTCCATCCCGCCCTCAGTCGATGCGACCATCGACACGCGGCCAGTGGCGCGATTGACCAGCAAGGCGAGGTAGAATTCCTTGGCAATGTCGACGCCGTCGGTGACGTACAGGCGGTTGACCTGCTTGCCAGCGTCGCCGGTCTGGATCGTCACCAGCGTGTTGCCCAGCATGTCGGTTGCCGCTGCACGAACCTCGTCTTCGGACTTGGCGAGGCGGACGCCGCCCTTGGCATCGGGGCCGAGCTCGACAAACTTGCCCTTGCCGCGCCCGCCCGCGTGGATCTGCGCCTTGACGACATAGAGCGGTCCGGGAAGCTTCTTGGTCGCTTCAACCGCTTCCTCAACCGTCAGCGCGGCGAAGCCTGCTGGAACGGGGACGCCGAACTTCGCCAGAAGCTCCTTGGCCTGATATTCATGGATATTCATTAGCTGCGCCGTCCTTTGATCGAGGGGTCGGGATTTTGCCGACCGCTTAAGCACAGCCGCGCGGGTGAATCCACCCCTGGCGGCCGGTCAAGGCGAACTATCGGCCGTGCAATCGTTGTTGCGTCTTAGTTGCAAGATGGTCTGAAGGGCCGAAACGGCAATGGACTGCCTCCAGTCCCGTTCGTGCTGCGCCTGTCGAAGCACCGCTCTTTTTTGCCCGCCCGCCAAAAAGAGCGGCCCTTCGACAGGCGCAGTGCGAACGGAAGCGAGGAAGGTTCCACGTCGGCGCTGGCTCGCCTATAGCGCGCGCCCATGAAAACCATCGACTGGTTCAGACGGCTGCTGGTGCAGCAGACCCCCGCACTTTGCCCGATCGTCGATCGTTGATCACCGATCCGATGTTCTACGCCATCGCGATACCCGCGGTGATCATGGTCGGACTGGCCAAGGGCGGCTTTTCGGGCGTCGGCGCGCTGTCCTTGCCCGCGATGGCGTTCATCGCGTCGCCGGTACAGGCGGCGGCGATCCTGTTGCCGATCCTGATCGTGCAGGATGTCGTCGGGGTCTGGGCGTTTCGCCGGACCTGGGACCGCTATGTCCTCGCCTGGACCTTGCCCGGCGCGGGGCTTGGCATCATGATCGGATGGGTCTTTGCCGCCAGCGTGTCGCCTGGCGCGGTGCTGGCGGTGGTGGGCGCGATCTCGCTCGGTTTCGGGGCGTATCGGCTGTGGATCGGGCGGCGCGGCGCGATCCCGGTGGCCAGCCGCTCGCCGGGATGGATGGGGATGCTGGCGGGCGTGGCATCGGGCTTCACCAGCCAGGTCGCGCATGCCGGCCAGCCGCCGTTTCAGCTATGGGTGCTGCCGCGCCGGCTCGACCGCGACGTGCTGGTGGGGACCACCGCCATCTTCTTCGCGGTGGTGAACTGGGCGAAGGTGCCGGCCTATTGGGCGCTAGGCCAGCTCAGCGCCGAAAACATGGCCACCGCCGCCGCGCTGTTGCCGGTGGCGATCGCATCGACGCTAGCGGGGGTATGGCTGGTCCGCCGCGTTGCCGCCGAGCGGTTCTACACCGCAATCTATGTGCTGATGATGCTGGTGGGGGCCAAATTGCTGTGGGACGGGGTGACATAGCTGACCCGCCCGCCACTTTTTCAGTCGAACAGCCCGTCCTGCACCCCGCTGGGCACCGGCAGTCCCAAATGCTTCCACGCCGCGCCGTTCAGGCACCGCCCACGCGCGGTGCGGGCAATCATGCCGATCTGGATCAGATACGGCTCGATCACTTCCTCGACGGTGTCGCGCGGTTCGGACAGCCCCGCTGCCAACGTTTCCACCCCCACCGGCCCACCACGATAAATGTCGGCGATCATCAGCAGATAGCGGCGATCCATCGCGTCGAGCCCGAGCGAATCGACTTCGAGCCGGTTGAGCGCCGAATCGGCGGTGCGCGCATCGACGATCGGCGCGCCCGCGACATTGGCGAAATCGCGCACCCGGCGAAGCAGCCGCCCGGCGATCCGGGGCGTCCCGCGCGCGCGGCGTGCGACCTCGCGCGCGCCATCGGGCGAGATCGCCAGGTCGAGCAGCCCGGCGGCGCGCGTGATGACTCGCTCAAGCTCGTCAACGGTGTAGAATTGCAGCCGGATCGGAATGCCGAAGCGATCGCGCAAGGGAGTGGTGAGCAATCCCTGCCGCGTCGTCGCGCCGACCAGGGTGAAGCGCGGCAGGTCGATCCGCACGCTGCGCGCCGATGGCCCCTCGCCGATCATCAGATCGAGCGCGCGATCCTCCATCGCGGGGTACAGCACTTCCTCGACCGCCGGGGCCAGCCGGTGAATCTCGTCGATGAACAGCACGTCGCCATCCTCGAGATTGGTCAGCAGCGCGGCAAGATCGCCCGATTTGGCGATCACCGGCCCGGAAGTGGCGCGAAACCCAACCCCCATCTCGCGCGCGACGATCTGCGCCAGCGTGGTCTTGCCCAGGCCCGGCGGCCCGAAGAACAGCACATGATCGAGCGCCTCGCCGCGCGACCGCGCCGCTTCGATGAACACCCGCAAATTCTCGCGCGCGCCCTTTTGCCCGACGAAATCGTCGAGCGATTTGGGCCGAAGCGCGGCATCGACATCGTCGGGCTTGCGCAGGGGGGTGAGGATACGGTCGATGTCGGTCATGAAGTGCGGACGTTTACCAAAGCCTGCTGGGCGTGATGCAAGATGCGGATTACCTCGATACGGTCGCCGGCGACGCGATAATACAAAGCGTGCGAGCGATAGGCGAAACGGCGCACATCGAAACCCAGATCGGGATATGCCGCACCCACCAACGGCCAGTCGCGCAACCGCTGAAACGTCGCGCGCAGGCCAGTGACATATTCACGCGCGACCGTGGTGCCGAAGCTCGCCTTGCTGTACTGCCTGATGTCGCGCAAATCCTTCTGGGCTGCGGCAGACAGCCTTACCTTAATCACGCAGATCAGGGTCTTCGGCCATCACCGCATCGAACACGTCCTCGGCTTCGGCTTCAATGAAGCCCGAAGCCAGCCCTTCTTCGATCATCGCACGAACCCATGCAGTATCCTCGCCCGCCGCATCCTGGTCGCGGCGGATCAAGTCGCGCAAATAATCCTCGGCATCGGCATAGCGCCCCTGCGCCAGGCGAGATTCGACCCAGCTTTGCAGCGCGGGCGGCATCGACAGAATGAGCTGGTTCATCGCGCGAATATAGCCTGATCGCTGCCAACTACCAACGTCACTTCGACGCCTTGCGCAGCGCCAGCCGGACCAGCGCATCCAGGCCGGTGCCCGCGCCCAGTTCGTCCTCGGCGGCCTTGACCGCATTGGCGGCTTCGGCGGGGCGGAAGCCCAGGTTCATCAGCGCCGACACCGCATCGGCGGCCGCGCCGCCCGCCACGATCGGGGTCGCGGCACCGCCCAGCACCAGCCCGCCCGCCTTGTCCTTCAATTCGCGCACAATCCGTTCGGCGAGCTTTGGCCCGACGCCATTGGCGCGCGCGACCATCGCCTTGTCCTGCCGCGCCACCGCCGCGCGCAATTCATCGGGCGCGAGCACCGACAGGATCGCCAGCGCCACCCGCGCGCCGACGCCCTGCACCCCGGTAAGCAACCGGAACCAGTCGCGCTCGTCGGCGTCGGCAAAGCCCATCAGCCGGATCGAATCCTCCGACACCAGCATTTCGGTATGGATCGTCACCATGCCGCCGACCGGGCCGATCGCCGCCAGCGTCTTGGCCGACGAACCAACCAGATAGCCGACCCCGCCGACATCGATCACCGCATGGTCGATGTCGGCCGCGGCGAGCCGTCCGGTAAGGTGCGCGATCATGCGGTGCCAACCATGCTGCCAAGGGCTGCGGCGGGAAATTCGAACAGGTTCATCGCCATGACCTATCAGGGTCTGTGCGATCGAGGAAAGTTAAAGCGCGAACCCGGCGTCAATCGGCGCGGGAGGCAAAGCTGTAGGTGAGCGCCAGTCCGCCTGAAAACTGGTTGCGCGAGCCAAATTCGCGAACCAGCGGCGAATCGGCGGGATCGCCCACCAGCCGGTCATATTTCGTATAGCCATATATGCCCCAGGTCGGCGTGAGCTGGCGCAGCAGCCCCGCCGTCGCGCCCAGCGCCTGGATGCCGCCATCCGTGGCATGGGCGGGCAACCCCGATTGCGCGGCATCGGCGGCGGCCACATCGAAGAAGGCGCGGTTGTAGCGGCGATTGGTCAGCGTCATGCGCGGCCCGACCGAGAACAGCCAGCGATCGGCATCACGGGCGATATAATCGGCGCTGATATTGGCAACCATCCCCTGATGGCCGCCGATTCCCTGTCGTGCCTCGACGCGCACCCGCACCGAATCAATGACGGCATATTGCACGAAGCCGCCCAGCTCGACGGTAAAGCCGACATCGGGCAGCAGCCCGCCCACTTCGCGGCCACGGCGCCTGCCTTCAAAACCGAATGCCGGCCCAAACTGGAACGACCCTTTGGTCAACAAGGGCAGCCCGCCACCCTCATCGGGGGCTTCGAAGGCGAACGGGATGTCGCCTCGGGTCCGCGACAGATCGACGAAAGGGCGGAAGTCGAAGCTGTCCGAACCCGGGTAGCTCGGCACCAATTGCGGCCCCAGCGCGATCCGGGTGCGGCGCGGCTCGTTTTCCTGCGCATTGGCGGCGGGCAGGTGGAAGCTGCCGGCGGCAAGCAGGGCAAGGGCGAGCGGACGAATCAATTTCATCCCCGCGACAAACCAGCTTTTCAAGCGCTTGGCGAGTGGCGTCAGCCGGTAATTCGGCGAGTCGCGGCATGATGCGCGTGGCAGATCGCCACCGCCAGCGCGTCGGCGGCGTCGGCCCCGTCGATCTTCACCCCGGGCAACAGCCGCGCGACCATCGCATGGACCTGGACCTTTTCGGCCGCGCCGGTGCCAACCACCGCCTTTTTCACCAGCCGCGCGGCATATTCGCCGACCTCGAGCCCGCCGCGCGCCAGCGCGCACAGCACGACCCCGCGCGCCTGGCCCAGCTTCAGCGTCGATTGCGGGTTGGAATTGACGAACACCTCCTCGCAAGCCGCCCCATCGGGCGCGTGATCGACGATCAGCGCGGTCAGCATCGCATCGAGATGCGCGAGCCGGCGCGGCAGCGGCGCGGCGGTGTCGGTCTTCAGCCGGCCATTGGCGACATGTGACAGCCGGTTGCCCTCGGCACGGATCAGCCCCCAGCCGGTGGTGCCAAGGCCGGGGTCGATGCCTAGGATCAGCATGGGGGATGGGTGAAGAAAAGGTGGTTCACGCGAAGGCGCCAAGGCACGAAGAAAGGGGGTTCGCGCAGAGGCGCAGAGGCGGTGAGAAGAGTAGCTTCCCCGCACCGCTCGTTACCCCAGCGAAAGCTGGGCCTTATCGCCATCGGCGTGCGCGCATAAGGCTTGAAACCCCAGCTTTCGCTGGGGTGACGAAGATAGCAACGCGCCCTTACCTCCGCGCCTCTGCGCCTCTGCACGAAACCTTCTGCTTCGCGGCTTAGCGCCTTTGCGTGAACACTTCTCTTCCAACCGCTCCCGGAACGCTCACGGCGGCCCCCCTCCCCTTGCGGGGGAGGATCAAGCCTCAACCCAATTTCTCCATCACCTCGTCGGAGACTTCGTAATTGCCCCAGACGGTCTGCACGTCGTCATCCTCTTCGAGCACGTCGATCAGCTTCATCAGCGTGCCGGCATCGGCCTCGCCGACCTCGACCATCGTCTGCGGCCGCCACGCAAGCTTCGCACCTTCGGGCTCGCCCAACACAGGTTCCAGCGCGCGCGCGACTTCGTGCAGGGCATCCATCGCGGTCCAGATCTCGTGTCCGTCCTCGCTCGACGTCACATCCTCGGCCCCGGCTTCAAGCGCGGCTTCGAACACCTTCTCGGCATCGCCGGCGCTGGCGGGATAGTTGATCAGGCCCATCCGATCGAAGCCGTGGCTCACCGAACCGCCCGCACCCAGATTGCCGCCATTTTTCGACACGGCGGTGCGAACATTGGTGGCGGTGCGGTTGCGATTGTCGGTCAGCGCCTCGATGATCAGGCTGACCCCGCCGGGACCAAAGCCCTCATAGCGGATTTCCTCATAGGTTTCGGCATCGCTGCGCGAGGCCTTTTCGATCGCGCGCTGGATATTGTCCTTGGGCACCGACTGCGCCTTGGCGGCGTTGACCGCGGCGCGAAGCCGGGGGTTCATGTCGGGATCGGGAGTGCCCGCCTTGGCCGCGACGGTGATTTCGCGGCTGAGCTTGGAAAACAGCGACGAGCGCTTCTTATCCTGCGCACCCTTGCGGTGCATGATGTTCTTGAACTTGGAATGGCCTGCCATTGTCGCCTCAATTAATCTGTATCGGTCCTACTCGGCCATAGGCAGGTTGGGCAACCCTTGCGCACCACATGGTATGTCGCGACAAAGACCGCATGAATCAGCACAACGAACATTCGCGGTCGATTGCCTTGATCAAATTGCTGATCGGCGACGTCATAGCAGCACGCCACCGGCTTGATTCAGCAGACACTCCGACTGCGCGTCGGGATACGATCCGCTCCAGCTTAGCGGCGATGGAAGGAATGACATGGCTTGCTCTTGAGCATGTCCGTGGGACGCTAGTGGATTGATTTTGACATTCGCATCC
>NZ_JROH01000025.1 GCF_000786205.1 Sphingomonas sp. 37zxx | reverse complement strand
ACTCGACCTCGGTCGCGCCCATCGTGACGTACAGGCAATCCTTGTTGCCAAGCGTAAAGCTTTCGCCATCGACGGTGACGATGCCCTCGGCGCTGCCGACATTGACCACCGCCATCTCGCGCCGCTCGAGGAAGGGATGACCTTCGGCCGATTTCGGCTCGGTCTGCGCCGGCAGCTTCACCGGCGCATCGGCCACCGCGACGCCGCCGATCACGAAGCGATCGGCATGGGTGTAGTTCAGCACGCATTCGCCATCGCGGAACAGTCCGCCGATCAGATAGCGGTCGCGCAATTCCTCGTTGGACACGCATTCCATCATGTCGGGATGGGTGGCGTAATAGGTGCGGTCGAACATCGGCTTCTCTCCTGCATGGCGCATTTCGGATTTGCGAAAGTCGGTAATCGGTGTCACGTTTTTTTGCAATCGATCAGGTCGCAGGCGGCGCGACCGAGGATCGCCGGATCAGCGTCGAGCTGAAAAAAGCGGCTTCCTTGGCCGCTTCTTCCTCGTCCCCGATCAGTTTCAGCGCGGCGGCGCGCGCCATCGCGGCGATCGGCCAGCGCACCGTCGTCAGCGAAGGCCAGACATGCGAGGCGATCGGCGTATCGTCAAACCCTATGATCGACAGGTCTGCCGGCACTTCCAGCCCGCGCTGGTCGGCGATATGCATCGTGCCGATCGCCATTTCGTCGTTCGAGGCGAAAATCGCGGTCGGGCGCGGTGCCAGATCGAGCAGGCGTTCGGCGGCGCGCTTGCCGCCTTCAAAGCGATAATCCCCCTGCGCGATCCAGGCGCGGTCGATGGCGATGCCGGCGGCGGTCAGCGCATCCTCATAGCCCAATTGCCGTTCGTGCGCCGATCGGAACCCAGCCGGCCCGGCGATCATGCAGATGCGGCGATGACCGGCGGCAATCAGATATTCGATCGCGCCGCGCACCACGTCGCGATCGTTCGAGGCGACCATATGCTCGGGCACGTCGAGCGTCGCCGAACCCATGCGGACATAGCGGCAGCCGATCGACGCGCAAAGCGCTGCAAGTGCATCGTTTTCCGAGATCGGCGGCAGCAGCATCACGCCATAGGGCCGCTGCCGCTCAAGGAAATTGCGAATGTCCTCCTGCATGTCGGGCATGCCGCGATCGACCGGATGCAGCAGCAGTTCGAATTCGGTACCGCGCAGCATTTCGAGCAACCCCTGCTGCACCCCCAGCACCATCTGACCATTAGGATTGTCGTGGATCAGCGCGATCAGGAAATTGCGCCGCAGCGCCAGCGCCCGCGCCTGCGGATTGGGGATATAGCCGAGCTCGGCGATGACCTCTTCCACCCGCTGCCGGGTTTCCTCGATCACCAGCGGCGAGCGGTTGATCACCCGACTCACCGTTTTCTTCGACACCTGCGACAGTCGGGCGACGTCATTGATCGTGGGCTGCCCGGTCTTTTTCATGCGCGTCAACCTATAGGAGAGAGCCGCCCCAACAATCCATAGCAGAAACAAACTTGTTCATGACACCGGTTTTCATTACGGCTATCGGGACAAGACAAGTCTTCGGAGGGGCCATGGCCAGTCACAACCCTATCGCACGCGCGTTTGTCGAGGCGCGGCGTGCGGCACGCGCGTTGCCGGAATATCCCGGCGACAAACCGACCACGCTGGCCGCGGCCTATGCCATCCAGGATCAGGCGATCGGCTATGACGGGCGCGCGGTCATCGGCTGGAAAGTCGGCCGCATCAACGCGCCGGTGGATGCCCTGCTCGGCACCAATCGGCTGGCCGGACCGATTTTCGCCGACCAGCTTACCCTGCAATCGGGTGGCCACACCCCCGCCACCCTGCCGATCATCGCCGACGGCTTCGCAGCCGCCGAAGCCGAATATTGCGTGCGGATCGGAAAGACGCCCACGCCGGGCAAATTGGCCTGGACACTCGACGAGGTAATCGATCTGATCGACGCCGTGCATATCGGCATCGAAATCGCCAGCTCGCCTTATCCGGGCATCAACACCGATGGGCCATTGGTGACGATCAGCGATTTCGGCAATAATTATGGGCTGTTGATCGGCGATGCCGTGCCCGATTGGCGATCGCTTGCCTTTCTCGATTGGGCGGTGGTGTCGCGGATCGGCGGCGAAATCGTCGGCGAGGCGACGGCGCGCACCATGCTCGACGGGCCGATCGGTGCGGTCGCGTTTCTGATCGAATCGCTGGCGGCGCGCGGCATGACGTTGCAGCCGGGGCAATGGGTGTCGTCGGGCGCGGTCACCGGCGTTCATCCGGTGGTGCCGGGCGATGCCTTCACCGCTGATTTCGGCGAATTGCGGACAGGCTGCACGATCGATGCGGCCACCGTGCGAGAGATGATGCAATTGGAGACGGGGCATGGACGCGAGCAAGACTGACAGTATCGAACGCGCGGTCGCCCGGTCGGGCCGCTATCGCTGGGGCATCGTCTCGCTGTTGTTCATGGCGACAGTGATCAACTACATCGATCGCCAGATGATCGGCGTGCTAAAGCCCACGCTCTCGGCCGAACTCGGCTGGACCGAAACCGATTACGCCAACGTCATCTTCTTTTTCCAGATGGCCTATGCGATCGGCTATATCGGCTTTGGCCGGCTGGTCGATGTGATCGGCGCGCGGATGGGCTATGCCGTCGCCTTCGTCATCTGGCAGTTGGCGCATATCGCGCATGGCGGCGCGTATAGCGTCACCCAGTTCGCGATGGCGCGCTTCGGCCTTGGCATCGGCGAAGCGGGCAACTTCCCGGCGGGGATCAAGGCGGTGACCGAATGGTTTCCGGCCAAGGAGCGCGCTTTTGCGATCGGCGTGTTCAACGCAGGGGCAAACATCGGCGCGATCATCACCCCGCTGGTCGTGCCGGTAATCACCGTCGCCTATGGCTGGCGCATGGCGTTCGTGATCACCGGCGTTGCCAGCTTCGTCTGGCTGATCGCCTGGCTGCTGCTGTATCGCCGCCCGCGCGAACATCCCAAGGTTTCCGAAGGCGAACTGGCGTGGATCGAGCAGGATCCGGCCGATCCGGGCACCACGATCGGCTGGCGCCGGATCGCCACCCGCCGCGAAACCTGGGCGTTTGCGCTGGGCAAGTTCTTTATCGATCCGATCTGGTGGTTCTTCCTGTTCTGGCTGCCGGGCTATCTGGGCGATCGCTATGACCTCGACCTGCTGAGCTTCGGGCCGCCGCTGGTAGCGGTGTATCTGCTGTCCGACGTGGGCAGCGTCGCCGGGGGCTGGTTTTCGTCGCGGCTTATCGCGGGCGGACGATCGGTGAACTATGCACGTAAGTTGACCATGTTGATCTGCGCCTTTGCCGTGACGCCGATATTCTTTGCCCAATCGATCGACAATCTGTGGCTGGCGGTATTGGTCATCGGCATCGCCACCGCCGCGCATCAGGCATTTTCGGCCAATCTCTACACCCTACCGTCGGACCTGTTTCCGCGTGCGGCAGTGGGATCGGTGGTGGGGATCGGCGGCACGGTTGGCGCGATCGGCGGCATGTTGATGGCGAAATATGCCGGTTTCGTGCTCGACGGCATCGGCAGCTATGCGCCGTTGTTCTTCGTTGCCGGCTCGGCCTATTTCCTGGCGCTGCTGGCGGTGCAGCTTCTGTCGCCGCGCCTGGAGCGCGTGCCCGACCTGTAGGGCAAACCCCGGGCGAGCAGCGGTCTGCTCGCCCGCCCGCCCCTTACCGGAGCCTTGGCCATGTCCCTCACTCGCCGCGAAGTCATGGCCACCGGCGCAGGCCTGGCTACCGCCATTGCCGCCCCGCCCCTGCGCGCGAGCAGTGACCCGCCCGTTCCCGATTACGCGCGCGGCTATGATAACCAGCGGATCGCCGATCTGGGCGACGGACGGTTCCTGAACCCGCTGATGGCGGGCGACCATCCCGATCCGACGATCCTCAAGGATGGTCGCGATTATTACATGACCTTCTCCACCTTCGATTCCTATCCGGGGCTGGTGATCTGGCATTCGCGCGATCTGGTGAACTGGACGCCGCGCACCGCCGCGTTGACCACCAATATCGGATCGGTCTGGGCACCCGAACTCACCAAGCACGGCAACCGCTATTTCCTCTATATCCCCACCAAGAACCCCACCACAAACTGGGTCATCTGGGCCGATTCGATCGACGGGCCATGGTCCGAACCGATCGACCTGCACCTGCCCCGCCACATCGATCCCGGCCATGCGGTGGGCGAGGACGGATCGCGCTGGTTGTTCCTGTCGGGCGGGGATCGCATCCGGCTGGCAGATGATGGTCTGTCGACGCTCGGCGCGGTCGAGCATGTCTATGATCCCTGGCACTATCCCGGCGATTGGGACGTCGAAGGATTCAGTCCCGAAGGGCCGAAGGTGCTGCGCCACGGCGGCTATTTCTACCTCGTCACCGCAGTCGGCGGCACCGCCGGCCCACCGACCGGGCATATGGTGATCGCCGCACGATCGACATCAATCCACGGCCCCTGGGAGCATCATCCGGGTAACCCGCTGGTCCGCACCACCTCGCTCGCCGAGAAATGGTGGTCGCGCGGCCATGCCACTTTGGTCGAGGCACCCGATGGCGGCTGGTGGTCGGTCTATCACGGCTATGAGAATGGCTATTGGACGCTTGGGCGGCAGACCCTGCTCGATCCGGTCGAATGGACCGCCGATGGCTGGTTTCGCATGACCGGCGGTGACCTGTCGCAACCGATCGCCAAGCCCGGCGGCGGCGGCGGCGGCGCGGCGCTGCGCCACGGCCAGAAGCTGTCCGACGATTTCGCGACTCTGGCCTATGGCACCAAATGGAATTTCTTCCGCCCCGCCCCCACCGAGCGCGCCCGAGCACGGGTGGAGGGCGGCGCATTGCTGCTCGATGCCAGCGGCAAGGCGCCGTCTGACGGCGCGCCGCTGCTGCTGATCGCGGGCGACACCGCCTATCGCTTCGAATGCGACATCGAAATCGCGCCGGGCGGCACCGCGGGGCTGATCCTGTTTTACGATGACCAATTATATTGCGGGCTTGGGTTCGACGAGCAGCGCTTCGTCACCCACCAATATGGCATCGAGCGCGGACGCCCCGCCAATCCGCATGGCCGGCGGATGCGGATGCGGGTGACCAATGATCGCCACATCGTCTCCTTCCACACCAGCGCCGATGGCGGGCGAAGCTGGTCGCGGTTCGACCGGGGGATGGAGGTATCGGGCTATCACCACAATGTGCGGGGCGGCTTTCTGATGCTGCGGCCGGGGCTGTATTCCGCTGGCCAAGGCACCGCCCGCTTTCGCGATTTCCGCTTCACCGCGCTTTAGCCCGGAGGCGGCGTCACCGAAGCGCGGCGGATCAACGTCGATCCGAACGGCGACAGGCCGCTCGCCTCGTCGGCAGGGCCAGGGCCGGGGCCGCCGATCAGCATCTGTGCCGCTGCCCGCGCCATCGCGATCATCGGCCAGCGAACCGTCGTCAATGGCGGCAACAGATGCGATGCGATCGCGGTATCGTCGAAACCGATGATCGACAGGTCACGTGGAATATGCAGCCCGCGTTGGCGAGCGACATGCACCGCGCCCGCCGCCATTTCATCGTTCGAACAAAATAATGCCGTCGGGCGCGGCGACATGTCGAACAATCGCTCTGCCGCGCGCATCCCCGAATCGAAGGTGTAATCGCCCTGCGCCGTCAGCGCCCGATCAAAGGCGATGCCGGCACGCGCCAGCGCCTCCTGATAGCCCGCCTGCCGTTCCATCGCCGATCGAAACCCCGCCGGCCCCAGGATCATGCCGATCCGGCGATGCCCCGCCTCGATCAGATGCTCGACCGCGCCGCGCACCGCTTCGCGGTCGTTCGATGCGATCATGTGATCGGGATTGTCGAACGAAGCCGATCCCATGCGGACATAACGGCAGCCGATCGCCGCGCATAACTCGGCCAGGCTGTCATTCTCCGAAATCGGCGGCAGCAACAACACGCCATAGGGCCGCTGCCGCTCCAGAAACTGGCGGATCTCCTCGAGCATCGTCGCCGATCCGCGATTGACCGGATGCACCAGCAATTCGAATTCGGTGTCGCGCAATATCTCAAGCACGCCCTGCTGCACCTTCAGCACCATCTGGGCATTGGGATTGTCGTGGATCAGCGCGATCAGGAAATTGCGCCGCAGCGCCAAGGCACGCGCCTGTGGATTGGGCACATAGCCAAGGTCGCGGATCACCTGCTGCACCCGCTTGCGCGTTTCCTCGTTCAGCCGCGGCGACTGGTTGATGACCCAGCTGACCGTCTTTTTCGACACGCCGGCAACCCGCGCGACATCGGTAATGGTGGGCTGAACGCCTTCTTTCATGCCCGGGTTATACCCAGCCGGGCGCAAATAAAAACCCAACCGATCATCAGGACCGGCTGGGTTTTTATGGTGGGCGCGGCAAGGATTGAACTTGCGACCCCTGCGATGTCAACACAGTGCTCTACCACTGAGCTACGCGCCCCCAGTGGGAGCGAAGCCATTAGCGAGGGTCGCGCGCCGGTGCAAGCGGGTAAAATGCGCTTGGCCGCGTCCGAGCCATCAATTGCGGCTGGGAATGGTATCCATTTCAAACAGCCGGTCGATTTCCATCACCAGGTCGCGCAGGTGAAACGGCTTTGACAGCACCCGCGCCTGCGGCATCGCCTTGCCCGCCTTCAGCGTCACCGCGGCAAAGCCGGTGATGAACATCACGCGCATGTCGGGCGCGATCTCGCCTGCGCGCTGCGCCAGTTCGATCCCGTCCATTTCGGGCATCACGATGTCGGTGAGCAACAGGTCATAGGGTTCGGCCTCGAGCAGCGGGATCGCCGCCGTGCCGCGATCGACCGCGCTGACGAAATAACCCGAACGCTGCAATGCGCGCGTCAGATATTCGCGCATGACATTGTCATCTTCGGCCAGCAAAATCCTGTACATCGCGTCCCCGTCCCTGCCGGCCCCGGCGGCTGGCGCACTCTATGCGGCAAGCCCTTAACATTTTCCAGCAGACGCTGTGCCCGATGCGCCGCGATGCAGTCCCAGTACGGCATTGTCGGCGCGAGTGGCAGCGTTTAGCGTTCCGACAGTGAAAGACGCCGTGGCACCCCCAAGCTTTGACCGGTTCGGTCCTGCCGATCCGGTATCGCCGGTAGTGCTGTCGGTGCCGCATGCCGGGCGTGACTATCCGCCGGCGATGCTGGGGGCGATCCGCCTGCCGCTTGCGGCGCTGCTGCCGCTGGAGGACCGCTATGTCGATTCGATCGCCCATGCCGCGCGCCGCGATGAAACCATGCTGGTCGCGCGCCGCGCCCGCGCCTGGATCGACCTGAACCGCGGCGAGCATGAACGCGACCCCCGCATCGACGAAGGCGTATCGGCACAGGCGATGCCAGCCGAGTCGGCAAAGCTGAAGGGCGGGCTGGGGCTGATCCCGCGCCGCGCCGGGGTGTCGGGCGATGTCTGGCGGCGGCGGCTGCGTGCCGAGGAAGTGATGGCGCGGATCGTCGAGGATCACCGCCCTTATCACCAGGCGCTGCGCCAGACGCTGGCGGCGGCGCGGCGGCGTTTCGGCGTTGCGGTCCTGCTAGACATTCATTCGATGCCGACCCTGGCGGGCGATACCCCCGCGCGGATCGTGCTGGGCGATCGCTTCGGTGCCAGCGCCGGATCGCACGTCCTCGAACGGGCCGAGCGCGCAGCGGCGGCCAGCGGGCTTCGGCTGGCGATCAACGCGCCTTATGCCGGCGGCCACATCCTCGATACCCATGGCGCGCCAGCCGCCGGGGTGCATGCGATCCAGATCGAATTCGACCGGACGCTGTACCTCGATCCGACGACCCTCACCGCCAACGAAGGCGCACAGCGGCTTGGCCGCACGTTGCGAGCGATGATCGATGCGGTGCTCGACGAAGTCGCGCCGATCGCCGCCGCCGCCGAGTAAACCAGTCCCCGCCGCCAACGCGGCACATAAAAAAACCACCTCGTGCGAAACCGCACGAGGTGGCCTAGGTTCAGGGAGGAGACACACCTGAAAGGTGTGTCGCACGATCCCGCGAAAGGGGGGACACGAGACCGCGTACCAACAATATAGGCGACATATCCGGGTGCGACAAGGCTTTCGCCAAATGATCGCTAAGCCACTGTGAACCAACGGCGAAATTTGCCGCGATCGCCACCTGCGGCGACCGCGGCCCCCGGTGTCAATTCAGCGGTTGACCCATCAGCGGCTGTGGCTGCTGCGGCAGCTTGCCCTGCTGCATCTGCTTGGCGAACAGATCGCGCATCAGGCTGAGCGAGAACAGGTGCGCGTACACCAATGGCAGGATGCCGTTCTGCGTCAGCTTGCGAAGCTGGTCGCCGCGCAGATCGTTCAGCTTCTTTTCGTCGACCATCTGGAAACCGCGATAGACGAAAGGCTGCGCACCCTCGGGCTGGATCGAGATTTCGCCGTCCATCATGATGCCAAGCTCTTTCAGCTCGCGCATGAACTGGCCGGTACGCTGGCCCGCCTGCTCGAACTGCTCGGCAAAGCTCAAAATGCCCTTGGTCAGCTCGGTCGGCTCGCCATTTTCGAACAGACGCTCGCCATCCTCGAACGCGCCGATCGTCTCCGACGTCGGATCGAAGCACAGCGACAATTCGTCGGTGTCGGGCCGCAGCTTGGCCAGCAGATAAGGGTAACGGCGGATATAAGCGGGGACGTACACGTCGTTATCCACCAGCGCGCCGGTGTCGTCGATGAAGGTGTTGACGCCCTCGTTCAGGCCCATCAGCGCCAGCGGCACGGGATCGTCGCCCGCCGAAAACACGATCGGCATGCGGCGCTGGACCAGCGGGAATTCCTCGACGGTCAGCGGCACCGCGTGATGCTGGGCAAGGAACGGCGCGACATTGGCCGGACGCACGCGGAAATCGGCATGGGTCTGGCTCGAAAGCGGCTCGAGGTTGTTGTAGAAAAGGGGCAGCGATTGCGACTGCGGCACGGTGGCCATCTTACTCTCCCGGACGAATGAAAGTCCGGCGCGCTCTAGGTTGCAGACCGGTCGGGCGCAAGGGACACGAGTTTACCCGGATTGAAAAGCCCCTGCGGATCGAATGCGGTCTTGATCGCGCGCAGCATCGTCAGTCGCGCCGGCGGCCCCAGCCGGGCGAGTTCGTCGCGCTTCATCTGGCCGATGCCATGCTCGGCCGAAATCGACCCGCCCGCCGCTACGACCAGATCATGGACGAAGCGCGTGGCGAGCGGCGCATCTTCGGCATACCAGCGCTCAGGGTCGACGCCGGCGGGCGCGCGCACATGGAAATGGACATTGCCGTCGCCCAGATGCCCAAACGCGGTGGCATGCGTGCCGGGAAAGCGCGCCTCGACCGCCGCCGCTGCCTCGATCATGAAGCGCGGCATCGCCGGTACCGGCACCGAAATATCATGCTGCGCCGCCGGTCCGGTCGCCCGCTCGGCAGCCGACAGCGAATCACGCAGCGTCCAAAATGCTTCGGCCTGCGCTTCGCTGACGGCGATCGTCGCATCGGCGATCAGCCCGTCGGCGATCGCATCGGCCAGCAGCGGCTCGATCACGGCGGCAGGATCGGCACCGGCATCGCCGCTCACCGCTTCGATCAGCACATGCCAGCGATGCGTGCCCGCAACCGGCGAGCGGCCGCCGGGCACATGCGCGATCGCCAGTGCCAGCGTGTCGCCGGGGATGATCTCGAAGCTTTCGACCAGATCGGTCCGCGCCTCGATCCGCCGCAACAGCGCCAGCGCATCCTGCGGCGATGCCAGCCCCGCCCATGCCACCGCGCGCACCGCGATGGCGGGCACCAGCGTCAATGCAGCGGCGGTGACGATCCCCAGCGTCCCCTCGGCCCCCACCAGCAACTGGTCTAGGTCATAGCCGCGATTATCCTTTTTCAGCGACGACAGCCCGTCATGCACCGATCCATCGGGCAGCACCGCCTCGATCCCGGTCACCAGCCGCCGCATCGTGCCGAATCGCAGCACCTGCGTACCGCCGGCGTTGGTCGACACCAGCCCGCCGATCGTCGCCGATCCGCGCGCGCCCAGCGTCAGCGGGAATCGCATCCCCTCGGCATCGGCGGCGGCATGCAGCTCGGCCAGGATCACCCCGGCTTCAGCCACCGCCCGCCCTTCATCGCGCGACACCGATCGAATGCGGTTCAGCCGCCGCAGCGACAGGATAAGCGCGCTGCCATCGCTTGGCGGAGTAGCACCCCCCACCATCGACGTATTGCCCCCCTGCGGCACCAGCGCGACGCCATGCTCCGCCGCCAGCGCGACGATCGACGCAACGCCAGCGGTATCAGCGGGCTGCAATATCGCGGGCGTCCGGCCGTGGTAACGACCGCGCCAGTCGGTCAGCCAGGGCGCGATCAGGTCGGGATCGTCGATCACCGCCCGCTCGCCCAAGCGCAAGCGAACCGCCGCGATCATCATGGACTGGGCTGGTGTCATCGTTCGACAGCGATTAGCATGGAGGCGCCCGGATGGGCAATTCATCGAAGGTTCAACCCTACGGCCGCACTATAGCGATTGATGGTGTATGTATTGGCGATACCCTTCCCCTTCCTGACGGCAATGGCGCTCGCCTTCGGGGCGCAACCGGCATGGCAGGCACAGGTTCGCCCGACAGAGCCGACACCGCCGCCATCGGTTCGCATCCGCCAGCGAATCACCATTCGGGTGGCACGCATCGCTGCGCCGCGCACCCCGATCGCCGCCGCCGCGCCGATCCCACCGATCAGTTGGGTGGAGCATGCAGGCGAGCAATGTCTGCCGATGACTTCACTGGCCGGTGCCGCGATTACCCGCCCCGACAGCGTCGATCTGGTGCTGGCGGGGGGCAAGCGTATCCGCGCCAAATTGGGCGGCGATTGCCCGGCACTTGCCTTTTACCGCGGCTTCTCGGTCGAACGGACCAGCGATGGCCAGCTTTGCGCGCGACGCGATACGATCCGCTCGCAATCGGGCAGCACGTGCCAAATCGAGGATTTTCGAGCGTTGGTGCCCACCCGCTGACGCGCAAAACTTGACAATCCGGCGCAAATCCGCGACCGATTTTAAACCTGCGGGTGCATTGAGCGCCCGCGATTTCCGGACATTCGCATGAGCTTTGCCGATCTCGGCCTGTCTGACGAACTACTGCGTGCCGTCAATGAATCGGGTTATACCGAACCGACGCCGATTCAGGCGAGCGCTATCCCCTCGGTCCTGATGATGCGCGACCTGATCGGGATCGCCCAGACCGGCACCGGCAAGACCGCGTCGTTCGTGCTGCCGATGATCGACATCCTGGCACAGGGGCGCAGCCGCGCACGGATGCCGCGCTCGCTGATCCTCGAGCCGACTCGCGAACTCGCCGCGCAGGTGGCCGAGAATTTCGAGAAATACGGCAAATATTCGGGCCTTTCGATGGCGCTGCTGATCGGCGGCGTTTCGATGGGCGACCAGATGGCGGCGCTCGAAAAGGGCGTCGACGTGCTGATCGCCACGCCGGGCCGGCTGATGGACCTGTTCGGTCGCGGCAAGATCCTGCTCACCGGCTGTTCGCTGCTGGTGATCGATGAGGCCGATCGGATGCTCGATATGGGGTTCATCCCCGATATCGAGGAAATCTGCACCAAGCTGCCAAAGGCGCGCCAGACGCTGTTGTTCTCGGCCACGATGCCGCCGCCGATCAAGAAGCTGGCCGACAAGTTTCTCGACAATCCAAAGATGATCGAGGTGTCGCGCCCGGCGTCGAGCAATCTCAGCATCGCCCAATATCTGGTGCCGCTGAAGTCCGACGCCAAGCGCGCGATGCTGTCGACATTGCTGCAACAGGAAGAGGTTCGCACCGCGATCATCTTTTGCAACCGCAAGACGACGGTGCGCGAACTCAACAAGAGCCTTCGCCGCTTGGGCCTGGCGTCGAGCGAAATTCATGGCGACATGGACCAGTCGGCGCGGCTGGCCGAACTCGATCGCTTCAAGCGCGGCGAAGTGACCATCCTCGTCGCCTCCGACGTCGCCGCGCGCGGGCTGGACATCAAGGGCGTCAGCCATGTCTTCAATTTCGACGCGCCCTGGCATCCCGATGATTATGTCCATCGCATCGGCCGCACTGGTCGCGCTGGCGCTACCGGGGTCGCCTACACCTTCGTAACGCCCGAAGATGCCGAGAATGTCGCGAATATCGAAAAGCTGCAGGGGCAAAAGATCGAGCGGTTGAAGGTCGCTGCGGCGCCCGTCCCCGCCCCGGTCGATACGCCGGTGGCAGACGCACCGCAACGCGAACGAACCCCGCGCCGGGGCGCCAAACCGCGGACTTCGGCCCCGAGCTTCGAGCCCGAAATCGCAGCGGCCTTGCCCGAACCGATCGCCGACGATCCCCTGCCCGCCGAAATCGTCCGCCCGCCACGCGAAGAGCGCCGTCCCCGCGACGAACAACGCGCACGCGACGACCATCGCGCACGCGAGGATCAACGCCCGCGTCAGGATCGCCAGCCGCGCGATGAAGGGCGCTCGCGCCGCAGCGACCGCGCCGCCGCCTATCGCGATCGCGCGGTCGATGATCAGCCCGACGATGGCTGGAACGGCCCGTTCCCGGCGTTCCTAGAAGTCACGCTGAATCGCTGAAGCCGCCATGGCCGCCGCCGATTTCATCGCCTTCCCCCCGCCCAAGGTGGAAAGCCCGTGCATCCTGGTATGCGCGCTCGACAAGGCTACCGGCTGGTGCCTGGGGTGCGGGCGCAGCGGCGACGAGATCGCATGCTGGTCGGCCAACGACAATGCAGGCCGCCAGCGCGTGCTCGATCAACTCCCCGCGCGCATGCAGCAGCTTGCGCGGGATTAGCTAGCTATCGACTGCGCCGGCCACGCTTTTCCCCGGCATAGCGGATCACTTCTTCGGTAACCGTCGTCGTCACCACCGGGTGGCCATAAGTGATCGTCGTCGTCGTGACCGGCGGATAATAATAGCCGTTGGCGATATAGCCGGGCGTGGTGGTCACCGTCTGCGGCTGCGGGACGGTGCCGTGCGGGTAGCTGGTCGTCGTGATGGTCTTCACGGTGCGGGCGGCCTGCCGCATCGGCTGCGCGCGATGCTCGGCACGACGTTCGCTCGGCAGCGGCTGCACCACCTCGCTGCGCGGACCATAGCGCACCGCCGCCGGAGCCTGCGCCACTACAGGTGCCTGCACCGGCGGCGCATCGGCATAATATTCGTGCGCGTACACCTGGTCATAATCGACATAGGCGCGGCCGTCGCGGTCCCATTCGACGCCGGCGACCGAATCCTGCACATAGCCGCGTTCATCGACCAGTACGGCATCGTCATAGTAACGATACCAGCCATAGCCCGGCTGCGGCGCGCCAAGCCCATAAGCGGCGAAGTCGGCGATGTAGAAGCTCGGCTGCACCCAATAAGACGGAATGCCATAACCACGTACCGGGCGGCGATACGCCTCCCAGCCGCCGGGCGCGCGATAGCCCGCAACCCAGCGGCCCTGATAGCGATCGCCCCAGCGCGCCTGCTGCGGCATCGGGCGAGTCGCCGCTACCCGCTGCGTTGGCTGTCGGGCACCCGCCTGGGGCTGTTGGGCAACCGCGACGGCACCGAACGGGACCGTCGACACCAGCACCGCCGTCATCATCAAGCTTCGCATCACGCCCCGTTGCTCCCTGCCCACCGTAAATTTACGGTTTCTTAACAGGTCACATCAGCAGCCGCGAATCGCGTCAGCCTACCCCGGCGTCCCTTATCGGGGCAGGTCGATCCGCGGGGCCAGCATCGCCATCAGCGCCTCGCACCCCTTGGCATCCTCGGCATCGAAACGCCCCGGCACCGGGCTGTCGAGGTCGAGTACCCCCAGCAACACCCCATCACGAACGATCGGCACCACCAGCTCGGATCGGCTGGCGGCGTCGCAGGCGATGTGGCCGGGGAAGGCGTGGACATCGGCGACCACCTGCGTCTCCAGCGTCGCCGCCGCCGCGCCGCACACGCCCTTGCCGAACGCGATCCGAATGCACGCGGCCTTCCCCTGGAACGGCCCAAGCACCAGCTCGCCCCCGACGACGCGGTAAAACCCCGCCCAATTCAGGTCGGGCAGATATTGCCACAGCAACGCCGCCGCATTGGCCATATTGGCGATGCTATCACGCTCATCGGCGGTCAGCGCGTCGAGCGCTTTTGCGAGGTCGCGATAAAGGTCGGATTTCTCGGTGGCGGTGATGGTGAAATCGTACATGGCGGCGCTTTCGTGGATTGGCTTAATCCCCGCCCCTTACCCCTTTCGTGCTGGGCTTGTCGAAGGGCGAACGGGGTAAGGGGCACCCCTCAATCCATCGAAACCTTGCCGCGCCCGGCCTTCACGGTTGCGCGGCTTTTCTTGGCATCGACCCGCTTGGCCTTGGCATTGCGGCTGGGCTTGGTCGCGATCCGCCGTGCCTGGCGCACCATCGCCTGCCCCACCAGCTCGGACAGCCGCGCGCGGGCATCCTCGCGATTGGCGTCCTGCGTGCGAAAGCGGCGCGCGGTGATCAGCAATTCGCCGCCCGCCGTCATCCGGCTCCCCGCCAGCGTCTTGAGCTGTGCATAAGCCCAGGGTGCCAGCCCCAGCCGATACACATCGACCCGCAGTTGCACCGCGGTCGCCACTTTGTTGACATTCTGCCCCCCCGGCCCGGTCGCGGCGAGGAAGCGTTCCTCGACGATCGCTTCGTCGGGGATGCGATAGTCAGACACCCGCCGGGTCGCTCGGCTGGTCGCTCGGCTCGGCAACGGCCACCGGCACCGGCCCGAACCCCGCCAGCGCAAAACGCTCGGGCAAGTCCGAGGTGGCCGCAACCGGCGGCTTGCCGTCGCGCGGTACCGACAGCTCGACCGCGTGCAACAGCATCACCAGCCGCTGATCGGCCCGGCCATAGACCGGATCGCCGACGATCGGGATTCCCATGCCGTGCGAGGCATGGACCCGGATCTGATGCGTCCGCCCGGTTTCGGGGGTGAAGGCCACCAATGCGCGGCCCTGATGCTCGCGCAGCACTTCCCAATGCGTCACCGCGCGCTTGCCCTGCGGATCGCCGACCATCCGCCAGCCGGTCTCGGCGGTGCTGACCTTGGCCAGCGCCATGTCGACGGTGCCGGTGGCGTCGTCGGGCACGCCGTCGATCACCGCCAGATATTTCTTGGTCACCAGCCCTTGTTCAAACGCCTGCTGGAACCGCTTGTGCGCCTTGGGGTTGCGCGCCAGTAGCAGGCAACCGCTGGTGTCGCGGTCGAGCCGATGGACGGGCAAAGGAACACGTTTGAAACCGAAGGTCAGCTCATCGAGCATCGATTCGACACTCGGGCTGCGGTCGCGCGGGGAATCCACCGGCAGGCCGGCGGGTTTGTCGAGGATCAGTGCCTCGCCATCGATGAACAGGATGCGGTCGCTTAACATAGCCCCCCCTATAGGGATGTTTGGCCTCAGGCGAACCCACCTATCGACCGTTCGTGCTGCGCCTGTTGAAGCGCCGTGTTTCTTGCCCGCTGCCGAAGCGAAGAACGGCACTTCGACAATCTCGGTGCGAGCGGTGCTCGGGCTAACGGTTGCCCTCACCCTCGCCGCCTGCGCCGCGCCGCCCGCAGAGGTGGTGGCCCCTACCCCGCCGCCGCCCCCGCCGGTAGCGGCACCCCCGGTTGCTATCGCCCCGCCACCGATCGTAGCGCGCGCGCCGGTCTCGCTGTGCGGACGCGGCAGCGTCGCGCCCACCCCCGACGGACGGCTGCTCAACCATTTCCCCTATCCCGGCGTTTCCGAAAGCGTGCTGCTACCCGCCCCGCCGCCACTCTCCGATGGCGGCGCGTGCCGGGTGCATCCGGCGATGCTGGGTGATCTCAACCGACTGATCGCCGCGTCGAACGCCGATCCGGCGGTCGCGGGGAAATTGCGCTCGGTATCGTGCCATCGCGGCGTCGCGTTGCAGGCGCAGACCTTTTGCGCGGGCATCCTTTCGGGCCGGAGCATGGGCTTTCGCGACCGCGCCTGGGCGTCGGCCCCGCCGGGCTTTAGCGAGCACGCTACCGGCTATGTCATCGATTTCGGCACCACCGATCGCGGCGGCTGTCCCGACGCCGATGCCTGCTTCGCCGCGACGCCGGTGGGCAAATGGCTGATCGCCAACGCCGCGCGCTACGGCTTCGAAATGTCGTTCCCGGCGGGGAACCAGCAGCAGATGAAATGGGAGCCGTGGCATTGGCGCTGGGTGGGCACCAGCGCGACGGCACCGGGCGCAGCCTCGGCGCGGGCTATTTTCTCGCAGGCGCGCAAGGCGTTTCCGGCAAGGCCGGGGCCGGAGTGACTTCTGACGTACCGTTCGTCCTGAGTAGCCGCTGAGCTTGTCGAAGCCTGTCCTGAGCGCCTGCCTTGGCAGGCAGTCGAAGGGCGGCGTATCGAAGCACTGGCCCGCTTGGGGCAAAGTCCTTCGATACGGGCCTTCGCCTTCGCTCAGTCCCTACTCAGGACGAACGGTGGGGTTATTCTACCCGAACAGCTTCGTCGCAACCTCGGCAATCCGCCGCCCCTGATAGCGCGCGCCGTCTAGCTCGACCGCGCTCGGCTGGCGGCTGCCGTCGCCATCGGCGATCGTCGTCGCGCCATAAGGCGATCCGCCCTTGACCTCGTCGAGGCCCATCTGCCCCTGGAAACCGTAATCCAGCCCGACCACCGCCATGCCGAAATGCAGCAGGTTGGTGATGATCGAAAACAGGGTGGTCTCCTGCCCGCCATGCTGGCTCGCCGTCGAAGTGAACGCGCCCCCGACCTTGCCGTTGAGCGCGCCGCGCGCCCACAGGCCGCCGGTGGTGTCGAGGAACGCCGCCATCTGGCTGCTCATCCGGCCAAAGCGCGTGCCGGTGCCGATGATGATCGCGTCATACTCCGCCAGAGCGTCGGGGCCTTCGATCACCGGATGCGGGCTGTCGGTCTTGAAATGCGCGGCTTCGACCACTGATTGCGGCGCGGTTTCGGGAACGCGGCGAATGTCTACGCTCGCGCCGGCACCGCGTGCGCCCTCGGCGACTGCTTCGGCCATCGTCTCGATATGGCCGTAGGACGAATAATAAAGCACCAGAACTTTTGCCATTGTCGCTTCTTTCTTAATCCCCCTCCCGCTTGCGGGAGGGGTTAGGGGTGGGCATTTCATTGGAGGCTGCAGGCTTCGACGGCCCCACCCCCGGCCCCTCCCGCAAGCGGGAGGGGGGTAGAATCATTCCGAATCGACCAATACGATCTCGGCTTCCTCGGTCGCGCGGATCGCCACGGTCTGGCCGCCCTTCAGCGCCGCGCCGTCGCGGGCGCCCACCGGCTCGCCATTGACCTCGATCGCGCCGGTCGCGGGCACCAGATACACGTGCCGCCCCTCACCGATCACATAATCGATCGTCTCGCCGGCCTTCACCGTGGCACCCAGCACGCGCGCTTCGGCGCGGATCGGCAGCGCGTCGCTATCCTCGGCAAAGCCGCTGGCGAGCACCGCGAACTGGCCCGAACGCTGCTCCTTGGGGAAGGGCTTGGCCCCCCAGGACGGCGCACCACCGCGCCGGCTCGGCTCGATCCATATCTGGAAGATCCGCGTCGTTTCGGGCTCAAGGTTATATTCGGCGTGGCGAACCCCGGTGCCCGCCGACATCACCTGGACATCGCCCGCCACGGTGCGGCCTTCATTGCCCATCGAATCCTTGTGGGTGATCGCCCCCGATCGGACATAGGTGATGATCTCCATGTCGGCGTGCGGATGCGGCGGAAAGCCTGAATTGGCGGCGATCTCGTCATCGTTCCAGACGCGGATCTTGCCCCAGCCCATCCGCGAGGGATCGTAATAATTGGCGAACGAGAAATGATGGCGCGCCTTGAGCCATCCATGGTCGGCATGGCCCAGGCTTTCGAACGAACGTTTGTCGATCATTGCAAGGTTCCTTTCGTGTTGCAGCGAACATAGGCGCTTGCGATGGGCGCGAAAATCGAAACGATGGAAACACTTCGTTTCGCTATCGACCATTCGGGGAATTTTGCTTATCGCCATCGCGATGCAACTTCCCGATCTTGAAGCCTGGGCGATCTTCGCCGCAGTTGTCGAACAACGCTCCTTCAGCGGCGCGGCCACGGCGATCGGGGTGAGCAAGGCGACGGTGTCGAAGGCAATTACCCGCCTCGAAGCGCGGCTGGGTACGTCGCTGTTTCACCGCACCTCGCGCAAATTGACCCTCACCGACAGCGGCAAGGCGCTGGCCGAGCGCGCGCAGCGGATCGTCGAGGAAGGCTATGCCGCCGAGGAAGCCGCGCGGGAGGCTGCCACCGCGCCCGCCGGGCTGGTGCGGGTCGCCGCCCCGATGACCTTCGGCGTGCGCCACGTCGCGCCGGCGATCGCCGACTTTCTGATCGCCAATCCCGCGATCCAGATCGACTTGACCCTGTCCGACACGCGCATCGACATCATCGCCGCGGGCATCGACGTCGCGCTGCGGATCGCCGACCTGCCCGACAGTTCGTTGCGCGCGCGCAGGCTTGGCAATGTGCGCGGCCATGTCGTGGCGGCACCGGCCTATCTGGCACGCGCCGGCACGCCCACCCACCCGGCGCAACTGGCCGATCACGCCTGCTTCACCTACACCAATCGCGCCAATGCGACCTGGCAGTTCGAAGGGCCTAATGGCGAAGTCGCCGCGATCCGCCCGACCGGCCCGCTGGCCGCCGACAGCGGCGATGCGATGTTGCCTGCGCTTCGCGCCGGGCTGGGCATCGCGCGGCTGCCCGATTTCATCGTCGACGACGATCTGGCGGCAGGCCGCCTGGTGGCGATCCTGCCCGAATGGGCGGGCAAGCCGATCGGTCTGCACCTGCTCACCCCGCCCGGCGCACGGCGGCCCGCCCGAGTCGAAACCTTGATCGCTTTCCTCGCCGATCGCTTCCGAAAGCTTGGGCAGGGCAGCTGAAAACCCGCGCGACTCGTGGGAAGATGCCGGTTAGGAGGAAATTAACCTTTTGCCTTTAGAGCTGCTTAGGTTAATCGAATACTCATGAGTGCGCCAGCCTTAAGGGGGGCAGGTTTGCTGGTCATGGGTACAGGAGGACGCACCGATGCGCGTATTGCTAATCGAGGACGAGCCGACGACCGCCAAGGCGATCGATCTCATGCTGACGACCGAAGGCTTCAATATCTATACGACGGACCTTGGCGAAGAAGGCCTCGATCTCGGTAAACTGTATGATTACGACATCATCCTGCTCGACCTGAACCTGCCCGACATGCACGGTTATGAGGTGCTCAAGCGCCTCCGCGTCGCCCGCGTCTCGACCCCGGTATTGATCCTGTCGGGCAATAACGAAATGGACAGCAAGGTGCGCTCGTTCGGCTTCGGTGCCGATGATTATGTCACCAAGCCCTTTCACCGCGACGAACTGGTCGCGCGAATCCACGCCGTTGTCCGCCGCTCCAAGGGCCATAGCCAGTCGGTGATCCGCACCGGCAAGCTCGCGGTCAATCTCGATGCCAAGACAGTCGAGGTCGATAATGCGCGGGTGCATCTGACCGGCAAGGAATATGCGATGCTCGAGCTGCTCTCGCTGCGCAAGGGCACGACGCTGACCAAGGAAATGTTCCTGAACCACCTTTATGGCGGGATGGACGAACCCGAGCTCAAGATCATCGACGTGTTCATCTGCAAGCTTCGCAAGAAGCTGAGCATGGCGACCGACGGCGACAATTATATCGAGACCGTCTGGGGTCGCGGCTATGTGCTGCGCGATCCCGATGGGTTGGACATGGGACTGGTCGAAGCGCAAGTCGCCTGAGTATTTGCCTGCCGACCTGATCCCGCGCCGGGGTGCCTTTCCTCGGTAACAGATCGGTGGCAGTGGCTGGGCATGCATATCATTCCACGTCTCGCCGCAGTCGCGCTGGCTGTTGCGCTGCAAGCATGCGCTAGCGGGTCCGCCGGCGCTCCCGAACCGATGATTGCCGCCGCCCCGGCCGAGCAGCGCGATCCGGTGACGATCCTGGTATCGATCGACGGCTTCCACCCCGATTATCTGAAGCGCGGCATCACCCCGAATATGGCAAGGCTGGCGGCGCAAGGCGTCCAGGCCCCGATGCGCCCCTCCTTCCCGACCAAGACCTTCCCCAACCATTATGCGCTCGTCACCGGGCTGCATCCCGATCGCAACGGCATCGTCGCCAACCGGTTCGAAGATCCGGCGCGGCCCGGCGAAGTTTTCACTATGGCCAGCCTCGAGCCTTATTGGTGGGATCAGGCCGAGCCGATCTGGGTCACCGCCGAGAAGGCCGGCATCCGCACCGCGACGATGTTCTGGCCCGGATCGAACAGCAAGGTGCGCGAGACCTATCCCAGCGACTGGCAGCAATTCGCGCAGGCCTTGCCCGAGCGCAACCGGGTGAACGCGGTGGTCGATTGGCTGCGCCGTCCCGCCGCCACTCGCCCCAAGCTGGTGACGCTGTATTTCGATACCGTCGATACTGCCGGCCACCGCTTCGGCCCGCAATCGCCCGAGGTGAACGCGGCCATCGCCGAGGCAGATTCACTGATCGGCTTCTTGCTCAGCGAACTCGGGGCGCTCCGCCAGCCGGCGAACCTGATCCTGGTATCCGACCATGGCATGGCCGAGGTCTCGGCGGATCGCACGATCGACCTGCTGGCAGCCTTTCCCGCCAGCGACATTCGGCTGGCCGAGGATGGCCCCTATGCGACGTTCCACGCCCAGCCCGGGCGTGAGGCTGCCGTGGTGGCCGCGCTGGCGAAGCCGCACCCGCATATGCGCTGCATGGAAAAGGCGGCGCTCCCCGCGCGGCTCGCTTATGGCCGTAACCCTCGCGTCCCGCCCTATATCTGCATCGCCGACAGCGGCTGGATGATCCTTGGCCAGCCGCCTAAATATCCGATCAAGGGCGGCGCGCATGGCTATGACAATGCCGATCCTGCGATGAACTCGATCCTCGTCGCCAGCGGCCCCGCCTTCCGGCGCGGCGTGACATTGCCGATTGCCGACAATGTCGATGTCTATGCACTACTGCGGCGTTTGGCGGGGCTGTCGGCGGCAACCGATGTGGATGGCCGGATCGAACCACTGCAAGGCGCGCTGGCCGAATAGGGCTTGCGGGCGGCGGGTTTCGGATCGAAACTGACGCATGCGCTATTTTGAAGATTTGACCATCGGCGACAAGGCTGCGTTCGGCAGCCATGTCGTCACGCGGGAAGAAGTGCTGGCCTTCGCCGCACGCTTCGATCCACAGCCATTCCACCTATCCGACGAAGCCGCCGCGCTCACCCATTTCGGGAGAATGTCGGCGAGCGGGTGGCATAGTTGTGCAATGACGATGGCGATGTTCGTCACGCATCTGCAGGAACATCCGCAAGCGTCGCTGGGCGCGGCGGGGGTCGATGAACTGCGCTGGCTCAAACCCGTTTATCCCGGCGATACGCTTCGCTGCGAGAACGAAATCATCGAAACCCGCGCATCGCGAAGCCGCCCCGAAATGGGCAGCACGCGATCGCGCATGACGACGTTCAACCAGCATGACGAGCCGGTGCTGTCCTTCATCGCCATCGGCCTGATCGCGACCCGACCAACCCCCACTGCCTGAAAGGCATCCCAATTGCGTTACCGAGGCTGCCGAGTCCTATTGCCCTGACGAATCGCTTGGCGGTTGGCGCGATTGACCTGCCGAACGACCGGGCGATCCACCCGGGTTTGCGGCGCTACGATCCGCGCCGGGCGATCTGGGCGGGTGATCGCGCGATTATTCTGGCGGAGCTGGCGCACGTCGCCCCGGCGATCCGGTCGAAATTCGCGGCGATCCTGCTGGCGATCGGCACGAAATTGCGGCCGCGTGATCTGACCCTGTCGAAACTCACGCCGATCGATTCGGCGGTCTTGCCGGAAATCGCGCTCATCGGCACGGCGATCCTGGCGAAAGCCCTGCCAATTCGCGCGTAGATCACGCCGCTGTCCCGGTGCCAGCGTATTGCGGCGGCCTTCCCAATAGCGGCGCTGTGCATTGTTCCAGCGCACTGGGCGGCGGTCACGTCCGTACACATAATAGCCCGTACCGGGATAATAAAAGCCGCTGTTCCAGCCGAAATAAGATCCGCCCAAGCCGCCGCCATAAAAGCCGCCAACTGGTGCGCCAAAGCCGCCACCGTACAGGCCGTCGTCATAATAGCCGTTATTGTAAAAGCCCGAGCCTACGCCGACGCCAAGGCCACCATATCCATAGCCCTGGTTATAGCCGCAAGCCGAAAGACCAATGGCAGCGATTATAGCAAATCCTGCCGTGCGAATGCGCGATGCCAACATGTGAATCCTCTCCAAGATACGCGGAGCCATGACCTACTTTTACATCACTGCGTTGAACCGCGCGTGAACCACCTGACCCTGAAGAACCGAAGGTCAGTCAGAATAGTTCCCGCTCGGTACGCAGGGAACATTCACCCGGCGAAACTCTTGCTGTTGCCGATCGTCGACTAGTGGCCTTCGAAATCAACCAGCGCGTGAACATCAATCCCGTCACTAGCCAGCGCGCGCGCACCGCCGAGTTCGGGAAGGTCGATGACGAACGCCGCCTGGGTCACGACTCCGCCAGCCTTGCGGATCAGCCTAACCGCCGCGCGCGCCGTGCCACCAGTTGCGATCAGGTCGTCGACAAGCAACACCCTGGCCCCCGGCGTAAAGGCATCGGCGTGCATCGTGATACGATCGGTGCCGTATTCCAGCGCGTAATCCTCCGCGATGGTCGCCCCGGGCAGCTTGCCATCCTTGCGGATCAGCAGCACCCCTGCCCCCAGCGCCAGCGCCAGCGTCGGCGCGAACACAAACCCTCTCGCTTCGATCCCCGCTACCAGATCGACCGGACCAGAGATTGCCGCAGCCATGGTCTCGGTCGCCAGACGCAGCCCAGCGGGATCGAGCAGCAGGGTAGTGATGTCGCGAAACTGGATGCCGGGTTTGGGGAAATTGGGGATGGTGCGGATCAGGGTACGAAGCTGGTCGGCGGCGGTCATGGCGGTCTCCGGGGAAGCAGGGCGGTAGCGAGTCGCAGCAACCTTTATCGTCGGCTGCGTCGCCATGGGCACAAAAAAGGCCCCGAACTCGATTTGAGTTCGGGGCCTTTCCTAACCTGCCGGATTACCGGCCAGTTGTGTCGATCAATGCTTCAGGTCGCGCCAGATGTTGCGATAGGCACCATAAGCGAGGCCAGTGAAGATCAGGATGAACAGGAATGCCGCAAGGCCCGCCTGATGCCGGATTTCCAGCTTGGGTTCGGCGGTCCAGGTCAGGAAGGCCGATACGTCCTTGGCCATCTGATCCACCGTCGCTGGCGTACCATCGGCATAGGTAACCTGATCATCAGCCACCAGCGGCGGCGACATCGCAAGGTTCAGGGTCGGGAAATAGGGATTGTAGTTCAGCCCCGGCGGCGTCGCAGAGGTCGGATGCTTGGCCACTAATTCAGCCGGCTGCGGCACATAACCTGTCAGCAGCGAGTAAACATAGTTCGAACCGTCGCCGCGCGCCTTCGTCATCAACGACAGATCGGGCGGGATCGCGTTGTTGTTCGCCGCGCGCGCGGCAACTGCGTTGGCATAGACCAGCGGGAAACGGTCAGCAGGGGTATTCTTGCGGGTCGCGGCTTCACCGGTGTCCGGGTTCACGCTGGGTGCTTCGACCGACCACTGGCTGGCGATCGCCTTCACTTCGCCTTCGCTATAGCCCAGCGACGCCAGGTCGCGGAACGATACCAGGTTGATCGAATGGCAAGCCGAGCAGACTTCCTTATACACCTGGAAGCCACGCTGCAGCTGCTGGTTGTCGAACTTACCGAAGATGCCAGCCGAAGGCAGCCCGGCGTCGCGCGGCTTCTGATAGAACTCATGCGAAGCGTCTTCGGGCTGGGCTTCGGCGGTAAGCGTGCCGAACAGGCCCAGCACCAGGACGAAGGCGAAGCCAAGGCCGATAAGTGGTGCGATGATACGGATCATGAGGGTCGTCTCGTCCTTGGTTCGACTGGCTTATTCGGCAGGCTGCGGCTGCGCACCATGCGCGCCGGGGATGGCGGTCTGAGCAGGGCTGGTACCGCCCTTACACTTCAGCACAGCCTCGGTGATCGAATTGGGCAGCGGGCGCGGACGCTCGGCAGCCGACACGATCGGCAGGATGACCAGGAAGTGGAGGAAATAATAGGTCGTCGCGATCTGGCCGATCATGACGTTGAAGTTGCTGGCTTCGGCACCGCCGACATAGCCCAGCACCAGCACGTCGATCAGCAGCACGATCAGGAACATGCGGTTCTTAGGGCGATAGTTCGACGAACGCACCGGCGAACGATCAAGCCATGGCAGGAAGAACAGCAGCAGGATCGAGCCGAACATCGCCAGTACGCCCCAGAGCTTTGCGTCCAGGATAAAGTTGGCGGTGAAGCTCTTCAAAATCGCGTAGAATGGCAGGAAATACCATTCGGGCACGATGTGCGCGGGCGTCGAAAGCGGGTTCGCCTGGATGTAGTTGTCGGGGTGACCCAGCATGTTCGGTGCGAAGAACAGGAAGCCCGCAAACACCAGCAGGAACACGCCCAGGCCGAAACCGTCCTTGGCAGTGTAATAGGGGTGGAACGGCACCGTATCCTGCGGACCCTTGACGCCAACGCCGGTCGGGTTGTTCGAGCCGGGAATGTGCAGCGCCCAGATGTGCAGGATAATCACACCGGCGGTTACGAACGGCAGCAGATAGTGCAACGAGAAGAAACGGTTCAGCGCAGCGGCATCGGGGGCATAGCCACCGAGCAGCCAGATGCGGATCGGCTCGCCGACCAGCGGCAGCGCCGAGAAGAAGCCGGTGATCACCTGCGCGCCCCAGAAGCTCATCTGGCCCCATGGCAGCACATAGCCCATGAACGCGGTCGCCATCATCAACAGGAAGATGACCACGCCGAGCAGCCAGATCATCTCTCGCGGCGCTTTGTACGAGCCGTAATAGAGACCGCGACAGATGTGGATATACACCACGATGAAGAACATCGATGCGCCGTTGGCATGGGCATAGCGCAGCAGCCAGCCGGCGGGCACGTCGCGCATGATCCGTTCGACCGAGAAAAACGCGGTCATCGCGTCAGTCGAATAGTTCATCGCCAGGAAAATGCCGGTGATGATCTGGATACCCAGGGCCGCGCCAGCGAGCACACCGAAGTTCCAGAAATAATTCAGGTTGCGTGGCACCGGATAACCGGCACCGACGGCGTTGTAGACCAGACGCGGCACGGGCAGCCGCTCGTCGATCCACTTGGAAACCGGCGACGCCGGCTCATACTGCTTTGCCCAGGGGAAGCTCATCTGCTCGCTCCTCAGCCGACCGTTATCATGGTGTCGGTGGTGAATGCATATTCGGGAACCGCAAGGTTCGTCGGTGCCGGGCCGGAACGGATCCGCCCTGCTGTATCATAGGCGGAACCATGGCACGGGCAGAAATAACCGCCGAATGCGCCCTTATTCTCGCCCTCGCCCGCGCCCAGCGGCACGCAGCCCAGATGGGTGCAGACACCCATCGTCACCAGCCAGTTCGACTTGCCCGCCTTGGTACGGTCAGCGAGCGTCTGCGGATCGCGCAGGTCGCTCAGCGGGGTGGCGTCGGCTGCTGCAATCTCTTGCGGCGTCAGGTTGCGGACGAACAGCGGCTGTTTTCGGAAGCTCGATTTGATCGACTGCCCCGGCTGGATCGCCGAAATGTCGATTTCGGTGCTCGATGCCGCCAGCGTATCGGCCGCCGGGCTCATCGAATTGATGAGCGGCAGCGCGATCACACCTGCGCCGACTCCGGCGAAGGCAACCGCGCCAATCGCCATATAATCGCGGCGACGTGGATCGGCCGGCCCTTCGCCGAGCGATTCGTTGTGCGGGATAGTCGTATCAACCGTAGCCATGCGTCAGCCCTTGAAAACCAATGCCTTGAGCGGTGAGTCGCACGATGTCGCCTGCAATGCGAGGCGAAGCCGTGCGGTCACGCCAGACCCACCGGACATGCGGGGGCTGCGGCCTGATAGACTTGGACATGGCCTTTTGCCAACACCCCATTTCGGCGGTAGCGCGCCCGGCCCCAATCTGCTTGGATATTGAAGATGCGTATAGCCCTGTTCGAACCCGACATCGCCGGCAATGTCGGCGCGATTCTGCGCACCGCAGCGTGCATGAACGTCGCGGTCGATCTGATCGAGCCGATGGGGTTTACCTTCAGCGACCGGGCATTGGCGCGCGCCGGCATGGATTATGCCCGGGCGGCGCAGGTGACCCGCCATGCCGACTTTGCCGCATTCGAAGCGGCGTTGCAGGGGCGGCTGGTGCTGGCGACGACCAAGGGCGCGACGCGGCTCGACGCTGCCATGTTCGAGGAAAACGATACGCTGTTGTTCGGCTCCGAAGGCACCGGCGTGCCCGATCACGTCCATGACCGCGCTGATTCGCGGGTGGTGGTGCCGATGATGCCGGGCATGCGCTCGCTCAACGTCGGGGTGAGCGTCGCATTGGTCCTGGGCGCGGCGCTGCAACAAACGGGGGGCTGGCCGGGCAGCGGGGGCTGATCGGCAAATCCTTCGCGCCAGCGCGACCGAAACCTCGATCAACCGCCCGCTTCCCCTCCCCCGCGCGGCGCGCTAACCTGCGCCCATGCAACCGCTTGACCCGCAGCAAACTGCCGCCCGCACCTGGTTCGAAAGCCTTCGCGACCGCATCTGTTCAGCCTTTGAAGCCATTGAGCGCGACGCCGGCTCCGATGCCAGCTTCGAATATACCCCCTGGGATCGAATCGATCCTTCGGGCGAACCCGGCGGCGGCGGCGTTCGCGGCGTAATGAAGGGGAAGGTATTCGAAAAGGTCGGCGTCAACGTCTCGACCGTCGGCGGCACGTTCGAAGGCGATTTCGCCAAGTCGATCCACGGGGCCGACAGCGACCCGCGCTTCTTTGCCACCGGCATCAGCCTGGTCGCGCACATGACCAATCCGCATGTCCCCGCCGTCCATATGAACACCCGATTTCTGGTCACCACCAAGCGCTGGTTCGGCGGCGGCGGCGATCTCAACCCGCCCTTGCCCTATGCCGAGGACACCGAAGACTTTCATGGCGCGATGCAGGCCGCCTGCGACGCGCATGATCCAAGCTATTATCCGCGATTCAAACAATGGGCGGAGGAATATTTCTGGATCCCCCATCGCGGCGTCGCGCGCGGCGTCGGCGGGATTTTTTACGACCATATGGACGGCGATTTCGACGCCAATTTCGCGCTGACCCAATCGGTCGGCGAGGCGTTTCTCGACAGCTATCCGCGAATCGTCCGGCGGCGGATGGACATGCCATGGACGGCGGAGGAAGAGGCGGTCATGCTCGAATGGCGTGGCCGCTATGCCGAATTCAACCTCGTCCATGATCGCGGCACGCTGTTCGGATTGAAGACCGGCGGCAATATCGAAGCCATTTTGATGAGCCTGCCCCCGCGCGCCACCTGGAGCTGATCGATGGGGCTGACGCCGGTGCCCGACGGGCATCTTGCGACCATCGTCACCACGCTGGAGATGCTGCAACGGCCACGCCCCGCCCCGATGCCGCCCTCCGAATTGCGGCTGGTGCGGTGGGAGCAGCCAACGCTTGCCCGCTACCGCGCCTTGTTCGCGCGAATCGGTGCGCCCTGGCTATGGTATTCGCGGCTGGTGATGGCCGATGACCTGCTCGCCGCGATCATCCACGATCCCGGCATCTCGATCTATGCCGCCGTCGATCGCGCGGGAATAGAGGTCGGGTTTCTCGAGTTAGACCATCGCCATGCGAACACCTGCGAGCTTTCCTATTTCGGATTGATCCCCGAACGCATCGGGCGCGGTGACGGACGCTGGCTGATGGCCAACGCGCTGATGCTCGGCTGGACCCGGGAGGTGAAGCGGATGTGGGTGCATAGCTGCACGCTCGATCACCATCGCGCGCTCGATTTTTATCGCCGCAGCGGCTTCGTCGCCTTTCGCCGGACGATGGAGACCTTTCCCGATCCCCGGCTAAGCGGCATCCTGCCCCCGGAAACCGCGCCTCAAATCCCGTTGCTCGATCCCGCCAGGCGGCGATAGGCCGCAACCTCGAGCAGCAAGGTCGCCAGCGATGCGGCGGTCGATGCCAGGGCCGCACTCGCGTTGAAGAGGAAGACGGTAACCGGCGACGCCATGCCGCTGGCGATCATCGCGCGATCGATGCTGCCCGCGATCATCACGCCGACCTGCCCGGTCAGGAACACGGCGGCGACCAGGGAGAAGAACAACCAGCCGCGCCCCTTGGTCAGCGCGAACGATCGACTGATCGCCTGTACCGGACTTTGCGCGCCTTCGCTCGCAATCACCGCGGTCACCAGGAAGCTGCGGCCGACCAGATACAGCCCCGGCAACACGAACATCAGCCCGCCGACGAATACTCCGGCCCAGACCGAAATCACCGCGATCAGGAAAATCGGCAGCAAGGTCAGCGCCCGGCGCAAGGCGTCCGACGCCGTCAATTGCGGGCGACCCAGGAACAGCAGCAGCACGACCGCCGCGCCGAACAGATTGGCAAGGTTCGCCGACAGGATCGATCCGGCATTGTCGAGCGTGTAGGCGATCAATGCCTGGCTGGCGGCATCGGTGCCGGGGTCGGTGATTTCGGCAGGCTGCGGCAACAGCAACAGCAGGGCGAGCGTCGGCAGGAAGTAGAACAGCCCCGCTATCGGCAACAGCAGCGGTCGCTCGGCACGCCACATGCGCTGGGCATCGGCGATCAGATGCCCCATCGAAAAACGCATTTTTGCAGGATCAGGCAAATTCTTCGGCCAGGCTGCGCTGCGGTGCGAGTGCCGAATACAGCTTGGCAACGAACACCGACTGCACCACCGAAATAACGACGGTGACGACCCCGACCAGCAGCGCGGTCAGCACCGTATCGATACCGAAGGTGCCAGGCGTACCCAGCGTCAGTCCCAAAATGGTGCCGAACGCTGCCTGCGCCGCGAGCGTGGCGATCCCCGCGATCAGACCATATAGCAGGATCATGCCGATGATCCGCAGGGCATGGCCGCGCGACAATTGCCAGGCACGGGTAATGGCGCCCAGCCCGCGCCGCTCGGCAACCACGACCGGGGTGACGATCACCAGCCGCGCGGCGAGCCACAGCAGCACCAAGCTCGCCACCAACACATAAGCCGCCGCCGCCAACACCGCCGTCGGGTTGATGTCGGGCATCGTCCCGGACTGCGCCGACGCCAGGGCCGCAATATCGATCCCGCCAACCAGCACGATGCCCAGCGCCGGCAGCAACAACAGGCTCAGGCCCAGCAGCAAGGCGATGGTGACGCCGATCACGGGCAATAGCCGCCGATTCGCGATCGCCGCTGCCCCCGCAGCCCCCACCGGCTCGATCGCAAGCGCGGTAATCGCGGTGGTTCCCCACAGGGTCACGATCGTCAGCACCAGCCCGCCGACGCCGATCGCCGCCTGACTGAACGGATCGAGCGTCAGTCGCCAAGCCTCGAGCGTGCCCGCCAGCACAGTCGGCAGCAGGATCGCCAATACAGCGATCGGCATGACCGCTGCTGCATGCGTGCCCAGAAACTCAGTCGTCCGATCCCAGACGGTGCTCATCTTGACCATGCGGCATTCCCCGATCATTTGGGCTGGATAGATCAACCCCGTAGCCGAAGCCGATTGTCCTTGCCAACCTTGTCTCCCGATGTGCCGACCGCGATCGATGGCGTCGAATGGTCGATCGCGCCGGAACAAGTCCAATATCAGGACTCGGTCGCCGATATGGAGGCGCGGGCCGCCGCGATTCATGCCGGCACCGCACCCGAGCGCATATGGCTGCTCGAACATCCGCCGCTGTATACCGCAGGGACCAGCGCCGACCCGATCGAATTGCTCGATCCGCGCTTTCCGGTGTTCAAAAGCGGGCGCGGCGGCCGGTACACCTATCATGGGCCGGGCCAGCGCATCGGCTATGTCCAGCTAAACCTGGGCGCGCGCGGGCGGGACGTGCGCCGTTATGTCCATGCGCTCGAATCCTGGGTGATCGCAGCGCTGGGCGAGGTCGGCATCACCGCCTTCGCCGTGCCCGATCGCGTCGGCATATGGACCGCCGATGGCGGTACCGAGGCGAAAATCGGCGCGATCGGGGTGCGCGTGCGCCAATGGGTGACGCTGCACGGATTTGCGGTCAATCTGGCACCCGATCTCGCCCATTTCGGCGGTATCGTGCCGTGCGGCCTGCCCGAATTTCCCGTCACCAGCGCCGCTTTGCTGGGAAAAAACGTCCCCGCCGCAACCTTTGATGCTGCACTTGCGTTGTGTTGTCCTGCGTTTCTGCGCGCTTTGCACGGTCATGATGATTGGGCTTGAGGGGCGTGCGCTAACGGTTTAATGCATACTACGGTTTGGGTATTAACGGCCTTCGGCCAACCAAGTCCATTATCAAGGGAGCTCCACATGCGTTCATTCATTTCAAAGGTCGTCACCGGTTCGATGATCGCCAGCGCGGCGCTGCTGGTTTCGGCCTGCGGCGAAACCACCGAAACCACCACCGACAACACCATCGTCACCGATCTGAACACCACCGATCCGATGATGGACGGCACGATGACCGACAACATGACCGCCGTTGACGGCGCCATGATGGGCAACGACGCCATGATGATGAACGACACCATGATGTCGAACGACATGATGATGTCGAACGACACGATGACGTCGAACGCGATGTAATCACGCGGTCGGCGGCGTCAGCCTTCGACCACGATGGTAAGGCCGCCCGGGCAACCGGGCGGCCTTTTTCATGCCGAGTCGACTTTTCTGCTTCCGCGACGGCAGCGTAACGGCCCGCCATATCCGGCGCTGAATGATCACGACCGCCACTTTTTGCGACGTGCCGCACCCCCCGAGCGCAAAAAGCCCCTTGGGCCGACGCCGAAAAACGCTTAACCCTTTGATCGATGATCCGGCGCGGGGCTTGGCCGGTCAGAGTGAGAGGCTGCTATGAACGTGTTGCGTATTGGTCTGGTGGTCGCCGGCGTTGCGACCATGCTGCTATCCACCCCTGCCTCAGCGCAGTTCTATTTCAAGTCGAAGGATTTGAGCGGACCGCGCGTGACCGGGGCGGAACCGGGAATTCTGGGGCAAGACCTGCCCGGTGCGACGCCCACCGAACATCGCGCGGCGCTGCTGTGGAACCTGCGCGCAGCACTGAACGTCGCGGCGCTGCAATGCCAGTTCGAGCCGACCCTGCTGACGCTGAGCAATTACAACGCGATGCTGCGCAACCATACCGACGAGCTGCGCGACGATTTCGAAGATCTGATGAAATATTTCCGCCGGGTCAATAAAACGACCAAGGCAGGACAGACTGCGTTCGATCAATTCGGCACCCGCGTCTATTCGGGCTTTTCGACGGTGGCGGCGCAGCGCATCTTTTGCCAGATCGCATCCAACGTCGGTCGGGACGCGCTTTACGTCAAGCGCGGCGAGCTTGGCGATTTCGCGGCAACGCGGATGCAGGAGCTTCGCAACGCGCTGCGCCCCTGGGGCGAACAGCAGTTCCGCAGCGGCGGCTATGCCTATCTTGCCGCAAGCGCGCCGCAACTTCCGGCCAATTTCAACGACAAGAAATGCTGGCGCAAGGACATCTGGCAGGAAAAACGCTGCGGCCAGGTCTATTATCGCATGGCGGCAACCCCGCCGACCACGGCAGTGGCGAACCGCTAAAACATCATGGCTTGATGACAGCTCTTCGTTGTCATTCCCGCGAAGGCGGGAAGCCATAATCACGGCACTGGAACATGGATTCCCGCCTTCGCGGGAATGACGGACAAGACAAGCCGTGGATCAACGCGGCGCTATCCCGCTTTAAGGCATCCAGCAACGCTTCGGGCGGGTCTTTACCCGCCCAGCAAGGCTCAGCGCAGGCCGAGCAGCTTGTGCGTTTGCAGCGACAGCCGCCAGCCGGGTCGCGCCATCGCCAGCGCGACCGCGGCGGCGCGGTTTTCCTCGGCGGCGATGTCGTCCATCGGCTGGATCAGGAAATGCCGGAAATCCCAGCGCTCGATCTCGGCAATGTCGCTGCCAGCCTGGGGCCATACCAGCTTCAGCTCGTCGCCCGATCGCTGCACCACCGCGCTGCCCGCCTTAGGACTGACACAGACCCAATCGATGCCGGGATTGACCGCGATCGTGCCATTGGTTTCGATCGCGATCTGAAACTCTGCCGCGTGCAGTGCCCCGACCAGCGCGTCGTCGATCTGCAACATCGGCTCGCCACCGGTCAGCACGACGAAGCGCGATGGCCGCGACGGCCCCCATGCCGATGCCACAGCATCGACCAGCGCGGCCGCATCGGCGAAGCGCCCGCCACCATCGCCATCGATGCCGACGAAATCGGTATCGCAAAACCGGCACACCGCGGTCGCGCGGTCCTGCTCACGCCCCGACCACAGATTGCACCCGGCAAAGCGAACGAACACCGCACGGCGGCCCGCGTGAAACCCCTCGCCCTGCAGCGTCAGGAACAGTTCCTTGACCGCATAGCTCATGGGCGAACGGCATAGGCGGTCGGATCGGGCAGCCCGGCCTCCTCAAATCCCTTGGCGCGCAGCCGGCAACTGTCGCACAGCCCGCAATGGAGATGGCCGGGCGCCGGATCATAGCAGGACCAGCTCATCCCGGCATCCAGCCCCAGCCGAGCCGCCTCGCGCACAATATCCGCCTTGGTCAGATGCTGGAGCGGCGCGTGGATGCGAAAGGGCTCGCCCTCGACGCCCGCCTTGGTCGCCAGCTCGGCCAGCCCCTCAAAGGCGGCGATGAACTCGGGGCGGCAATCGGGATAGCCCGAATAATCGAGCGCGTTCACCCCAATATACAGATCACGCGCGCCCGCCGCTTCGGCCCAGCCCAGCGCGAGGCTCAGGAAAATCGTGTTGCGCGCAGGCACATAGGTCACCGGGATGCCGCCATCCTCGGCAGTGCCCGCACCATCCTTGGGCACGTCGATCGCCGCCGTCAGTGCCGATCCACCAAAAGCGGTCAGGTCGAGCGGCAATACGACATGCCGAACCGCGCCCAGCGCCGTCGCGATCCGCCGCGCCGCCGCCAGTTCCACCTGATGTCGCTGGTTATAATCGACCGACAGCGCAAGCACGCGGAAGCCATCCTCCCGCGCGCGCGCCGCTGCGACCATCGAATCCAGACCGCCCGATACCAGGACGACCGCTAAAGGCTGTTCATGCATGATGGCGCGCGCCCTAGTGGATTGATTTTGACATTCGCATCCCTTCTGCGGCACGCTCTCGCTGCGAATGTCAAAATCATAAAATCCACTAGAATCACATTATTGCTAGTGGTCCTGGAGATTCTGACATTTGCTCCTGACTGAGCCGAAGGGGGTAGCAAATGTCAGAATCGGACCACTAGGCCGATATCGTCATCGGTGCAACGCTGCGCGGGGCATCATCAGGTGCAATCGCCCAGCCGCCGTGCCTCGATCGCCGAATCGAAGGGCAGCCCGTCGACTACGCCCTGGGTGGTGATGTTCATCAGCCGCGGCGTCTCTAGCTTGATCGTGGTGCGGCCATGGCCGGCACCGGCGCAGGTGTAATGCACCGTCCCCTGCTGGCCCTGATTGTCGATCACGAAGCGCGAACATTGCGCCGCGCCACCATGCCGCAACTGCAACAGCACGCGCGGATCGGACACGCACACGCTGCGCGTCGTCCCGCCGCCGGTTTCGCGCAATTGCCACTGGCCCGTCTCGATCTGCGCCAAAACGCGCAGCGACGGCGCTTGTGCCGGAGCCGCCCCCACGGCGGCACCAGTCAAAAGCAGCGCACCAACCGCCGCCGGGCGCAGCATCCGTCGCACGTCTATCCCTCGCATCACCTTGATTCCCGTTCCCGCCACCCGCCGCTGGCAATAAGCCTACGGCACCGTACAATATTGCCATGTGGGAGCATTTCGAGGCGTTGCAATACCCCGCCCCCAAGCTTTTTCAGGCCACACCGGTGTCCAGTTGCAGCGGGAACTTCCGCGCGCAAAACGCGCAATCGACTGCGATCACGCCGTTTTCATCGGCCATCTCGGCGCGATCCTCGGGCGTGAACTTGGCCAGCACCGAGCTGATATAATCGGCATCACAGCGGCAGCCGCGCGACAGCGCGATGCCCGTCAGCGTCCGTACTTCGCGCTCCTCGTTGAACAAACGCCACACCAATGTCTCTAGCGACAGCATCGGATCGGCCAGCTCGTCGGCCCCCATCGTCGCCGCCAACGCCTCGACGCTATTCCATTCGGGATGGTCGAGCCGGGTGTGCAGCCGTTCGCGGCCCTCTTCCCCCTCGGGCAGATGCTGGAGGAACAGCCCGCCCGCGATCAGCTTGCCATCGTCGCCGCGCCCAAGCCCCAGCCGCACCAGGCTGGGAATCTGTTCGGATTGCAGGAAATAAGCCTCGATCACCTCGCCCAGCGTCTCGCCGTCGAGCGGGACGATGCCCTGATAGCGCTCGTTGGTGGTCACCTGGTCAAAGGTGACCGCCAGATAGCCCTTGTTGAACAGCGCAAACAGCGACGGGTTCTTGCCCAGCATCGACAGCCGCGCGGCATCGAACTGGACATAGCCGCGAAGCTCTCCGCCCTTGTAATCGCATACCAGCAAATTGACGACGCCGCCCTTGGTCTGCGCCTGGATCGTCAATTGTCCGCCCGCGTCCTTGAGCGTCGAGCCGAGCAACGCGGTAAGCGTCAGCGCCTCGGCCAGCAGCCGCTCGATCGGCGGCGGATAGGCATGCGCCGACAGAATTTCGTCGAGCACCGGCCCCAGCCGAACGATCCGCCCACGCGCATGGCGATCGGGCAAGGTGAAACCGATCGCGCGGTCGATGTCGGTCGAGGTGGGCAGGTCAGGCATGAACAAACGCTCCTTTTGGCCACGTCCTCGTCATCCCCGCGAAGGCGGGGATCCATACTGGCTGACCTGTCGACCAGAAGCGCAGCGGTGGAGGATATGGGTTCCCGCCTTCGCGGGAACGACGAAGATAGGAAGCGGGCCGATGCTTACAACGTCACCCCACCTGCCCGAAGCACCAGCGCAAGATCGACTTTTGTGCGTGCAGCCGGTTCTCCGCCTCATGCCAGATCAGCGATTGCGGGCCGTCGATCACCTCGGCCGTCACTTCCTCGCCGCGATGCGCGGGCAGGCAATGGAGGAACTTGGCGTCGGGCTTGGCGCGCGCCATCAGTGCGGCATCGACCTGATAGGGCGCCAGCGCCGCCAGCTTGGTTTCGGCGTGGAGCTGCCCCATCGAAATCCAGGTGTCGGTGACGACGATGTCGGCCCCCTCGACGGCTTCGGCGGGGTTGGCGACACAGCGCGCCCTGCCCTGCCCGCGCGCCATATCCTCGTCCGATGGCTGAAACCCCTGCGCACAGGCGGCGACGACGTCGAACTGCATCAGCCCGGCGGCCTCGACGATCGAGGCGAGCACATTGTTGCCATCGCCCAGCCACGCGACCTTCAGGCCGGGCAGCGCCTTGCCGTTTTCGAGGATGGTCAGCAGATCGGCCATGATCTGGCACGGATGCGACTGGTCGGTCAGGCCGTTGATCACCGGCACGCTGGCGTAATGCGCCATTTCCTCAAGCTTGGCATGGTCGTCGGTGCGGATCATGATCGCATCGCAATAGCCCGACAGCACGCGCGCGGTATCGGCCACCGTCTCACCGCGCCCAAGCTGGGTGGTGCCGCTGTCGAGCACCAGCGCGCTGCCGCCCAATTGGCGCATCGCCATGTCGAACGACACCCGCGTGCGCGTCGAGCTTTTTTCGAACACCATCGCCAGCGTGTGGCCCGCCAGCGGCGAATCGGCATCGGCGCGCCCCTTTGGCCAGGCGGCGCGGGCGGCCTTGCGATCGAGCGCATCGGCAAGGATCGCGGCGATCCCATCAGGGCCGGCGGACGACAGGTCTAGGAAATGGCGCATTCTAAATCCTCCCCGGCACGGGGAGGGGGACCGTCGGCGAAGCCGATGGTGGAGGGGGATCGCCCCGATCGCACCGGCTTGGCCGGGGGAAGCCCCCCTCCACCATGCTACGCATGGTTCCCCTCCCCGTCGCCGGGAGGAGCATGATGTCAGTCGTTGCTCGCCGGCACAAAGGTCCGTGCGGCTTCGCTCAGCTTTTCGATCGCTTCGGCGATATGTGCTTCCTCGATCACCAGCGGCGGCAGGATGCGGACGACATTCTCGCCCGCAGCCACCATCAACAGCCCATGATGGTCGCGGCAATGCGCCACGAACTGCCGGCAATCGCTCTTGAGCTTCAGGCCCAGCATCAGCCCCATGCCGCGCACGCTTTCGAACAGATGGTCGTGGTTGGGGATCATCTGTTCCAGCCCCTGGCGCAGGCGGTTGCCCATCGTCGCCACATGCTCGAAAAATCCGGGCTCGAGCATCACGTCGAGGATCGCCGATCCCGCCGCCATGCCCAGCGGATTGCCGCCATAGGTGCTGCCGTGGGTGCCGAACACCATCCCCTTGGCCGCTTCCTGCGTCGCCAGGCACGCCCCCAGCGGAAAGCCGCCGGCAATGCCCTTGGCCGCCGACACGATGTCGGGAACCACGCCATATTGCTCATGCGCAAACAATGTGCCGGTGCGGCCATAGCCGCATTGCACTTCGTCGAGCACCAGCAACAGGCCGTGCTCGTCACACGCCTTGCGAAGTCCCTGCAGGAATTCGTGGCTGGCGACGCGGATGCCGCCCTCGCCCTGCACCGGCTCGACCAGGAAGCCCGCGGTGTGATCGTCGATCAGCGCCAGCGCGCCCGCCAAATCGTTGAACGTCGCATAGGCAAAGCCCGGCAGCAGCGGCTCGAACCCGTCGCGCATCTTGGCCTGGTTGGTCGCCGAAATCGCGCCGAGCGTGCGCCCGTGAAACGCGGTGTCGAAGGTGATCAGCGTATTTCGCTGCGGATTGCCATTGGCGTAGTGATAGCGGCGCGCGGTCTTGATCGCGCACTCGATCGCCTCGGCCCCCGAATTGGTGAAAAACACCGTGTCGGCAAAACTATTGGCGACAATCCGCTCCGCCAGCGCCTCACCCTGCGGGCTGCCATACAGGTTGCTGACATGCATCAGCGTTGCTGCCTGATCCTGAATGGCTTTGGTCAAATGCGGATGGCCGTGGCCAAGCGCGTTGACCGCGATGCCGCTGGCGAAATCCAGATACCGCTCGCCGCGTTCGCCAATCAGATAGCATCCCTCACCGCGCACCGGACGCACATCGCACCGTGGGTAAACGGGCATCAGCGCTGGCATCGACATTGGGGATACTCCTTCAAAAAAATCCAGGGTAGAAAACAGCTCCGGGGCAAAACGCGAAAAGGCGGCCATCGGGCCGCCTGCATCGTCCTTTAAAGGCGCGAGGCCCCGGGGGTCAATATGGGCGTCAGTTCTTAAGCTTCCAGCCACGTCGCAGCAGCCAATAGCAAAACCCCGCCAATGCCAGCGTCAGTACCGCCAGCAGCCCGCCGCCGAACAGCACGTTCGAATCGGCGGTTTGCAGGAAACCATAGCGAAAGCCGCTGATGATATAGAAGAAAGGGTTGAACTGGCTGACGGTGCGAAACGCCGGCGACAGCGATTCGACCGAGTAGAAAGTGCCAGACAGCAAGGCGAGCGGCGCGATCACGAAATTGGTCACCGCAGCGGCATGATCGAATTTTTCGGCCCAGATCGACGTCAGCACCCCAAGCAACGCCAAGAAAGCCGAACCCACCACCCCGAACCACAGAATCGCAAGGCCATGACGCGGGGTGACATCGACGCCCCATAGCGCCATCGCCAGCCAGACCGCGCCGCCGACGCACAGCGCGCGCGTCACCGCGCCGCCCACCAGCCCCGCCAGCAGTTCCCCGGTCGACAGCGGCGGCATCAGATAATCGACGATCGTACCCTGGATCTTGCCCACCAACAGCGAGAAGCTGGCATTGGCGAAGGCATTTTGCAGCATGCCCATCACGATCAGCCCCGGCGCGATGAATTCGGCAAAGGGCACGCCCATCACCGATCTCCCGCCGCCGCCCAAAGCGACGGTGAAAATAACCAGAAACAGCAAGGTGGTAATCGCCGGTGCCCACACCGTTTGCAACTGGACCTTGAAGAAGCGGCGCACCTCCTTCACATACAAGGTCTTGAGCCCACCCCAATTGATCCCGCGAAACACCGGGACGCCGGGTGCGGGCAATTTGAATAGGAATGGGTCGGGCTGGTCTGCCATCGTTAATGCGCCTAGTCGACGGTGCCCGCCCCCGCAACCCGGCACCGCCGGCATGGAAGAGAAGAACGCAATGAGCTGGACCGAGGAACGTATCTCGACGCTGACCAAGATGTGGGAGTCGGGCAGCACCGCCAGCCAGATCGCCGAGGAGCTGGGCGGGGTCAGCCGCAACGCGGTGATCGGCAAGGCGCATCGTCTGGGACTGAAGCCGCGCCCATCGCCGGTGAAGAACGCCGAACCCGCCGCCGCCAAGGCTGCGCCGGCACCCGCCGCAGCGCCACCGCCGCCCGCACCCAAGCCAGCCGCGCCGGTTGTGGCAGCAGCGCCCGCGCCGACGCCAGCTGCCCCCAAGGAGCCAGCGCCGGTCAAGCAGGTCGCCGCGCCGGTCGAGGATGAACCCGAAATCGATTCGGCGGAAATCGACGATGCCGATGACGAGGATGCGGATGCGGATGCGGATGAAGCTGCTGCGCCGGTAAAAGCCCCGGTCATGCGCTCGGTCGGCCCCGGGGGTTTCCTGCGACAGAACCCCGGCGAGAACAGCGCACCGCTGACCCCGGCCCCGCCGCGTCGCCTGGTGCCGGCACGCCCGTCCGATGCGATCGCGGGCAAGACGTCGCTGCTCGATCTGAACGACCGCATCTGCAAATGGCCGATCGGCCACCCTGGCGAGCCGGACTTTCACTTTTGCGGCGACAAGGTGAACCCGGGCTTCCCCTATTGCGTCGCTCATTGCGGCCACGCCTATCAGGCGCAGCTGCCGCGCCGCGATCGCCGCCCGCCGCCGCCGCTGCCCTATGGCGGCCCGCGCGTCCGCTGATCCCAGCGGTGCCGGTCGCATGACCGATCGGCACTTTCCTCGCTGACAAGAAAAACCCCGCCGACCCTGATGGGCCGGCGGGGTTTTTCGTTACGCTACGCTACTCATACTCTTCGCAAATCAGAAGCGGAATGCGCCCGTCATGCGAATGCTGTGAAACCGGAAATCATTGTCGCTGCGGCGTAAATCGGTGCTGCCTGCGCCCAACAGGAACGGGTTGCTGGCTGGTGCCGTGCCCGCGCTGGTGTTGACGCGGAAATCATCGTCAACATAGTTGTTGAACATATATTCCAGGCCGAACGAGAAATTGTCGCCGATCTTCTGCTCAAGACCGCCGCCGACGGCATAGCCCCAGCTGTTCGACTTGGCATCTTCCAGCGCGAATGCGTTGGCGGTGTTGGTCGATGAGAAGCTGTTGTTGATCCGGGCATAGGTCGGGCCACCGGCTGCGTAGAACAGCGAACGCCCGCCCGCTGCATAGCCGACGCGGCCACGGATCGACGCATTCCAGTCGAATTCGCGCGTCATGACATAATTGGCAGGGGTAGTGCTGAATGCCGACACGCTGTCGCGCACTTCGGACTTACCGAATTCGCCCATCACGCCATAGACGAAGTTACCGATCTGGTGATCGGCACCGACGCGCGCGAAATATTCCATGCCGTCCTTGTCGTTGCGGCATGCCCCTGCTGGGGTGGCACCATTGGCTGCGCCGTTGCAGAAGCCGGGCGCGAAAGCGTTGGCACCATCGACCGTCGTGACGGTGTCGTTGAAATTGCCGTCGAGGGTGCGATCGAACAAGATGCTCTCGTTGACGTCGTTTGGCTGCACGCTCATGCCGAACGAACCGCCGACATACAGACCGTCAAAATGGCTTTCGCCACGCGCGTCCTGCGCGAATGCGGGTGCCGAGGTCGCGAGCAATGCAACGACGCCGAGAGCGGCGCCGGACAGGATACGCTTACGCATACAGATACATCCTTCTAATGGTTACGGTACTAGGTACGGGGCGCAAACGCGCTCAACCGCGTTTGGGTGCATCGCAGCGCTAAATTGAGACCACACTGTGGCATCCTTGCCACAATCACGGTTCACGGATTAGGTTTCCGCTCCCCGCGCGGCAGGATATAGCGGCCTCATGTCCAACGACCTTTTCGCCGCACCCGTCACCGCCGGCACCGATTACAACGCTGCATCGATCGAAGTGCTGGAGGGGCTGGAGCCGGTCCGCCGCCGCCCGGGCATGTATATCGGCGGCACCGACGAACGCGCGCTGCACCACCTCGCCGCCGAAGTGCTCGACAATGCGATGGACGAAGCGGTCGCGGGCCATGCGACGCGGATCGAGGTGACGCTCGATGCGGGCAACCGGCTGACGATCGTCGACAATGGCCGCGGTATCCCGGTCGATCCGCATCCGCGCTTTCCCGACAAATCGGCGCTCGAGGTAATCCTCTCGACGCTGCATTCGGGCGGCAAGTTCAACGGCAAGGCCTATGCCACCTCGGGCGGCCTGCACGGCGTCGGCATCAGCGTGGTCAACGCGCTCTCGGTCGATACCGTGGTCGAGGTGGCGCGCGGGCGTGAGTTGTACCGCCAGCGTTTCAGCCAGGGGCAGACGCTCGGGCCGATCGAGCATATGGGCGGCACGCCCAACCGGCGCGGCACTTCGGTCGCCTTCACCCCCGATCCCGAAATCTTCGGCGCGATGCAGTTCAAGCCCGCGCGGCTGCACAAGCTGGCGCGGTCGAAGGCGTATCTGTTCGCGGGCGTCGAAATCCGCTGGAAATGCGCGCCCGCGCTGATCTCGGACGACACCCCTACCGAGGCGGTGTTCCAATTCCCCGGCGGGCTAGCCGATCACCTCAAGGAACAAGTCGGCGGTCGCGAATGCGCGACGGCCGAGTTTTTCGCTGGACGCCAGGCCTTCCCCGACGAACAGGGCAGCGTCGAATGGGCGGTCGCCTGGCCGCTCTGGTCCGACGCATCCTATAGCTGGTATTGCAACACCATCCCCACCCCCGATGGCGGCACGCACGAGGCGGGGCTTCGCGCCGCGCTGACCAAGGGGCTGCGCGCGTTCGGCGATCTGGTGGGGCAGAAAAAGGCCAAGGACATCACCGCCGACGATCTGATGGTCGGCACCGAATTGATGCTGTCGGTCTTCATCCGCGAACCGCAATTCCAGAGCCAGACCAAGGACCGGCTCACCAGCCCCGAAGCGGCGGGCCTGGTCGAGCGCGCGGTGCGCGATCATTTCGACCAATATCTCTCCGACCGGATGGAGCGCGGCAAGGCGCTGCTCGGCTATGTCCTCGACCGGATGGACGAGCGGTTGAAGCGCAAGGCCGAGCGCGAAGTGAAGCGCAAGACCGCGACCTCGGCGCGCAAGCTGCGGCTGCCCGGCAAGCTCACCGATTGCTCGGCCGACGATCCCAAGGGCACCGAATTGTTCATCGTCGAGGGCGACAGCGCCGGCGGCAGCGCCAAGCAGGCGCGTGACCGCAAGACCCAGGCGATCCTGCCGATCCGCGGCAAGATTTTGAACGTCGCCAGCGCGACCAGCGCCAAGATCATGGCGAACCTGGAAATCGCCGATCTGACGCTGGCGATGGGTTGTGGCACCCGCAAGGACTGTATCCCCGACAATCTGCGCTACGAACGTATCATCATCATGACCGACGCCGATGTCGACGGGGCGCACATCGCCACATTGCTGATGACCTTCTTCTTCCAGGAAATGCCCGAACTGGTGAAGCGCGGGCACCTGTATCTGGCGCAGCCGCCGCTCTACCGGCTGACGGTGGGCGCCAAATCGCTCTACGCCCGCGACGACGCCCACCGCGCCGAGATCGAACGCACGGTGTTCAAGGGCAAGAAGGTCGAGGTTTCGCGCTTCAAGGGGCTGGGCGAGATGAACCCGATGCAATTGCGCGAAACGACGATGGACCCCAAGACACGAGGATTGCTGCGTATTACCCTGCCGCAGGAATATGAGGAGCGCGCCGAGGTAAAGGATCTGGTCGATCGGCTGATGGGCACCAACCCCGCCCACCGCTTCGCCTTCATCCAGCAAAACGCCGCGCGGCTGGAGGAGGATGCGATCGATGCTTGAATGGGCGAGGTTGGCGTTGGCGATGGCGGGACCGCCTGGATATCAGCCCCCGCCCCCCGCACCGTTCGTGCTGAGCTTGTCGAAGCACCGTTCTTCCCTCCCGCCGTCCTCGCAGCAACAAGACGATGCTTCGACAAGCTCAGCACGAGCGGACCAAGGGCCGTCGCTCCCCGCCCGCGCCGCGCAAGTCGTCGCCATCCTCAACGGTGCCGGCGACTACGACACCGCCTTCACCGCCACCTTCCGCGCGCAGATAAGCCGGGCGCAATTCGAAGCGATCGCTGCCCAGTTGCGTACCCAATATGGCAAGGCGACCGGCATAGAGCGGATCGACACCCTCAACCGGCTGCAGGCAAATGTCGTGATCGGCTATGAGCGCGGCACCGCCAGCCTCAGCCTGTCGCTCGACGCCGCCGCGCCGCACGCGATCGGCGGGCTGCTGATCACCGGCGCCGCGCCGCGCGGCGACAGCCTCGATGGGGTTGCCGCCACACTGAAGGCGCTGCCCGGCAATACCGGGCTTGGCATTTATGCGCTCGAAGCCGATGGCCCGCGCGCCCTGACTGCGGCCAATACCGACATCGCCGCCCCGATCGGCTCGGGGTTCAAGCTTTGGGTCCTCGCGGAATTGGTCGCTCAGGTGAAGGCGGGCAAGCGCCGCTGGGCCGATGTCGTGCCGCTCGACGCCGCTTCGCTGCCATCGGGGATCACCCAAGGCTGGCCGGCGGGCAGCCCGATGACATTGCAAAGCCTTGCCACGCTGATGCTGTCGATCAGCGACAACACCGCCACCGACACGCTGATGATCGCGCTGGGCCGCGACCGGATCGACGCACGCGCGGTGGCGCTGGGGGCACCGCCCGCCTCGCTGCCGGTGCTCACCACCCGCGAGGCGTTTGCGCTCAAGGGCGCGGATGCCGCCAGCACCGCCGGCTGGGCAACCCTGCCCCCCGCCGAGCGCCGCGCCCGCATTGCCGCGCTTCCGCCCAAGCCGCTCGATCCCGCGATGTTTTCTGGCACGCCGCTCCGGCCCGAAATCGAATGGTTCGCATCACCCGCCGCGATGGCGGCAACGCTCGACTGGCTACGACGCGAAGGCGACCAGACGACGCTGGCAATGCTCGCCATCGCGCCGCAGGCCCCCGCCGCGCGCAGCTTTGCCTATGCCGGTCACAAGGGCGGGTCCGAACCGGGCGTGCTCAGTCTCAACTATCTACTGCGCGACAAGGCCGGGCGCTGGTATGCCGTTGCGGCATCCTGGCATCGCAGCGATAGCGTGGTCGATCAATCCGCGCTCGCCAGCATCGTCGATCGTGCCTTGGCGGTCATCGCCGCGTCTCCGTTCGTTTTGGGCGATGCCCCGAAACCCAACTAAACACTCGACACGAACGCTAGGGGGTCAATGAACCCCGAACCGCCACCGCTGGCGGGAAGCCGCAAATCCCGCTACCTAGCAGCGATGCAAGTATCCAAGCGTTTCCCCTTCACCGCGATCAGTGCCGTCGCGCTGCTCGTCGCGATCCCTGCTGCCAGCCAGCAGCAACCGGCACCCGCCGCGCCGGCTGCGCCCGCGCCGATGGTCGAAGGGCGAATCCAAACCGCCGCCGAACCCTGGCTCTACAAGGGCAGCGACATCACCCCCGATCCGGGCTGGCGCTTTGGCACCCTGCCCAATGGCGTGCGCTATGCCGTCCGCCGCAACGGCGTGCCGCCGGGCCAGGTCGCGGTGCGGGTGCGGATCGATGCGGGTTCGCTGATGGAGCAGGACAGCGAGCGCGGCTATGCCCATCTGCTCGAACATCTGGCGTTTCGCGGGTCCGAACATGTGCCCGATGGCGAATCGAAGCGCCTGTGGCAGCGGCTGGGCGTCACCTTCGGGTCGGACAGCAACGCCAGCACCACGCCGACGCAGACGGTGTACAAGCTCGACCTGCCCTCGGCGACGCCGCAGGGGCTGGATGAAAGCATGAAGGTGCTGGCGGGCATGATGGCCAAGCCGACGATCAGCGACGCCGCGATCAATGCCGAGCGCCCCGTCGTCCTGGCCGAACAGCGCGAGCGGCTGAGCCCGCAATCGCGGCTGGGCGACAAGTCGCGCGAGTTGTTTTTCGCCGGCCAGTTGCTCGCCGAACGCTCGCCGATCGGTACGACCGCGACGTTGCAGGCGGCCAACGCCGCCGCCGTCAATGCCTTCCACAAGCGCTGGTATCGGCCCGAACGGACGGTGATCGTCATCGCCGGCGATGTCGATCCGGCGGTGTTCGAACAACAGATCGCCAAGCATTTCGGCGACTGGAAGGGAACCGGCCCCGCACCCGCAACCCCCGATTTCGGCAAGCCGGTCGGCGATCAGGGGCTAAGCGCCGTCACGGTCGAACCATCACTGCCGCCGGTCGTCAGCCTTGCGATCCTTCGCCCCTGGAGCATCACCGCCGACACCATCCTGTTCAATCAGGAGCGGATGATCAACCAGATCGCGATCCGCATCATCAACCGCCGGCTCGAATCGCGTGCGCGCAGCGGCGGCAGCTTCATCACCGCGGGTGCCAATCTCGAGGATATATCGCGTTCGTCCAACGCTACGCTGGTGCAGATCCTGCCGGTGGGTGACGATTGGGAGGCGGCGGTGCGCGATGTTCGCGCGACGATCGCCGATGCAGCGATGACGCCGCCCACCCAGCTCGAAATCGACCGCGAAGTGGCCGAAATCGACGCGATCATGAAGAATGCCGTCGACACCGCGCGGGTCGAGGCGGGCGCGATACAGGCCGACGAAATCGTCCAGGCAGTCGATATTGCCGAAACGGTGGCGTCGAGCGAAGGGTCGCTCGCGATTTTTCGCGGCGCGGTTGAAAAGAAGTTCTTCACCCCCGCCCGCGTTCAGACCGCGTCGCAAAAGGTCTTCGCCGAAGGCCTGCGCCGCGCCATCGTCAACACCCGCGTCCCCGATGCGACGGTACAGGCCCGGCTGACCGCAGTGCTCGACGAGGATGTGACCAAGCTGGCGGCAAAGCGTTCGTCAGGCCCGCCAATCACCTTCGATCAACTGCCCAGGCTCGGCTCGCCGGGTGTCGTCACCGCCCGAACCACGGTGCTGACCGGCCCCGACATCGAAAAGGTGACGTTCGCCAACGGCGTCAACCTGCTGATGTTTCCGAATGAATCGGAAACCAACAAGGTCTATGTCCGCGTTCGCTTCGGCGGCGGCTTGCGCGCGCTGCCCGCCGATCGGGTGACGCCCGCCTGGGCTGCCGATCTTGCATTGGTGCCCTCGGGCATCGGCAAGTTCGGGCAGGAGGAAATCGACCGGCTTACCAGCGGGCGGCAAATCGGGTTGAGCTTCGCGATCGATGACGATGCGTTCGTCTTTGGTGCGGTGACCAGCCCCGCCGATCTGGCCGATCAGCTTCGGCTGATCGCTGCCAAAATGGCGTCGCCCGGATGGGATACCAATCCGGTGACGCGCGCGCGCGCGGTGATGCTGGCGGGTTATGCCGGCCTTGAATCCTCGCCCGATGGCGTGCTCAGCCGCGATCTGGAAAACCTGCTCCATGCCAAGGATCCGCGCTGGGGCGTGCCGCCGCGCGCAGCCGTCGAGCAACTGACGGCCAAGGCATTTCGCGCGTTCTGGGAGCCATTGCTGGCGACAGGACCGATCGAGGTGCAGGTCTATGGCGATACCACCGCCGACGCGACGGTGGCGGCGGTGGCGGCCTCGTTCGGCGCGCTGAAGCCGCGCAAGCCCGCAGCGCTCACCGGCCCGACACCGAAATTCCCCGACCATGCGGCAACCCCCGTGCTGCGCTATCACGAAGGCCAGCCAAACCAGGCGGCCGCCGTCATCGCCTGGCCCAGCGCCGGTGGCAGCGAGGCTTTCACCGATAATCGCCGGCTCGAGATTTTGGCGGCGATCTTTCGCGATCGATTGTTCGATCAGCTCCGCAGCCAGGCTGGCGCAAGCTATACCCCCAATGTGATCAACGACTGGCCGGTGGGCATGCCCGGCGGCGGGCGGCTGTTCGCGATCGGCCAGATTCCGCCCGACCAGGCGGATCTCTTCTTCAAAATGGCGCGCGAAATCGCCGCCGATCTGGTGGCGACGCCGATCGCCGAAGACGAACTGCGCCGCGCGGCGGTGCCGCTGATGCAACAGATGATCCGTATGTCGAGCGGCAACACCTTCTGGTTGCAACAGACCAGCGGCGGCAGCCTCGATCCCCGCCGGATCGATTCGATCCGCACCCTGCCGCAGGATATGGGCCAGGTGACCCCAGCCGATATTCAGGCGCTGGCAGCCAAATATCTGGTGCCGACGCGCGACTGGACGATGCTGGTGCTGCCCAGCGAGAAAATCGTGGCGGCAAGCAAAGCCGCCCCATCCGAAGAGGCGGGCGCACGCTAAGCCTCTTTCATCCCCCCATTTCGCAACATGGGGGGATGAAGGCGGTCACCCCTTGTAGAGCCCGTCCAGCCGCGCGCCGTATACCCCGCGCAGCACATGCCGGCGGATCTTCAAACTCGGCGTCAATTGCTCATTTTCGATCGTGAAGGGTTCGTCGGCGATGATGAACCGGCGGACTCGTTCGATCTGCGACAAATCCTTGTTCACCCGCTCGACCGCCGCACCCAATGCGGTGCGAAAGGCGTGGTTCTCGCCCAGCGCCTTGAAATCGCAGCCCGCCGCCGACTTGGCGCAATAGGATTGCACCCATTCGGGATCGGGCACCAGCACCGCCACCATATAGGGCCGGCGATCGCCCGCGATCATCGCCTGGACGATCTCGGGCTGCAGGGTCAGCATCCCCTCGACCTTTTGCGGGGCAATGTTGTCGCCCTTGTCGTTGACGATGATGTCCTTCTTGCGATCGGTGATCTTGATGCGCCCGCGATCATCGATCACGCCGATGTCGCCGGTGTGCAGCCAGCCGTCCTTCAGCACCCGCGCGGTTTCGGCATCGTTGCGCCAATAGCCGTGCATCACCAGCTCGCCGCGCACCAGGATTTCGCCGTCCTCGGCGATCCGCACCTCGACGCCCAGCATCGGCGGGCCGACGCAATCCATGCGGATGCCAGCCGCCGGGCGGTTGCACGAAATCACCGGCCCCGCCTCGGTCTGGCCATAGCCCTGAACGAACGACAGGCCGAGTGATTCGAAGAACAGCCCCACCTCGGGCGTCAGCGGCGCACCGCCGGACACCATCGCCTTCAGCCGGCCGCCAAAGCGCTTGGCCACCTTGGGCTTGAGCAGCGCGCTCACCGCCGCGTTCATCGGCTGGTCGAGCAGGCCGATCCGCCCGGCATCGGCGCGCTTGGTGCCGATCGCAATCGCGCGATTCAGCAGATAGGCCGAAACCTTGCCCTGTTTTTCCACCGCCTTGGTGATGCGGGTGCGGAGCACTTCAAACAGGCGCGGCACCACCACCATGATCGTCGGGCGGGTCTCCTCGATGTTCGAGGCAAGCTTGTCGAGCCCTTCGGAATAATAGATCTGGCCGCCCAGCGCGATCGGGAAATGCTGGCCGGCGGTGTGCTCATAGGCGTGGCTCAGCGGCAGGAACGACAGGAATACCTCGTCACCCCAGCCGAAATCGGTGCTGATGATGTCGGTGGTGCCAGCGATGTTCAGCAGGATCGCGCCGTGGTGCTGCATCACGCCGCGCGGGCTGCCGCCGGTGCCGCTGGTATAGATGATGCAGGCCAGATCGCCGCGCGCAAAATCTGCCTGTACTTCGGCCACCGCCGGGTCGGTCGGATGGTCGGCGATCAGCCGATGCCAGCTATGGAATTCGATCGCGCCGGGCTGGCTCATCCGCACTTCATCGATGCCGATGACGAATTCAGCCGCGCCCGATTGCAACGCGGCGGGCAACAGCACCTTGGCGAGCTTCTGCGTCGAGACGATGATCGCCCGCGCGCCCGAATTGTCGATGATATGCTGGTGATCGCGCTCGGTATTGGTGGTGTAGGTCGGCACCGTCACACAGCCAGCCGCCATGATCGCGAGATCGCTGATGCACCATTCGGGGCGGTTTTCGCTGACCAGCATCACCCGGTCGCCGCGCGACAGTCCCAAGGCACGCAACCCAGCCGCCAGGCTCGCCACCTGCCGCGCGGCATCGGCCCAGCTGGTCGACACCCATGTCCCGCCCTGTTTCGCCCACAGAAACGGTCGATCGCCCTGCTCTCGCGCGCGCGTGAAGAACATCGTGACGAGGTTCGGGAAGTGTTCGAGTTGCCGTGCCATGCGCTCTCCTCACCGCAGGGTGTAGATCGTGCCGCGTGACAGCGCCAGCATGGACGCGCCGCGAATCGCCGGTTACACAATGGTTCCATGATATTACCATTCCGGTCGCCGGCCCGCCCGCTCGCCCTGTCGCTGATGATGCTCGCCGCACTGGCGTCGTGCAGTCGGCCCGCTTCCGCACCGCCGGCGGCGTCGGCTGCGCCGCCGCAATCGGTCACCGCGACCCGCCCGGCCACCGCCGAAATGTTCGTCGTCGCGTCGAACCCGCTGGCAAGCGAAGCCGGCATGGCGGTGCTTCGGCGCGGCGGCAGCGCGGTCGACGCCGCCATCGCGGTGCAGGCGATGCTGTCGCTGGTCGAGCCGCAAAGCTCCGGCATCGGCGGCGGTGCGTTCATGAACTATTTCAACGCCCGGACCGGCAAGGCCGAAATCTATGACGGCCGCGAAACCGCGCCGGCGGGGGCCACCGCCGACATGTTCCTGGGCGATAATGGCAAGCCGCTGGGATACCCCGCCGCGGTCACCAGCGGGCGCGCGACCGGCGTTCCCGGCGTCGTGCGGATGCTCAAGCTGGCGCATGAAGAACATGGCACCCTGCAATGGCGGACGCTGTTCGGCGATGCCGAGCGGACCGCGCGCGACGGCTTCATCATCACCCCCCGGCTCGGGCGCTTCCTGACGCGCAGCTTCCCCCAGCTTTCCAGCCCCGACGCTCAGGCCTATTTCGCCAAGGGCGACGGCACGCTGGTAGGCGTCGGCGATCGGCTGAAAAACCCGGCCTATGCCGCCTTTCTCAAGCGGCTGGCGGCACAAGGCCCCGAAGCGCTCTATGCCGGCCCGACCGCGCAGGCGATCGTCACGCGCACCAATGCCGCGCCGCTGGCCGGGACGATGACGCTGGCCGATCTGGCGGCGTATCGCCCGATCAAGCGCGAGCCGTTGTGCCGCGACTGGCGCGTCTATCTGGTCTGCGTGCCGCCGCCGCCGTCGAGCGGCGTCGGCATGCTGCAATTGCTCGCGCTGCTCGAACGCACCGACATCGCCGCGCGCGGGCCGCAAGACCCACAGGCATGGTTCCTGTTCGCCGAGGCAAGCCGGATCATGTACGCCGATCGCGACCGCTATGTCGGCGATCCCAAATTCGTCGCGGTGCCGGTCGAAGGGCTGCTGGCCGCCGATTATGTCGCAACGCGCGCGGGCCTGATCGGTGCGGTGGCCGGCCCCGCGCCCGCCGCCGGCACCCCTGCCGGCGCGGTGCTTGCCGCCGCCGACACTACCGCTGAACCGGCTGGCACGTCGCACTTCATCGTCGGCGATGCGAAGGGCAATGTCGTGTCGATGACCACCACGGTCGAATCGATCTTCGGCACCGGGCGGATGGTCGACGGGTTTTTCCTGAACAACCAGATGACCGATTTCACCTTCTCCCCGCGAGATGCTCAGGGCCGCGCGGCAGTGAACGCGGTCGCCCCCGGCAAACGCCCACGCTCGTCGATGACGCCGCTGGTGATGATCGACCGGCAAGGCCGCTTCGCTGGCGCGCTGGGATCGGCGGGCGGCAACGCGATCCTCGCCTATGTCGGCAAATCGATGATCGGCGCGGTCGATTGGGGACTGCCGATGCAGCAGGCGCTGGCGCTGCCCAACATCGTCGCGCGCGGCGACAATATCGGCGGCGAAGTCACCCGCTTCTCGCCCGAGATTCTGGAGGCGCTGGCGGCGCGCGGCATGAAGATCGTGCCCGGCCAGGGCGAGGATTCGGGGCTGCACGGCGTGATCGTGCGCAATGGCCGGATCGACGGCGGCTACGACCCAAGGCGCGAGGGGCGCGTGCTGGTCGAGGCCGGGCGGCGGTAGGGGGTGGGCTGACAGGAAGTATTCGCCAATTGCCCGGCTCACTGGTCCAAGCTAAGCCGGTGCGATGTGGACCGTTATGCTTTGGAACTTCGCGGCGCTGGCCGCCGCCGGCTATTGCTTAGCCAGATCGATTATCGATCTGCGCGCGCGGAGATACGGTTGGGGAAGCGCGGGCTTGTTAAGCGCCGCGGTGTTTCTCGCGGCACCTGTACAGACCCATACGGTGACGGTCGACCTGCCTGTTGCAGAGCTGTGACCGCAAAGGCCGATCTATCGGAAGCTCTAACAGGCTGCTGAAAAAGGGCTTGGC
>NZ_JROH01000024.1 GCF_000786205.1 Sphingomonas sp. 37zxx | reverse complement strand
TCCCGGGTCAACTCTCAGCAAAAATCAACAGGCACGGTCCTGTACCACCAGCTGCCGGCCTTTGGCGGCTGATTCTTGCGCCGCGCTTCTTGGCGTGGGATGATGCATGGGTATCAGGAGACATCATGCTTGCCGACCTTTTAGCGCTGGTAGACGATCCCGAGCGGGCATTGCCGTTCCTGCGTGCGGTGCATGACTTTGGCGCAGCCAATGGGCGGCCGCATTTGACCGTCATGCTGTTGAACGATGTGTTTGCCGCAATCGACGCGCTCGACGCCGATGCCGACCCCAGCGATGCGATGCTGGCGTTCGACGCTGCCGAGAAACGCTCGATCGAGCTGTTGCGGTCAGCACTCGACCGATCGGAATTATCGCTCGAGCTGCGTGCGATCACCGATGCGCCTGGATTTCTGAGCGGCGCGGCCCGGGTCGAGGGGCGCTATGCCGATATGATGCTGGTGGGGCCGCGCTCAGCCTATCGCAGCGAACGCCTGCGCCGTCGCTGTATCGAATCGGCGCTGATGAGTGGCAGCGGGCCGGTTTTGTTGTTTCCTGAGGGTGTGGGCCTGAGTGTGCTGGCGCAGGCGGTGGTGGGCTGGGACGCATCCCCCGAAGCGCGGGCGGCGGTGCGGGAACTCACGCGCTTGCTGCCTTCGGGGGCGCGGATCGACATCGCGTTGGTTGATCCAGCCGATGCCAGGCCCAATCGCCCTGCACCCGGCAGCGACATTGCCCGCCATCTGGCGCGGCATGGCTATGCGGTGACGCTGCATGTGCTGTCGTCGGCGGGGCGCGACGTTTCGGCAGTGCTGGAAAGGTTCGCGCTCGAACAAAAAGCAGATTTGCTCGCGATCGGCGGTTTCGCCCATTCGCGGGTGCGCGACATACTGCTGGGCGGGGTTACCCGCCATCTGATCGAAGCAGCGCGGCTACCGGTGCTGCTTGCGCGCTGAGGCGCGGTTTGATGGCGTCCCGCCATGCCTTGATCGACAAGGCATGGCGGGAGCCGGGGTAGTTTAGAACTTCATCGTCGCACCGGCGACGAGCTGACGGCCGAGCATGTCATACCGCATCAAGCTGTTGGTACGCAGCAGGCCGAGAACGTTGCGAGCGTTCGGCAGCAGCGGCGGATCCTTGTCGAACAGGTTGTTGACCGAGAAGCGCAGGTTGAAGCGCTTCGCGATGTCGAACGCCAGCGATAGATCGATATAATTATAGGCCGGGATTTCGGCATAGGTCGTGCGGCGGTCGGCGGTGTTCACCGGGATGCCGGTCGCTACCGGATCGGCGTTGAAGGTGATCGTCTGTGAACCGTGATGGCGCCAGTTCACCGTCATGCTGACGTCGCGCTTTGGCGATGACCAGGTGGTGCTGAGCACGTGGCTCCAATCAACCATGCTCTCGCCGCAACCAGGACCGAAATAACCGACGCAGTTGCGTGGCGGCACGTTCGGTGCGTCCTGGCTGCCGACCATCGTGGTCAGCGTGCCGTTGAACGCCATGTCGAGGCTGCCGACATTGCCAAGCGGCAGCGCATATTGGCCCTGGAAATCCCAGCCGTGCGACTTGGATTCATAACCGTTGCTGGTGCCCTGCGCGATATAGCCGGTGGTCGGCGTCGTTCCTGCCGGGCTGGCGAGGGTGAAGGTGCCCGGATTACGAACGATACCGCGGCAATAATAATCGATCCCGGTGCTGAGGCAGCCGTTCAGGAAATCATTCGCCGCGAAGAAATTGATCGAATCCTCGAGATCGATGAGGAAGCGATCGACCGACACGGTCAGGCCCGGCAGAAAGCGCGGCCGCAACACGACGCCGAAGGTCTTGGTGTATGCCGTTTCGGGCATCAGGCCAAAGCCACCGTTGCGGATGGTGCAGCTATTGTCGGGGCAGTTGAGCGCCGCGCTGCCATAGAGATTGTCGGGCAGGCCGGTGTTACGGCATTGCTCGATCGTCGCGGCTGGCGGCAATGGCTGGCTGGGGTTGGCCGGGTTGGGCTGGGGCGCGCATGGATCGTTGCGCGAACCGATGCTGGTATAGTTGATGTTGCTCGCCTGATCGGCCTCGATCACCGTCGGTGCGCGCTGCGCCTTGTTATACGAACCACGGAAAGTGATGTCGGCGATCGGTGCCCACAGCCCTTCGATCTTCCAGGTGTCGAACGTATCTTCCAGGCGGTTATATTCGGACAGACGATAGCCGGCGTTGAACTGCAACAGGTCGGTCCAGCTCTGATTCTGTACCAGCGGCACCTGCACTTCGGCGTTCACTTCCTTCACGCTTTGCGTGAAGCGGGCATCGTTGCCGCCCTGCGATGCGCGAAATGCAGCATTGGCGGCGGATTTGAATCGCTCGGACCGGAATTCGGTGCCGACAGCAACCGCGACGCCATCTTCAGCATAAGGCGACGTGATGCCATAGCGCCCGAGGTCGCCCGAAATCGTGCCGACAACCTGGAACAGCCGCGGCGAACTGGTGCCCGTGCGGGTGTCGGTGCCGCTGATATAGGCATTGAGTGCGGGATCGTTGTTGAACGGGGCGAACGCATTGAACGGGACGCATGCCGGATCGGTGCCGTTGACTACCGACTGGCAGGTTGGCCGACCGTTGACGTTGACGACGTTCAACGCCCGGTTGATGTTGGCAAAGTTGGGAAGGGCAAAAAGGTCGGCGGTTGCGGTGTTCTCGGCATAGACACCCGACAGGTCGTAGGTCCACGCATCGTCAAACCCGCGACCACGCAAACCGGCGGTCACCCGCACGCCGCGATTTTCATACTCGTCATAGCGCGACTCCAGGCTTCCGAAACGATAGCGGACGTCGAGCGGAACCAAGGCGCTGGTCCCTGCCGCCGCTCCGCACAACACGCCGGCCTGGGTCGATGACAGGAACGGATTGTTGCAGTTCACCTGATATGGCTGGGTGCCATAAGCCTGGTAGTTCAGCGTGCGATTGATCTGCGGGTTGCGCGAGCGATCACGATACCACAGCGCCGACGAATAGAATTCGATGTCGCTCGACAATTGCGCGGTCAGGAAACCGCCGGCGTTGATCCGCTTGAATTCACGCTGGAAGCTGAAATCGTCAAACGGATTGGCCTGCGTGCCCGGCGCGCTGTTCAGCGGAACGAACGTGCCGTTGCCATTGGGATTATTGACCAGCAACTGTCCCGATTGTGCGCCCGACAGCGGAATGATCGTGCCGGCCGGTACGAACGATGCCAGCGAGCATGCCAGTGGTCCGTCCTTGGTCGGCTGGGTCACTTCGCACGCCGAGGTACTGCGCGCCGACAACGGCACGATGCCCGACTGGCGATAATTGACGAAGCCGGTGATGTTGACCGCGCCGTCGAGCAGATTGATGCCCCCGGTCGCCGACACGTCCATGCGCCCGCCGTCATTGGTCCAGCCCGACGCAGCAGGGAAGCCCGCGCGGCCCGCTGCATCGGTGACTTCGTTGGCGCGGTTGTTGTGATTGTACAGGCTGTAGTTGCCGGTGACCGTCAGCCCTTCGAAATTCTTCTTGAGGATGAAGTTCACGACGCCCGAAACCGCGTCCGAACCATAGACCGACGAGGCACCGCCGCTCAGCACGTCGATCCGCTCGACCAGCACGTTCGGGATGAGGCCAACGTCGCCGCCATTTTGCAGGCCGATCCGCATACCGTCGATCAGCGTCAGCGTGCGCTCAAAGCCCAGGCTGCGAAGCTTGATGCGCTGACGACCGTCCGAATCAGCATAATTCTGTTCGGCGTTCGGCTGGACCTGCGGCAGGCGGTTCAGCACTTCTTCGATCGTCGTGGCGCCCTGCACCGCGATGTCCCTGGCGGTGGTGGTGATGATCGGGGCGGCCGAGCGGTTGTTGGGGCGAACGATGCGGGTGCCGGTGACGACGATCTGGTCGCGATCGGACTGCTGCGCTGCGCTGCCCGGCAGGGCTGCGCCATCATCATCGGTATCGGCGATTTCGGTTGCGGCACTTGCCGGCAGCAGTGCGTCCTGATCGGTCGATTGGGCCAGCGCTGGTGCGGCGGCCATCAGACCGGCCGTCAAGGCCAATATGGATGCGCCTGGTTTTAATAGCATGTGATCCCCCCGGGTGATGCGTTGATAGCTGCGCGTCATCGCGCTGCGTTGCCGGGAAGATCGAATTAATCAGCCTATTATGTCAATACCCAAGTAATACCTTTACAGTCCGGTGTGTCATATAGGTAACATAGTTTCCAAAGTATGGGACAGGTTCATGCCGGGGTCGAGCGGGCTTTGCGACCCGCTTCAAACCCCGGCATGACCTGGACAATACCTCTAGGCGGCAGGTCCGGTCGTGAACGCGCCGACACCCGCCACCGCCAGCCGAGCCGCCGGCACCGCCAGTTCGTCGAATTGCAGGCGAAGGAACCGCGCCTGTACCGGCCGGGCAAAGGCAAGCCGTTGGGTGGAGCGGGCATAGGCGATGTTGGGCAGTTCGCCCCCCGCCGCCAGCGTCCAGTTTTTGCCATCGCTGCTGGTTTCGGCGACGAAGCCGCGCGGTGGCGAGGCTCCGTTCATCACCGCGCGTGACGGCGTGATGCTGATCCCGGCGAGCATTTGTGCGGTGCCCATATCGAACACCACGCGCGCGGGTGCGCCGGGCGTGGGGGCGGCAACCACCCAACTGGTCCCCGGATCGCCGTCTAGCAGGCGTTCGGCATTGGGGCCGCTTGCCTCGATCACTTTCCAGCTCGCGGTCGACAACAGGCTGGGATCGCGTGACACCGGCGGCGGCACCGGCACCGGCGCGACCGAGCGGAACAGCGCGACGCGGCTGATCGCGGGGCAGACCGGCGCCTCGGTAATCCGCAGCCGCACCCGGCGCGCGGTGACCGGCTGTGGCAGCCGGATGATCCGCGACTGGCCGATACAGGCATGTTCGGCCAATTGCCGCCAGCCGCCGTCGATTTCGGCATCGACCGCAAACCGGGTCACGCGCACCCCCAGCGGCAGATATTCCTCCAGCCGGATCAGGTCGAACGCTTCGCCCGGCGGCAGGTCGAGCACCAGTTCGGGAGTGGTGACGCCATCGGGGGCCGACCAATAGGTCCGCCAATCGCCATCGAGCACCTTGGCAGCGGCAAAGTCGGGGCCGCGTTCGTGGCTGGCGCTGGCGACTGCGCCTTGCGCCAAGTCGGTCGCGAAGCTGGCGCGTACCGCATTGCCGAACGCGGTGAGCACCGCCACGTCGTGCGGATGAATCTGGCCGCGCCGGTCGGGCGGCAGGTTCAGGTGCATGTTGGTGCCGCGCCCCACCGATTCGTCGAAAAACTGCATCAGCCGCTCGGGGCTTTTGACGCGGGCATCCTCGTCGGAATGATAGAACCAGCCGGGCCGGATCGAGGTGTTGGTTTCAGCGGGCCACCACAGCGCGCCGCCGCGCACCCCCGAATTGCCGTTTTCCTGGGTATAGGGGGCGGCGGGCATCGTCGGCCAGCATGGATCGCCGGCATGCCCCTCTTCATTGCCGATCCAGCGGATGTCCGAACCCATCGGGTCGAAAGTGCAGGCCATTGGCTGATGCCGGTGCACCAGCGCGATCGTGGTCGGCCAGTCATAATAAGCGGGCGCGTCGATCCGCCTCGTCTCGCGCGCGCCGCCATAATAGCCGTCGCCGCCATTGGCACCGTCGAACCAAAATTCGAACAATTCGCCATATTGGGTGCAAAGCTCGACGATCTGGCCGCGGAAATAGTCGACATAAGCGGGCCGGCCATAATCGGGATGGTTGCGGTCCCACGGCGACAGATACAGGCCGAACGCCATGTTCTGGCGGCGGCAGGCTTGCTCGAACTCGCGAACAATGTCGCCCTTGCCGTCCTTATACGGGCTGTTGCGCACGCAATGTTCGGTCAGCTTGGTCGGCCACAGGCAAAAGCCGTCATGATGCTTGGCGGTCAGCACGATGCCGTGCATCCCGCCGGTCTTGGCAGCGGCGACGATCTGGTCGGCGTTGAAGTCGGTCGGGTTGAACAGCGACGGGCTTTCGTCGCCAAAGCCCCATTCCTTGTCGGTGAAGGTGTTGATCGAAAAATGGATGAAGGCATAGGCTTCGCGCCGGTGCCACACCGTCTGTCGCCATGACGGCAGCGCGCCGAACGGTGCGGGGGCGCCGCGCGCGGCGGTCGGCAGGGGTTCGCCCGCCACCGGGGCAGGGGACAGCGCGGCACGCGGGGTGGCGCAGGCGGCAAGCGGGGCGGCAAGCCCGGTAGCGATCAGGCTGCGGCGGCTGATGTCGGTCATGATGGTTCCTTAGCGCGTCGGTCGGCCATCTGGCCAAAGGAGGGCGGGCGGCTGGCCAGTGGCTGGCCAAAGGCGGGGACGGGAATGGTGCTCATGTCAAAGACGAGGCGACCGCCCTGAATCAGATCGGCATGTGAAATCCAGCTTTTGGCCCACGGCTTGCCGTTCCACGTCACCGCGCGGACGTAAGGGGTGGTGGGGCCGTTGCCCGGTGCCTCGACGATCAGGCTGCGGCCATTTTCGAGGCGAAGCTCGGCGCGCTCGAACAAGGGCGAGCCAAAGACATAGGCGCATTCGACCGGATCGACGGGGTAAAACCCAAGCGCCGACAGCACGAACCACGCGCTCATCTGGCCGCAATCATCGTTGCCGATGATCCCGTCGGGATCGTTCTTGTACATGTCGGTCAGCAAGCGCCGCACCATCGCCTGTGTCTTCCACGGCGCGCCGACATAGGCATATAGGTAAGCGGCGTGCTGATCGGGTTCGTTGCCATGGGCATATTGGCCGACCAATCCCGAAATATCGGGCGGCGCGTTTTCGGGCAGGGTCGATGGCGCGTTGAAGAACGCATCCAGCTTTGCCTCGAACGCGCGATCGCCGCCCAGATGCTCGATCATGCCGTAAATGTCGTGCTGGTTCAGGAACGTCGCCTGCCAGCCATTGGCTTCGGTATAATCGCGCCACCACGGCTGTGGCATGTGCCCCAATTGGATCGGATCATAGGGCGTCCACCAGCTGCCGTTTTCAAAGCGCGGGCGGGCAAAGCCGATTTCGGCGTCGATCGTGTTGCGCCAATTGCCCGACCGGCGAAGCAGCCGCTGGGCATCCTGCGACTGTCCCGCCGCGCGGGCGATGTGCGACGATGCCCAATCGTCATAGGCATATTCCTGGGTGCGGCTGACGCTTTCGAATACCTTGTCGGCGGGCACATAGCCCAGCTTGTCATACAGTGCCCGGCCGCGGCTGTTATCCTTGTCAGGTGCGGTGAAATCGAAGCTGCGGCGAAGGATCGCGGGCAGCGCGGCGGCATAATCGGCGGCAATGCCCTTTGCCTGCGCCTCGGCCAGCACCGGCACCGCATGCCAGCCGATCATCGTGCCGGTCTCGACCCCCTGGAGCGGCCATACCGGCGGACCGAATGGGCTTTGCTGCGTCTGGCGGATCAGGTCCACCACCAGCCGCTGCGCCTGTGATGGCGCGACCAGCGTCAGCAGCGGGTGCAGCGTGCGATAGGTGTCCCACAGCGAATAGGTGGAAAAGGCCGCCTCGCCGCGCGCCAGCTTGTGCACCTGGCGATCCAGCCCGCGATAGCGCCCGTCGACATCGGAAAACAGCGTGGGGGCCAGCAGCGAATGATAGATCGACGACGCCATGATCGTCCGCTCGTCGGGCGAGCCGCCGGTTACCGTGATCCGATCCAGCTCGCGATCCCAGCGGGTGCGCGCGGCGCGGCGGATGGCGTCGAAATCCCAATGCCGCGCCTCGGCGGCCAGATTTGCGCGTGCGCCGGCAATATCGACCCCCGAAATGCCGCAACGGACCAGGATCGGGGCAGCGCCCGCATCGTCATAGTGCAGCACCGCCTTCAGCCGGTTGCCCGCAACCGATCGCGTGCCCGCCGGCTGCTGGGCATCATTATCGCCGTAGAAGGTGATGCGATCGGGCCGCCGCGATAGCTGCATCGCAAAGAAGATCAGCCGCCCCTTGGCCCAGCGATGCACGCGGCGACCGCCGGTCAGCATGCCATCGGCATCGACCGCCAGCGTCGCCTGGTCGATCAGCGGCGATCGGTCGCTTTGATCGAGCACCAGATGCGACAAGTCGATCAGCAGATGCGCGGGACCGGCGGGGAAGCGATAGCGATGCCAGCCGGTGCGATCGGTCGCCGTCAATTCGGCGGTGACGCCGTTTTCCAGTGTCACCCGATAAAAGCCCGGCTCGGCATGTTCGTCGCGAAAGCGCTGGCGATAGCCCGCATCGGGGTTTTCGCGCGGGCCGGGCACCAGTTGCACCGGGCCACGCGCGGGCACCACCAGCACGTCGAGCATGTCGCCGATCCCGGTGCCCGACAAATGGGTGTGGCTGAACCCCATGATCGAGCCATCATCCTGATGATAGCCCGAACAGGTTTCCCACCGCTCGACCCCGGTGTCGGGCGATAATTGCACCATGCCCCAGGGGAGGGTCGCGCCGGGATAGGTGTGGCCGGTGCCGCCGGTGCCGATGAACAAATTGGGGGCGGTGCGCGGCGATTGCGCCGAAAAGGCGGCGGTGACGGGCAACGCCTGGCCGATGGCGGCAATGCCAGCCGAGGTGAGCAGGCTGCGACGATTGAGTTTCATAGGGCTGCTCCCAACAGCGCGGGGCGCGTGCGGTGAAGATGGACAATCAACTGGCCGAACAGGCCATTGGCCCAGGCAAACCATTCGCGGGTGAAGCGGCTGGGATCATCGGCCTCAAAGGCTTCGTGGATCAGCCCGGTGCCGCCATCGGTGTCGCGCAACTGGCGCAGCATCGCGCGGATCACCTGTTCGTCGGCGGTGGAAAAGGCGCGCACGATCATCGACATCGGCCAGACCTGATTACGCCCGACATGCGGCCCGCCCACGCCCTCGGCAGCGCGGCCCCGGATAAACCAGGGGTTGCGATCGCTCCACACCGCCGCCGCCGTCCGCTGCCAGCGCGGATCGTCGGGGCTGACACAGCCGAGGAACGCCAGCCCCAGCAGCGACGGGACATTGGCATCGTCCATGAACACCGCGTTGCCAAAGCCATCGACTTCATAGGCCCAAACGTCGCTGCCATCGGCCAGGCGCATCCGGCCATGTTCGGTGGTCGCGCGCTCGACTTCGTCGGCAAGCGCGGCCGCGTCGCTCGCCAAGGCGGCATCGCCCCGCGCGCCGATCGCGATGGCGGCGAGTTCGCGCAGCGTCGTCACCGCAAACAAATTGGCGGGGACGAACAATGAATAGAGGCAGGCATCGTCCGATGGCCGGAACATCGAATGGATCATGCCATTGGGCCGCGTCGGATTGCCAAGCCCCTCCAGCAATGTTTCGATCGGCTGGCCGGCATTGCGCTGAAAGCGATAGGGGCCGGGGCCGTCGATCCGCTGCTGCGCGCGGAAAGTGGCGATCACCGCCCGTGCGGCGGCTGCCCATTCGGTGGTGAAGGGGCGCGGATCGCGCGTCGCCTGCCAGTAATCATGGCTGAGGCGCAGGAAATAGCAGAGCGAATCAATCTCCCATTTCCGCTCGGCCACGCCCGGTTTCATCAGGGTTTTGTCGGCCAGCGCCCAGCTCAAATTGGTCGGGGCACCGGGGTCTTCCATGAAGGCATTGGCATAAGGATCGATCAGCACCGATCGCGCCTGCCGCCCGATCAGCCCGCGAAACAGTTCGGCCAGCGGCGCGTCGTCGCGCACCAGGTGAAGATAGGGGCGAAGCTGCGCCGCCGAATCGCGCAGCCACAGGCAGGGAATATCGCCGGTGATGACAAAGGCATCGGGTGCGCCGCCGATCGTCCGCATCGTCACCGTGGTGTCGAGCGTGTTGGGATAGCAATTGCCGAACATCCAGCGAAGCTTGGGGTCGGCGATCCCCTTGGACACCCGCACGATTTCGCGCTCGACCGCGCGGCTGGTGAAGCGGCGGTCGGCGGCGACGGGACGAAGGCTCGGCATCTCGCCGGGGGCGGGCACCGGCGGGCGGAAGCGGATCGTCGCGGGTGCGCCGATCTGCGCCGCTGCGGGTGCTGCGGCAAGCGCGGCGGTGCCTGCGATGAAGCTGCGGCGATCGATCATTTGGGCAACTCCACTGCATCGCCGGTGACGGTGAAGCGAACCCAGTTGCCGGGGGCGGTTTCGGGCTGGCCGCCGCCGATCCACAGCCGATATTCACCAGGCACGACCCGGCGCATCCCGGCGCGATCGACGCTGCTCATCGCGCGCGGGTTAATCGACAGCCGCAGCGTGCCATTGGCACCGGGGCGCAGCGATAAGCGATCGAACGCCGCCAATTGGTGACGCAGGACCGGCGTGGTCAGCCGGGGCTGTTCGCGCGTCGCCGGTGGCACCAGATACGCCTGCACCACTTCATCGCCCGCGCGGTCACCGCTGTTACGCAGCTTGACCGTGACCGCCAGCGTCTCACCCGCTGCAATCGCGCGCGGCGCTTGCGGCGGCTGATAGGTGAAGCGCGTGTAGCTCAGGCCGTGGCCAAAGCCCCAGAGCGGCTCGCCGGTGAAATAGCGATAGGTGCGCTCCTTCATCCCGTAATCGACAAAGGGGCGCAGATCGCCGGTCGATTTGTAGAAGGTGACCGGCAGCCGCCCCGACGGGTTGTTCGTACCCAGCAGCGTTTCGGCAAGCGCGGTGCCGCCAGCCTCGCCTGGATACCATAGTTGCAGGATCGAATCGGCGGCCTGCGGATCGACCGCGACCGCGCTGCCCGAGGCAAGCACCAGGATGATCGGTTTGCCGGTGTCCTTCAGCGCCTGCAACAACCGGCGCTGCGGCGGCGGCAGCGCGATGTCGTCGCGATCGCCGCCGGTGAAGCCGGGCACGAAGATCGACAGCGCTTCGCCCTCCAAATCGGGCGACAGGCCCAGCACCGCGACAGTGACGTCGGACGCCTTGGCCGCCGCGACCGCTTCGGCCAGCAAAGGCTCGGCGGGCGGCAGCCACATCAGGCGGATGCCGTCATCGCCCGATTGCTTGTCGAGTTCGAGCCGGATCGCCACCGGCCTTTGGCCATCGACATCGGTTTCGACCCTGCCGCTTGGCAGTTCGCCTGAATGCACCTGCTTGCCGTCGATCCACAGCCGCACCGAATCATGCGACGTGCAGTTCGCCCAGCAGCGCGGCACTTCGACGATCAGGCGATAGCGGCCGGGGCCGGGGGGCACGAATTCGCCCGTCCAGCGCGCTGAAAAAGCCCCCGGCGTCAGCGACGGCAGCGGGGCGGCGCGGTTGAAGTCGAAATCGATCCGGCGGTCCTGCCGCGTGGCGACGGGCATGCCGCCGACGTGCGGCGCGGCGAAATATTCGGCGCGAAGTCCGGGCTTGCCATCGTGGCGAAGCGCGGTTTCGGGGATGACCACCGCCGATCCCTCGGCCAGCAGCGATCCTTGGGCATAGCGGACCCGATCCGCGCCAAAGCCTGTCCGAATCCCGTCGAGCGGGGTTACCGGCGCGATGGCGGTGCCGTGATAATTGCCCTGCAACACGCCCAGATCATCGGCATTGGCCCCCACCACCGCGATCCGGCTGGTCGCGGGCAGCGGCAATCGTCCGGCTTCGTTGCGCAGCAGCACGATCGATTTGCGCGCTGCCTCCAATGCGGTGGCGGCATGCGCCGGGGTTGCGACCTGATCGGGGGTGATCGCCGCCCAGCGGCTGACCCCGCCAAAGCCGATGCCAAGCGCCCGGCGCGCCGCAAAGACGCGGGCAAGCGATTGGTCGATCTCGGCTTCGGTCACCAGCCCGCGCGCGACGGCGGCGGGCAATGCGGCATAGGTCGATCCGCAATTCAGGTCGGTCCCGCCCTGCAACGCCGCCGCCGCCGCCGAAGCGCTATCGGGGCGGTAATGCAGGAACTGGTCGATATTGCCGACCGCGCCGCAATCGGAAACGGTCAGGCCGGTAAAGCCCCAGTCGCCGCGAAGCCGATCGATCAGCAGCGGGGCGTTGGCGCAGGCGGGGACGCCGCCGATCGCGTTGTACGCGCACATCAAAGATTGCGCCGCGCCTTCGGTCACCGCCGCGCGAAAGGCGGGCAGATACGACGCCTCCAGATCCTGTGCCGATACCTGCGCCGAAAAACTGTCACGGCCCGATTCCGGCCCGCTATGCACCGCCAGATGCTTGGGCGTTGCGATGACGCGCGGCTGTTTTGGGTCCGGCCCCTGCAAGCCTTGCACGAACGAGACGCCCATTCGCGCGGTCAGGAACGGGTCTTCGCCATAGGTTTCCTGTCCGCGCCCCCAGCGTGGATCGCGAAAGATGTTGATGTTGGGCGACCAGATCGACAGCCCTTCATAAATGCGGCGATCGGCGGTCGCCGGCTTGGCGTTGAAGCGCGCGCGTGCCTCGGTCGACACGACTTCGCCGATGCGGAGCACCAGCGCGCGGTCCCAGGTCGCGGCCATGCCGATCGCCTGCGGAAACACCGTGGCGTGGCCGTTGCGGGCCAGCCCGTGCAGGCCCTCGTTCCACCAGTCAAAGGCGGGCAGTTTGGCAGCCGCGCTGGCGGGCGCGCCATTTTGCATCTGTGCCGCCTTTTCCTCGATCGACATGCGCGCGATGGCGCTGGCGATCGGGTCAGCCGCCTTGGCCGGTGCAGCTTCGCCCGCAGGCGGGGTTTGCGGCGGCACCGTCTCGACCTGGGTGGTGGCTGCCTGGAGCAGCAGGAACGGAAGGATCATCGTGTCTGCCCCAAGCTGCGAAGCGTTAGTGCCTGCGCCAGTTGCGCGGCGTCTTGATCGGAGGTGACGGTTATCGTCCTGCTTTCGCCGGGCAACAGATCGAATCCGTTGTCGGACGGGCGGGCATCGAGCGTGCCGAAATCGAGCATCACCGCGCGCGCCAATTGGGTGGCGCTGACCGTCACGCGATTGCCGTCCCAGCGCGCCGACAGGCCCGGCGCGGGATAGGCCATCTCGCGCGGCATCAGCCGCTCGACCAGATCGCGGTCGATCACCCGGCCATCCACCAGCAATTCGGCAATCGCATAGCTGGCATTGGCGGGCGCGCCGCCGAACAGCGCCGCGTCGTCCAGCTCGGCAATATGCTGAACGCCATTGGCGGGCAGCGTCACCGCCGCTTCGCGCTGCGACAGGATCGCGCCGCCCATGTCGCGCACGCTCAGCCGCCAGGTCGCCGCGATCGGGGTTAGCGCGTCGGACACCAGCGTGATCCGCGTCTTGTCGGTGCGTTCGGCGACGATCGCCTGCGGCGCAAAGAAACGCCGCGCGGCGAAGTTCAACAGCTTCCACCGGCCGAAATAATCGACGCTGGCCCAACTGATCGCGGGCCACACATCGTTCATCTGCCAGTATAGCGACCCCAATGTCGTTGGCCGGCACGCGCGATGATGCCGCGCCGCCAATTCGATCGCCTCCATCTGGTTCACCTGCGTCAGATAGGCGAAATCGGCGAAATCAGCGGCCTTGCGCACGCGCTGATCGACATAGAGGGTCAGCCGCTGGTTGCCGTCGCCCGCCAGGAACTTTTGGTGCGCGCGCATCGCCGGGGCTTCGGGATCGAGCTTGTCGGCCCCGAAGGCGGCGATGGTCGCCATGTTCGGCATCGCCTGGAACCCATATTCGGACATGAATCGCGGGCAACTGTCGAGATAGCGCTCCACCGGCTTGCTGCCCGACCATACGTCCCAGAAATGGCGGTCGCCATCGGCGTCGGTATCGGTTGGTCCTTCGAAATCTGTCGAGGGCGATCCGGGCCAATAGGGGACGTCGCTGTCGCGCGCGGCGGCGACGCGCAGCACGCGATCGAACAACACCGCCATGCCGACGCCGGTGCGCTCCTGCTCATCGGCCCCCACCCGGCGTTTCCAGGCGGTGCGATCGGACCAGTTTTCCCAGCCCGACTGCACTTCGTTATTGCCGCCCCACAGCACGATCGAGGGATGCGGGGCAAGCCGATCGACCTGCTCCTCTGCCTCCACCCGCACATTGTCGCGGAAATCGGCATCGGGGGGCGTCACCGCGCCGCCGAACATGAAATCCTGCCAGATCATCAGGCCCATTTCATCGGCCATGTCATAGAAGCTGTCGGGCAGATAATGGCCGCCGCCCCACACGCGGATCATGTTCATGTTCGCATCGCGCGCGCTTTGCAGCACCTGGCGCATCTGTGCGTCGGTCACTCGCGTGGGAAAACTGTCGAACGGGATCAGGTTCGCGCCCTTGGCGAAAATCTCGGTGCCGTTGATTCGAAAGCCGAAACTGCCTTTCTGCCGCACCAGCTCGACCGCGCGCAGCCCTGTGCGCCGTTCGGCGGTGTCGATCGTTTCGTTGCCGTGCCGAAGCTCGGCCTGCACGCGGTACAGCGGCTGCTCACCCAGCCCAACAGGCTGCCACCGCTGCGGCTTTGCGATGCTGATCGGCACCAGCACGGTGTTGCGCCCCGGTTCGACGGCAAAGCGCTGCTCGGCACGCACGACCCGGCCATCGGGACCGGTCACGCGGATCTGCGCGCGGTGCGTCCCTGCGCGCACCGCATCGACCTGAAGCCGTGCGACGACCCGCGCTTCGACGGCGGTGATCGCGCTCTGGTCCACCGCCAGCAGGTCGATGCGGGCATCGTCCCATGCCTCGACGCGCACCGGCTGCCACGGTCCCTGGTTGACGATCCGCGGCGCCCAGTCCCAGCTATATTGGTATTTTGGCTTGCGGATATAGGGCGAGGTCTGGCGCCGTTTCGGCTCGTCGCCAAAGGCGCTGTCATATTCGCCGGGCAGCGGGTTTTCGAGCGCGAGCACCATCGGTTGCAGCTCGCGGATCGGCGAGCGGAACTGGATCAGGATTTCATTGTCGCCCACGCGCAGCGCCGACTTTGCTTGCACCCGCCAGCGGCGATGCGCGTTGTTCGCCTCCAGCAAGCGCTCGCCATTCACGAACACCGTGGCAAAGGTATCGAGCCCGTCGAACACCAGATCGACGCGGTCGCGTTTGAGCATCGCGGCGGTGACGTTGAGCGTGCGGCGATATTGCCAGTTGGTCAGCCCTGCCCATTGAATCGCGGCTTCGTTGGTGCCGATGAACGGATCGGGCACCTGGCCCGAACGCACCAGATCGAGCTGGATATGGCCGGGCACCGTTGCCGGCTGCCACGCCGCCGATTTGGGCTGTTTGGCGGCATCCTCGGCCTTTGCAGGGTCGATCCGCGCTTCCCAGCCATCGTGCAGCCACACCACCTGACGCGGGCCGGCGATCGCGGTGGAGGCAAGGATCAGCGGCAGCGTTGCCAGCCAGGCGCGCTTCATTGCGCCTTCTCCGTCAATTGCACGTTTTCGATCGTGTAATAGGGTTCGGACAGCGGCGAGGTGAACTGGAAGCACAGGTCGCGCTCGCCAGTCACCCCGGCAATGCTGCCGCTGAGGTCAAAGCGGTTCGGCGTCGTCGCCGGATCGGGCAGGACGAAGGTGGCGATGACCGGCGGGTTCGCCTGATCGGCGGGGACATTGGGCTGTTTCTGCGATGGCCGCACCGGGCAGCCGGCGGTGATCACCAATTCGCCATGCGGGGTGACGTTGAAATGCCGCCGAAGCGCGCCCGCCTCATGCGCCAGACCATAATGCCGCGCCAGCCGTGCGACGGTGACGGTAAAGCCGCGCGCGATGTCGAGCGGCGCTGCGGGATAGAGCGTGCAGGTGTCGAACAGGTTGACGTTATAGGCGGGCGCATTGCCCGGTTGTTCGGCATGCAGCGGCACGCGAAGCCCAAGCGCGCCATTGGGGCAGGCGGCCATGTCCGAACTCGTCCGCCGCAACAGCCCCGCGCGGGTGGCATCGAAGCTTCGCGCCTCCGCCGTCGGCTGGCCATCGGCGGCAAAGCTGACCGCGCGGATGGTGGTGCCGGTTTTCACTTTCAACGGCTCGCGATAGGCGCGCGCGCTTGCGGTGGGGGTCGATCCGTCGGTGGTGTAGCGGATCGTGCCATAGCCGGTCTGGGTTTGCAGATCGATCGTCGCGCTGCCCGTGCGAAGCGCATCGGCGCGCGATTCGCGCATCGCAAAGGTGACGGCAAAGGCGCTGTCGGCCACTTGCACGCCCGCCCGTTTCCAGCGCGCGATCTGCGGCATCAGCCGGGTGACGAAGCGATCGAAATTGCGCGATTCCTGCGGCGACCAGGTCATTTCGGCGATCGCGGCGGCGCGGGGGAAGAACATGTGCTGCACCTGATACGGCGTCACCAGATATTCGCTCCAGGCATTGCCCTGTGCGCCCAGCACATGATGCCGCTTATCGGCGGGAATTTCGCTCGGCATCGGGTTATAGGCATAAACATTCGCCAAGCGCCCGGCGATTTCGGCGGGGGTCTTGCCCGGCTCGTCGCGCCCCGAAATCCGGCCTGGCGGTTCGCTGGCCTGCGCGCTTTGCAGGGCATCGAGATACAGGGTGGGGGCGGGGGAAAGCACCACGTCATGCCCCTCGCGCGCGGCGTCGATCGCGCCCTTTTCGCCGCGCCACGACATGATCGAGGCGCTGGGCGGAATGCCGCCCTCCAGGATTTCGTCCCAGCCGATCAGCCGCCGTCCGCGCGCCGCCAGATGCTGGCCGAATTGCTCGGTCATCCAGCTTTGCAGCGCGTCTTCGCTCTTGATCCCCAGCGCCTGCATCTGTGCCTGCACCTTGGGCGAGCGCTTCCACTGGTCCTTCACCGCTTCGTCGCCGCCCATATGGACGAATTCGCCGGGGAAGATGTCGACCAGCTCGTCGAGCACCTGCTTGACGAAGGTCATGCCCTCCGGTCCCGGATTGAGCAGATAGGGGCTGATCCCCCATTCGTTCGACACCACCGGGCGATCGCCGAACACGCCGAATTGCGGATAGGCGGCGACCACCGCCTGGACATGGCCGGGAAAGTCGACCTCGGGCACGATCGTGATGCCGCGCTGCGCGGCATAGGCGACCAGTGCGCGCAGCTCATCCTGGGTATAAAAGCCGCCGACCCGTTCGATCGGGGCTTCACCCGCGCTTGGCGAAGCGCGCCATGCGCCGATCTGCGTCAACAGCGGATAGCGCTTCACCTCGAACCGCCAGCCCTGATCGTCGGTCAGGTGCAGGTGCAGCCGGTTGAGCTTCAGCCCCACCATCTGATCGACGATCTTGCGAACTTCCCCGATCGGCTGGAAATGCCGCGCGACATCGACCATCAGCCCGCGCCAGCCGAAACGGGGTTGATCCTCGATCGTCATTGCCGACAGCCGCACCGGCTTGCCCATCGCCCGGTCGGGGCTGAGCAATTGCGCCAGCGTCATCGCGCCATAGAGCAGGCCCGAATCGCCCGATGCCGCGATCCGGATGCCATCGGCGGCGACCGTCAGCCGATAGGTTTCGCCGCCGGTAATCGCCGGATCACGCGCGAAGCGGATGCGCGGTGCGGTGCCGGTGGTCGAAAGGCGAAGGCCGCGGTCGCGCGCGACATGCTCGATCAACAGCTTGGCGGCGATGGCGGCCCCTGCATCGCCCGCGTCGATCGCGATCGCAGTGCCGTCGGTCACGACCAGCGCGCCCTTTGCCGGGGTAATCGATGCAGGCAGCGGCACCAGGGCGGTTTGCTGTGCCGCCACCGGGATTGCGGCCAGGCTCGCCGTCAGTGCGGCGGTCGCCGCCGAGAGTGCGATCACCCTGTGCGTACCGATACCCATTTACCAAACCCCTTGTTCGTTCTCGTCGAAATACAACCAATTTAGACACTATAATACCACTCAAGGGCAAGTGTTGCGTTTCAAAGGTTATGCGCGCCGTTGCACCGGCCCGGTAGGCGCGATACCATCATGGCATGACTTTGCTCGAAATCTGTGTGGAAGACGGTGCCGGCGCAGCGGCGGCAGTGGCCGGCGGTGCCGATCGCATCGAGCTGTGCAGCGCGCTGGCGCTGGGCGGGCTGACGCCGACCACCAGCTTGCTCGAGGCGGCTTTGGCGCATGCGCGGCCGGCGGGGGTGACCGTTCATGCGATGGTGCGTCCGCGTGCCGGTGATTTTGCTTATGCCGATGCCGATTTTGCGCTGGCATTGGCCGAGGGCAAGGCGCTGGTGGCGGCGGGGGCCGACGGGCTGGTATTCGGTGCGTGCCGTGACGGCGCGCTAAACGAAGCGCAGTCGCGCGCCTGGGCGGAATGTTTTGGTCAACAACAAACAATTGCAGGCAAGCCGATCGAGCTGTCGCTGCATCGCGCGATCGATCTGGTCGCCGACAAGGCGGCTGCGGTCGACATGGCGGTGGCGCTTGGGTTTCACCGTATCCTGAGTTCGGGCGGTGCGGTTTCGGCGCTCGAAGGTGCCGCTGTGCTGCGCGAAATGGTGACTCGCGCGGCTGGCCGGTGCCGGATTGCGGCAGGGGCCGGGGTGCGCGGCGGCAATGTCGCGCAGTTGCTTGCGCAAAGCGGCGTCGACGAAGTCCATGCCTCTGCATCGCGGTCTGCCGGCGCGGTCGACCCCTTGGTGGTGGCGCTTGGTTTCGACCGGGGCGAGCGCCGTATGACCTGTCGCGACGAGGTCGCGGCGCTCCGGCAAGCGATAAAACCACAATAAGTCCTGACAAGACCAGTTGTGGGTCGATGATGTGTCCTCTATCGTTTCGGGTGAGCAAGCATGAAAGAACAGGCGGCCGTGGCACGCATCGATATGACTGACAGCGCGGGTGGTGGTGGACCCGATGCATTTTCCGCGCGTATCGGGCGGTTTCGTGCCGATGATCCGTTGCCGCTGTACCTGCAACTGCAAGGGCTGATCCGCGACGCGATCATGAAGGGGGTTGCCGCCAAGGGCAGCGGCATTCCCGCCGAGCGCGATCTGGCGGTCGAATACAATATTTCGCGCATCACCGTGCGCAAGGCGATCGAGGGGCTGGTCGAAGAAGGGCTGCTGATCCGCCGCCGTGGGGCAGGCACGTTCGTGGCCGGTCGCGTCGACAAGGTATTTTCCAAATTGTCCTCCTTCTCCGAGGATATGGAGGCGCGCGGGCGCATCGCCAGCAGCCGATGGATCTCGCGATCGGTGGGGATCGTCACGCCTGACGAAGCGATGGGGCTGGCGCTGTCGCCGGGGACGCAGGTGATGCGATTCAACCGTGTCCGATTGGCCGATGACGAGCCGATGGCGCTCGAATTCACGACGATCGCGCCCGACTGTCTCGACAGCGTCGATGACGTCGATACGTCGCTGTACGCCGCGCTCGAGCGGACCGGGCATCGGCCCGTGCGCGCGTTGCAGCGGCTGCGTGCGGTGCCGGTCGGCGCGCAGCATGCACGCATTCTGGAAATCGACACGGGCGATCCCGTGTTGCTGATCGAACGCTGCGGCTTCCTGCCCGACGGCCGCGTCGTCGAATTTACTCGTTCCTATTACCGGGGTGACGCTTATGACTTTGTTGCGGAACTCTGACGCCGTGGTGGCGGAGCCCGAGAATGCCGGCCACAGCGAGACGCTGATGGCGATGGAAACGCGCGAGGCCCCCGATGTGGTCGCCCGCCTGCTGGCCGCCAATCATGATTCAGCGGCGGCGCTGGGCGATCGGCTGCGCGATGTGCCCCCCGATGTGGTGGTGACTTGCGCGCGCGGCTCGTCCGACCACGCCGCGACCTATGGCAAATATCTGATCGAGACCTTTGTCGGGGTGCCGGTTTCATCGGCGGCGCTGTCGGTTGCGTCGATCTTTGCGGCACCGGTGGTGACCCGCCGCGCGCTGGCGATCGGCATTTCGCAATCGGGCCGCAGTCCCGATCTGCTCGCCTCCGCTGCCGCGCAGCAGGCGGGCGGGGCGCATCTGGTCGCACTGGTGAATGACGAGGAGTCGCCGCTGGCCGCTGCCGCCGATACGCTGCTGGCGCTGCATGCCGGGCCTGAGCGATCGGTCGCTGCGACCAAATCGTGCATCGCGGCTATGGCCGGGCTGGCGCAGTTGGTCGCGCATTGGTCCAAGGACCGCGCGCTTGCCGATGCGGTCGAGGCGCTGCCCGAGTTGCTGCGGCGCGCGGTGGCGCTTGACTGGGGCGCGGCGGTCGCGCCGCTGGGTTCGGTCGAGCGGTTGTTCGTGATCGGTCGCGGCTATGGCTTTGGGATTGCAGGCGAGGCGGCGCTGAAGCTCAAGGAGACTTGCAGCATCCAGGCCGAACCGTTCAGCTCGGCCGAGGTGCGGCACGGGCCGATGGCGATCGTCGGGCCGGGGTTTCCGGTGATCGGCTTTGCCAATAGCGATGTGGCGGGCGACGATGTCCGCGCGGTGGCGGCGCTGTTCGCCGAGCGCGGGGCGACGGCATTGGTGGCGAATGCCGGCGATGAATCGGGGCCGCTGCCGGCGCTGGCCGCGCATCCCGCGATCGAACCCATTTTGATGCTCGCCAGCTTCTATGGCCTGGCCGAGCAACTGGCGCGCCATCGCGGGCTCGATCCCGATAGTCCGCCGCATTTGTCCAAGGTGACGCGCACACAATGACGAAATTGCGTTTTACGGGCGGATCGATTGTCGTCGGTGAGCAGCTGTGGGCGGGCGCTGAGATCGAGGTCGTGGATGGCCGCGTCGCGGCGCTGACGCCGTTGGCCGATGGTTCGACGGGCGGCATCGACCTGGCGGGCGGCTGGCTGATGCCGGGCTTCGTCGATACCCAGGTCAATGGCGGCGGCGGCGTGTTGTTCAACGACGAGACCAATGTCGAGGGCATCCGCGCCATCGGTGCCGCGCATGCGCGCTACGGCACCACGGCGTTCCTGCCGACCCTGATCAGCGAAGGGCCGGACAAGATCGCGGCGGCGATGGCGGCAAGCGACGCGGCGATCGCGGCTGGCGTGCCGGGGGTCGTCGGCGTGCATATCGAAGGGCCGATGCTGAACCCCATCCGCAAGGGAATTCACGACGAAGCGCGGTTTCGCCCCTTCGACGAGGAAATGTTCGCGCTGTTGACCCAGCCGCATCGCGGCACGGTGATGGTGACCCTGGCCCCCGAATGCGTGTCGCCCGACAATATCGCCCGGCTGTCGCAAGCCGGGGTGCGGGTGAGCGCCGGGCATAGCGAGGCGACCTATGAGGAAGCACTCGCGGCGTTCGATGCCGGGCTGGTGGGGATCACGCATTTGTTCAATGCGATGCCGGCCATGCGGCAGCGTGCGCCGGGGCTGGTCGGTGCGACGCTCGACGATCCGCGACCCTGGTGCGGCCTGATCGTCGACGGCGTGCATGTCGCGCCATCGGTGCTGCGCGTGGCGCTGCGGGCGCGGCCGCTCGACCGGATGATGCTGGTGACCGATGCGATGCCCTCGGTCGGCGCGGTGGACAAGGATTTCGTGCTGCAGGGGCGGCAGATCCATGTGCAGGACGGCATTTGCATCTATGCCGACGGCACGCTGGCCGGGGCCGACCTGGATATGGCGGGCGCGGTCGCGCGCACCATCCGCGACCTGGGCGTGCAGCCACAGGACGCAGCGGCAATGGCGTCGACCAACCCGGCGGCGTTTCTGTGCCAATCGGCCGATCGCGGATCGATCGCGGTGGGCAGCTTTGCCGATCTGGCGATGCTCGATCGTGACTTTGCACCGGTGGCGACCTGGATTGGCGGTACGCAGGTGTTCGGCCAGGCATGACCTTAAGCCGGCGCAGATTGCTGCGTGGTTCGGCGGCACTCGGCATCGGCATAGGGTTTGTGCGGCAGGCGGAGGCGGCGATGCCGCCGCTGGCGCTGGCCGATGGGGCCGGCGCGTTGCCGATGCCGCTGCCGTCCGACGCGCTGCCCCAACCGTTGCCGATCGTCGATCCGGGCCGCATCCGGTTTGAGCGCGGATGGCGGTTTCATGAAGGCGACATCGACGTGCCGCCGCCGCATGGCCATCATGAGACGTATCTGAGCGTCAAGGCGGGCAACGCTTTGGGCGCGGCTGCGATCGAATATGACGACAGCGACTGGCAGGCGGTGGAACTGCCGCACGATTGGGCGTCGTTTCAGCCGTTCGTCGAAACCGCCAATGTCTCGCAAGGCTATCGCCCGCGCGGTATCGGCTGGTATCGCCGCCGTTTCCGCATTGATCCGGCCAATCGCGGCAAGCAGCTGGAATTGCAGTTCGACGGCATCGCCACCCATGCGACGGTGTGGATCAACGGCAATATCGCGGCGCGTAGCTGGAGCGGCTATAGCGCGGTGATCGTCGATCTGACGCCGTTCGCCAATTTCGGCGACGAAGGCAATGTCATCGCCATCCGCGTCGATGCCGAGGCGATGGAGGGATGGTGGTATGAAGGCGCGGGCATCTATCGCCACGCCTGGCTGGCGGTGCGCGCGCCCTGCGCCATCGCCACCGACGGGGTGCATTGCGATCCCCGCCGCCTGGCCGACGGGAGCTGGCAGGTGCCGGTCGATGTCGCGATCCGCAATGTCGGTGATGTTCGGGTAAGCGTCACGGCAGAGGCCGCGCTGATCGCTCCCGATGGCACCATATTGGCCACCGGCGAGGTTGCGGGCGATGTGCCGGTGCTGGGCGAGCATGACCTGCGCGTGACACTCGGCGCGGGTTCGCCGGTTTTATGGTCGGTCGAAACGCCGGTGCTGTACCGCGTTCGCGTCCGGCTGAAGCGCGATGGTGCGGTGGTCGACGAACGCATCGTGCCGATCGGCTTTCGCACCATTCGCTTCGATGCCGATCGGGGCTTTTTCCTGAACGACGGCCACGTGAAGCTGAAAGGGGTGTGCCTGCATCAGGACCATGCCGGCGTCGGCGTGGCGGTGCCCGACATGCTGCTCGCCTGGCGGCTGGAGCGGCTGAAGGCGATGGGATGCAACGCCATTCGCGCCTCGCACAATGCCCAGGCCCCCGAGTTTCTGCACCTGTGCGATCGGATGGGGTTTCTGGTCGTCAACGAAAACCGCATTTTCAATCCCAGCCCCGATTATCTGGCGCAGCTCGAATGGCTGGTGCGCCGCGACCGCAATCATCCCAGCGTCATCCTGTGGTCGGTGTTCAACGAAGAGCCGATGCAGGGCAGCATCGCCGGCGTCGAAATGGTGCGGCGGATGGAGGCGGCGGTGAAGCGGCTGGACGACAGCCGCCCGGTGACCGCGGCGATGAACGGGGCTTTCTATGATCCGGTCAATGTCAGCCAGGTCGTCGACGTCATGGGCTTCAACTATTATCAGGAGCATTATGACCGCTTTCATGCGGCCAATCCCCGGCTGCCGATCTTCAGTTCGGAGGATACCAGCGCCTATCAGACGCGCGGCGCATTCGCGACCGACCTGAAGGCGCATGTCCACACATCCTATGACGAGGAAGCGGCGGACTGGGGCGGGACGCATCGCGCAAGCTGGAAGCGGATTGCCGACAGGCCGTTTGTCGCGGGCGGCTTTGTCTGGACCGGCTTTGATTATCATGGCGAGCCGACGCCGCATGCCTGGCCGACGATTTCGAGCTTTTTCGGGATCATGGACCTGTGCGGTTTCCCCAAAACCGCGTTCGACATTCATCGCGCGCATTGGCTGGAGACTGAGCCAATGGTTTCGATCGCGCCGCACTGGAACTGGGCCGGGCGCGAGGGGAAGCCGATCAAGCTGTTGGTCATGTCCAATGCCGAGCGGGTTACGCTGCGGCTGAACGGGCGGATGATCGGCGACGCGGCGGTCGATCCGATCATGGGCAATGCATTTACCCTTGCCTATCAGCCCGGGCGGATCGAGGCCGAGGCGTGGCGCGGTGGCCGGATCGTTGCGCGCGCGGAGCATGAGACGACGGGCGAGCCGGTGGCGCTTCGCTTGATGCCCGCGCGAGCCCGGATGCGCGGCGATGGCGAGGATGTGCAGCCGATCACGATCGATGCGGTCGATCGCATGGGGCGTCACGTCCCGACCGCGAACCTGATGACTCGGTTCACGGTGGAGGGGGGGGCGATCCTGGGGATCGGCAATGGCGACCCCAACAGCCATGAACCCGAAAAGGGCAATCAGCGGTCATTGTTCAACGGCCTGGCGCAAGTGATCGTTCAGGCGCTGCCGGGGGCGGGGGTGATTCACATTCGCGCGCAGGCCGATGGGCTGAAACCGGCGTCACTGCGGCTGCGGCGCATGGCCTCGTCACCCCCCGAACAGGTGCCGGTGGTCGCGGCCCGGACGCTGGTGCGGATGTGGCGGCGTTCGCCTGCGTTCGATGCCCCGCCCTTGCCCATGCTGATGCCCGGCGATGGCGACAATAATAGCTGGGAGCAGCTACGCAGCGGCACCGCAACGCCAGCATCGGCGATGGGCAACTGGCGGATTTATCGCACGGCGATAACCCCTTCGCGCCTGGTGGCCAGGGACGGCGGCACGATCCTGTTCGAGGCGATTGCCGGGCGTGCTACGTTGTGGATCGATGGCGAGCAGGTGGCGGCCAAGGCCGGGGATGCGCCGGCCAGCCTGTCCGCGAGGCTTGCGGCGGGCACCGACCGGCATATCATTGTGCTGATCATCGAAGCATCGGCTGGCAAGCCTTCGGGGATCATGGGGCCGGTATATATCGCGACCTGATGTCGCCCGTAGGAAATTGGTAATATATCGGTATTGCATAAGTCTGAATCGCGGCTAGGCTGAAGCTTGCGCAAGGGGGATAAGACGCTTGTTGACGCTTGATCTTAATGCACCGATGGCTGGATGGTGTACGCCGCTGGATAGCGTGCCCGACGCGGTATTCGCGGGACGGCTGATGGGCGATGGGGTGGCGATCGACCCGACGGGCGATACGCTGCACGCGCCATGCGATGGTGTCGTGGTGACGATCCATGATTCGCGCCACGCCATCACGCTGCGCGCCGACAATGGCATCGAGCTGTTGATGCATATCGGCATCGACACGGTCGCGCTGCACGGCAAGGGCTTTACCGCGCTGGTCGAAATCGGTGCGGCGGTGTGCGCCGGCGATCCGCTGATCCGTTTTGACCTCGACCATCTGGTGCAACATGCGTCCGCCGTCATCACGCCGTTGATCGTCACCAGCGAGGGCCTGCGGGTCACGCCGCTGGCGATCGGCACGATGGTTGCGGTCGGCACGCCGCTGGCGCGGGTCACCGGCGAGAGCGCCAGTGCGGAATCGGCGGCCCCGTCGCTTGCCCTGCAATCGCGCGAGCTGGTGGTGCAGCTTGCCCACGGACTGCATGCGCGACCGGCGGCCACGATCGCCGCCGCGCTGCGCGAACTGGATGCCGACGTGACCCTGTCGGCGAACGGCAAGCAGGCATCGGCGCGCAGCGTGGTTGGGCTGCTGGGGCTTTCGCTCGGCTTTGGCGATCATGTGGTGGCGACTACCTCCAGCGGCGACGCCCCGATGCTGTTCGACCGCCTGGCGATATTGCTGTCGGCTGAGGCAGAAGTGGATGCCGAGCCGGCGCAAACCGCCGCGGCCCCGCGTGCGGCTTCGTCGCTGCCCGAAAATGCGCTGCAGGGGGTTGGCGCGGCACCCGGCCTTGCGATCGGTCCTGCCTTTCGCCTGACGCGGCAGGCGCTTTCACTGCCGTCGCAGGGCGAGGGTGTTGCGGCTGAACATGCACGGCTGAACGATGCGCTAGCGAAGGTGCAGCAGACGCTGCGCGATGAGGCGGGCGGCACGGTTTCCAAGGGTATCGCGACGGCGCATCTGGCGCTGCTCGATGACCCGGCCTTACGCGATGCGGCCAAGCTGCGGATCGAGGCGGGCGCGCATGCCGGCACCGCGTTTCACGAAGCCGCGCTGGCCGAGGCGGCGCAATTGCGTAGCTCGTCAAACCACCGCCTGGCCGAACGCGCCGATGATCTGGAGGATATTGGCCGCCGGATTGCCTTTGCCGCGCTGGGCAAGGAGGATGCACCCGCCAATTATGTCAATGGCGGCATCCTGATCGCGGCCGAGCTGTTGCCGTCGCACCTGCTGGCATCGGACGCGCAGCGGATCGGCGGTATCGCGCTGGAAGGTGGCGGCGCGACCTCGCATGTCGCGATTCTGGCGGCGAGCCTGGGCATTCCGATGGTGGTGGCGCTGGGCAAATCGCTCGAACAGGCGCGCGAGGGCATGTTGATGGTCGTCGATGGCGATGGCGGCGCGGTGCTGACCCAGCCCGACGATTCGCTGATCGTCGATGTCGCGGCGCGGATCAATCGCCGCCGCGAGGCCGAGGATGCCGCGCGCGCGGCGGGCGATCGGCCCACCCGGACCGCCGATGACGTGGCGATCGCGGTCTATGCCAATCTGGGATCGGTCACCGATGCCGAAGCGGCGATCCGCGAGGGTGCCGAAGGTTCGGGCCTGCTTCGCACCGAGTTTCTGTTTCTCGAACGGCCCGAAGCGCCGGGGATCGAGGAGCAGGCGCGCTGCTATCGTGAGATTGCCGAGACGCTGGACGGGCGACCGCTGACGATCCGATTGCTCGACATTGGCGGCGACAAGCCGGCCAGTTATCTGGCGATCCCGGCCGAGGAAAATCCGGCGCTGGGTGAGCGGGGCGTGCGGGTGTTGCTGACCCGACCGGCGCTGCTGGAGACGCAATTGCGGGCGATTTTGCGGGCACAGCAATATGGCCCGATCCGGGTGATGGTGCCGATGATTGTCGGCATGGGCGAGCTGGCCGCCATCCGCGAGACGCTGCACCGGCTTGCGGCGGAGGAAAATGTCGCGCCGCCGCCTTTGGGGGTGATGGTGGAAACGCCCGCCGCCGCGCTGCTGTCCGAGCGCCTGGCCGAGACCGCTGATTTCCTGTCGATCGGCAGCAACGACCTGACGCAATATACCCTCGCGATGGATCGCGGGAATCCCGCCGTGGCGGCGACGGCGGATGCGTTGCACCCCGCCGTGCTGCGGCTGATCGAGGCGACCTGCAAAGGCGCGGCGCAGCATGACCGCCCGGTGGGCTTGTGCGGCGGACTTGCCGCCGATCCGCTGGCGGTGCCGATCCTGATCGGGCTTGGGGTGCGGTCGCTATCGGTGCCGCCGCAGCAAGTGCCGCGGATCAAGGCAGTGGTGTCGCAGCTTCGGCTGGATGAGACGCAGGCGCTGGCCGGTGTTGCGCTGGGTTGCGGCACGGCGGCGCAGGTTCGGGCCTTTGCCCGCGATTTTTCGGAGAAAGCCGCATGAAGGGCGCGATGACGTTCCTGCAACCGCTTGGCCGCGCATTGATGCTGCCGATCGCGGTGTTGCCGGTGGCGGGCCTGTTGTTGCGGCTGGGCCAGCCCGATCTGCTCGACATCGCGTTTTTGAGCGCGGCGGGCGATGCGATTTTCAGCAATCTGGGGTTGCTGTTCGCGGTGGGCGTGGCGACCGGCTTTGCCCGTGACGGCAATGGCGCGGCGGCGCTGGCCGGGGTGGTCTGTTTCCTGGTGACGACGCACGGCACCGGCGCGTTCCTGATCGTGCCGCCCGCGTTGATCGCCGGATTGCCCGAAGCGGCGATCGGGACGGTCGGCACCGCCTGGAAAGAGGCGCAGATCGCGCGGCTGGACGTGCCGATCGGCATTGCATCGGGGCTGATCGGCGGGCTGTTTTACAACCGCTTCGCCACTGTGAAATTCCACGATTCGATGGCGTTTTTCGGCGGACGGCGGTTCGTGCCGATCGCAAGCGGTTTTGCCGGGCTTGGCTTGGCGCTGCTGCTGGGGCCTGGCTATGGCTGGGTGAGTGCCGGGGTCGACGCGATGAGCGTATCGGTGGTGGCGGCGGGCGGCTGGGGGCTGTTTGCCTTTGGCGTGCTCAACCGGCTGCTGCTGGTCACCGGGCTGCATCATATCCTGAACAATGTCGTGTATTTCGTGGTCGGCGATTATGGCGGCGTGACCGGCGATCTGCGCCGGTTCTTTGCCGGCGACCCGACGGCGGGCGCGTTCATGAGCGGGTTTTTCCCGATCATGATGTTCGGCCTGCCCGCCGCGTGCCTGGCGATGTATCACGAAGCCAAGCCCGAGCGGCGCGCGGCGACGGGGGGCATGTTGTTCAGCCTGGCGCTGACCTCGTTCCTGACCGGCGTGACCGAGCCGATCGAGTTCAGCTTCATGTTCCTGGCCCCGTTGCTGTACGGCATCCATGCGGTGCTGACCGGATCGGCCGAGGCGCTGATGAACGCGCTGGGCGTTCGGCTGGGCTATGGTTTTTCGGCGGGGCTGTTCGATTATGTGCTGAATTACGGGCGGGCGACCCGGCCGTTGATGCTGTTGCCGGTCGGTGCTGCCTATGCGGTGGTGTATTACGCCATTTTCCGCTTCGCCATTCGCCGGCTCGACCTGCCGACGCCGGGCCGCGAGCCGGGCGAGGCAGTGCCAGCGTCGCCGGTAGCGCTACAGGCGACCGAGCGCGGGGCGGCGTTTGTCGCTGCGCTGGGCGGGGTGGCCAATTTGCGCGAAGTGGGGGCGTGCACCACCCGGCTGCGGCTGGCGGTGGGCGATTCTCAGGCGATCGACGAGCCGCGGCTGAAGGCGCTGGGCGCGCGCGCGGTGCTGCGTCCTTCGGCGCATGCGGTGCAGGTGGTGATCGGGCCGATCGCCGATGCGGTGGCGATGGAAATGCGCCAGGCGATGGAAACGGGACCGGCGATGGATGGCGCGGGCGCGCAATCGACGCCGACCGCTCCCATGCCGGAAACCGGGGGGCCACTGCCCGATTATATCGTGCAGGCGGTGGGCGGCGCGGGCAATATCGTCGAATCGAGCTGCCACCAGGGACGTATCCGGTTGCAATTGCGCGATGCCGGCCTGATCGATGAAAAGGTCTCGGGCGTGCGCGGAGTTGCCCGGCCGCAGGCGAATGTCGTGCATCTGCTAATCGGAGACGATCGATGAACCCCATCAACCTCACCCGGCGCGGCGCGATCGGCGGCATGGCCGCCGCCGTGTCGGCGGCGACATTGGCCAAGACGGCGACGGCACAAACGGGGTCGGGCGGAGCAACCTTCCCGGTCATCCTGTCGACCTGGGATTTCGGAGTCGCCGCCAATGACAGCGCGATCGCTCGGTTGCGCGCCGGCGGGCCGCTGCTCGACGCGATCGAGGCGGGGGCGCGCGTGCCCGAGGCCGATCTGGCCAATCATTCGGTGGGCAAGGGCGGCTATCCCGATCGCGACGGCCATGTCACGCTGGACGCGGTGATCATGGACGATGCCGGGCGGGTCGGCGCGGTCGCGGCGCTCGAAGATGTGACGCATGCGGTGTCGGTGGCGCGCGCGGTGATGGATCGCACCCCGCATACCTTCCTGGTCGGCGAAGGCGCGCGGCGGTTTGCGTTCGACCAGGGCTTCACCCGCGAAAAACTGCTGACGCCCGAGGCTGACGCCGCTTGGCGCGATTGGCTGAAAACGGCGGAATATCGCCCGATCGCCAATACCGAAAACCGCCGCCGCCGCCCGGCCCCTGGATCGGCGCTGGATCATGACACGATCGGCATCATCGGGCGCGGCACCGATGGCCGCTTTGCCGGTGCCTGCACGACGTCGGGCATGGCGTTCAAGATGCGCGGCCGGGTGGGTGACAGCCCGCAAGTGGGGTCGGGCCTGTTCGTCGAAGCCGGGGTCGGTGCCGCCACCGCCACCGGGGTGGGCGAGGAAGTCACCCGGATCGCGGGCAGCGCGCGCGTTGTCGCGTCGATGCGCGCGGGCATGTCGCCCGATGCCGCCTGCCGCGAAGCAGTCGAGCATATCGTTCGGCTGCGCGGCGCGGCGATCAATGGGATGCAGGTCGGCTTCATCGCGATCGGTGCCAAGGGCGATGTCGGTGCCTTTGCCCTGATTCCCGGCTTCACTTATTCGGTGACCGGCCCCGATGGCCGAAGCACGGTGCGAAACTCGCCTTATTTGAGAGCAGCCGGGTGAGCGATCTTTTCGGTTTCATCGAAGCGGGCGGGACGAAGTTCATCCTGGGTGTCGGCCATGCGCCCGACACGATTCTTCGCACCGCGCGCGTGCCGACGACGACGCCCGCCGAGACGATCGGCGCGGCGCTGGCGTTTTTTGCGCAGGCCGAAGCTGAATTGGGCAGCTATGCCGGGTTCGGCATCGCCAGTTTCGGCCCGGTCGATGTCGATCCGGCATCGCCCACATGGGGCCATATCACCCAGACCCCAAAGCCGGGCTGGAGCGGGGCCGATATGGTCGGCCCCTTCACCCGCCGATTTGGCTGTTCGGCGGGGTTCGATACCGATGTGAACGGCGCGCTGCTGGCCGAATGGCACCAGGGCGCGGCGATGGGCGCGGATATTGCGACCTATGTCACCGTGGGCACGGGCATTGGTGGCGGCGCGATCGTGCAGGGCGAATTGCTGCACGGCCTGCGCCACCCCGAAATGGGCCATGCCCGGCCCGAGCGGCATCCCGACGACCGCGAATTTGCTGGTACGTGCCGGTTTCATGGCGGCTGTCTGGAGGGGCTGGCGAGCGGGCCGGCGGTGAAGGCGCGCTGGGGCGCGTCGCTGTCCGAGCTTCCCGCCGATCATCCGGGACATCGGATCATCGGGCATTATCTGGGGCAATTGGTGGTGTGGCAGCAGGCATTGCTGTCGCCGCGCCGGATCGTGTTCGGCGGCGGCGTGATGGATACGCCGGGGCTGATCGACCATGTCCGCGAGGCTGCAAGCGATCTGGCGCAGGGCTATTTCGGCGTCGATCGCGCCGGCTATGATGCGCTGGTGGTGCCGACGGCGCTGGGCGGAAACGCGGGATTGCTGGGGGCGCTGGCGCTGGCCAGCCGATGTGGCAGCACCGGGGTTTGACGGTGCCGCCGGCGGCGGAATGATCATTTGTGTCGCATCGCCGCCATGCTAGCCTTGGCGCGATGTCGATCCTTCTGACGCTGCTTGCAGCGCAACTCGCCGCCGCCGCGCCGCCGCCACCCGCCGAACCGCTGGCGGGTGCGCGCATCGCTTTCAGCCGCACCGCCATCGCCCCGGCGCAGACGGCTGGCTATGCCGATATTGCCGCGGCTCGCAGGCTGCGCGCCGACGATCCGGTGCGGGTGGCGTCGATCTCGAAGCTGGCGGTGGCGATCGTCGTGCTTCGGCTGGTCGATGCGGGCGTGCTCGATCTCGATGCCGATGTGTCCGACCGGCTGGGGTGGCGGCTGCGAAACCCGGCGCATCCGCAAACGCCGATCACGCTGCGATTGTTGCTGTCGCACCGATCGAGCCTGACCGACGCGGTCGATTATGTGCTGCCGCTCGATGCCGAACTGCAAATGGTGCTGGCCGACCCGAAAGCGTGGGACGCGGTGAACCCGCCCGCCCGCTATTTCGCTTATGCCAATATGAACTATCCGGTGATCGCTGCCGTGATCGAGCGTGCCACCGGCGAGCGTTTCGACCGGGTGATGCAGGCGCAGCTATTTGCGCCGTTGAAAATCGCGGCATGTTTCAACTGGGACCAATGCAGCGATGCCAGCGCGGCGCGCGCGGTGGTGTTGTACGAGCCCGACGGCACCCCGCTGCGCGACGATAACCAGGGCGGCAAGCCCGGCTGCAGCGTCACCCCGGCAAGCGATGGCAGCTGCGACCTGTCACGCTGGGTGGCGGGGCGCAACGGCGCGATCTTTTCGCCGCAGGGGGGCATGCGGATTTCGGCCAACGGGCTGGCGCGGATCGGCCAGCTATTGGCGGGCGACGGGGTGATCGATGGCGTGCGGCTGCTGTCGCCGGCTTCCTTCGAAGCGCTGATGACGCCGCTGTGGACTTATGACGGGCGCAACGGCGACACCCAGGGCGGCTTTTATTGCAGCTATGGCCTGGGCATCACCTTCACCGCGACGCGGGTGGCGGGGTGCGCCGATGATCCGTTCGGCGACGGGCGGGTGCGGATCGGCCATGCTGGCGAGGCCTATCGCCTGCGATCGGGGCTGTGGGTCGATCGCGCGGACGGCAGCGGCGTCGCTTATTATGCGACCGGGGTGGCGATCGATGCCCCTAAGGGCAGTTCGGCGTTCAGCGCGATCGAGGAACGATTGGCGCGCGGCCGATGAACCTTCGCCATGTCGAGATTTTCCACGCGGTCTATGTCCATGGATCGGTGACCAACGCCGCGCGCGCGCTGAACGTGTCGCAGCCTTCGGTCACCAAGATGCTGCGCCATGCCGAGAGCCTGCTGGGCTTCGACCTGTTCACCCGCACCAAGGGGCGGCTGGTGCCGACCGAGGACGCGCACCAGTTGTTCACCGAGGCGAGCGCGATCCAGGAGCGGGTGCAGTCGCTGCGCGATACCAGCCGCAACCTGCGGCGCGGGGCGGGGACGTTGCGGATTTCGGCGCTGCCGTCGCTGGCGCTGGGGGTGTTGCCGAGTGCGGTGGCGCGGGTGCTGAAGCGGACGCCGGGGGTGTCGTTCGACCTGCAGACGCTGCATCACGACGATCTGCTGCGCAAACTGTACGAGCGCGAATGCGATGTCGCGATCGCCTATGAAGTCCCGCCGGCAGCGCCGGTCGCGGCGCATGCGCTGGGCGAGGGCGAGCTGGTGGTGCTGTACCGCGAATGCGACTTGCCCGACGCCCCCGCGCGGCTCGACCTGGCGGCGCTGACCGATCGACCGTTCATCAGCCTGGCGCGCAGCGGGCCGCTGGGGCAGATGTTCTCCGCCGAATGCGATCGGCTGGGGGTGCATTTCGACGAAGTGGTATCGACGCGCACCTTCTACATCGCCGCCGCGCTGGTGCGCGCGGGCGTCGGGATTGCGGTGGTCGACAGCTTTACCGCAGCGGCATCGCTGTCGGCTGGGCTGGCGTTTCGGCCATTGCGACCGGCGATCACTTTCGACGTCCATGCGATGTTCCTGGAGAACCGTCCGCCCTCGACGCTGGCGCTGTCGTTCCTTGACGAGCTGCGCGCCTCGATCGATGTCCTATAACCCGGCGTTATGACCCAGCCCCTGCGTCGCTATTCGCAGGCGGGCCGCCGCCGCTCTAGGGTTTGTCCATGATACCGACCCCCTATCTCCTCTATCTTGGCCACAGTGATGATCCGCTGGGCATCAAAACCTCGCGCGGGCTCGCGCATTTCGTGCCCGAGCATTGCATCGGCGAGTTTCGCCACGATGATTGCCCGCTGACATTGGGGATCGAGCGGCTGACGATCGAGGAGGCGCGCGCGCGCGGGGCCAACACGCTGGTGCTGGGGATCGCCAATCCCGGCGGCAGCATGGGGCAGGCGCTGATCGAGGACGCGCTGGTGGCGATTGCATTGGGGATGCACGTCGCCGCCGGGCTGCACCACCGGCTGCGCGATGTGCCCGCCCTGGTCGAGGCGGCGCGGGCGGCGGGGGTGACGCTGTTCGACGTGCGCGATGCGCCGGCCGACTTGCCGGTGGGCAGCGGCATCAAGCGCGCCGGGCGGCGGCTGCTGACGGTGGGCACCGATTGTTCGGTGGGCAAGATGTACACCAGCATCGCGCTCCAGCGGGCAATGCGGGCGGCGGGACTTGCTGCCGATTTCCGCGCGACCGGGCAGACCGGCATCCTGATCGCCGGGCGCGGCATCGCAGTTGATGCGGTGGTCGCCGATTTCATCTCGGGCGCGGTCGAGGTGCTTTCGCCCGCGCGGACCGACGGCGGCTGGGACGTGATCGAGGGGCAGGGATCGCTGTTCCACCCTTCGTTTGCGGGTGTTTCCACCGGCTTGCTGCACGGCGCGCAGCCCGATGCGCTGGTGCTGTGCGACGAGGCGATGCGCCCGCATATGCGCGGGCTGCCGCATTTCCCGGTGCCTGATCTGGCCGAATGCCTGGAGGCAAACCTTCGTACCGCGCGGCTGACCAACCCCGATGTGCAGGCGGTGGGGGTATGCATCAACACATCGCGGCTGAGCGATGCCGAGGCACGCGCTTTTTGTGTCGAGATTGGCAGCCGGCTTGCGCTACCCTGCACCGACCCGGTTCGTTTCGGCGTGACGCCAATTATCGAGGAGATCGCGAATTGCTTCGGACTGTCGCCGCTCGCCACGACCGTTTCGCCCTGAAATCGCCCTTTCGCATCGCGCGCGGGGTGAAGACCGCAGCGGATGTGGTGACGGTGGAGATCAGCGAGGGCGAGCAGACGGGGCGCGGCGAGGGGGTGCCGTATCCGCGCTATGGCGAGACGATCAATGATGCGCTGGCCGATATTACGGCGGTCATCGCCGCGCTGAGCGGCGGCGCGGGGCGGGAGGAATTGCAGGCGCTGATGCCACCGGGCGCGGCGCGCAACGCGGTCGACGGCGCGCTGTGGGATCTCGAGGCAAAGCTTGCGGGCAAGACGATCGCGCAGATGCTGGGCCAGCAGCCGCTAGCGCCGATCGAGACCGCGGTGACGATCGGCATCGACACGCCCGAGGCGATGCACCGTGCCGCACTGGCGCTGGGGCCGGTGCCGCTGGTGAAGGTGAAGGTGGACAGCCTGATGGTCGCCGATCGGATCGCGGCGGTGCGCGCGGCGCTGCCGGCGGCGCGGATGATCGTCGACCCCAATGAAAGCTGGACGATGGCGCTGGTGGCCGAGATGCAGCCGGTGTTGATCGAGGCGCGGGTGGGCCTGTTGGAGCAGCCGCTGCCAGCCGATGCCGATGCCGGGCTGGCCGAATTCGAGCCGCTGGTGCCGATCTGTGCGGATGAAAGCGCGCATGGCGTCGCCGATCTGCCGCGGCTGCGCGGGCGATATGATTATGTGAACATCAAGCTGGACAAGACTGGCGGCCTGACCGGCGCGCTGGTATTCGCCCAGGCTGCCGAGGCGGCGGGGTTCGGGCTGATGCTGGGGTGCATGGTCTGTTCGTCGCTGGGCATTGCGCCGGCGCTGGCGATTGCGGGTCGCGCGACGTTCGTCGATTGCGACGGGCCGTGGTGGCTGGCGCACGACCGCGAGGGCGGGGTGCGGATCGAAGGCGGGATGCTGTATCCGCCGGCCCCCGGATTCTGGGGCGGGATTTGAAGTTGCGCGGTGCTTTTTGCCTCCTTCCGCAGGCGGGAGGTGCTGTTAGCCAAGGTCCGCTGCGGGCGCTGACATGCCCTCCCCTAGCCCCTCCCGCTAGCGGGAGGGGGATTGGGCGATGATGCGCGCTTGGTTTGCGATACCGCTGTGGCAGCGGGTGCTGGGCGGGTTGGTGCTGGGCGTGTTGCTGGGGCTGTTCTGGCCTCAAGCTGCGCCTTCGGTGGCGTTTCTGGGGGATGTTTTCGTCCGGCTGATCCGCATGCTGGTCGCGCCGATCGTGCTGGTGACGATCGCTTCGGGAATTGCTTCGATGGCCGATCCCAAGCGGCTGGGACCGCTGGGCGGCAAGACCGCCGGGCTGTTTGCCGCGACCACCTTGATCGCGGTCGCGCTTGGGATGGCGGTGGCGGTGGTGGTGCAGCCGGGGGTGGGGGCGGCGCTGGGAGCCGCGCAGGCGCAGGCTTTGGGCGAGCCCAGGACGCTGTACGACACGCTCGTCGGCATCGTGCCGCTGAATATCGTCGATGCGCTGGCCAAGGGCGACATGCTCGCGCTGATCTTCACCGCGATCCTGGTTGGGGCGGGCACCGTGGTGGCGGGCGAGGCGGGCGTGCCGTTCGCACAGTTCCTGTCTTCGGCATCGAGCGTGTTGCTGACGATCGTGCGGCTGGTGATGGAGGTCACCCCGTTCGGCGTGTTCGCGCTGATCGCAGGGGCGGTCGCGGCCAATGGCGTTGCGGTGTTCGCCAATGTCGGCTGGCTGGCGCTGTGCGTCGTCATCGGATCGGTGTTGCAGATCGTGATCGTCCATGCAGCGATGCTCAAGCTGCTGGCGCGGGTGCCCGTCGGGCGATTCTATCGCGGCATCGTCGATGCGTTGGCGATCGCGTTTTCGACCGCGTCGAGCTCGGCGGTGCTGCCGGTGGCGATCCGATGTGCGCAGGACAATCTGGGGGTGGCCAAGCCGGTCGCATCGACCGTGCTGCCGCTGGGCGCGAGCATCGGCAAGGACGGCACCGCGATGTATGTCGGGCTGCTGAGCGTTTTCAGCCTGCAGGCCCTCGGGCATCCGATGGCGACGGCTGACTGGTTCGTCGTGCTGGTCACCGGCGCGCTGGCGGCGTTCGGCACCGCGCCGGTGCCGTCGGCGTCGTTGTTCATGCTGGCGGCGGTGCTGGCGGCGGTGGGGGTGTCGCCCGAACAGACCGCGTTGATCGTCGGATTTGTGCTGCCGTTCGACCGGCTGCTCGACATGACACGCACGGTGCCGAGCGCTTCGGCGAACCTGACGGTGGCGACCACGGTCGCGCGGTGGGAGGGGGCGCTCGACGATCGGCTGGCTGGGGGGCGTACCGAGGTGCGCGAGACGGGATAGGAGCGGGCGATGGGGCCGGGAATGACCAGGGCGATGATGCTGGCGCTGCTGGCGCTGCTGGCGCTGGCGGGATGCGCGGCGCCGGGCCGCGTGCCGCTCGACCGCGCGGCTTCGCTCGACGAGCGCGTGCGCGCGGTGCTGTATGATCCTTCGGTCGCGGGGACTCGCTGGGGATTGCTGGTGGTCGATGAGGCGGGGCGCGAGGTGGTGGCGATCGCGCCTGATGATCGTTTCCTGCCCGCGTCGAATACCAAGCTGGTGACGATCGCCGCGCTGCATGCTGAGCCGGGGCTGATGGCCACCCCGATCGAGGGCACCGCCGTCGCGATCGAGCCGGCGGGCGGTGCCAGCGATGTCGTGCTGGTCGGCAGCGGCGACCCGTTGCTGCGCGATACCGCCGATTGCATCGCCAATTGCCTCGCCACGCTCGCCGATGCGGTGGCGGCGCGGACCAGGGCGGTGCGCGGGGTGATCGGCGACGATCGCGCCTATCCCGACGAACGCTGGGGACAGGGATGGAGCTGGGACGATTTGCAGGGGCGCTATGGCACCGCGGTATCGGCGCTGACGCTGAACGACAATGTCACCAGCATCAGCGTGACTGCGGGCGCGGTACCGGTGGTGACGAGCGAGGATGGCTGGTTCGCGATCGACAATCGCGTGGGGGCAGGCGCTGTCACCGCGATCAGCGTCGAGCGGTTACCGGGTAGCCGGACGGTGCGCGTGTCCGGTACGATCGCTGCCGGTTCGCCGGTGCAGACGATCCGGCTGGGGGTGGATGATCCGGCGGAATGGGCGGCGTATCGCTTCGCGCGGTTGCTGCGCGCGCGCGGGGTGACGGTGGCCGAGGCGGCGAAGGCGCGGCATCGCGCGCCGGGTGACCCCCGGCCAGCGGTGACGGGTGTGGTCGCGCGGCTCGATCCGCCGCCTTATGCCGAAGCGGTGCGCGAGACGATGAAGGTCAGCCAGAATCTGTACGCCGAAATGCTGCTGCGGCGGGTGGCAGCGCGGCGGGGGGATCGCGGAACCGCCGATGGCTTTGCCGCGATCGAGGCGATGTTCGCGCAGGCGGGCGTGGCGCGCGCGGGGTGGGATTTGTTCGATGGGTCGGGTATGTCGGTGTATGATCGGCTGACGCCGCGTGCGGTGGTGGGGCTGCTTCGCTGGTCGCAGGCGCAGCCCTGGGGCGAGGCGTATCGCGCGGCGATGCCGGTCGGCGGGGTCGACGGGACGCTGGCCAACCGCTTCAAGGACACGCCGCTGGCCGGGCGGGTATTTGCCAAGACCGGATCGCTCAAAGGCACCGCGGCGCTGTCGGGTTTTCTGACCACCGCGACCGGGCGGGTCTTTACCTTTTCCTCGTTCGCCAATGATCGGCCATCGGGCGGGGGCGCGACGACGCTGGCCGCCGAGCGCGCGCTGAACCTGATCGCTGCCGAATATTAGGGTGGGATGACTTCACGCTGATCCAGCGGTTGTATCTTTCGTCATTCCCGCCTTCGCGGGAATGACGATGGTTAGGCGTCAGCAGATCATCATCCTTTATGGGTGGCACAAAGCCGCTTTACCGCTTCGGGCAAATCCATATGATACCGGTGGCAACGCGATAGCCGCGACACAGGAGACGGATGAGTTGATGCGATGTTCGAATGCAGGCAGGTGCGCGCCCCGGGCCGGTCGATTGCCGTTGGGGATCGCATGAGCCGGTTGTCGCAAGCGACGCTCGCCGGTCTGCCATCGACGGTCGTGAAGCCCGGATATGCCGGCACCGACGTCCAGATCGGCATCGTCCATTTTGGGCCGGGCGCGTTTCATCGCGCGCATCAGGCGGCCTATTTCGATTCACTGCTGGCAAGTGATCCGCGCTGGGGCATCGCCGCGATTTCGCTGCGGACCCCCGATCTGGTCGAGGCGCTGGCGGCGCAGGACGGACTGTACAGCCTGACGATCCTGGATCGCACGGTCGAGACGCGGGTGATCGGCGCGCATCGTGCCTGGGTGGGGCCGGGCGAGGGTGCGCGGGTGCGTGCGTTGCTTGCCGATCCGGCGGTGCGGCTGGTGACCAGCACGGTGACCGAAAAAGGCTATTGCCTGCGCGGTGACGGGACGCTGGATACCGCGCATCGCGACATCGTGCATGACGCGCAGCATCCCGATGATCCGCAGAGCCTGATCGGGTGGATCGTCGCCGGGCTTGCCGCGCGGCGCGCCGCCGGAACCGAGCCTTTTGCGGTGCTGTGCTGCGACAATATGACCGGCAATGGGCGCAAGCTTCGCGCCGCCGTGATAGCGCTGGCCGACCTTCGCGATCCGGCGCTGGCGGGCTGGATCGGGGAGACGGTGGCGTTTCCGAACACGATGGTCGATTCGATCACTCCGGCGACCGACGCCGCGCATCTGGCGCGCGCGGCTGCCGCGCTGGGCGTGACCGATCTGGCGGCGGTGCAGCGCGAGGCGTTCACCCAATGGGTGGTCGAGGATATGCCGCTGCCCGGCAATCCCGATTTGGCGAGCGTGGGCGTGATCCGCACCCGCGATGTCGCCGGCTATGAGCGCGCCAAGCTGCGTATCCTGAATGGCGCGCATTCGACGCTAGCCTATGTCGGGCTGGCGCGTGGCCATGCCAGCGTGGCCGAGGCGATGGCCGATGCGCCACTGGCGGATTTTGTCGAGGCGATGGTTCGGCAGGACATCGTGCCAGCGCTCGACGCCATTCCGGGCTTTGATGTTCAGGCCTATGCCGGTGCGGTGCTCGATCGGTTTCGCAATCCCGAAATCCGCCATTTGCTGTCGCAGATCGCCGGCGATGGATCGCAGAAACTGCCCTATCGTATCCTCGATACGGTGGCGGCGGCGCTGGCGGCGGGGCGGCGGATCGATCGGCTGGCCGTGCCGATCGGCGCGTGGATCGCGTTCCTGCGCGGGCGGGCCGAGCGCGGCGAGGCGATCGCCGATCCGCTGGCCGATCGGCTGGCACAGGCGGTAATGCGGCATGACGATAGCGAGGCGATTGTGGGCGAGATGCTGGCGATCGACGCGGTGTTTCCGGCTTCGCTGGCCAGTGACGGTGATTTTCGCGCTGCGGTGCTGGCCGCCTATCGCGACCTGCCGACCGGCGTATTAAATTGAGCAGGGCGTGGATGGCGCACGGCCCCGCCCCCAAGCAACCGCACAACGCATGATGATGGAGTTTTCGCGATGACCCGCCCGCTGAGGCTCGATCCCGATCGGCTGTTTCCTGCCGACCCGCGCACCCGCGACATTGCCCGCGCGCTGTATGCCGAGGTCGCATCGCTGCCGATCGTCAGCCCGCATGGCCATACCGATCCGCGCTGGTTCGCGACCAATGCCAATTGGACCAACGCGACCGAATTGCTGCTGGCCCCCGATCATTATCTGTACCGGATGCTGTATTCGCAGGGCATCGCGCTCGCCGACCTGGGCGTGCCCGATCGCGAAGGTGCGCCGGCGACCGATCCGCGCGCGGCGTGGGGGCTGTTTGCCGCCAACCAGCATCTGTTTCGCGGCACGCCGTCGCGAATCTGGCTGGATCATGTGTTTTCCGAAGTGTTCGGGTTCGACCAGACGCTGGATGCCAGCACCGCCAATTGGTATTTCGACCGGATCGGCGAAAAGCTGGCCAGCGATGCGTTCCGCCCGCGTGCGCTGTTCGAACGGTTCGGCATCGAATTTCTGGCGACGACCGAAGGGGCCGATGATCCGCTGGCGCATCATGCCGCGATCCGCGCGTCGGGCTGGCAGGGGCGGGTGGTGACCACCTATCGTCCCGATGCGGTGATCGACGTCGAGCATGAGGGCTTTGCCGCGTCGATGGCGCGCTTTGCCGAATTGACCGGCGAGGATGTCTATTCGTGGCGCGGCTATCTTGCCGCGCACGCCAAGCGCCGCGCCGATTTCCGGGCCGCGGGCGCGACCGCGACCGATCACGGCCACCCTACCGCGCGCACCGCCAACCTGTCGGCAGCCGAAAGCGAGACGCTGTTCGCGCGCGTGACCGGCAGCGAATGGACCGCCGCCGATGCCGAGATGTTCCGCGCGCAGATGCTGACCGAAATGGCCAAGCTGTCGTGCGACGACGGGATGGTGATGCAGATCCACCCCGGCAGCTTTCGCAACCACAATCACGGGCTGTTCGCCAGCCACGGTCGCGACAAGGGGGCCGACATCCCGATGCCTACCGATTATGTATCGGCCCTCAAGCCGATGCTCGACGTCGTCGGCACGCGAACCGATTTGAGCATCATCCTCTTCACGCTGGACGAGACGACCTATGCGCGCGAGCTTGCGCCGCTGGCCGGGCATTATCCGTGCCTGAAGCTGGGGCCGGCATGGTGGTTCCACGACAGCCCCGAGGGGATGCGGCGGTTCCGCGAGCAGACGACCGAGACGGCGGGGTTCTATAACACCGTCGGGTTCAACGACGATACCCGCGCGTTCCTGTCGATCCCGGCGCGGCACGATGTCGCGCGGCGGGTCGATTGCGGATTCCTCGCGCGGCTGGTGGCCGAGGGGCGGCTGCATGAGGACGAAGCCCATGCCGTCGCGCAGGATCTGACGATCGGGCTGGTGCGGCGTGCATATAAGCTGGATGCCGATGGCAGCGCGCCGGTGGCGGCTGCGGCCTGATGCGGGGGCGGTTGCCCGGCTAGCGGCGCGGCGGGGCAACCGAATCGCGAAGGACCAGTTGCGATTCGAACAGCCAGCGTTCGTCGGCTGGGTCGGCTTCGGCGTCGACAAAGGTGTCGGCGATCAGCTTGCGCGCGGCCTGGCGGGCGAGCACCATGCCCGGCCAGCGCACCGTGGTGAGCGGCGGCCAAAGATGCGCGGCAAGCCCGGTATCGTCAAAGCCGATCAGCGACAAATCTTCGGGCACGCTCAGCCCGCGCCGCCGCGCCGCATGCAGCGCGCCCGCCGCCATTTCATCATTGCAGGCAAAGATCGCGGTGGGCGGCTGGGGCAGGTCGAGCAACTGATCGCCGGCGGCGATGCCCGATTCAAAGGTATAGGCACCGGCAGCGACAAAGCCCGGCAACAGCGCGATCCCCGCCGCTGCCAGCGCGCTATCGAAGCCCTTGCGGCGTTCGGCGGCCGAGAGGAAGCCATCGGGGCCGGCGATGATGGCGATGCGGGCGTGTCCCTGCGCTATCAGATGCGCGACCGCTTCGACCACGACATGGCTGTCATTCGATGCGACGGTACGGTCGGGCGTGTCGAGCACCGCCGATCCCATCCGCACATAGCGACAGCCGACCTCGCGGCAGAGCGCTGGCAGCGCCTCGTTTTCGGCGATGGGGGGCATCAGCAACACGCCGTGCGGGCGTTGGCATTCGAGGAAGCGGCGGACATCGGCGAGCATTTCGGGGCTGTGCCGGTCGACCGGGCGGACGATTAGTTCGAATTCGGTGTCGCGCAGCCCCTGCAACATGCCCTGCTGGACGTTCAGCACCGTCTGCGCGTTGGGATTGTCGTGGATCAGGCCGATCAGGAAGTTGCGGCGAAGCGCCAGCGCGCGCGCCTGCGGATTGGGGACGAACCCGATTTCGGCGATCACACCCTCGACCTTGGCGCGGGTCGCGACATGCAGCAGCGGGGAGCGGTTGATGACCCGGCTGACGGTTTTTTTGGAGACGCCGGCGATCCGTGCCACGTCGTTGATCGTCGGTTTGCCACTCTTCATCGCCCCCTTGCTATGGCGTGCGGGGGGTGGTGGCAAGGTGCGGGCGTATCGCTGCTTAGGGGCGCGCGCTGGTGCCGAGTGCGGCCAAATCGGCGGCGGTGTTGATGTTGGCGATTGGCGGTGCCGATCGGGCGGCTGCCCCCGCTATGCGCGCCCAGCCCCGCAAGGATCGGTCGCCATCGGTGCTCAAATGCAGGTCGAGCCTGGCAGCGAGCGATGCGGGCCACAGGCCGATGACCGGCTGATCGGCGATGAAGGCGGGGCCTTCACCCAGGATCAGTCGCAGGTCGCCGGGCAGATAGGGGGCATCGCAGGGGACGCTGAGCACCGCGTCGAACCCCAGCGCCTGGGCGTGATGCAATGCCGCGTTCAGCCCGGCCAGCGGGCCGAGCCCACCGGGGGGGCGATCGGCGAGGCCCGGCGCGCGACCGCATAATATCACCGCATCGACTTGCGGGGTCAGCGCCGCGATCACGCGATCGATCAGCGGTGTGCCATCGAGCAGTGCCTGCGCCTTGTCCGATCCGAACCGGCGCGAAAGCCCGCCCGCCAATATCGCGCCGAGCAGCCTCACAGGCCCGACCCTATCGGCGCGAGCAGCGTATCGCGCCGTGCCAGCACACGCAGCGCAAGCCCAGCCTGAGCAGCGCGGCGGATCGCCAGCGTGGTGGGAGCAGAGATCGTGGCCAATAGCGGGCAGCCCGCCAGCACCGCCTTTTCCACCAGCTCATAGGAACAGCGCGAGGTGAGCAGCGCGAAGCCGCCGCCCCAATCGGCGCGCTCGCGCAGCATCGCGCCGATCAGCTTGTCGAAGGCATTGTGCCGCCCGACATCCTCGCGCACCAGCCAGGGATCGCCATTCGCGGTGCAGGCGGCGGCGGCATGGACTGCGCCGGTGGCGCGGTGCAGCGGCTGATGCTGGTCGAGCAGCGCGAGTGCGGCGAAGATCGCGGCATCGTCGATCGCGGCGGGTTCGACGCGCGGCAGCGGGCGAAGCGCCTGTTCGAGATTTTCGATTCCGCACAGGCCGCAGGCCGATTCGGATACGCGATGCCGCACGCGATCGACGATCCGCATCGCGACGCGCTCGGCAAGCGTGATGCGAAGCACGATGCCGGCGTCGGTGCTATGTTCGTCGACATCGAGCACGTCATCGGCGCGGTCGATCAGCCGCTCGGCAAGTGCAAAGCCATAAGCGAGGTCGGCCAGATCGGCGGGGGTGGCCATCAGCACCGCATAGCCGATGCCGTTGCATTCGATCGCGATCGGCGTTTCCTCGGCAATCGCGCGGTCGATCGCGGTGGTGGTGCCGTCGGACGCGATGCGGGTGAAGGGCACTTTTGATGTGCTCATCAACAGCTCGCCGCCTTCGGTTCGTTTCAAGCGACGATCCGTACCGGCACCGATTTGGCGGCGGGGACATGGCTTTCCTCGGCGTGATGTTCGAGCGGCATCAGGACATTGGCTTCGGGATAATAGGCTCCCAGGCAGCCGGCCGGAATGTCATAGGGGGTGACGATCAGCCCCTCCAGCCGGCGCGTCTGGCCATCCTCGGCATCGCTTTCGAGCGCGACGATCTGATCGCGCTTCACCCCTGCCGCCGCCATGTCGTGGATGTTCATGAACAGCACGTCGCGCGTGCCCTTCACCCCGCGAAACCGGTCGTGATAGCCATAGATGGTGGTGTTGAACTGGTCGTTCGAGCGCAATGTCATCAGCCGGTAGCGGCCCGGTGCGTCGGCAAAACCGGTGGCGGAAAGGCTGGTGGGGGCGAGGAATTCGGCCTTGCCCGTGGGCGTCTGCCAAATCCGCTCGGCGGCCTTGTTGCCGCGCCAAAAGCCGCCGGGGGTGAACAGCCGCGCGTTATAATCGGGGAATTTGTCGGGATAGGTCGCCTCGATCGCGTCGCGGATCAGCGCGTAATCGCCGACCCACGCATCCCAATCGACCGCAGGGTTGGGCGGCAGGATACGCTTGGCGATCGCACCGACGATCGCGGGTTCGGACATCAGATGCTCGCTCGCGGGATCGACCTTGCCGCGCGAGCCATGGATGCAACTGGTCGAATCCTCGACCGACACCACCTGGGCGCCGGTCGCCTGAAGGTCGCGCTCGATCCGGCCGAGGCAGGGGAGCAGATAGGTGACGTCGCCGGCGAATAGATGGTTGCGGTTGAGCTTGGTCGCGATCTGCACCGACAGGCGCATATTGGGCCATGCCGCCTCCATCGGCCCGGTTTCGGGCACCGCGCGCAGGAAATTGCCGCCGAGGCCGATCAGCGCCTTCACCGATCCGTCGATGATGCCGCGACATGCCTCGACGGTGTCCAATCCCTTTTCGGTGGGTGGGTTGAAATGATAGAGTTCGCGCAGCTTGTCGACCGGGGCGAGTTCGGTCTTTTCGGTCATGCCGACGGTGCGCTGGCCCTGGACATTCGAATGGCCGCGCACTGGCGTCGGGCCGGCGCCGGGCTTGCCGATATTGCCGCGCAGCAGCAGCAGGTTGACCAGCATGCGGACATTCTCGACGCCCTTCACATGCTGGGTCAGCCCCATGCCGTAGATGCCGAGCACCGCCTTGGCATCGGCATAGACACGCGCTGCTCGCTCCAGATCGGGCTTCGAGATACCGGCTTCGGCGACGATCGCGTCCCATTGCGCGGCGCGGACGGCGGCCAGGAAATCATCGACGCCGTGGGTGTGCTGATCGATGAACGCCTGATCGAGCACGCGCGGCTCGCCGCTGGCCTTGGCGGCATCGTCCCATTCGACCAGGAACTTGGCCATGCCCATCATCACCGCGATGTCGCCGCCGGCCTTCACCTGATGATATTGGGTCGAGATTCGCGTCTCGCCCAACGTCGCCATCTGCACCGGGTTTTGCGGATCGGTGAAGCGTTCGAGCCCGCGTTCGCGCAAAGGATTGAAGGTCACGATCGGCACCCCGCGCTCGCGCGCCGATTTGAGATCGTGCAGCATCCGCGGCGCGTTCGATCCGACATTCTGGCCGAAGAAGAAGATCGCGTCGCAATGCTCGAAATCATGCAGCCGGGTGGTGCCGGTGGCCTCACCGATCGATGCCTTGAGCCCGACCGACGTCGATTCATGGCACATGTTCGAACTGTCGGGCAGGTTCTGGTTGCCGTACATCCGCGCCATCAGCGCGTACATGTACGTCGCCTCGAGGCTGGCGCGGCCCGAGGCATAGAACACCACCGATTTGGGATCGAGCGCGCGCAGTTCGGCGGCGATCGCGTCGAACGCCTCGTCCCACGCGACGGCGACATATTTGTCGGTCGCGGCGTCGTAGCGCAAAGGCTGGGTCAGCCGCCCATGTTGTTCGAGCGCGTAATCGGTCCAGCCGCGCAATTCACTGAGCGTATGTTCGGCGAAAAAGGCGGGGGTGGTGCGGTGGGCGGTCAGCTCCCATGCAGTTGCCTTGGCCCCTTCTTCGCAAAATTCGGCGGGCAGCGGGTTGGCCGACTTGGCCCAGGCGCAGCTGACACAGGCAAAGCCCTCGGGCTTGTTCTGCCGCGCCAGTTCGGCGATCGCCGAAGGGCCTAGCCGTTCGCGCGGGAGGATGTCGGCGAGCGAGCGGACCGATCCCCAGCCGCCCGCTGGCCCCTTGAAGGGTTCGATCTGCGGCTTGTCCGAATGCTGCTTGCTCATCGATTCCTCGCTGCTGCCCTGTCCTTCCTACCCGAACGGGTGCGGGGGTAAATGGTTCAGCGATGTTCTTTCGCGCCGCCGCGTCTGCTAGAGCGCGCGGCTTGCAGCCAGTTGAGGATGATCGTGCCGCCAGCCCACCCCCCGATCCGCATTGTCGCGCTGTATCGGTTCGCCACCTTTGCCGGTGTCGCCAGCCTGCGCGCGCCGCTGGCCGCGCTCTGCACCGCGCAGGGCGTCAAGGGCACGCTGCTGTTGGCGCGCGAGGGGATCAACGGGACGATCGCGGGGAGCGATGCGGCGATCGCGGCGGTGCTGGCGCATATCCGGTCGCTGCCGGGATGCGCCGACATCGACGTCAAGGAATCGCGCGCGGCAGAGATGCCGTTCCACCGGATGAAGGTGCGGCTAAAGCGCGAGATCGTGACGATGGGGCAGCCCGACATCGATCCGCTGGCCGGCGTCGGCCATTATGTGCCCCCCGCCGACTGGAACGCGCTGATCGAGCAGCCCGATACGGTGCTGATCGACACCCGCAACGATTATGAGGTGGCGCTGGGGACGTTCGACCGGGCGATCGACCCGGCGACGCGGACGTTCCGGGACTTTCCCGACTGGTTCCGCGCCAATCGCGAACGGGTGACCAGCGGCGCGACCAAGGTGGCGATGTTCTGCACCGGGGGGATACGCTGCGAGAAGGCGACCGCGTTCCTCAAGAGCGAGGGGATCGACCAGGTATATCATTTGCAAGGGGGCATCCTGGCCTATCTGGAGCAGGTGCCGCCCGAGGCGAGCCGGTGGCAGGGCGAATGTTTCGTGTTCGACGAGCGGGTGTCGGTGGGGCACGGGCTGACCCCTGGCGACAATCAATTGTGCCGCGCCTGCCGGATGCCGGTTACGCCCGAGCAGCGGACCTCACCACTGTTCGTCGAGGGAGTGAGCTGCCCCGCTTGCCATGCCGAGCGGACCGACGAACAGCGCGCGGGCTATGCCGAGCGGCACCGGCAGGAGCGGCTGGCCGAGGCTAGGGGGCGCGTCCATGTCGGGGCGGTGCTGGGGGTAGACCCCGACTGAGCCTGCCGCCCAGGGTTTATTCGGGCGCGTCGGTTTCGTGCGGGGTGAAGCGGCAGGGGGCGCTCATTGGCCGCCCTCCGCCCGTGCCCGCGCGGCGCGCGCGGCAAACAGCGCAGCGGCGGCCTTGCGACGCTCGATCACTTCGGGCGCAGGCGGCGGATTGCCACCGATCCGACCGGCATCGAGATGCGCCTGCCATGCCTGTTGCAGCGGGTGGTGTTCATCGGGCTGGTTGGGGGCGTGGCTGGTGCCGGTGGCAAGCTGCACGACGTAGCGAGAATGGGACATGGTTCGGCTCCCTCTTTCGATTGTGAGGGTTGGTTAGATATGCCGAAACGGGGTTTGTAGGACAGAGGGGCTGGCGGGGGGTGTCGTGAAGCGCCGCCCCCCGCTGCGCGGCGCGGCGAAGCGCCAGGTGACGCTGCGGCTCGATCCCGACGGGTTCGAGAAGGTTCGCGAGGGCGGGCCGGGGTTGCAGGCGTGGATGAACGAGGCGCTGCGGAAGGCGGCGGGGTTGGATTAAGACACGATCGACCATCGGCCGTGCCCCGCCGACTTTATAAGGTTACGCAATTTTAATCTGTGAAGATGCGATCTAAACGTGCTTTCTTTTATCTTAAGCTCGATGCCTTCAGCCACTCGTTTAAGTTCATAAGTCGCAGCACTACGGCCATTTAGCTCTTTCAAATAATTAAGAACGGATTGCTCAACCAAAATTCTCGAGCCACTACTTAATCTCGCAACTTCCGTCGCCGCGGCATTTTCTCGCCTAGATCTCACCAAGAGCCGCTCTAACGTTTTGCGTTCTTGTTCGAGAGCCAGGATACGCTGGTTCAACGCAGAAATTTCGCCCAGCAGCTTTTTCTCGAATGAACCAAGCTCATCTGTCATTCGCGTTGCATAGCATTTTTCTGCAACGTTGCAAAAGGTGGTATTTAACCTGAGGCCTGCATAAAATCGGCAAAAATTAAGCTTGACAACTGCTCCGAGGAGGCGCTAGCAACACTCCCCGTAGGGGAGTGTTGCTAGCGCCTCCTCGGCGTCTGCCTTGCCATCTTCATGGCGAGCGAATAATGACCCTCTGGATACGGCAGGCCCCTCTGCACCATCCGGTGTACGGGTCTGTCTTCGTATATAGCATATGTCGAATTTTCAACTATGCTGAGCCTCGATGGCCTCCTTTCCAAAACCTTATAAAGATATCGCCAGCCTTTTGGGCCTGCTCCAATCGCGAGGCTTGCAGATATCAGATGCTGCAAAGGCGACGCGTTGCCTCGAACGGATCGGCTATTACCGCCTCAGTGGGTACTGGTATCCCATGCGGCAATCGTCCCTCGACCCGAATGGTGCGGTGATAGTGGATCAGGCGTTTCGCGCGGGCGCGGATTTTTGCCATGCCGCTGACCTGTACGTGTTTGACAAGCGTTTGAGAATTCTAATTCTAGATGCCATCGAGCGCATCGAAGTCGGGCTTAAAGTAAAGATTGCTCAAATTCTTGGTCAGCGAGACCCTTTGGCGTATCTAAATCCGAGCGAGCTACACGGAAACTTTTCAAGAAAATCCAAAAAGGGTGCAACTGAACACGAGGAATGGATACAATCCTATCGCAGAAACGAGAAAAGGTCGAAAGAGGACTTTATAAATCCTTTTCTTAAAAATCATGCTGGGTTCGAGTTTCCTATTTGGATGGCCATAGAGTTTTGGGATTTTGGAAACTTATCGTTTTTCCTGCCTGGCATGAAAGTTCAGGATCGTATTTCCTTGGCTTCTTCTTTTAATATTCCCAGAGAAGAATTGCTGACGAGCTGGGTAAAATCGATCCATTCAGTAAGAAATACGTGTGCTCATCACAGTCGCCTATGGAACCGCCCTCTGGTCAATAATCCCAAACCGCCTAAGGCCGGGGACCGTCCAGATTTAGACCATTTAGCTGCAGATCAACACGCCCAAACTCGCCTATACGCTATCATTGCAGCAATCCAGTTCATCATGAAAAGTATGCATCCTGGGAGCGACTGGTCCAATCGTTTGAAAGGCATCGTGCAAACCTTTCCCAATGGGCCTAATTTAGATCTTAAGGCAGGCGCCGGCTTCCCGGTGAATTGGGAAACACTTGCGCTCTGGAACTAGCTTGCTGTAAATTACTGTACTATTCTTACTGCCGCCGCTTGCCCCTCACCACTTCCCGCCAGCCGCCTCGATCGCCGCGAGCAGCGCTCGCTTGCTGGCGGTGCGGTGCTTGCCGCTGTTGCGGGGGAGGTCGAGGATGCCGAGTTCGGCGCGGCGCTGGGCGATGCGCGCGCCCAGTTCGGCCATGTCGATGACCGGCTGTTCGGGCTTATCTGACGTCTTCGAGTCCGAAGTCACCGCTGCTTTCCTCGCGTATCCGACGATCAAGATAGTCGAGATCGGCATCGGGGTGAAGGGCGAGCAATAGCCGCGCCTGATCCAGCCGGTCCCGCGCGGTGCCGGAGGCATATTGGCCCATGCGATCGGCGATCAGATCCTCGACCGAAATCACGCGGAACAGCGCGTCCCCCCCAATCGGCTGGACAAGGCGGATGTGCGCGGCATCGACGTTGCCGTCCATCGGCAGGTCTGCGACGACTTCGAAGCCGAGTTGGAGCGCGGGATGGATCCAGCCCCTGAGCAGCTTGCCCGGCCCCGACGGGCGGACGAAGCCGTTGCGCTGCATGATCGTCTCAAGCTCGGGCTGGACGGGGGTACAGATATCGAAGTCACCGGTCGTGAGGTTGCTGGTCGAATAGAATTCGGCGGCAGCCCCGCCGACGAGGATCGGCCGGGGGAAGCCGCTGCGGTGCAGGGCTTCGCTGATGCTCGCGAACAGGCGGAGCGCGGCGATGAATTCGGGACGGTATGCGCTTTTTGCCATGTCGCTTGCCCTTACTGCCCCTCTCCCGACCTTCCCCGGCTTCGCCGGGGGCGGCCACCCTCTCCCCATAGGGGAGAGGGAAAGGGCTTATTTCTCCACCTTCCGCTCGAGCAACGGCGCAAGATACTTCCCCGTGAAACTCCGCGGTTCCTTCGCCACCACCTCGGGCGTGCCCTGCGCGACGATTTCGCCGCCCTTCACGCCGCCCTCCGGCCCCAGATCGAGCACCCAGTCGGCGGTCTTGATGACATCCAGGTTGTGCTCGATCACCACCACGGTGTTGCCCTGGTCGACCAGCGCGTGGAGGACTTCGAGCAGTTTGCGGACATCCTCGAAATGCAGCCCGGTGGTCGGCTCGTCGAGGATGTAGAGCGTCTGGCCGGTGGCGCGGCGGGCGAGTTCCTTGGCTAGCTTCACGCGCTGCGCCTCGCCTCCCGACAAGGTCGTCGCCTGCTGGCCGACCTTGACATAGCCAAGGCCGACTTCGGCGAGCATCGCCATGCGATCGCGGATCGGCGGGACCGCCTTGAAGAACTCGACCGCATCCTCGACGGTCATGTCGAGCACGTCGGCGATGCTCATCCCCTTGAACTTCACCTCGAGCGTTTCCCGATTATAGCGCGCGCCGTGGCAGACGTCGCAGGTGACATAGACGTCGGGCAGGAAGTGCATCTCGATCTTGAGCAGCCCGTCGCCGGTGCATGCCTCGCAGCGGCCGCCCTTGACGTTGAAGCTGAAGCGGCCGGGTTTGTAGCCGCGCGCCAGGCTTTCGGGGAGGCCGGCGAACCAGTCGCGGATGTTGGTGAAGGCGCCGGTATAGGTGGCGGGGTTGCTGCGCGGGGTGCGGCCGATCGGCGACTGATCGATGTCGATCACCTTGTCGAGATGTTCGAGCCCGGTGACCTTGTCGTGCTTGCCCGCCAGCACGCGCGCGCCGTTCAATTGGCGCGCGGCGGCGGCGTAGAGCGTGTCGATCGTGAAGCTCGACTTGCCCGATCCCGAAACGCCGGTGACGCAGGTGAAGGTGCCGAGCGGAATGCTGGCGGTAACGCCGGTCAAATTGTTGGCGGTGGCATTGTGGACGGTGAGCTTCTTGCCATTGCCCTTGCGCCGCTTGGCCGGCAGCGGGACCGAACGGGTGCCGTTAAGGTAATCGGCGGTGATGCTGCCCTTGGTCTTGAGCACTTCGGCCAGCGTGCCCTTGGCGACGACCTCGCCGCCGCGCACGCCCGCGCCCGGCCCCATGTCGATCACATAATCGGCGGTGCGGATCGCGTCCTCGTCATGCTCGACGACGAGCACGGTGTTGCCGAGATCGCGCAGGCGGCGAAGCGTCTTGAGCAGCATGTCGTTGTCGCGCTGGTGCAGGCCGATGCTGGGTTCGTCGAGGACGTAGAGGACGCCTGAGAGGCCGCTGCCGATCTGTGACGCGAGGCGGATTCGCTGCGATTCGCCGCCCGATAGCGTGCCGCTGGTGCGGTTGAGGTTGAGATAGTCGAGCCCGACATTGTTGAGGAAGCCGAGACGTTCGAGGATTTCTTTGAGGATGCGTTCGGCGATCGCGCGCTGCTGGCCGGTCATGGCGTCGGGCAGGCGCTCGAAAAAGCCGAGCGCGTCGACGACCGAGAGGTGGGTGGCGTGGGCGATGTCCTGTCCGTCGATCTTGACCGCCAGCGCCTCGGGCTTGAGGCGCGCGCCGTGGCAGGTCTCGCAGGGGCGCGAGGCCTGGTATTTCGACAGCTCCTCGCGCATCCACGCGCTCTCGGTCTGGAGCAGGCGGCGGTTCATGTTGCCGATGACGCCCTCGAACGGCTTCTTCACGTCATAGGATTTGCGGCCGTCGATGAAGGTGAGGGTGACCGGCTTGCCCTTGGTGCCGTTGAGGATCATGTCCTGATGCTCGGGCGGCAGATCCTTCCAGGGGGTGTCGAGCTTGAAGTCGAATTCGCGGGCGAGGCTGCCCAAGACCTGCATGTAATAGGGGCTGGGCGGGTTCGATTTGGCCCAGGGCACGACCGCGCCCTTTTTGATGCTGAGGTCGTGATTGGGGACGACGAGGTCGGCGTCGAACTCAAGCCGCTCGCCAAGGCCGTCGCAGGCGGGGCACGCGCCTTGCGGTGCGTTGAAGCTGAACAGGCGCGGTTCGATCTCGGCGATGGTGAAGCCCGAGACGGGGCAGGCGAATTTTTCGGAAAAGACGATGCGGTTGGCGGGGATGCCGGTGTTTTTCATGCCGCCGCTGTCCCCCTCCCGCTTGCGGGAGGGGTTAGGGGTGGGCGTCTCCGCAGATGCCGGTTCTTCGGTGACAGGCCCTCCCCCGACCCCTCCCGCGAGCGGGAGGGGGGAAGAAAGTGCCGCCACCGTCGTGTCGACCAGGTCGACATAGGCCAGCCCTTCGGCGAGTTTCAGCGCGGCCTCGAAGCTGTCGGCCAGGCGCGTCGCGATGTCGCCACCTACGACCAGGCGGTCGACCACGACCTCGATGTCGTGCTTGAATTTCTTGTCGAGCGCGGGCGCGTCTTCGATCAGATACGTCTCGCCGTCGATGCGGACTCGCTGAAAGCCCGCGCGCTGCCATTCGGCGAGCTCCTTTCGATATTCACCCTTGCGGCCGCGCACGACGGGGGCGAGCAGCAGCAGGCGGGTGCCCTCGGGCAGCGCCATCACGCGATCGACCATCTGGCTGACGGTCTGCGCGCTGATCGGAAGACCAGTGGCGGGCGAATAGGGGATGCCGACGCGCGCCCAGAGCAGGCGCATATAGTCGTAGATTTCGGTGACCGTCGCGACGGTCGAGCGCGGGTTGCGGCTGGTGGTCTTCTGCTCGATCGAGATGGCGGGGGACAGGCCCTCGATATGATCGACATCGGGCTTCTGCATCAGCTCGAGGAACTGGCGCGCATAGGCGCTGAGCGATTCGACGTAGCGGCGCTGGCCCTCGGCATAGATGGTGTCGAAGGCGAGGCTCGACTTGCCCGACCCCGATAGCCCGGTGATCACCGTGAGGGTGTCGCGCGGGATGTCGATATCGACGCCCTTGAGGTTGTGCTCGCGCGCGCCGCGCACGGAAATGTGAGTCAATGCCATGCGGTGCGTTCTATCTTCGTTCTGGAGCGAGGGCTAGGGCCAAGGCCGGGGCACGAGATAGGGGCGCGATATCGCGGCTGGTAGGGGGGCGGCGGCGGCGCGTTCGCTACGGCGCTGTGAAAGTCCTGAGTGATTCTGACCCTCGGAAAGCTACAAAAGCTACACTACGCCCCCCCCGTTCACCTCTCCTGCGTCACAAAACGCGATGCGGGTGGAGGATGAGGGCACCGTGTTCATGCGGTATGCGTACCAAAGCGGGGGCTTGTAGGACAGCGGGGTTTGGTTGGCGGCGTCGTGACCGTGCCAATCTGGTTGGGGGAATTGCGGGAAGTAGGTGGATGCACGAACCCGCTGCGCGGGAGGGTGC
>NZ_JROH01000023.1 GCF_000786205.1 Sphingomonas sp. 37zxx | reverse complement strand
GTACGCCTGCCGGCGCCCGAAACTCTTCAGGTTTCCTGACAGGCCGGTTTTGCGAGAACAGCTTATGAGCAGACGCTGACACCTCACAGGTGTCAGAGCCGCTCGAGCGTGTCGGTCTTGGTCTCCGTCTCGGTCGAACCGTCCGGTCGCTTGGTCTTGAGCCGAATGACTCGGACGCGCCGTTTAACGCTACCGGCATCGTCCATTTCGAAGGTCACAGACACGGTTCCAGAAACATGTTCTTTGCGGCGCTCCAGAAGTGCAACCTCAAGCAAGACGGACTTCTTCGTTATCTCCCCAACGACGACGTCCGATTCTGCTCGGGCGCGATGCACGACATCGGGGTTTACCTGCAACTCAACCGTGAACGTAACAACTCCTGCCTCTGATGCCTTTCGGACCAGCCTTCCAGGCGCGGCCGCATTGTTATCCGAGTAAAGTGCCCCCTCGCGGAGCTCACTTACACGCAGATCGAACGCGTTGATGGTATCAATGACTGATTCAGGTTCGCATTCGATACGAAACGCGTTCCAAGTAAAAATCCATCGCCCACAAACCGATCGGTCCCACCCGGCTGACTTTAACCAAGCAACGAGGCGCGCTTCCAAATCGCCCCGATTCAGGAGCATTACCGTACCGCGATTTGGCTGAAAGACGTGAGCTGGAAATTGCCAGTTCCTTGCCCGATCCTCCTTTGTCGCGCTCTTGGGCAAATCGTAGATTAGCTCCCTGCCATCATCCCGTATTGCGACGACGCGCTCTAACAGACTGTCGTGGCCGCTGGAGCTTCCGGACGAAGAACCATCGCTCATCTCGCTGGACGTCTCGTAGCTCTTCTGGACCACTACCTCGTCGCCGACGGCCGAAGTTTGCGCGTATGCCGCCAACGGCGCAAAAAGCGTCGCGCCGATAAGAAACAAAATCCGATCCCCTTTCAAAACCTTAGGTATGTCGCGTCGACTGTCCGCTTTCAAGCCAAACAGCGAGCATGTGTAACCTCCACAATTGGGTCGGAAGCCGACCGGCCGCATCGATGGCTCTACGACCTAGCCCGTGGTACCGAACACCCGCGCGAAGATCGTGTCGACGTGCTTGAAATGATAGCCGAGGTCGAACTTGGCTTCGATCTCCTCGACCGGCAGCGCGGCGGTGACTTCGGGATCGGCCTTGAGCAGTTCGAGCAGCGACAATTCGCCGTCGCTTTCCCATACCTTCATCGCGTTGCGCTGGACGAGGCGGTAGGAATCCTCGCGGCTGACGCCTGCCTGGGTGAGCGCGAGCAGCACGCGCTGCGAATGGACGAGGCCGCCCATGCGATCGAGATTCTTCTGCATCCGCACCGGGTATACGACGAGCTTCTCGATCACCCCGGTGAGGCGCGCGAGTGCGAAATCGAGCGTGATCGTCGCATCGGGGCCGATATAGCGCTCGACCGACGAATGGCTGATGTCGCGCTCGTGCCACAGCGCCACATTTTCGAGCGCGGGGGTGACGTAGCCGCGGACCATGCGCGCTAGGCCGGTGAGGTTTTCGGTCAGCACCGGGTTGCGCTTGTGCGGCATCGCCGACGAGCCCTTCTGCCCGGGCGAGAAATATTCCTCGGCCTCTAGGACTTCGGTGCGCTGGAGGTGGCGGACTTCGGTGGCGAGGCGTTCGATCGAGCTGGCGATCACGCCGAGCGTCGCGAAGAACATCGCGTGCCGATCGCGCGGGATGACCTGGGTCGAAACGGGCTCGACGCTGAGGCCCATCTTGGCGGCGACATGCGCTTCGACCGCGGGGTCGATATTGGCGAAGGTGCCGACCGCACCCGAGATCGCGCAGGTGGCGATGTCGGCGCGCGCCGCGACCAGCCGTTCGCGATTACGCGCGAACTCGGCATAGGCCTGAGCGAGCTTGAGGCCGAAGGTGACGGGTTCGGCGTGGATGCCGTGGCTGCGGCCGATCGTCGGGGTGAGCTTGTGCTCGAGCGCGCGGGTCTTGATCGCCGCGAGCAGCGCATCGAGATCGGCGATCAGCAGGTCGGCGGCGCGCGCGAGCTGGACCGCGAGGCAGGTGTCGAGCACGTCGGACGAGGTCATGCCCTGGTGCAGGTAGCGCGCCTGCGGGCCGACCTGTTCGGAGACCCAGGTGAGGAAGGCGATCACGTCGTGCTTGGTCACCGCCTCGATCGCGTCGATCGCGGCGACGTCGATCGGTGCCTCGCCATCGGGAGATGCGGCGCGCGCGGTGTTCCACCAGTCCCACAGCGCCTGCGCGGCTTCGCGCGGCACGACGCCGAGGTCGGCGAGCGCGTCGGTCGCGTGCGCCTCGATCTCGAACCAGATGCGGAAGCGCGCCTCGGGCGTCCAGAGGTCGGTCATGGCAGCGCGGGCGTAGCGAGGAACCAAGATATGTCCTTTCGAATGGCGAGTCGCGGCGGGCATCGGGCGGACCGGATCGCGATGCGGTGTCCGCTAGCAAAGGGGCGGCGGGGGCGCAAACGCGCCGCCGGCCAGCCGATCCTGCCAAACGATCCTGTTCAGGGGCAGCTTCGCGCCGTTTCGGGGGTTGATCCTGCCCCTTGCGCCCGCCACATGCCATGCATGTTGATCGAAACCGAAACCACCCCCAATCCCGCCACGCTGAAGTTCTTGCCGGGGCGGACGGTGATGCCGTCGGGCACGCGCGACTTCGCCGATCCCGAGGATGCCGAAGCATCGCCGCTGGCGCAGGCGCTGTTCGACCTGGGCGATGTTACGGGCGTGTTCTTCGGATCGGACTTCGTGTCGGTTACCGCCGCACCCGGCGTCGATTGGCCGGGGCTGAAGCCCGATGTGCTGGCGATCCTGCTCGATCATTTTGCCGGCGACATGCCGCTGTTCCGCGCGGGCAGTGCCGGCGACATCGCGGTGCCCGCCGACAGCGGTGATTTCGGCGACAATCCCGAGGATGCCGACATCGTCGCGCAAATCCGTGACCTGATCGAAACGCGGGTGCGCCCGGCGGTGGCCAATGACGGCGGTGATATCGTCTATCGCGGCTTCAGCGAGGGCAAGGTGTATCTGCAGATGCAGGGTGCCTGTTCGGGATGCCCATCCTCGTCGGCAACGCTCAAGAACGGGATCGAGCAGTTGCTCAAATATTATGTTCCCGAAGTGACCGAAGTGCGCGCGGTCTGAAAAGAACTGTTCAAAGGAAATATGATGGCCGGAATGCTGGACGACGCAGCGCTGGATACGATCTTTCGCGCTGCGCGCACCTATAACGGCTTTACCGACGCGCCGTTTACCCAAGGCGATGCCCGCGCGATTTACGACCTGGTGAAGATGGGGCCGACCTCGGCCAACCAGCAGCCTTCGCGCTTTGTGTGGTGCCTGGACCAGGCATCGCGCGATACGCTGGCGGGCTGCGCGAGCGAGGGCAATGCCGACAAGATCCGCAAGGCCCCCGCTGCGGTAGTGATCGGCATGGACGAGGATTTCCACGAACAGCTTCCCTGGCTGTTCCCGCATACCGACGCCAAGGCGTGGTTTGCCGGCGATCCCGAAGCGCGCAAGCTGAGCGCGCTTCGCAACGGATCGTTGCAGGGGGCATATCTGATCATCGCGGCGCGGGCGCTGGGATGGGATAGCGGGCCGATGTCTGGCTTCAACGCCGACAAGGTGAATGCGGCATTCTTTGCCGACCAGCCCAAGGTGAAGGTCAATTTCATCGCGACGCTGGGCAAGGGCGATCCTTCGTCGATCTTCGACCGCAGCCCCCGGCCCGAATTCGACGTCTTCAACCGCATCGCCTGATCGCAGTATCGGCCCGACTGTTGCCCATCCTGGTCATCGAAACCGCAACCGCCGCCTGTTCGGTCGCATTATTGGAGGCGGGCGCGGTATTGGCGTCGCGCCATGAGGTGGTCGGGCGCGGCCATGCCGAGCGGCTGGTGCCGATGATCGGCGAGGTGGTGGGCGATACCGCGATCGACGCGATCCTGGTCGATTGCGGGCCGGGCAGCTTTACCGGCATCCGCGTCGGCATCGCCGCCGCGCGCGGGCTGGGGCTGGGCTGGGGCGTGCCGGTTGCGGGGTATAGCGCGCCGGCGGTGATCGCCGCTGCCGGTTTCGCCGCCGATCGCACGCGCGAGACGCTGGCGGTGGTGATGGAGGGCGGGCATGGCGAGGTGTTCGTCCAATGCTTCGCCGCGACGCCGTTTGCCGCGATCGGGCCGTTTGCGTCGCTGACCCCCGAAGCCGCGCTGGCGGCGGTGGGGAGGCATTATGTGATCGGCGATGGGGCGCGGCGGCTGATGGCGCTTGCGCCCGACCTGCCGCATGCGCTGGCGCTGCCCGAGGCGGCGGCGGCACGGTGGCTGCCCGCCGAGCATACCCAGCTTGCCCCGACCCCGATCTATGGCCGCGCGCCCGACGCCATTCCCGCCGCCGAGCGGGCGGCGCGCGCGCGGTGAGCACGGTGTTCAACGCGCTCGACCTTCGCCCTGGCGGGCCGGGCGATATGGGATTGATCGCCGCGCTGATGGCCGATGCATTCGATCCCGCTTTCGGCGAAGCATGGACCGCTGGCCAGTGCCTGGGCATCTTGTCGTTGCCTGGCGTGTGGCTGACGCTGGCCAGTATAGACGGCGTACCCGCAGGCTTTTCGCTGGCGCGAATCACGTTGGACGAAGCAGAATTACTATTGCTGGCGACTGCCCCCCAATTACGCCGGTGCGGCGTTGGCGGACGATTGTTGCGTGCAACGATGCGTGATGCGCAAACGCGCGGTGCGAGCAAGATTCACCTCGAAGTGCGCGCGACCAATCCGGCGGTAAATCTTTATCTTCGTGAGGGTTTTATTAAAGTAGGCGAACGTCGCGATTACTATCGTGGGCATGATGGACGTAGCCATGACGCGCATAGTTTCCTTCGATCTTTCGATAATAATTGACGTTAAGGTTGATTGATGCTTGTGCTTTGGTCGTCGGATCCGATAGGGCTCGATGCACCGGCGAACCCGAAACGGGCGCTTTTTCTTGGGTCAAAGGACGAAAATGGATACGCAAATGGAATTGCAGGAAACGCTGATCACCTTGACTGCCGACATCGTCGCCGCGCACGTCAGCAACAACAGTGTCGCAGTGTCGGACATCCCCACACTGATTGCCAATGTTCATGGCGCGCTGGCGGGATTGGGCGACCCCGTGGTTGAGCCCGAAGTGAAGCAGGAGCCTGCGGTTTCGGTGCGCGCTTCGATCAAGCCAGACTTTATCGTCTGCCTCGAAGACGGCAAGAAGCTGAAAATGCTCAAGCGCCATCTGATGACGCATTATCAGATGACCCCCGAGCAGTACCGCGCCAAGTGGAACCTGGCTGCCGACTATCCGATGGTCGCGCCGAATTACGCCGAGCAGCGCCGGACGCTGGCCAAGAAGATCGGCCTGGGCACCAAGCGTCGCAAGCGCGTCTGACCGCTGCGTCCGGCACCTACGTGCCTGAGCAAGGTTTGAAAGGCCCGGGGCAAATGCTCCGGGCCTTTTGCGTTGCGAGTCGTTTGCGGCCTGCGCGCTCTTCCCTCCCGCCCCGGTTGCGATTACATCGCTGACATGCCTCGCAAGATAGATCTCGAAGCCCTGTGCCACGAAAAGGGCCTGCGCATCACCGAACAACGCCGCGTGATCGCACGGGTGCTGTCCGAAGCCGATGACCATCCCGATGTCGAAAAAGTATATTTTCGCGCTTCGGCGATCGATCCCGGCATCTCGATCGCTACCGTCTATCGCACGGTGCGGCTGTTCGAGGAGGCGGGTATCCTAGACCGCCATGATTTCGGCGATGGCCGTGCGCGTTATGAACCGGCACCCGAGGCGCATCACGACCATCTGATCGACGTCGAGAGCGGGCGCGTGATCGAGTTCGTCGATCCCGAACTCGAACTGCTGCAAAAGCAGATTGCCGAGCGATTGGGCTTCCGGCTGGTCGATCACCGCATGGAATTGTACGGGGTCTCGCTCGAGCGCAACGGCTGAAGCTGCGGTGGTTGAGCTGATCGACGCGCGGCGCGAAGCAGCGGCGGGGCGTCCGCCGCGCGTGAGCCTGATCGGCTGGACGCGGCTGTGGTCGAGAGTGGCGATGATGGTGCTGGCGGCGCTGGTGACGGTGCCGCTGCATTATCTGTGGCGGCTGTTTCGGTTGCATTCGCCCTGGCCGCGCATTTTCCTTGGCAGTGTCGGGCGGATCAGCGGCGCGCGGGTGTCGCGTGTCGGCACCCCGCTCAAGCACAACGTCTTTTACGTATCGAACCATGTGTCGTGGATCGACATATTGGCGATCGGCGGCACCAGCGGATCGGCGTTCGTTGCCAAGCGCGAGATCGGCACTGCGCCGATCGTCGGCTGGCTCTCGACGCTCAACAACACGGTGTTCGTCAGCCGCGAAGACCGGCTGGGGGTGGCCGCGCAGATCAACCAGTTGCGCGATGCGATTGCCGAAAACTGGGCGATCACGGTGTTTCCCGAAGGGACGACCACCGATGGCCGATCGCTGCTGCCGTTCAAGACGCCGATGCTCAAGGTGCTCGAACCGCCGCCGCCAGGGGTGCGGGTGCAGCCGGTGCTGATGGATTTCGGCGCGGTTGGCGAGGAGATCGCGTGGATTGGTGCCGAAAGCGGGCGCGACAATGCGATCCGGGTGCTGAGCCGGGCGGGGAGCTTCCCGGTGCGGGTGCATTTCCTCGAGCCATTTTGCCCGAGCGCGATTGCGGGGCGCAAGGCGATCGCCGCCGAAAGCCGCCGCCTGTTGACCGGGGCGCTGGAGGGGGTGCTGGGCGAACCGCTGCGGCCGTTCGCCGGGCATGAGGCGCTGGGGGCGGGCTAGAACGCGCTCCCCTTCCTGGAAAAGGACGGGAGAAGGACGGCTCTCCCGTTCCGTCGCCATAGCTGTTACAGGCCCGCCCATGACTTCCCCGCGCACCTTCCACGTCAAATCCTTCGGCTGCCAGATGAACGTCTATGACGGCGAGCGGATGGGCGAGCTGATGACCGCGCAGGGGATGACCGCGACCGACGATGCGAGCGCCGCCGATCTGGTGGTGCTCAACACCTGCCACATTCGCGAAAAGGCGACCGATCGGGTCTATTCGGACATTGGCCGGCTGCGAAAGGATGCGCGCGCGCTGGGGCGCGAGCCGATGATCGCGGTGGCGGGATGCGTCGCGCAGGCCGAAGGGGCCGAGATTGTCCGCCGTGCCAAGGTCGACGTGGTGGTGGGGCCGCAAGCCTATCATAATTTGCCCGCGCTGGTCGCCAAGGCGGCGGCGGGGACGCCAGCGCTCGACACCGACATGCCGATCGCCAGCAAGTTCGGCGCGCTGCCGGCGCGGCGGCGGGTGGGGCCGAGCGCGTTCCTGACGGTGCAGGAAGGCTGCGACAAATTCTGCACCTATTGCGTGGTGCCCTACACGCGCGGGGCCGAGGTGAGCCGGCCCTTCGCGGCGATTGTCGAGGAGGCGCGCGCGCTGGTCGATGCCGGGGCGCGCGAGATCACCTTGCTGGGGCAGAACGTCAATGGCTGGCGCGATGCGGATGGGCGGGGCCTTGAGCTGCTGATCGCTGCGCTCGATGCGCTGCCGGGGCTGGCGCGGATCCGCTATATGACCAGCCACCCCAACGACATGACACAGGGGTTGATCGACGCGCATCGCGATATCGAGAAACTGATGCCGTTCCTGCATTTGCCGGTGCAAGCCGGCAGCGACCGGGTACTCAAGGCGATGAACCGCGCGCACACCGCCGATGGCTATTTGCGGCTGCTCGACAAGGTGCGCGCGGTGCGGCCCGACATCGCGCTGTCGGGCGATTTCATCGTCGGCTTTCCCGGCGAAACCGAGGCCGAGTTCGCCGAGACGCTCAAGCTGGTCGAGGCGGTGGGCTATGCCCAGGCGTTCAGCTTCAAATATTCGCCGCGTCCGGGGACGCCCGCCGCAGACATGGCAGGCGCGGTGCCGGCCGAAGTGATGGACGAACGGTTGCAACGGCTACAGGCGGCGATCAATCGCGACCAGGCGGCGTTCAATGCCGCGACACTGGGCGCGCGGTGCAGCGTGCTGATTGACCGCAAGGGCAAGCTGCCGGGGCAAATGCTCGGCAAGTCGCCCTGGCTGCAATCGGTGCATCTGATCACCGATGCCGGGGTGGGCGATCTGGTCGAGGTGGATATTGTGCGGGCGGATCCCAATTCGCTGGCGGGGGAGGAGCGGGCTCGGCTGGCGGCCTGAGGTTGGTCCGTCCGAAGGCTGGGGGCGCGTTGCCAAGAGATTGCGTGGACCCCGGATCGAGTCCGGGGTGACGATGGGGGTGGTCCGGGGTGACGATGGGGCGGACCGGCTTGGCTTTGCGGGAAACTTTCCCCTGTTCTTGGCTGGCGTGGTCTGTCACGATCCGACGGCGATGCAGCCTTTCCTTCACGCCGTTTCTGGTTCGTGCTGCCCGAATGCGCGGCGATCGCGGCTTGTTGATATCGCGTTCGCGCATCGCCACTTAGCCGTTTTTGCTACCCCCGAAAGGATTGCATGAGCCGTAAGCCAGTCCCCGCCCGCGCGGGCGACAAGTCGCGTATCGAGCTGACGTTCGACCGGCCCGAATTGCTGCCGCAATTGTTCGGCGAATATGACACCAATCTGGTGGCGCTAGAAAACCGGCTGGGGGTGTATATCACCGCGCGCGGTGATCGGGTGGTGCTGGAGGGGAGTGCCGAGGCGGTGGCGCTGGCGCGCGATGCCTTGCAGTCGCTGCATGCGCGATTGTTGCAGGGGGAGGCGGTCGATCCCGGGCTGGTCGATGCGGTGATCGCGATGGCGAGCGAGCCGACGCTCGACGGCATCATTCGCCGCGATCCATCGGCCCCGCCGCCGATCATGATCCGGACGCGCAAGAAGACGATCGTGCCGCGATCGGCCGCGCAAACCTATTATATGAGCCAGCTCGTCTCGAACGACATCATCTTCGCGCTGGGGCCGGCGGGGACGGGCAAGACCTATATCGCGGTGGCGCAGGCCGTGGCGCAATTGATCAGCGGCAGTGTCCAGCGGCTGATCCTGTCGCGCCCTGCGGTCGAGGCGGGCGAGAAACTGGGGTTCCTGCCCGGCGACATGAAGGACAAGGTCGATCCGTATCTGCGGCCCCTGTACGATGCGCTCAACGACTGTCTGCCCGCCGAACAGGTTGAGCGGCGGATCGCGAGCGGCGAGATCGAGATCGCACCGATCGCCTTCATGCGCGGGCGCACGCTGGCCGACGCCTTTGTGATCCTGGACGAAGCGCAGAATACGACGCCGGCGCAGATGAAGATGTTCCTGACGCGCTTTGGCCAGAACAGCCGGATGGTGGTGTGCGGCGATCCGCGCCAGACCGATTTGCCCGGTGGCATGAACGCATCGGGACTGAACGACGCGGTCGGGCGGCTCGAAGGGGTCGATGGCCTGTCGATCGTCCGCTTCACCAGCGCCGATGTGGTGCGCCACCCGATCGTCGGGCGGATCGTCGATGCCTATGAGGGGCAGGAGGCTTGATGGTGGGGATATCCTGAGCTATATTCGGGATATCCCAGGAGGCGATAATGGCTTCGTTGTACATCAAGGATGGCGAGACTGCGGCGTTGGCGGCGCGTGTCGCAGCTAGAATGGGTATCAGCAAAACCGAAGCCGTGCGATCGGCGCTGCAAAAGGTCGAAGCCGAACTCGGGCCTGAGCAAGTGCCGCAATCGACGGTCGAATGGCTCATGAATTTCCGCCGCGACAATCCGCTGCCGCCGCCCACCGGGCTGAAAGCCGACAAGGCCTTCTTTGATTGGCTGTCGGGTGAGGAGGATGTGCCGGACGCATGACGATCTTGATCGACGCATCGGCATTGGTCGCGATGATCGCGGTGGAACCGGGGTTCGAGCTGCTAGCCGACCGCCTTGATGCCCATGACCAGCGTATCACTTCGCCGGTAGCATGCTGGGAGGCGGTGACCGCGTTGCGCCGATCGCATGCTTATACCATCGATCGCGCGCGCTTCGAACTCGATGCTTTCTTGCTCGCTCGAGGGGTACGGATCGTAGATATCGGCAAGCATGAGGGTGACATCGCGCTCGATGCCTATAGTCGCTATGGCAAGGGCCAGCACCCGGCACGCCTCAACATGGGGGATTGTTTCGCTTATGCCTGTGCCACGACCAATGATGCGCGGCTGCTGTATAAAGGGAATGACTTTGCCCAGACCGATCTCGCCTGATGCTTGACGTCGCGGTGCATGCCGAGCCCGATTGGGGCAGCGATACCGATTGGGAGGCGCTGGCCGAGCGGGCGATTGCCGCTGCCATCGCGCGGACGCCGCAGGCGGATTGGGCGGGCGAGGCTGCGGTGATCGAGATTGCGATTCGGCTGACGTCGGACGACGAGGTCCACATGCTCAACCGGCAATATCGCGAGAAGGACAAGCCGACCAACGTGCTGTCCTTCCCGATGATCCAGCCCGATCTGCTCGATACCGTCACGCAGAATAGCGACGATGGCGAAGTGCTGCTGGGCGATATCGTGCTGGCATATGGCGTATGCGCTGCCGAGGCGGCGGAGCGCGAAATATCAGTTGCCGATCATGCGACGCATCTGATTGTTCATGGCTGCCTGCATTTGCTAGGCTATGATCATCAAAACGATGCCGAGGCGGACGGGATGGAGGCGATCGAACGCCTGGCACTCGACCAACTCGGCTTGCACGACCCCTATCCCGTCACGGAGGATTGAAGACCGACCATGCAAGAAGGTTCCAGTAGCAGCGCCGCGACCGGCGACGGTCGTGGCGACGCAAGCGGACTTTGGCGCGGACTGCGCGCCTTTCTGTTCGGCGACGAGAATCACGAGACGCTGCGCGAGCGGATCGAGGAAGTCATAACCGCGCACGAGGATGAGGCCGAAAAGCCGATTTCGGGCGATCTGTCGCCGGTGGAGCGGCAGATGGTGCGCAACCTGTTGCATTTCGGCGAGCGCGATGCCGGCGATTGCGGGGTGCCGCGTGCCGACATCGTCGCGGTCGAGGAAAAGATCGCCTTTGCCGATCTGGTCCAGTGTTTCGCGGTCGAGGGGCATAGCCGGCTGCTGGTGTATCGCGAGCATCTCGATCAGGTGATCGGGATGGTGCATATCAAGGATGTGTTCAACATTCTGGCAACCGGCGCCGCGCCGCCCGCGACGCTGGCCGAACTGCTGCGCCAGCCCTTGTTTGTGCCGCAATCGATGGGGGCGATCGACCTGTTGCTGCAGATGCAGTCGAGCCGCACGCATCTGGCGGTGGTGCTCGATGAATATTCGGGCACCGAGGGGCTGATCACGATCGAGGATTTGATCGAGGAGATCGTCGGCGAGATCGAGGACGAGCATGACGATGCGCCGCACGCGCTGCTCGAGCCGATCGAGGGCGGCGCATGGGAAGCCGATGCGCGCGCCGAACTGGAGGAAGTCGCCAAGCTGATCGACCCGCGGCTGGGCGAGGTCGAGGAGGATATCGAGACGCTGGGCGGGCTTGCCTTTGTGCTGGCGGGGCATGTGCCGGCGGCGGGCGAAACCCTGCGCCACGACAGCGGCTGGACGCTCGAGATCGTCGAGGCCGATTCGCGCAGGGTGAGCAAGCTGCGGCTGCATCCGCCGGTGGGCGCGGTGATCGACGACGAGTAGCGCCAGGGACGAATAGCGCCGGGACTTTTCAGCTTGGCGCTTATTCGCCCTGCGCCTATTTGAACGCGATGCGTAAAAAACTGCTGATCGCCCTTGGGGTGCTGGTCGTCCTTGCCGTTGGGCTGTGGTTCCTGTTCCTGCGGCCCGACGTCGCGCAACTGCCCAACGATGCGGTGATGGGCACCGCGCCGCAGATCAGCGCGCCGCGCGAGCAGACTTTCCCGACGATCGGCATCGCCAAGCCGGTCGGCTGGGAGGGCGGCAAGCCGGTGCCGGCGGCTGGCCTGACGGTGAATGCCTTTGCCAGCGGGCTCGATCATCCGCGCTGGATGGTTCGGCTCGACAATGGCGATGTGCTGGTGGCCGAAACCAATTCGCCGCCGCGCGAGGGCGGGGGCATTACCGGCGCGGTGATGAACTTCCTGATGCGAAGCGCTGGAGCGGGGGTGCCATCGGCCAACCGGATCACGCTGCTTCGCGATGCGGATCGCGACGGCGTGGCCGAGCAGCGTTCGGTGCTGCTTACCGGGCTAAATTCGCCGTTCGGCATGGTGGTGCAGGGCGACTGGCTGTACGTCGCCAATACCGACGCGCTGGTGCGCTTCCCCTTCCGCATGGGGCAGACCAAGATCGACGTGGCCCCGGAAAAGGTGATCGACCTGCCCGGCGGCGGCAATCACTGGGCACGCAACGTGATCGCGAGTGCCGATGGCGAAAAGCTGTTCGTTTCGGTCGGATCGGCCAGCAATATCGCCGAAAACGGTCTGGCAGCCGAGAAGAACCGCGCGGTGATCTTGGAGGTCGACCCCAAGACCAAGAGTTTCCGCATCCAGGCCGGCGGGCTTCGCAACCCGGTGGGGATGGCGATCAATCCGGTGACTGAGGCGCTGTGGACGGTGGTGAACGAGCGCGACATGCTGGGATCGGATCTGCCGCCCGATTATTTGACGCAGGTCGAATTCGGCGGCTTTTATGGTTGGCCGTACAGCTATTGGGGCGGCTATACCGACACGCGGGTGTCGCCGGGGCGGCCGGACCTTCGCGAATATACAAGGCGGCCCGATTATGCGCTGGGGGCGCATACCGCATCGCTGGGGCTGGCCTTTGCCGACGAAGTGCAGCTTGGGCGGCGTTTCGCGCAAGGCGCGTTCATCGGCCAGCACGGATCATGGAATCGTGAGCCGCCGGCGGGATATAAGGTCGTGTTCGTGCCGTTCGGGGCCAATGGCTATCCGGTGGCGGGCAGCAAGCCGGTCGATGTGCTGACCGGGTTCCTCAATGAACACGATCAGGCGCGCGGTCGCCCGGTGGGGGTGATCGGCGATCGCACCGGCGCGCTGCTGGTGGCGGACGATGTCGGCAATGTGATCTGGCGGGTAAGCCCGGCGGGGCAATCGGCCAAGCGCTGATCCGCCGTGCCTAGGCGGCCCAGCGGCGCTATTTCAGCAGGCCGGGGCCGTCCTTTGCCAGTTTCGAGCGGATTTTGTCGGCGAACAGCGCCAGCATCGGTGGCAGGTCGATGGTGGCGCGCACCCGGCCTTCGAGCAGTTCGACCCGGCTGGCGACTTGCTGGCCAAGCGCCGAAACGGTGAAGCGCATCGTTTGATCGTCTTCCCAGCGGTGATCGACCACCGATCCACCGGGGAACATGCCTGCCAGCTTGGTGATGCCGCCATCCATCTTGGCGCGGACATCGGCGTTGGTGAGCGAATGGGGAATGTCGACGGTGACGGGTTCGGGCATGAATCAGGGCCTTTTACTGGGCAAACCGCTTAGCGGGCGAACAACATGGCGTCATTGGCAAACGCCTTGAACTCCAATGCGTTGCCGCTGGGGTCGCGAAAGAACATCGTCGCCTGTTCGCCCGGCTGCCCCTGAAAGCGGATATGCGGCGCGATGCCAAAGGCGATGCCCGCCGCAGCCACCCGATCGGCCAGCGCCTGCCAGTCCGCCATCGTCAGCACGATGCCGAAATGCGGGACGGGGACGTCATGGCCGTCGACCGGGTTGGTGACTTCGGCGGCGCGCACGTCGGGCGAGAGATGCGCGACGATCTGGTGGCCGGCAAAATCGAAATCGATCCAGTGATCGCTCGACCGCCCCTCGGCACAGCCAAGTGCGCCGCGATAAAATGCGCGCGCGGCGGCAAGATCATGGACGGGAAAGGCGAGGTGGAAGGGGCGGAGCGTGGTCATGGCCATAGCGATGCCACAAGCGGGGGCAATTGCGACAGCCCGGAAATCACCGGTACATCCAATTAGCATGCGTCCGACATAATATCGGCGTCGTCCGGGGGAGGAACGACGCAGACAGTTTTGCAAAAATCGCGCAACCCGTAGTGCAACGATTCGTATTGCGACCAGAAGCGGGGGGACCCTGGTCGTCGATATATTAACCAAGCAGCGCGCTAGCCGTTCCCTCGCGGGGGACGAAAATCTGCTGCCGGGTGGCGCTGTTACTCCGCGGCGACGCCGGCATTGGCGAACATGTCGCTGCCTTCATCCTCATTGGCGACGGTCAGGCCCTTCTTGGCCGACTGGCGCTTGTCGAAGCTGCCCCAGACGTCGTTCCAATTGCCCTTGGTCGCGCCCTTCGAATATTCGGTCGAGCGGGTTTCGAAGAAATTGGCATGCTCGACGCCGTTGAGCAGCGGCGCGAGCCACGGCAGCGGATGTTCGTCGATCATGTAGATCGGCTTGAGGCCGAGCTGGTTCATCCGCCAATCGGCGATGTAGCGGATATACTTCTTGATCTCCTTGGCGGTCATCCCGTTGACCGGCCCCATTTCGAAGGCGAGGTCGATGAACGCATCCTCTAGCCGGATCGTGGTCTGGCAGACATCGGCGATGTCGTCCTTGACCGCGCGCGTCAGGCAGCCGCGCTCCTGGGTGAAGGCGTGGAACAGCTTGATAATGCCTTCGCAATGCAGCGATTCGTCGCGGATCGACCAGGTGACGATCTGGCCCATGCCCTTCATCTTGTTGAAGCGCGGGAAGTTCATCAGCATCGCGAACGAGGCGAATAGCTGAACCCCCTCGGTAAAGCCGCCGAACATCGCCAGCGTGCGCGCGATGTCTTCGTCATTGTCGACGGTGAACTTCTGCATGAAATCATGCTTGTCCTTCATCTCGGCATAATCGAGGAAGGCGCCATATTCGCTCTCGGGCATGCCGATGGTGTCGAGCAAATGGCTGTAGGCGGCGATGTGGACCGTCTCCATGTTGCTGAACGCGGTCAGCATCATCTTGATCTCGGTCGGCTTGAAGACGCTGCCGTACTTCTCGTGATAGCAATCCTGCACCTCGACATCGGCCTGGGTGAAGAAACGGAAGATCTGGGTCAGCAGGTTGCGCTCGTGATCGGACAGCTTTTGCGCCCAATCGCGGCAATCCTCGCCCAAGGGCACTTCCTCGGGCAGCCAGTGGAGCTGCTGCTGGCGCTTCCAGAAATCGAACGCCCAGGGGTATTCGAAGGGCTTATACTGCTTGCGGGCTTCGGTGAGTGACATGGAGAGGCAGTCCTTCAGGCGTTATATCAAAAAAGGGTTCAAGCAGCTTGTTCGGTTCGCCACAGCGCGGTGGCCGACATCGCCAGGACGACACCGAGCGCCAGCGCCATGATGCCGCACATGCGAAAGACATAGACCCGCGCCGGTCCCGACGGGCGGCGAAGCGCCAGCAACAGCGACAGGCCGGTAATCGCAGCGATGCTTGCGACAGCATACATGATCGCGATCGACAGGCTCATGCGGCCAAAAGCCCGCACGTGCGTTTTGCCGAGGTCACCACAGGAGAATGACCATGGCCGATCTGAGCAACATTCGCGAGCATATGGAAGTCATCGGCGCCGACGGCGTCCATGTCGGCACCGTCGACCGGGTCGAAGGTGATCGAATAAAGTTGACCAAGGGCGATTCGGGTGACGGCGCGCATGCGGGGCATCACCATTATCTGTCGGGCGGTTTGGTCGCCGAAATCGAGGGCGACGCGGTTCGCCTGAGCGCGACTGCGGCGAACGTGCTTCGCTTCGAGGAAGAAGAAACCGGCGACGCCGCCGACGATTGATTTGGGATTGCGGTTCAAGTGCTGCGCCCGCCGCTGGACGGCGGGTGCGGTGCTGAATCGGCGAGGCGTATGGGTAGCTGTTACTAACATCGACACCCCTTTCGCCTTGCGTGAAAACCATGCTCTGGGGGGTCGGGCGCGCATTGCCCCTTGCCCTTGTGGCGAGTCATGATGCTTAAACCAAATGGCTGCCACTCGCCACTGCAAACTTCGGCGGCTCAGCGAAAAATCGCGCTTCGACCACCACAGATTGTGGCCTTAGACGTTTTCACCACAACGGGTAGATACGGTACTAGGCCGGGGGAAGTCGATCATCAGCGGCTTGCGGCGATCCGCGGCAACCGTCGGATCGCTAAAGACTATGGGGAAAACGCATGAATCGAATTGCCAGCCAAGCCTTGCGCGACCGGGTGATGAGCGCCGATGCCGCCGCCCAGTTCATCGCGCCGGGCAGCACCGTCGGGCTGAGCGGCTTTACCGGATCAGGCTATCCCAAGGCGGTGCCGCTGGCGCTGGCGGCGCGGATCGAGGCCGAACATGCCAGGGGCAATCCGTTCCAGATCCGGGTGTGGACCGGCGCATCGACCGGCCCCGAACTCGACGGCGCGCTGGCCAAGGCGGATGGCATCGAATTTCGGCTACCCTATAATTCGGACCCGATCGCGCGCGAGAAGATCAATCGCGGCGAGATGGACTATTTCGACATGCACCTCAGCCAGGTCGCGCCGATGGCGTGGCAGGGGTTTCTGGGGCCGCTCGACACCGCGGTGATCGAGATTTCGGGCATTCGCGCCGACGGCTCGCTGATCCCGTCATCGTCGATCGGCAACAACAAGACCTGGCTCGACCGCGCCGGGCAGATCATCCTCGAGGTCAATCGCTGGCAGAACCCCGCGTTGGAGGGGATGCACGACATTTATTACGGCACCGCGCTGCCGCCGCATCGCGTGCCGATCCCGCTGATCCGCCCCGACGACCGGATCGGCGAGGCCTATTTCCGCGTCGATTCTGGAAAGATCGTTGCGATCGTCGAGACCGAAGCCCCCGACCGCAATTTGCCCTTTGCCGCGCCTGATGCCGCCGCGCATGCGATTGCCGGGCATCTGATCGAGTTCTTCGCACACGAAGTGGCGCGCGGGCGATTGCCAGCATCGCTGCTGCCGCTGCAATCGGGGGTGGGCAATATCGCCAATGCGGTGCTGAGCGGGTTGGTCACCGGACCGTTCGACGACATGACGTCGTATACCGAAGTGATCCAGGACGGGATGCTCGACCTGCTCGATTCGGGAAAGCTGCGGATGGCATCGGCGACCGCCTTTTCACTGAGCCCCGAGGCGGCGGCGCGGCTCAACGCCGATCTGGGGGCGTATCGCGACCGGATGATCCTGCGCCCGCAGGAGATCAGCAACCATCCCGAGCTGATCCGGCGGCTGGGCTGCCTGGCGATGAACGGGCTGCTCGAGGCCGACATCTATGGCAACGTCAATTCGACGCACATCATGGGATCGCGAATCCAGAACGGCATCGGCGGATCGGGCGATTTCGCGCGCAACGCCTATGTCTCGATCTTCATGACCCCCTCGACCGCCAAGCGCGGGGCGATTTCGGCGATCGTGCCGCAGGTGGCGCATGTCGATCATATCAGCCAGGACGTGCAGGTGCTGGTGACCGAACAGGGGCTGGCCGATCTGCGCGGGCTCAGCCCCAAACAGCGCGCGGCGGTGATCATCGAGAATTGCGCGCATCCTGATTATCGGCCCGCGCTGCTGGACTATTTCAAGCGCGCGCGATCGGGTGCCTATGGCCAGCAGACCCCGACGCTGCCGGGCGAAGCGCTTTCCTGGCACCAACGCTTTATCGAGACGGGAACGATGCGGATGTAAGCCCGGCGGGGCTTGCGACCGCTGGCTCAGGGAGTTGCTGGCAGCGGCCCCATCCGCGCCGACCAGAGGAGGAGCGACAGCGCGCCCGCGACCGCGATCCACAACGCCTTGAGTTCAAGCAGCGGATAGACGAGCGCGCCAGCGATCGCGCCGACGATCAGCCCCGACCACAACAGCAGATAGGGCAGCCAGGCGAAGCGCGGGCCGCCGGTGATGGCGAACGCCAGATGCTGGCCGACCTTTACCAGCGTGCCGGTCATATAGGTGACGCCGACGCTGACTTCGTTATCGCGCTGAAACACGGCATTGGCGGCCCCCATCGCCGCAGCCATCAGCAAGGTGACCAGGCCCGGCACCGCGACCAGCCATTCGGCAAGGCAGGCGAGAAGCAGGATCGCGCAAACCAGCGCCAGCACGGCGGGTTTGCGCCATCGCCCCCCGCCGGAGGCCGCCAGGGTCCCCGCCATCACGCCGACGACGAAGGCGGCGATCAAGGCACCGGCGAACAGGCTGCCATGCACCGACGTCGCCGAGCCGACCGCGATCCGGGTGGAATTGCCGCTCATGAACGACACGAACATGCCGTCGAGCTTCAGAAACCCCAGCGAGTCGACAAAGCCCGCCAGGATCGCGAGGCTAATCGCCAACAGGCGATGCCGATTTTGGTAGCGGCGCATGGCCCAAGGCTTAGGGCCGAAATGCGGGAAAGGTAGCACTATATGGCCGCGCCGGGCAGGCCGCTGCTGGGCGGCGACCATGGCTGCATGCTTTGCTTGCGCTTTGGGCGAGGCTGATCCAGCTTCGGGCGATGCGTGCCATGACCACCCAAGCCACAACGACTCGAACCGAACCCCGCATCCTGCTGCACGGGGCGTTCAGCCCCAAGTTGCGGATCTATATGCTCGCCTATTGGACCATGGCGGTGGTGCTGACGATCGTCGGCATCCCGCTATTGCCGTTCTGGCTGGTGATCGGGCCGATATGGATACGGCGCTATCATGCGGCGCTCCGCTGCGATCTGACCGAGCGAAACGTGATCGTCGGCAAAGGGCTGGTCTTTCGCCGCGAGCTGACGATCCCGCTCGACAAAATCCAGGACATTTCGATCCGCGAAGGCCCGCTGTTGTCGGCATTCGGGCTGTTGCAGCTGCGGATCGAAACCGCTGGCCAAAGCAATGCCGCCACCGGACAGTCCGACGCCGATCTGGTCGGGCTGATCGATGCGCGGCAGGTGCGCGACCAGATATTGGCGCAGCGCGATGCGCTGACCTCGTTTGAAAAACAGCCGGGGGCGATCGATTCGAGCCACGAGTTGCTGACCGAAATCCGGGATAGCCTGTTGCGGTTGGAAGATGCGATGAAACAGGGCGGCGGGCTTCGCTGAAGCGCGGCGACGTGCGAACCAGTCGCAAGCGGAGCCTATTGGGGCGACCTGCGTAGATGCAGGTCAAGCATGGAGCGGGGATGGCGATGCAGGGTGATCGGGAAATGGGCGGCGTCACGCGGCGCGGTGTGCTGGCGGGTGGCGCGGCGGGTGCCGCAGTGATGGGAGCGGGACCGTTGGTGGCGCAGGATTCGCCGATCAAGGCAACACCGATCACGCCGGTGGCGACGATGCTGACGGTGAATGGCCGCAAGCAGCGCCTGACGCTCGATCCGCGCACCACGCTGCTCGACGCGCTGCGTGAGCATATGCAGCTGACCGGCACCAAAAAGGGTTGCGATCATGGGCAGTGCGGCGCTTGCACCGTGTTGGTCGATGGGCAGCGGATCAATAGCTGCCTGACGCTGGCCGTCATGCATGACGGCGACGAGGTGACGACGATCGAGGGTCTTGGCACCCCCGACAAGCTGCACCCGATGCAGGCGGCGTTCATTGTCCATGACGGCTTCCAGTGCGGCTATTGCACGCCGGGGCAGATCTGCTCGGCGGTGGGCATGCTCGAGGAGATCAAGGACGGTATCCCGAGCCATGTGACCGCCGACCTCGACAAGGTGGCGTTCAGCGATAGCGAGGTGCGCGAGCGGATGAGCGGCAATATCTGTCGCTGTGCAGCCTATCCCAACATCGTTGCGGCGATCCGTGACGTACAGGGGCAGGGCGCATGAGGGCGTTCACCTACACCCGCGCGACCGCGCCGAAACAGGCAGCGGCGGGGGCGACCGGCGCGGGCGTCAAGTTCATCGCGGGCGGCACCAATTTGCTCGACCTGATGAAGCTCGACATTGAGCGGCCATCGACGCTGATCGACATCAACCGGCTGAAGCTCGACCGGATCGAGCGCACCGATGCAGGCGGGGTGCGGATCGGCGCGCTGGTACGCAACACCGCGCTTGCCGCCGATTCGCGAATCCGCAGTGATTATGCGGTGCTGTCGCGCGCGTTGCTGTCGGGCGCGTCGCCGCAGCTTCGCAACAAGGCGACGACCGCGGGCAATCTGCTGCAACGTTCGCGCTGCCCCTATTTCTACGACACCACCAAGCCATGCAACAAGCGGGTGCCAGAATCGGGCTGTGCCGCGATCGGCGGGTTCAGCCGCAATCTGGCGGTGATGGGGGTGAGCGATGCATGTATCGCGCAGCACCCCTCCGACATGGCGGTGGCGATGCGCGCGCTAGATGCGGTGATCGAGACGTTGGGCGCGGACGGCAATGAGCGGTCGATCCCGATCGCCGATTTCCACACGCTGCCGGGCAACAGCCCGCATATCGAAACGATGCTGAAGCCCGGTGAGCTGATTACCGCGGTGACATTGCCCAAGCCACTGGGCGGGCGGCATCTGTATCGCAAGGTGCGCGACCGCGCGTCCTATGCCTTTGCCATCGTGTCGGTGGCGCTGATCGAGCATGAAAATGGCCGCCGGATCGCCTTTGGCGGGATCGGCGCGAAGCCGTGGCGCGTCGAGGCTGCCGAAGCGCTCAACACTCCGCGCGACATCGCCGCCGCCGCCTTTGCCGGGGCCAAGACCACATCCCAAAATGCCTTCAAGCTGCCGCTGGCCGAGCGAACGCTCGCCGCCACGCTTGCCGAGGCCCGCGCGCAGGAGCATCAGGCATGAAGTTCGATACCCCCGCAGGGATCAATCCGATCGACCAGGAACGGGTGGTCGGCCAGCCGCATACCCGAGTTGAAGGGCCCCTGAAGGTCACCGGGCGTGCGACCTATGCCTATGAATATCACGATGTCGGGCCGAACGTCGCCTATGGCGTCATGCGCGGTGCGGGCATCGCCAAGGGGCGGATCACCGCGATCGACGTGCGCGAGGCAGAGGCTGCGCCGGGCGTGCTGCTGGTACTGACCTATCAGAACGTACCCAAACAGGCGACCAGCGGGCGCGGCGCGGTGCCGCAATTGCAGGGGCCGGAGATCAAGCATTTCGACCAGTCAGTCGCGTTCGTGGTCGCCGAAACCTTTGAACAGGCGCGCGCGGCGGCCAATCTGGTGCGGATCGACTATGCCCAGGTCAAGGGCGCATTCGAGCTGGCGCAGGTGAAGGATCAGGGCGAGCCGGTGCGCGGTGCCCCCGATGTGCGCAAGGGCGATTTCGCCGGTGCCTTTGCCAAGGCCAGGTTCAAGGTCGACGAAACCTATACCACCCCCGATGAATCGCACGCGATGATGGAGCCGCAGGCGTCGATCGCCTTGTGGGAGGGCGACAAATTGACGGTGCGGACGTCGCACCAGATCGTCCATTGGGCGACGCGCGGCATCGCCGCCACGCTGCAAATCCCTGAGAGCGACGTGCGGGTGATCACCCCCTATGTCGGCGGGGGTTTCGGGTCGAAATTATATCTGTACAGCGATCCGATCCTGGCGGCGCTGGCGGCGCGGCAATTGGGACGACCGGTCAAGGTCGCGCTGACCCGGCCGCAAATCTTCAACCACACCAGCCATCGCCCCGCGACGATCCAGCGGGTGCGGCTGGCGGCGGACGGCGACGGCAAATTGACTGCGGTTGGGCATATGACGTGGTCGGGCAACTTGCCGGGCGAATCGTCCGAAAACGCCTCTGAACAGACCAAGCTGATGTATGGCGGCGAGAACCGGCTGATCGAGACGCGATTGTCGGTGCTCGACCTGCCGCGGGGCGCGGCGATGCGCGCGCCGGGGGAGGCGGTGGGGCTGTTGGCGCTCGAAAGCGCGGTCGATGAGCTAGCCGAAAAGATCGGCATGGACCCGGTGGCGTTCCGCATCGCCAATGATGTGCAATATGATCCCTCTGTCGGGCCGTCGCGGCCATTTTCGACTCGGATGCTGGTCGAATGCCTCCGGACCGGGGCCGAGAAGTTCGGCTGGGACCAGCGCAATGCCAAGCCGGGCCAAGTGCGCGACGGCGACTGGCTGATCGGGATCGGCGTCGCATCGGCGCTGCGCAACAATCTGGTGATGCCATCGGGCGCGCGGGTGCGGATGGGCAGCGACGGCATGCTGATCGTCGAGACGCAGATGACCGATATCGGCACCGGCAGCTATACCGTGCTGGCGGCGGTGGGGGCCGAGATGATGGGCCTGCCGATCGAGCGGGTGCAGGTGCGGCTGGGCGACAGCAACTTCCCCAAATCGGCGGGGTCGGGCGGCTCATGGGGCGCCAATTCGGCGGCGGCGGGGCTATATTATGCCTGTGAGAATCTGCGCGCGGCGCTGGCGCAAAAGGCGGGCTTCAACAGCGCCGAGGTGGTGTTCGAAGGCGGCAACATCATCGCCGGCGGGCGCAGCATATCGCTGGGCGAGGCTGCCGGGCCGGATGGCGTGGTGGCCGAAGGCGAGGCGACCTTTGGCGACCTGACCGAGAAATATGCCCAGGCGGGCTTTGGCGCGCATTTCATCGAGGCGGGGGTGAATATCCACACCGGCGAAGTGCGGGTGCGGCGGGCGCTGTCGGTATGTGCGGCGGGGCGGATCATCAATCCGGTTGCGGCGCGCAGCCAGTGCCTTGGCGGGGTGACGATGGGCATCGGCGCGGCGCTGATGGAGGAATGCGTGGTCGACAAGCGCTTCGGCTATTTCGTCAACCATGACCTTGGCGAATATCATGTGCCGGTGCATGCCGATATTCCCGATATCGACGTGGTGTTCCTCGACGAACTCGACGACAAATCCTCGCCGATCAAGGCCAAGGGCGTTGGCGAATTGGGCATTTGCGGCGTCGGCGGGGCGGTGGCCAATGCGGTGTACAATGCCTGCGGCGTTCGGGTCCGCGAGTTTCCGATCACGATGGACAAGATATTGCCGGGCCTGCCGCGCTACGACGCATGAACGGGTTGAGCGGGGCGGGGCGGGAACCCGCACTCGCCCCAGCCATTCGGCTGGTATCCAGATTTACCGAGGGAGATTCGCGATGATGAAATTCATGATGTTGACGGCAATGGGCGCGCTGGCGCTGGCGCTGGGCGGCTGTGCGATGAACGGCGCCAGCAGCGGCACGGCCGGTGAGGGCGCGGGCGCGACGGCGCAGTTGATCACCGCCAATGGCCAGATGGTCGGCACCGCGACCGCGACGCAGACCACCGGCGGGCTGGAATTGACGGTAAATGGCAAGATGATGCCACCGGGGCCGCATGGCGCGCATGTTCACACCATTGGCCGCTGCGATGCGCCGGCGTTCGAAACCGCTGGTGGCCATTGGAACCCCACCGGCAAGCAGCACGGCATGCAGAACCCTGCCGGCCCGCATGTCGGCGACGCGCCCAATCTGGACGTCGCCAGCGATGGCAGCGGCAAGCTGACCTATATTCTGGCCGGCGCGACGATGGCGGGTCTGCTCGAAGGCGATGGCTCGTCAATGATGATCCATGCCGGGCCTGACGACATGAAGACCGATCCTTCGGGTAATAGCGGCGGACGGATCGCCTGCGGCGTGTTCCGCGCCGAATGAACCGGGAACCTGTATCGCGGGCAGCACCATCGGTGCTGTTCGTTTGCCTTGGCAATATCTGTCGCTCGCCGCTGGCCGAGGCGGCTCTGCGGCAAGTGGCCGAGGCGCGCGGCATCGCGATACGGGTCAATTCGGCGGGCACGGGCGATTGGCATGTCGGCAGTGCCCCCGACCCGCGCGCACGTGCCGAGGCCAAGGCGCGCGGGATCGATATTTCGGGCTATCGCGCGCGGCAGGTGAGGGCCGCCGATTTCGACGATTATGACCATGTCGTCGCGCTGGATGCCAAGAATTTGGCTGACCTGCGCGAGATCCGTCCGGCGGGCGGTGGGGCGCGATTGTCGCTGCTGCTCGATCATGTGCCGGGGCGCGAAGGGCAGGGGGTGATCGATCCCTATTTCGGCGACGCCGATGGCTTTGCCGCGACCTGGGAAGAGGTGCAGGCGGCTGCCGAGGCGATTGCCGACCTGCTGACGGCAGCGACCGAGCGCGCATAGGCCAACCGGGCGGCGAGGTCGCCGCCCGATCGGGTTACCGGCTCAGCGGCACTGCACGTTGTTGTTGTTATTATTGCTGTTGCGATCCAGCGCCTGGCCACCGGCTGCGCCAGCCGCCCCGCCAAGCAAGGCACCCAGCAACGACGAACCGCCCGGCGAGATGATGCTGCCCAGCGTACCGCCGGCAAGACCGCCGATGATCAGGCCAGTGGTGCCGTCGCTGCGGCGGCAATAATAGCGATTGTCGCGACCACGATAGACGCGATCGTTGGCACCCAGGCGGCGCGGCTGTGCGCGGGGGTTTTCGCGATAATAACGGTCGGCTTCATAGCCGCCATATGCCGGATCGGGACGGTTATAGTCATAACCGTTATTGCCGCCAAAGCCGCCCAGGCCACCAAGACCGCCGCCCATGCCGCCTGCGCAGCCCGCGACCAATGTCGCTGCGGCGACGGTCGCCAGTGTAAGTCCACGCATCATCTATTCCTTTATTGTCCGGGTAGAACAATGAAATGCAGGAACAGGGTGGAAGGTTGCGCCGGTGGGTTAAATCAGCCGAGGACTTCGATCGCTGCAGCGCGGGCAATTGCCCTTTGGCTGCGTAATTCGGCGGCGCGGATAACGGCCGGGGAACGGATCGACCGGCAAGCGGTGGGTAGCGAAGAGAAACGAAATTCAGTCGGTATGCGATTCAAGGGTAGTTTCCTGGGGGTAGGGAGCGCCGGGGGCGTTCGAGCCGCTGGCGGCTTCGCGCGCGGCGCGCATGACCGCGACTTTTTCCTGTCGCTCGGCCATTTGATTAAATGCCTGGGCTGATCGCATGTGGCGATCGCGGACATTGTCGAGCATCGCGCCATCGGCTTCGGCTTCTGCAAGCGCTGCCTGGGCACGGTAATAGCTGGGTTCGCTTGCCATGGGAGATGTTCCTTCACGTAAGCGGGTAGGTTTTTGCAGCATGTGCAGCGGGCGGCTGCAGCCCGAAGGCCGCGCCACCCGCCGCGACAGTTCAGCTCGCTGCTTCGAGATTCACTGCGCTCGACTTGCCGCTCTTGCCGGCTTCGAGCTCATAGCTGACGCGCTGATTCTCACGCAGGGTCGAAAAACCCGCACGCTCGACTGCGCTGATGTGGACGAATGCGTCCTGGCCACCGCCATCAGGGGTGATGAAGCCATAGCCCTTGTCGGCGTTGAAAAACTTTACGGTTCCGGTGATGCTCATAAGTGCATCCTTTCTTTCTTGTAGGGCGACCCGACTGCCGGGACGTCCGGCGCTTAAGGGGCAGGGAAAGAAGGAAACAGGAGCCGCAAAGCACCATTCACCGTCAATTTGCGACTGTAGCTATCCCTATGTAGATCACCATACCCGTTTTGGCAATGGCGGGGGGCTTTCCCTTTTTTGCGGGCGGCCCCTGGCCGCGGCGGTGAGGGTTTTTGAGCGATGTGGAGGTACAAGAAGAAGGCCCTCACGCAACCCTCTCCCGCAAGCGAGCGATGGCTTTAGGAAGAAGCGCGCAATCCCCCCTCTCTTTCGGGAAAGGGGATAAGGAGGTTAAAGGCACGCCTCGAGCATCGCATGGTCGAAGCCGAACATCTTGGCCTTTTCCAGCGTGTAGGGCCGCAGCCCCATCGAGCGATATTCGCCGATGATTTTGCCGTCGGCGCTCTCGTCCATATATTCGAATTTGAACAATTCCTGGGTGACGATCACCGGGCCTTCCATGCCGATCACCTCGGTGATGTTGGTGACGCGGCGAGAACCGTCGCGCAGGCGCTTCACCTGGATGATCAGGTCGACCGAATCGGCGATCTGGCGGCTGATCGCTTCCTTTGGCACCTTGATGTCGGACATCATCACCATGTTCTCCATGCGCGCCAAGCATTCGCGCGGGGAGTTGGAGTGAAGCGTCGCCATCGACCCGTCATGGCCGGTGTTCATCGCAGCGAGCAGATCGAAACATTCGGAGCCGCGAATTTCGCCCAGGATGATGCGGTCGGGACGCATACGAAGCGCGTTCTTCACGAGGTCGCGAATGGTGATCTCACCCTGGCCCTCCAGATTGGGCGGGCGGGTTTCGAGCGGGAGCCAGTGCGGCTGTTGCAGGCGGAGTTCGGCGGCGTCCTCGATCGTCAGCACCCGCTCGCCGGGGTCGATCATCTTGGACAGCGCGTTGAGCATCGTCGTCTTGCCCGAGCCGGTGCCGCCCGAAATGACGACGTTGAAGCGGCAGGCCCCGGCGATCTTCAATGCGGTCGCCATCTTTTGCGACATCGATCCGCCCTGCGCCATCATGTCGAGCGTGATCGGCTTGGCGCTGAATTTACGAATCGAGATCGCGGTGCCGCGCAGCGACAGCGGCGGCACGATCACGTTGACGCGGCTGCCGTCTTTGAGCCGAGCGTCGGCGAGCGGGGTGGTCTGATCGACCCGGCGCCCGACCGAGTTGCAGATTCGCTGGGCGATCTGGAACAAATGCTCCTCGTCGCGGAACTGGATATTGGCGAGCTCGAGCTTGCCCTTCCGCTCGATAAAAGTCTGTTCGGGGCCGTTGACCATGATGTCGCTGATCGCGGGATCGGCGAGCAGTTCTTCAAGCGGCCCCAGGCCGAGCAGTTCGTCGACCAGCACTTTTTCGAGCGCGAATTGCTCGCGGCGGTTGAGCGTCAGCTTCAGTTCGGCAAGCACTTCGCCGATGATCGGGCGAAATTCCTCGGCAAGCTCGTCCTTGGTGAGCGTTGCCGCGGCTTCGGGATCGACCCGTTCGAGCAGGCGGGGCAGCACCTGTTCCTTGATCCGGTGGATCGACGACTCGAAGCCTTCGACCCGGCTGCTGCCCTGATCGCCCGAGGTGGCTTGACGATCGGCCAGGCGCTGCATGGCATCGCCGTTGAGGCCCGAGGCCATATCATCTTCAAAAGCGCTGCCGGGCAGCGGGATCGATTCGATCGGGGGAAACTGATCGCCGCCAACGGCCGAATCATGGTCGCGATGGCCGCCGGGTGCCTGCATCGGGCGTGCTACGCCAAAGGCTGGCCTGCCGCCCGAACCACCACTCATGCCGTTACGCCGGCCGAATGCACTCATGCCAATTCCCTTGCCCGTTCGGGGTTACCCGACCGGCCTAAACTGCAAGGTTTGACAATTACCTAACCATTTGGCGGCAGGCGAGCGGCGGACCGCCACCCACGCCGCCGGCGCGATGCGGGTTACGCCGCCTTTTCGGCGAGGATCGTCAGGCCGCGGGTGGTGACTTCGGCGAGGCCGCCTTCGATTCGGATCGTCTCGGCCGCGCCGCCGGCGATCTTTTGCACCAGCAGGTCGCCGTCGCGGATCGTCGACATGAAGGGCGCATGGCCTTCGAGCACGCCGAAATCGCCCTCGGTGCCTGGGACAGTGACCATGTACACCGCTTCGTTGCGGACGAGGCGGTCGGGGGTGACGAGTTCGAAGTGCAGGGGCATTTCTGGATCTCCCCCCTCCCGCTTGCGGGAGGGGTCGGGGGAGGGAGTGTCTTTGGGGCGGGCGGAAACATGCCCTCCCCTAACCCCTCCCGCAAGCGGGAGGGGTATCAGGCTTAGGCTTCTTCGGCCATCTTGGCGGCCTTGGCGATCGCGTCGTCGATGCCGCCGACCATGTAGAAGGCGCTTTCGGGCAGGTGATCATATTCGCCGTTCACCACCGCCTTGAAGCTGCGGACGGTGTCTTCGATCTGCACGAACTTGCCGGGGATGCCGGTGAAGACCTCGGCGACGTGGAAGGGCTGGCTGAGGAAGCGCTGGATCTTGCGCGCGCGGCTGACGGTCAGCTTATCTTCTTCCGACAGCTCGTCCATGCCCAGGATCGCGATGATGTCCTGCAGCGACTTATACTTCTGCAGCGTCACCTGCACCGCGCGGGCGGTGTCGTAATGCTCCTGCCCCACGATGCGCGGCTCGAGCACGCGGCTGACCGAATCGAGCGGATCGACCGCCGGGTAGATGCCCAGCTCCGAAATCGCGCGGTTGAGGTTGGTCGTGGCATCGAGATGCGCGAACGAAGTGGCAGGCGCAGGATCGGTAAGATCGTCGGCAGGCACATAGATCGCCTGGACCGAGGTGATCGACCCCTTGTTGGTCGAGGTGATCCGCTCCTGCAGCGCGCCCATGTCGGTCGACAGCGTCGGCTGATAGCCCACGGCCGAAGGAATGCGGCCGAGCAGCGCCGACACTTCCGAACCCGCCTGGGTGAAGCGGAAGATGTTGTCGACGAAGAACAGCACGTCCTGCCCTTCGACGTCGCGGAAATATTCGGCCATCGTCAGACCCGACAGCGCGACGCGGGCGCGGGCGCCGGGAGGCTCGTTCATCTGGCCGTATACCAGCGCGACCTTCGAACCCTCGGACTGCGGATTGCCATCGGCATCCTTGGCGATGACGCCTGCGTCGAGGAATTCATGGTACAGATCGTTCCCCTCGCGGGTACGCTCGCCGACGCCGGCGAACACCGACACGCCGCCATGCCCCTTGGCGATGTTGTTGATCAGTTCCTGGATCAACACGGTCTTGCCGACGCCGGCACCGCCGAACAGGCCGATCTTGCCGCCGCGCGCATAGGGCGCGAGCAGGTCGATGACCTTGATGCCGGTGACCAGGATCGCGGCTTCGGTCGACTGGTCGACGAAGTCGGGAGCCTTGGCGTGGATCGGGGCGGTCATTTCGTGACCGATCGGGCCGCGCTCGTCGATCGGCTCGCCGATGACATTCATGATGCGGCCAAGCGTCTTGGGGCCGACCGGCACGCGGATCTGCGCGCCGGTATCGACGACGCGCTGGCCGCGGGTCAGACCCTCGGTCGCGTCCATCGCGATCGTGCGGACGGTGTTTTCGCCCAGATGCTGCGCGACTTCGAGCACCAGACGGTTGCCGTTATTATCGGTTTCGAGCGCCGACAGGATCGAGGGCAGTTGATCCTCGAACGTCACGTCGACGACCGCGCCGATCACCTGGCTGATGCGGCCGACATTGTTGGTCATGCCCTCGGTCGTGGGGCGAATCATTTCAGGCACGGTTGCCATCTGCTTGTCCTTGGGCTGGCTGAATGTCCGGCGTGATAGTCGCCGGGCGAGTAAAAGTCACGGTGATGGTACGGGTGTCGCCGTCACCGGGGGCGATGGCGATCGAGCTTTGCTGCCCGGCGATCGCGGCGTCGGAGGCGGTTTCGCTGGCGATCGGCTCGAGCGCTTCGTCGTCCCGCAGATCATATTGCGACAGGAACGCCTTGATCATGTCGGTGAAGCGCTGTTTGGCGGTGTCGGCGTTGGCGGGATCGGTGATGCGCAGCGTGAAGGCCACGCGCTCGATTGCCTGTGAAGTGGTGCCAGCCGCCTCGAAAATGCCGGTGTTTGGCTTTGCCGCGTCGGATTGCGACAGCGTGATCGGTGCGCCTTCGGACAGGAAGGTCGGGCCGTCGGCGGCATAAGCCGGCGCGCGGAAGCCGAACTGGTTGGCGCGACCGATCGTTTCGGTCGGCACGTTGAACAGCCGGTCCCAACCGCGCATCGTGGCGGCGGTCGCGGCAATCTGCGCCTCGTTCTCAAGCACGGTCGGCTCCGCCGGCTGGGTGTTACACCCCGCCAGCACCGCCGCGCACACAAGGACGAGTACCGATCGCATCAAAGCGCCTCGGCACCCGAGATGATCTCGACCAGTTCGGTCGTGATCGCTGCCTGGCGGGCGCGGTTATATTCGATCGACAGCCGCTTGATGAGGTCGCCGGCGTTGCGCGTGGCATTGTCCATCGCGGTCATCTTGCTGCCCTGTTCCGAGGCAGCATTTTCGCGGATCGCGCGATATAGCTGGATCGCGATCGCGCGCGGCAGCAGATCGGCGAGGATCGATTCCTCGTCGGGCTCATATTCCATCACCGCGCCGCCGTCATTGTCGGCAGCAGCCTTGGCAGCGGGGATCGCGACCGGGAGCAGTTGCAGCTCGGTCGGCTCCTGCGTCAGCACCGTCTTGAACGTGGCATAGAACAGATGAGCGACGTCGAACTCGCCCGCCTGGAAGCGCGCGATCAGATCATCGGCATAGCCGCGCGCATCGTCGAACTTGAGCTTGCCCAGGTCGCCCGGCTCGATGCCATGCACCATCTGGTCGCGGAACATGCGGTTCAGCACCGCGCGACCCTTGCGACCGATGGTGTAGAACTTCACCGTCTTGCCCTGCGCGATCAGCTCCTGCGCGCGGCGGCGGGCCATCCGCGCGATGTTGCTGTTGAATGCGCCGGCGAGGCCCTTGTCGCTGGTCGCGACGACGAACAGATGGACATCGTCCTTGCCGGTGCCCGACAGCAGCAGCGGCGCATTGTCGCTGCCCGCGACCTTGGCGGCGAGGCGCGCGACGACAGCTTCGAGCCGCTCGGCATAGGGGCGACCGGCCTCAGCCGCTTCCTGCGCACGGCGCAGCTTCGCGGCGGCGACCATCTTCATCGCCTTGGTGATCTTCTGGGTCGATTTGACCGACCCGATCCGCAGTTTCAGCGCCTTGAGAGAGGCCATGCTATTCCTACCCCGTCACCCCAGCGAAAGCTGGGGTCTTGTGCTGCGGACCGCGTGCTTGCGGCCCTGGACCCCGGCTTTCGCCGGGGTAACGCACTGGATTCAAGCGAACGTCTTGGCGAACGCGGCGAGCGCGTCCTTCAGGCGGTCGCGCACATCGTCCTTCAGATCCTTGCTGTCGCGGATCGCGGCGAGCACATCGCTGTGGCTCGAACGCATCTCGGTCAGCATCGCCTGTTCGTAGCGAACGACGTCCGCAGCCGGGATCGAATCGAGATAGCCTTGCGTGCCCGCGAAGATCGACACCACCTGTTCCTCGAACGGCATCGGCTGGAACTGCGGCTGCTTGAGCAGCTCGGTCAGCCGTGCGCCGCGGTTGAGCAGCTTTTGCGTCGAGGCATCGAGGTCCGAACCGAACTGCGCGAACGCCGCCATCTCGCGATACTGGGCGAGCTCGAGCTTGATCGACCCTGCGACCTTCTTCATCGCCTTGGTCTGTGCCGCCGAGCCGACGCGGCTGACCGACAGGCCGACATTGATCGCAGGCCGGATGCCGGCGAAGAACAGATCGGTTTCAAGGAATATCTGGCCGTCGGTGATCGAGATCACGTTGGTCGGTATGTACGCCGAAACGTCGCCCGCCTGGGTTTCGATGATCGGCAGCGCGGTCAGCGAGCCGCCGCCGAATGCGTCGGACATCTTGGCAGCGCGCTCGAGCAGGCGGCTGTGGAGATAGAACACGTCGCCGGGATAGGCTTCGCGGCCCGGCGGGCGGCGAAGCAGCAGCGACATCTGGCGATAAGCGACCGCCTGCTTCGACAGATCGTCGAACACGATCAGCGCGTGCATGCCGTTGTCACGGAAATACTCGCCCATTGCGGTGCCGGTATAGGGCGCGAGGAACTGAAGCGGGGCGGGGTCCGACGCGGTCGCGGCGACCACGATCGAATATTCCATCGCGCCGTTTTCTTCGAGCGTGCGGACGAGCTGGGCAACGGTCGAGCGCTTCTGGCCGACCGCGACATACACGCAGTATAGCTTCTTCTTTTCGTCGTCGCCGGCGTTTGCTGCCTTCTGGTTGATGAAGGTGTCGATCGCCACTGCCGACTTGCCGGTCTGGCGATCGCCGATGATCAACTCGCGCTGTCCGCGGCCGACGGGGACGAGCGCGTCGATCGCCTTGAGGCCCGACTGCATCGGCTCATGCACCGAGGTGCGCGGGATGATGCCGGGTGCCTTGACCTCTACTCGGCTGCGCTGGTCCGAAACGATCGGCCCCTTGCCGTCGATCGGATTGCCCAGGCCATCGACGACGCGGCCAAGCAGGCCCTTGCCGATCGGCACGTCGACGATCGTGCCGGTGCGCTTGACGACGTCACCTTCCTTGATCTCCGAGTCCGACCCGAAGATCACGACGCCGACATTATCGGCCTCGAGGTTGAGCGCCATGCCCTGCACGCCATTGGAGAATTCGACCATCTCGCCCGCCTGGACGTTGTCGAGCCCGTGGATGCGCGCGATGCCGTCGCCGACGCTGAGCACCTGGCCGGTTTCGCTGACCTCTGCTTCGGTGCCGAAGCTGGCGATCTGGTCCTTGATGACCTTCGAGATTTCTGCGGCGCGGATATCCATTGTCAGCCTTTCATCGCGTGCGCGAGGGTGTTGAGTCGGGTCTTGATCGAGCTGTCGATACGCTGGCTGCCGATGCGGACCACCAGGCCCCCGAGCAGCGAGCGATCGACCGAAAGGTCGACCGCGACGTCACGACCGACACGGGCACGAAGCTGTTGCTTCAGCGCGTCGACCTGATCGTCGGTAAGCGGGTGGGCCGAGACGACCTGTGCGGTCATTTCGCCGCGATGCTGTGCAGCCAGATCGCGGAAGGTGGCGATGATCGCAGGCAGCGCGCCGAGGCGACGATTCTGCGCGAGCACGCCGAGAAACTTGGTGGTGGTGGGATCGAGCCCCAGCACCGGCGCGACGGCGGCGATGGCGTTGCCCGCCTCGATCCGGCCGAGCAGCGGGCTGGTGGTCAGCCGCTTGAAATCGGCCGATTCGGCCAGTGCCTGACGAATGGTGGCAAGGCTCGCCTCGACCTGCTGGATCGCGCTGGCATCGCGCGCCAGCGAAAACAGCGCGGTCGCATAGCGTCCGCTCAGGCTGGCCTGGATGCTGGCTGAAGTACCGCTGGAAGTCTCCACGCGATCGGGTTCCTCATTGGGAGCTAGAATTGGCCCCATGCACAAACGGGGCCGCAAGGGATGCGGCCCTGATGGGTTGGCGGGCTGCTAGCATCGGGTGGCAGGTTTCGCAAGCCATGCGCGCGTACACATCTGGCTGCGCTTGCGAGCGTGCGGATGCCCCAACCGGGGCGTTGCCGCTGAAATGGGGAACCGTTGAAAACGGGATCGATTTGGGCAAAACCGTCTGATCTGGCCTGAGCTGGGGCGTGGGGGAACCATCATGGGTGGACGGACGATGACGGCGGCGCTGGGTGCGCTGGGGCTGGCGATTGGGCTGGGGCAGAGCGCGCTGGCCGAAAGTGTTGGCGTGGTTGCCGAAATGCCGGCGGGCAATCGCGCGGTGGCGATGCTCGATTCGCTGGCGATCGGGCCGGTCGGCGGACAGGACGGCATGCAATTGGCAATGGCGATCGAGCGCGCCCTTTCGCGGCCCGGCCCCGATGGCCGGCCGCATTTCGATCTGCTCGCCGGGCGGCGGCGTGGCGGGGCCGAGGCCGATGGCGTGATCGAGGGCGTCATGACGTCGGACGTGCAGGAAAACCGGGTGAAGCTCCAGCGCAACCGCTGCATCGAGGGCACCGATAAGGACTGTAAGAAGCGCGGCAATGTCGAGCTGGATTGCCGCCGCCGGGTGGTGAGCGTTCGCGCCGATTTGCGCGTGGTCGGCAATGCCGATGGCCGTATTCTGTATTCGGCGCAGCATCCGCTGGTCGAGGAAGTGAGCTGGTGCCCGGGCGACAGCAGCCCGGTGGGCGTCGAGGAGCGGGTGGCGGCGCTGATCGCCACGATCGCCGGCGATGTCAGCGACGATGTGACCCCGCGTGCTTTGCAGATCAGTGTCCGCTTTCGCGAGGGGCGCAAGGGCATGGACAAGGCGATGGGCGAGCGCTTCAAACAAGCCATTCGCCTGACCCAGCGCGACTTGCCCGCCGCCTGCGCCGAATTCGATGCGATCGACGTCGCGATGCCCGGCCATGCATCGATCGTATTCAACCAGGCGCTATGCGCCGAATCGCGCGATGCGCTGGAGGAAGCGCGTGCGACCTATATCGCTGCCAACATCCTCGATCCGCGCGGCGGCGATATTCGCGATGCGCTGGCGCGGGTGGAAGCGACGATGGCCGCGCGCGCCGATGCCGATGAGCGGGCGGCAGCACGGGCGGGTGCGCGCGGCGGCTGATCGCTTTGGCGGCAAGCGCCGGGATGTACCGCAGCGCGCACCCGTCTAAAGTAGCGGCATGAGCAACACCCGCTTCCACATCACCGACGATCGCGCCTGGGCGGCGTTCGATGCGCGCGACCGAGCCTATGACGGGCGGGTGATCGTCGCGGTGACGACGACGCGGATCTATTGCAAGCCGAGCTGCCCCGCGCGGCGGCCACTGCGCGAACATGTGGTGTTTTACCGCGATCCGCGCGAAGCGCGCGATGCGGGGTTTCGCGCCTGCCTTCGCTGCAAGCCCGACGAAGTGGGGCGCGATCGGGTGGCGGTGGCGCGCGCGGTGGCGCTGCTCAGCGGCGAAGAGGCACCAGATGGGCTGGAGTCGCTGGCGGCGGCGGTGGGCTATGCGCCGCATCATTTTCACCGGCTGTTCAAGCGCGCCACCGGCGTAACCCCCGCCGCTTATGCCCGCGGGCTGAAGGCGACGCGCGCAGTGGCGGCGTTGCAGGAGGAGGCGCGCGTGACCGATGCGATTTATGCGGCGGGTTATTCGGCCCCCAGCCGCTTTTACGAATCCGCCGGGGATCGATTGGGCATGACGCCCAGCGCCTGGAAGCGCGGCGGCGCGGGGGTGACGATACGCTGGACGCTTGCCGACACCAGCCTGGGGCTGATGCTGGTGGCCGCCACCGAAAAGGGGCTGTGCCGGGTATCGTTCGACGAGGACGAAGCCGCGCTTCGCCAACGCTTCCCGCATGCGACGATCGCCGCGGGCGATGCGGCGCTGGCTCGGCTGGCGGCGGAGGTGGTGACGCAGGTCGAGCTGCCGGGGCTCGATCGTGATTTGCCGGTGGATGTGCAGGGCACTGCGTTTCAGGAGGCGGTTTGGCGGGCGTTGCGCGCGATCCCGCCCGGCAAAACGCGAAGCTATGCCCAGCTTGCCGCCGCTGCGGGCAATCCCGGCGCGGTGCGCGCGGCGGGAACGGCGTGCGGCGCGAATCAGGTGGCGGTCGTGATCCCCTGCCACCGCGCCCTGCGCAGCGATGGGACATTGGGCGGCTATGCCTATGGCCTGGATCGCAAGCTGGCGCTGCGGCGGCGCGAGGGGGTGGAATAGGCGGCTTGGACTAAGGGCCTGGAGGCTTCTTGTCGTCATTCCCGCGAAGGCGGGAATCTATAACCACTGCACTGGAGTATGGATTCCCGCCTTCGCGGGAATGACGACAAGAGACGACCGCTGGATCAGCGTTAGAGTCATCCCGCTGAGGATAGGTTCACGTCGATGAACCTTGGTATCAACCGCGCGGGGAACAACGATAGACCAGGCGTTCATTGGGCAGCGGCGGCAGCGTGGCGCGGATCGCGGCTTGCTGCGTGGCCAGATTGGCGCGGGGGCCGCTTTCGGGGGCGCAGGTCTTGAGGTCGACCTCGGCACGCAGGCGGCGCGCGCCCGCCATCTGGCTGGCCGACAGCAGATAGCGGCTGTTGGTGTAGGTGCGCGTCGCGGGATTGAAGGCGAGTACCGATACCGTTTGTTCATTGGCGGGGACCAGGATCCGCTCCCAGCCATTGCCCGCCTCGGCATATTGGGTGCGGTCGTTCATGCAGCCATCGGCACCCCAATTCAGATTGACATCGGATGTGTCGGACACGGTCACCCTGCTGCGATCGGGCACGATGGTGCAGACCATTGCCCCGAGTGCATCATCGACAGCAGCGGCTGCGTCTTTGACGGGCAGGCCGGCTTCGGCGCGTTCGGGGTCGAAGGCTGGGCGAAGCAGGAACACCAGCACCGCCCCCAGCATCAGCAGCACCCCCGCCACCCCAAGTCCGATCGCCCAGCGGCGCTGTCCGCGCGTTTCCAGCAAGCCGGCGGCACCGACCAGCAATGCGCCCAACACCAGCAGCACGGCGGCGATCGCCATGTAATTTTCGCGGGCCAGTTCGGCCTGCTCGCGCGCGGCGACGATCTGGGCGGCGCGGGCGGCTTCGGCGCGTGCAGCGGCTTGTTCGACACGTTCGGCTTCGGCGGCGTCGGCTGCGCGATCGCTGGCGAGCCGCTCTTCCATGCCGATGCAGCCGCCACCGACGATCTGCACCTTTTGCCCGGCTTCGCGCAGGAAGGTGGCCAGCTCGGCATTGGCGATCGCGAAGGCAAAGCCCGAATCGCCGTCATCGGCGCGCGTGATCGCCGAATTGACCCCGACCACCCGGCCACAACGATCGAGCAGCGGCCCGCCCGAATTGCCGCGCGCGATGCCGGCAGTGTGGAGCAGCACCTGCGTTCCCGCCAGGCTGCGAAGGCCGGCGAAATTGCCCTGCGAGCGCACCGGCGACAATGGCGTGATGAAATCGGCCGAGGATTGCGCGGTCGCCAGATCGACATTGCCCGGATAGCCGAGCGACACCAGCAACTCCCCATCGGTGACCGGGCCGGTGTAGAGCGCGAGCGGCGGCAGGCCCGCGCCGCTGAATTCGATCAGCGCCAGATCGCGATTGGGATCGACCGCGATCAGCCGCCCCTGGAACGAGCGATCACCCTCCGACGGCACGACGCCGATCACGACATCGCCGGGATAGCGCGCCGCCAGTTCGACGACATGCGCGTTGGTGACGATACGGTTCGGCCCCACCGCGAAGCCCGATCCGTGGCCGAAGCCGACCACTTCATCCTCGACCATCGCGATCGTGACGATCCGCACCACCCCGCGCCCGGCGGCGGAAATGTCGTCGGCGCGGGCGGGGGTGGCGACCAACGCGAAGAGCGTCGCGACGAGGAGCAGGAGCCGGTTCATGGCTGCGGCCATAGCGCGGCGATCAACCCGCCGCCATCGCGTCGCGCAGGCCGAGATGTTCGACAAAGGGCAAGAAATCGCGGTCGCGGCTCAACAAAGGCAGGTCGTTGTGGATGCACCGCGTGGCGATCAGCGTATCGATGGTTTGGCGTACCGTGATCCCCATCGCGCGCAAAAGCCGATAGTTTCGCGCGGCTTCCACCGCGATTGCGGCGCTGCACACCCCAATAATGGGTATCGTCGTGAGCAAACGGCGCGTGCGTTCAAACATCCGGTCGTCTGCGATGCCTTGGAGGACTTCGGCGAGCACCAAATCGCCGGTGCATATTTCGTGCGAACCGATCAGTGCTTCCAGTCGTAGCGCCTGCAACGTCGGCTTGGCGTCGAAAAAGTCGATCCAGACGTTCGAATCAACGAAGATCACGGTTTTGCCGCATCTCGTCCAGATCACCTTCCCACTTCACCGTGCCCTTCAACGCCAAAAGACTGCGTTGATTCTTGAGCCGGACATAGGTGCGCAACGCCTCGTCGATCACCTCGCGCTTGGTGGTCGCCTCACTCGCGGCCATGGCTTTGGCCATCAACTCGTCATCGATTTCGACGTTGGTGCGCATGATGTGTATCCTTTGGCCAAATCATACACATCGGCACTCGGCGTCACAAGAAGTTATAGGGATCGACGTCGACCACCACGCGCACCTTTGCGGACCAATCGACCCCGCCCAACCACGCACGGATCGCGTCCTGCACGTCGAACGCGCGCTTGGCGTGGACCAGCAGGCGGAAGCGGTGGCGGCCGCGGAGCATCGCCAGCGGCGCGGGGGCGGGGCCGAACACTTCCATGCCGTCGATTCGCGGCGCGGCCCGGCCCAGCGCGCGCGCGGTGTCGAGGGCTGCGTCCTTGTCTTCGCTCGACACCACGATCGCGGCGAAGCGGCCAAAGGGCGGGGTGTCCGAATCGCGGCGCGCTTCGGTTTCGGCGGCGTAGAAGCTTTCGGCGTCGCCCGACACCAATGCCTCCATCACCGGCGCGGTCGGCTCGTGGGTCTGGATATAGACATGGCCGGGCTTTTCGCCGCGCCCCGCGCGTCCGGCGACCTGCATGATCTGCTGGAAGGTCCGCTCGGCGGCGCGCAGATCGCCGCCCGCCAGGCCGAGATCGGCGTCGATCACGCCCACCAATGTCAGATTGGGGAAGTGATAGCCCTTGGTCACCAATTGCGTGCCGACGACGATGTCGATCTCGCGCGCCTCCATCCGGTTGACGAACTCGGCGGCCTTGGCGGGCGACCAGATCGTGTCCGAGGTGACCACCGCGACCTTGGCATTGGGCCACAATGCCATTGCTTCGTCGGCGATGCGTTCGACGCCGGGGCCGCAGGCGACCAGGCTTTCCTCTTCGCCGCATTCGGGGCAGGCGCGCGGGGTCGGGATAACATGGCCGCAATGGTGACAGGCGAGGCGGCGGATCAGCCGGTGCTCGACCATCCAGGCGGTGCAATGGGGGCATTGGAAGCGGTGGCCGCAGGTGCGGCAGAGCGTGAGCGGGGCATAGCCACGGCGGTTGAGGAACAGCAAAGCCTGTTCGCCGCGTTCCAGCGTCTCGTCGATCGCCTTGATCAGGCGCGGCGCGATCCAGCGGCCGCGATCGGGGGGCTCGCGCAGCAGGTCGATCGCCTCGATCGCGGGCATTTGCGCGACGCCATAGCGACCGGGCAGCTTGAGTTCGGCATAGCGCCCAAGCGCGACCTGCTGGCGCGTTTCGATCGCGGGGGTGGCGGTGGCGAGGATCACCGGGCATCCCTCGAACTTGCCGCGCATCACCGCAACGTCGCGGGCGTGATAATGGACGCCCTCTTCCTGCTTGAAGCTGGTTTCGTGCGCTTCATCGACCACGATCAGCCCGAGATTGGGATAGGGTAGGAACAGCGCCGATCGCGCGCCGACGGTGACCAGCGCCTGGCCGCTGGCGATCGCGCGCCAGGCGCGGCGGCGCTGCGATTGGCGAAGGTCCGAATGCCATGCCACCGGCTCGCAGCCGAAGCGCGCGTGGAACCGCTTGAGAAAGGGTTCGGTCAGCGCGATTTCGGGGAGCAGCACCAAGGTCTGCCGCTCGGCGGCGATCGCGGCGGCGACCGCTTCGAAATACACCTCGGTCTTGCCCGATCCGGTGACCCCGTCGAGCAGGAAAGGCTGGAAGGCGCGCGCATCGACCGCGTCGCAGGCGGTGGCGGCGACCGCCTGCTGATCGGGCGAAAGATCGGGCGCGCCGAAGCCTGGGTTGGGAAGCGGATAGGGATGGTCGATATCAACCTCGACCCCCTCGAGCGCGCCGGCCTTTACCAGCCCGCGCACCACCGCATCGGAGACATCGGCGATCGTTGCCAGTTCGCGGATAATTCCCTGGCGGTCGCCGATCCGCTCCAGCGCCTGGGTTCGCTGCGGGGTGAGGCGATCGGGGACGTGGCCGGTGGCGCGATATTCGATCGCGAGCTTGGCCCCTTCGAGCGCCGAGGTCGAGGCGAGCGCCATCCGCAGCACGCTCGCCATCGGCGCGAGATAATAATCGGCGGTCCATTCGATCAACCGGCGCAGATTGGCCGGAATCGGCGGCGCATCGGCGACGCCGAGCAGGTTGCGCAGGCGGTTGTCGCCGATTTCCTCGGTCGGGAGGCGTTCAGCCTCCCAAGCAACGCCGAGCAATTGGCGCGGGCCAAGCGGGGCAATAACGATCGACCCCGGCGCGACATGCATCCCGTGCGGCACGCGATAGTCGAGCGGGCCGAGCGCGGAATTCATGACGATGACGCGAGCGCGGGAGGAGGACATTGCAAAGGTATATCGGGGATTGCGCGCGCCGGGGGAAGGGCCGGCTTGTCAGTCCGGCGACCATAGCAATTGCACGAAGGCGATATGATCCATCGTGGCGCGGCGATTGTGGCGCGGCTCATACTGGTTCAGATATGCCAGCTCCAGCCGAAGCGATTTGGCCACCGGCACCCGAAACCCCACCTGGTTGCGCATCCTGGCCCAGCCGCGCTGGAGGTTCCATTCGGCGCGCGTGGCAAAGAAGCTTTCGTGGCTGACGGCAAGTTGCGGGCCGCGCCCATCGCGCAGTGGCACCGTGAGGTTGATGCGCGGGCGGGCGCGATATTGGATTTGGTCGCTTTCGTGGCGGAAGCGCTGCTCGGTCTGAAACTGGAAGCGCAGCTCGCTGCCACCGATGGTCGCGATCGGCACGATAATTCGCTGGCGCAGCCGGTCCTCAAGCCTTTTTGGCCCATCGGTTTCGGATTCGTTGCGCTGATAGCCCCAGGATATTGCCACATCGCCTGGCAATGTGTGGGTGACATACAGTGCCTGAAGCGATTCGTAGAGACCGCCATCGGCATTCGAAAAGCGCACCGAGGTATCGATCTCCAGCTTTAGATCATCCTCGATCGGCAGTTGCGCCGAGGTCATGATCCAGACTTGCGCGTCATGCTCCTGCGCGGCGGCGGGTGCCGCGAACAACAGCAAAGGAACGATCAGGCTTCGCATCGCATTGGGTTTCCAGGGTGTACGCTCACCGTCACAGGCGATATGAGCGCGTGGCCGGTCGCCTAATGCGGCCACCCCCATCGCTCAATCGAAATCGGGAATGCCGCAGCCATGAAATTCTTCGCCGACACCGCCGACGTAAACGACATCCGCGACCTGGCCGAAGCCGGCTTGCTCGATGGCGTGACCACCAATCCTTCGCTGATCCACAAGGCAGGGCGCGACTTCATCGAAGTCGTCACCGAAATCTGCAGCATCGTCGATGGTCCGGTATCGGCCGAAGTCGTCGCGCTCGATTATGTCGGGATGATGCGCGAGGCCGAAATCTTGCGTAAGATCGCGGGCAATGTCGCGGTCAAGGTGCCGCTGACGATCGACGGGCTGAAGACCTGCAAGTCGCTGACCGATGACGGCACGATGGTGAATGTGACGCTCTGCTTTTCGGCGAATCAGGCGCTGTTGGCGGCAAAGGCTGGGGCGACCTTTATTTCGCCGTTCGTCGGCCGGCATGACGATAACGGCTTCGATGGCATGCAGCTGATCGGCGACATCCGGCTGATCTACGACAACTATGCTTTTGAAACCGAAATCCTGGTCGCCAGCGTCCGCCATCCGATTCATGTGCTCGAGAGCGCGCGGATCGGTGCCGATGTGATGACCGCGCCGCCATCGGTGATCCGCCAGTTGGTCAAGCATCCGCTGACCGACAAGGGGATCGAGGGCTTCCTGGCCGATTGGGCGAAGACCGGGCAGAAGATCGGCTGAGCCGAGGGGCTTGCCTGTCACCCCGGCCTTGTGCCGGGGGGGGGCACCGGGGGGGCTGGCGGTGACGTCGCGGGCGTCGGCTTGGCCTTTCCCTGACGGCATACCCCGTTGGGCTCTGGACCCCGGCTCGAGGCCGGGGTGACGGGGTGGGGAGCGACATAAGCCTTCGGGTTTAGTACCATATCCGCCATGTCCATCCCGCTCCCCCTGGCTTTTGCCCAGCATCTTGCCCGCGATCGGCGGCGATCGGTGCATACGGTGCGCGCTTATGAAGCGACGGCGGTTCGGCTGATCGCGTTCCTGCAATCGCATTGGGGTGAGGCGGTCGACGCCGCCGCGCTTGGCCGGATCAGCACCGCCGATCTGCGCGCGTTCCTGGCGATGCGGCGGGGTGAGGGGCTGACCAACGCATCGACCGCGCGCGAATTGTCCGCGGTGCGCGCTTTTCTGAACTTTGCCGGGGTCGCCGAACCCCGGATCAAGGGGCCGCGCGTCAAGAAGGGTGTCCCGCGCCCGATCGCCCCCGATGAAGCCGTGGCGCTCGCCGAAGAGGTCGAGGAGGACGCCAGCGAACCGTGGATCGGCGCGCGCGATTTCGCGGTGCTGATGCTCCTGTATGGCGCGGGCCTGCGGATCGGCGAGGCGATGGGGCTGACCGGCGCGGTGCTGCCGCTGGGCGATACGCTGGTCGTCACCGGCAAGCGCGCCAAGACGCGGATGGTGCCGCTGTTGCCGCAAGTGCGCGATGCGATCACCGCCTATGTCGCTGCCTGCCCCTATGCCACCGCGCGCGGGCTGCCGCTGTTTCGCGGGGCGAAGGGGGGGGGGCTGTCGGCGGGGATGGTTCGGGTTGCGGTGCGCAAGGCGCGGGTGCGGCTGGGGCTTTCGGACCGGACGACACCGCATGCGTTGCGGCACAGCTTCGCCACGCATCTGCTGGGGCGGGGGGCCGATCTTCGCTCGCTGCAGGAGCTGCTCGGGCATGCGAGCCTCAGTTCGACGCAGGTCTATACTGCGGTCGATGCGGCGCATCTGATGGACGTGTATCGCAATGCCCACCCGCGTGCCTAGTTCCCCTGCCAGGGGCATTTAGGGCTGGTTGGGCTTCCAGGTCGCCACGCGATACAGGTACAGCACGACGATCGCGACGATCATGACGATCGATACCGGGCCGTAATATTCCTCGAACTGGCTGAATTCCTGCTTGAGAATATAGCCCGCGCCGATCAGCACACAGTTCCAGATGCCGCTGCCCAAGGTCGTCCACCAGATGAATTTGAGCGGTGACATCTTCATCATGCCGGCAGGCAGCGAGATCATCGTGCGCACGGTGGGCAGGAAGCGCGCCCAGAACACGATCACGCTGTCGTAGCGCACGAAGATGTTCTTGATCTTTTCGACCTCGGCCCAGTCGAGCGTCAGCCAGCGGCCCCAGCGATCGATCAGTGGCTTGAAGCGTTGATACCCGACCACGCGGCCGATCTGGTACCAGACATAATTGCCCGCGACCGCACCCACCGTGCCCGCGATCACCGCTTCGGCAAAGCCGAGCCGGCCATCAGCGATCGCCATGCCGGTGAGCCCCATGATGACCTCTGACGGGATCGGCGGAAACACGTTTTCGAGGAACATCGCGATGGCGATGCCGATATATCCCCAGGCTTCGATAAGGTCGAGCAGGCGTTCGGTCATTACTGGTTTCCGCTAGTGGTTGCTGCTGCGCGGGCGGCCAGGCGCGCGTCGATCGCGTCCCAGATGCGTCCGGCGGTGTCGGTGCCGTTGAACCGGTCGATCGCGACGATGCCGGTGGGGCTGGTGACGTTGATTTCGGTCAGCCATTCGCCGCCGATCACGTCGATGCCGACGAAGATCAGCCCGCGCCGCTTGAGTTCGGGGCCTAGCTCGGCGCATATCTCGCGTTCGCGCTGGGTGAGTTCGGTCGCTTCAGCCGAGCCGCCGACCGCCAGGTTCGATCGGATTTCGCCTTCGCCGGGAAGGCGGTTGATCGCGCCGGCGATCTCGCCATCGACCAGCACGATCCGCTTGTCGCCCTTGGCGACGTCGGGAAGGAACGCCTGGACCATGTGCGGCTCGGGCCAGGTCATGTTGAACACCTCGATCAACGCCGACAGGTTCTGACCATCGGCATCGACCTTGAAGATCGCCTTGCCGCCATTGCCGTGCAGCGGCTTGACGACGACCGAGCCGTGCTTGGCGAGGAAGGCGCGCGCTTCGTCGAGGCTGCGGGTGACGAGCGTGGGCGGCATGAAAGGCGCGTAATCGAGGACGAACACCTTTTCGGGCGCGTTGCGGACCTGCGCCGGATCGTTGACCACCAACGTCCGGTCGGCGATCCGCTCGAGCAGGTGCGTCGCGGTGATATAGCCCAGGTCGAACGGCGGATCCTGCCGCATCAGCACGACATCGGCTTGTTCGCCAAGGTCCAGCGACACCGGGTCGCCGGCGGTGAAGTGATTGCCCGGCTCGGGCCGCACCGTGACCGGATGCGCTTTGGCCCAGACCCGGCCATCGGCGTAGTTCAGCGCATCGGCGGTATAGTGGAACAGCCGGTGGCCGCGCGCCTGTGCGGTCAGCATCAGCGCAAAGGTCGAATCGCCGGCGATGTTGATGCCGGCCAGGGGATCCATCTGGACTGCGACGGTAAGCGACATTTCTATCTCCGTTCGCCCCGAGCTTGAAGGGCGCCCTGAATTATCCGCCCGCGCGCCGGGGGACGGTGCCGGGCGGGCTTCGACAAGCGCAGCCCGAACGGCCCTTTACGGGTGCCGTTCGCCAAAGTCACCCGATCCAGGCATTCTCGATATGGCGAGGTGGATGGCCGGGGGCGAGCAGGAGGACATCGACGCGCATGTCGTCGCCGGACTTGAGGTAGCGGGCGGCCAGCATTTCGGCGGCAGCGGCGACGCGGGCGAGGCGGCGTTCGTCGATCGCGAAGTCCAGCCCTGACGCGGTGGCGCGGGTTTTGACTTCGACAAAGGCGATGAGGTTGCTGCGGCGCGCGACGAGATCGACTTCGCCTGCCGGGGTGCGGATTCGGGTGTCGAGGATCGTCCAGCCCTGTGTGGCGAGATAGGCGGCGGCTTCGGCTTCGCCATCGCGGCCGCGTTGGTCGGCGGCGCGGCGCAGGGCGCTCCCCTCCCGATTTCGGGAGGGGGCGGGGGAGGGCTTGTCAGTCATGCGCTTCGGCATCGTCGGGCAGGCCCTCCCCTAGCCCCTCCCGCAGGCGGGAGGGGGACTTCATCGCCATCGCTCGTGCGTATAGTGCCTTGCGATCGAGGCCCAGCCGCTTGGCGACTTCGCCTGCCGCCTTGGACGCGGGCAGGCGGGTGAGCGCTTCGGCCAGCGCGGCGTCGCCATCCTCGTCGCTCGCGGGTTCGGGTGCGCCGGGCGGGGCGACGATGACGACGATCTCGCCCTTGGGGGGCGCATCGGCGTAGCGCTCTGCCAGCTCGGTCAGCGTGCCGGTGACGCATTCCTCGAATCGCTTGGTGATTTCGCGCGCCACCCCTGCCTCGCGGTCGCCAAGTCCTTGCGCCAGCGCGGTGAGGCAGGCAGCGAGGCGGGGGCCGGATTCGTACAGCACCAGGGTCGCGCGGATGCCGGCGACTTCGGCGATCGCCTCGGCGCGCGCCTGTTGTTTGGAGGGCAAGAAGCCGACGAACAGGAAACGGTCGGTCGGCAATCCAGCCAGCGTCAGTGCGGCCACCGCCGCGCAAGGACCGGGCACCGTCGCCACCAGATGCCCCGCCGCGCGCGCATCGCGCACCAATTTATAGCCCGGATCGGAGATCAGCGGGGTGCCCGCGTCGGACACCAACGCGACGACTTCGCCGCCCATCCGCGCGATCAGCCCGGGGCGGACGGCATCGGCATTGTGATCGTGATAGGGGATCATCGGGCGCTTGACACCGATATGGCGGAGCAGCCCGGCGGTCACTCGGCTGTCTTCCACCGCGATGATCGCGGCATTGCCAAGCACATGCGCGGCGCGCGGCGACAGGTCGCCGAGATTGCCGATCGGGGTGGCGACGATATAGAGACCGGGCAATAGTTCGGCGTGCATCAGGGGACTCACATGGCAGACGGCGTTACCATCCGGCAACGGGGTATGGGATTTTTCCGCGTCGCGACGATTGCGACCGCGATGCTGGTGAGCGCCTGCGCGAGCGTCGTGCCGCGCGGTGCGCCTCCGGGGCAACAGCCGCCGCCGGTCGATCGCCCTGCGCCGACCCGCCCCGCGCCGGTGACGCCAGGGCTGCCGCAGGACGACGCACGCCACCGGATCGCGATGCTGGTGCCGTTGACCGGCACCAATGCGAGGGTCGGCCAGAGCCTGGCCAATGCGACCCAGCTTGCGTTGCTCGACACCAAGAGCGAGGCGGTGCGGATCACCAATTACGACACCGCGCGCGGCGCGGCGGCGGCGGCGCAGGCGGCGATCCGTGACGGCAACCGGCTGATCCTGGGGCCGTTGCTGGCCGAAGACGTTCGCGCGGTCGCGCCGATCGCGCGCGCGGCGCGGGTGCCGCTGATCAGCTTTTCGAACGATACCGATGTCGCGGGCGATGGGGCGTTCGTGATGGGCTATACCCCGGCGCAGTCGATCGCGCGGGTGGTCGATCATGCGCGCCGATCGGGCGTTACCCAGTTCGCCGGGCTGATCCCGACCGGGCTGTACGGCCAGCGCGCATCGACCAGTTTCCTGCGCGCGGTCGAGGATGCGGGCGGGCAAGTGGTGTCGCTGCAGACCTTCGATCGCAGCCCGCGCTCGATTTCGGCGGCGATCACCAAGCTGTCGGCGACTTCGCCCTATCAGGCGGTGCTGATCGCCGATGGCGTGCAGACGGCGGCTGGCGCAGTGCCGGTGCTTCGCCGCAGCGAAGGCGGGCGCACCGCGCGCGTGCTGGGCACCGAATTGTGGAATGCCGATTCGGGCGTGGGCGGCAATGCCGCGCTGAACGGTGCGTGGTATGCCAGCGTGTCGAACGACCTGTATCGCCAATATGCGGGCAAATATCGTGCGCGGTTCAACAGCGCGCCCTATCGTCTGTCGAGCATGGGCTATGATGCGGTGTTGCTGACGGTGCGGATCGCGCGCGACTGGCGCGTGGGGACGGCGTTTCCGGTCAGCCGGCTGACCGATGGTGATGGTTTTGCCGGGCTCGACGGTCCGTTCCGCTTCGGTCGCGACGGCGTGGCCGAGCGCGCGCTGGAGGTGAACGAAGTGCGCGCCGGTGCGACGGTGACGGTGTCCGAAGCGCCGAAAGCATTTGGGCGGTAGAGCCAGACTAGCTCATGCTGCATTGATCCTTGCGCATTTACGTCGTCATTCCCGCGAAGGCGGGGATCCATAACCACTGCACTGGCATATGGATTCCCGCCTTCGCGGGAATGACGAAGGAGAGGGCTGGTGTATCAGCGTAGAGTCATCCACCTCTAATTCGTCACGATCTCGCGCAGGATCGCTTCGAGCACGGGCATGCCGGTTTCGGTGATGCGCAGGCGTTCGCCGTCGAGCACCGCCAACCCCTGCACTTGCAACAGCCATAGCGCCTTGCGGTCGATCGGCGCTTCGCCGCCTGCCAGCGCCGCCACTCGCGCCAGGTCGACGCCTTCGGCCATGCGAAGCCCCATCACCAACGCTTCGGTGGCCGATTCATGTGGGGTCAGCGCGTCTTCCGCCGACAGACCATGGGCGTTGCGATCGACTGCTGCCAGCCAGTTTTCGGGCTTTTTGTGCCGTACTGTCGCGAGGCCACCGCGCCGGCCATGCGCGCCGGGGCCGATGCCGGCATAGTCGCGATAGCGCCAATAAGTGAGGTTGTGGCGGCTTTCGGCACCGGGGCGGGCGTGGTTTGAAATCTCATAGGCGGGCAGACCTGCCGCCGCGGTCTGCGTTCGTGTTAACTCGAACAGGTCGGCGGCGTCGTCTTCGCCGGGGATGATAAGGTCGCCCTTGGCCGCCAGCGTGGCGAAGCGCGTGCCGGGTTCGATCGTGAGCTGGTACAGCGACAGATGCTCGGTGCCGAAGCCGATCGCGCGCGCGAGTTCGGCCTCCCATGCCGCCAGCGATTGGCCAGGGCGGGCATAGATCAGGTCGAACGATACCCGCGCGAACGCTGCCTGCGCGGTCGCCAGCGCCGCCAGCCCTTCGTCGACCGAATGCGCGCGACCCAGAAACGCCAGCGCCTGATCGTCGAGCGCCTGCAGCCCCAGCGACACGCGATTGACCCCGGCGCTGGCGATGTCGGCGAACCGCGCCGCCTCGACCGAGGAGGGATTGGCCTCGAGCGTGATCTCGCATGCAGGCTCCAGTCCCCAATGCCGGTCGGCGGCTTCGATCAGCGCGGCGACGGTGGTGGGGGGCATCAGCGAGGGCGTGCCGCCGCCGAAGAAGATCGAACCGACCTTGCGTCCGGGAAGCAGCGCCGCCTCATGCGCCATGTCGGCGAGCAATGCCGCGCGCCAGCGATCCTGGTCGACGCTGTCGCGGACATGGCTGTTAAAATCGCAATAGGGGCATTTCGAAACGCAAAACGGCCAGTGGATATAGAGCGCGAGGGAGTCCATGCGCTCGCCCTACACCGCCTGTCCGTTTGAGGGGAGGGGCGGCGAACATGTGCCTTTGGGGAGGCTTCTGCCCTTTATTGCCTCTCGCCCCAGAATGGCAGCGACCGGCTGACCGCCGGGTCGACCACCGCCATCATGAAATAGGCGATCGCCTGGCTGATCCGCCGGCCGATCGTCATCCGCTGGCGGTGGAGCGCCGGGGTGATCAGTTCCGACTGCGCGACCTCGCCATCGACATAGCTGTGGACGTGGCGCGCGAAGGCGGGATCGTCGATCCGCAGCATCAGTTCCATGTTCAGAAACAGGCTGCGCATGTCGAAATTGGCCGATCCGATATGCACCACGTCGTCGATCGCGATCAGCTTGCTATGCAGCTTGGTCGCCTGATATTCGTGGATCGCCACGCCCCGCCGAAGCAGTCCGGCATAAGTGAAGCGCGAGGCCCAGATCGCCATGTAATTGTCGGTACGCGCGGGCAGCACGAGCCGTACCGCGCCGCGTCGTCCAGCCCTGCCCAGGTTGCGCAGCAGCATCGGCCCCGGCGCGAAATAGGCGGCGATCAGGTCGATATGGCGGCCGCGCTTGAGCTCGCGCCGGATCGCGCGCGCCCAGGGCGACAGCCGCCGCGTTGGCCCGCCGAGCAGCCAGCGCACCTGGCCCTCTTCCTCGCTCCACGCGCGCAGCAGCCGGTTGAGGGCATGGATCGGCGCCTTTGGCCGCTCGCTCCAGCGCAGCAGCGAATCGAAATATCCCGCTAGCCGCGCTGCCGCCGGCCCTTCGACCAACAGCCCCAGATCGCGCCATGCCTCTGCGTCATCGGCGGGCGGCGCAAAATAGTCGGTCTTGATATTGAAGCCGCCGATGATGACCCGCGCTTCGTCGGCCAGCGCGAATTTCTGGTGGTTGCGCAACAGATAGCGCCGCCCGAAGCGCGGAATGAAGCGGCAGACATGCACGCCGCTGTCGGCCAGGTGATCGAAGAACTGCCGCCCTGCCGCGGCTTCGCTGCCCAGGCCATCGACGAGCAGCGACACCGCCACCCCCCGCGCCGCCGCCGCCGCCAGCGCATCGCCCACCGCATGCCCGGCGGCATCGTCTTCATAGATATAGTACAGCACCCGCAGGCTGTGCTGCGCCCCCGCGATCAGATCGATCAGCCCGCGATAGCGGCGGGGGCCGGTGTCGAGCATGGTCAGGCGGTTGTCGGCAACGGTAAAGGTCGGTTGCGGGGGCGGCTCGTCCATCGCGCCCTCATGCTGCCTGGGGCGAGCCGGCGCAACCGGCGGAAAATCTTGACTTGCGCGCGGCCCAAGCCTAGGCGGATGGCTTATTCCTACACCATCGTTTTGCGAAGGAAGCGTTCATGGCGCGCGTCACTGTCGAGGATTGCGTCGACAAGATCCCCAACCGGTTCGATCTGGTCCTGCTGGCAGCCCAGCGTGCGCGCCAGATTTCTGGCGGTGCCGAATTGACGGTTGACCGCGACCGCGACAAGAACCCGGTTGTCGCGCTGCGCGAGATCGCCGAGCAAACTGTGCGGCCCGATCACCTGCAGGAATCGGTGGTGTCGAGCTTGCAGCGCGTGATCATCGACGATGACGAGGCACCCGATGAAATCGGTTCGCTGTCGGCATCGGCCGAGGCGCTTCGCCTCACCGCCGCTGCCCCGCCGCGCAACCAGAATGTCGGCGGCGACTACGAGGGCTAAAGGCTCCGGCCACCCTTTGGCGAACCAAAAAAAGCCGCAGCTTCATTGCTGCGGCTTTTTTATTGGGCGCGGATTGGCCCTACAGCGCGAACCGCACCCGACCGACCAGCCGATCGCCCGAATGGCGCGCATCGGCGAACGGGCCGAACGCATCGGCGCGGTCGATGTCGGTGCCGAGATAATCGAGCCCCAGCGTCAGCGGACCCCGGCGGTGCTCGACCCCCAACCGCCAATTCGCATAGCTGCCGACGGGCCTCAGCCGCTGCGCGCGGATCGGATCGTTCACCGATCCCGACGAATGGCCGACCCCGGCGATCAGCGTGAACGGCGTGCCGGGAATGCCGGCATCGGCATTGGCATAGAGATGGACATTGCCGCCGCCGATCGCGTCCTGCGACGGTGCCAGCTCGACCCCGCCGGTCAATTGCGCCGGGCCATAGGTATAGCTGGCCGAAGCGCCCAACTCGACATAATCCATCTTCGATCGCGCCCCCGCGAACAGATGCGCGGTCGCGCCTGCGCGCAACTGGACTGCGCCGATGTCGGTCGCGGTGCCAAGCCGCAGGTCGGCGACCGACCATGCGCCGTCATGCCGCACCGAATCGCGCAGCGTCACCACCCGTGCCGAAGCCTCGACCGGGCCGATCGTTCCCGATGCATCGGCGGACACGGCCGCGCGCCCCTCGCTCCAGCTAAGCCCGCGGCGCGCTTCGTCGGTTGCTGCTTCGAAGCCGATCGAGGGACGGTCCTGCGCCATCGCCGGCGCGGCGTTCACGAACGCCACCGCCGAAGCGGCGATGGCGATTTTGCAATATTGGTGGTTCATCCCGCGCGCACTGCTCCATGTAGCCGATCGAGTTCGCTGCGTAGGACATTCTGGTCATCCTGTGCGACTTCGATGATCTGGCGATCCAGCTCGGTGGTGCGGGCGGCTACTTCCTTGGCGATCGCGGCCTTGTTGCTGCTGCACCAGCCGGCGCGGCTGCCCGATGCGATGTCTTCGCGCACGAACTGGCGGGTCATCAGCGTGCCCGGCGTCGCCTTGGCTTCGCGAGTCACCGCCATGTTCGCCTGCCACGCGCAGCGCAGGGTCGAGGGACGGCCACCGGGTGCGACGGTGCCGATCTGCTTATGCTCGATCATCACCGCGCCGTTATAGCGCACGTGAACCGGGCCGGTGTGATGGTCGATGCGGGTTTCGTGGACGACGGTGGCGCTCGAGACAGCCGCCGTCATGCCGAGCATCAGCCCGGCGGTGAGTAGGTTGATCATGATAGGCTCCTTGCGATGGTCCCGGTTCGTGTCGACCGGTGGGGCTCCCCGCTTCAGCGTGGGCAATAATATTACAACGGGCGGAGGCGGGTTTTGTTGCCGGACTTGGTGGGAAATCTGATCCGCGTGGGTGCCCTTCGCGGCAAAGCCGCGCCGTCGGTCGGGTCCTTCGGCCCGCCGGCCGGGGGCGGTCCGCGACGCGCAATAGCTTCGCTATGGCGCTGGCCGCCCCTTGAACCCGCTGGCCACCACGAACCATTCGACCGATCCCTTGCGGCTGGCGGGGGGCTTGGCGTGCTTCACGCTGGTGAAGTTGCGCTTCATTTCGACCACCATCGCCGAATCACCGCCGCCCGCGAACACCTTGGACACGAAGGTGCCGCCGGGGCGCAGTACCTCGATCGCGAAGGCGAGCGCCGCCTCTACCAGCGCCGATGTCCGAAGCGCGTCGGTCTGCGGGTGGCCGACGGTGTTCGCCGCCATGTCCGACAGCACCAGATCGGCCTCGCCGCCCAGCGCCTCGACCAGCCGTTCGGGGGCGACGTCGTTCAGGAAATCCATCTGCAGGATCGTTACCCCGTCAATCGGATCGACCGGCAGCAAATCAATACCTACCACCGCCGCCTGCGGCACCGTGCGGCGCACCACTTGCGCCCAGCCACCCGGCGCGAGCCCCAGATCGACGACGCGGCGGGTGCCCTTCAAAAACCCGAACTTCTCGTCGAGTTCGATCAGCTTATACGCCGCGCGGCTGCGATAGCCCTCGGCCTTGGCCTTTTTCACATAGGGGTCGTTCAACTGGCGCTCGAGCCAGCGGGTCGATTGCGGGGTACGCTTTTTCGACGTCTTGACCCGGACGCGGCCGGGACTGCCCAAAGTGCGGGTCATCGAACAATTCCAATAGATGAGTAGGTCATGCGCCGCCCTGCATCAGCCGGCGCAAAATGCCCTCGCGAATACCGCGATCGGCAATGCCCAGCCGCTCGGCGGGCCAGATGTCTAGGATCGATTCGAGGATCGCGCAGCCCGCGACCACCAGATCGGCGCGCTCATGGCCGATGCACGGCACTTGCGCGCGCTCGTTGAGGTCGAGCCCCGCCAGCCGGGCGCTGACCGCGCGCATCGCCCCGGTCGGCACGATCAGCCCGTCGATCACCGAGCGATCATAGGAGCTGAGCCCCAGATGGACGCTCGCCAGCGTCGTCACCGTGCCGCTGGTCCCCAGCAGCCGCGGCGTTCCCACCGGCATGCCGACCCGCGCGGCAAAGGGCGCAAAGCTGGTCGTCACCAGATCGCGCATCCGGGCATATAAGGTCGCCAGGCTCTCGCCCGACGCGGCCCCCGCCGCCGATGCCTCGGTCAACGACACCACGCCCCAGGGCGCGCTGTGCCAATCGATCACCGTCGGCACCGTGGTGCGGGTATCGACCAGCACCAATTCGGTCGATCCGCCGCCAATGTCGAACACCAGCGCCGGCCCGTCGCCAGGCTCCAGCAGCGCGTGACAGCCGAGCACCGCCAGCCGCGCTTCTTCTTCGGCGGTGATGATGTCGAGCATGATGCCGGTTTCGTCGCGGACGCGGGCGATGAACGCGCTGCCATTGGTGGCGCGGCGGCACGCCTCAGTCGCCACCGATCGCGCGAGCGATACGTTGCGCTTGCGCAATTTGTCGGCGCAGATCCGCAGCGCCGCCAGCGTCCGATCGATCGCGGCGTCACTCAACTCGCCGCTGGTGGCGAGCCCTTCGCCCAGCCGGACGATTCGCGAAAAGGCATCGACCACGGCAAAGCCTGGCCCTTGCGGGCGGGCGATCAGTAGCCGGCAATTATTGGTGCCCAGATCGAGCGCGGCATAATGCCGCGCATCGGGCCAGCGCGGACGGCTGGCACGGTTGGTATTGGCCGACAACTCGGCGCTTTGGCCGCGTCGCTGCGGCAGTCGGGCGAAATCTTCCCCCATGCCGTCACTCACTTATGTTCTGATCCGTCACGGCAAAAAGCCGCCGGTGCTTAAGGGCAAGGCTATCGTAAGTGGCCGGGTGGAGCAAGGCGCGCCTGAGTCCCGCCTAATCCCCCTTGACCCCCGCAACCGCCCCCGTTAGGTGCGCTGCTCGATTGCCCTGTCGTCTAATGGTAAGACTACGGACTCTGACTCCGTTAATCGAGGTTCGAATCCTCGCGGGGCATCCAATTTGCTGACTGGTTCAGCACGTGCCGCGCCGAACCGAAGGCGCGGAAAGCTACACTACGTACCCCGTCGGTTCGCCTTTTCCCCGGGTCGAAACGCGATTCCGGCTGGGCTTGGCGCGCGGGTGGTCATTGGGGGAGCGTATCAGCGCCGGAGCTTGTAGGACAGCGGTGACCGTGGCGCAGGTGAGGGGCGCTCAAGCGGCATGCAGGGGGGCAGGACGTTTCACCCGGCCGCCGCTGCCGCGCGTGGGGTTCAAGTCCTCGCGTCGCGGATCGCTTCCAACTCTGCCAGCCGCACCGGATCGTCCGCGGCGAGCGCCTCTTCGAGGTAGAAACTATACGCGATGTCGCGCACCACCTCCTGCGCTTCACCGCTATATTCCGCTGCGATCACCGCAAAGGCATCGATCAACTCGCGAAGAAATTTCTTGTCGAGTGCCTGAAGGTCGCCGCCCAACCCCTCCATCATCGTAATCGAGGCGTCGGGATCCAACAGGTTTTCATCCGCGAGATCGAAGAATATTACAAAGTCCGCGATAATCCGCGCGATTTGCATAGTAATCATGGCTTTACCACCCTTACCTTTATTCTGGTGACCTTCATTTGCTTCAGTAGCTTGAGAGCAGCGGCTTTTTTGGCAAGGTGAGCACCTCCATCAACCCGGTGATC
>NZ_JROH01000022.1 GCF_000786205.1 Sphingomonas sp. 37zxx | reverse complement strand
ACCGCCCCCGACCCGCTCACCCCCGACCTGCGAGCATTGGGCGTGCGGATCGTCGCCTGCCAGACCGGCCTGGCCGCGATCGGCCTGTCGCTCGACACGTTGGGCAGCGAGGTCGAAGCAGGCGGGCTGGTGTCGTTCCTCGCGGAGACCGGCGGGGACAGGCTGGTGGTGGTTTGAGCGACGGCGCTGCAGTTGACGCAAAAGGCAAAAATTTTGCATCACGGTTCTTGCATCAGGACGGTCGGCAGCGGCGTGGCACGCTCCCCTCGCCGATCGCGTAGCCTGTATTGGCTCTGATACTGGCGGCGCTGCTTAGCCACCTCGTAAAGAACAATTCCCGAGCTGGTGCCAAGGTTCAGGCTTTCGATCATACCAAACATGGGGATCGACACGCACCGTTCGCTTCGCTCGACCGCAAGATCGCTGATCCCCTTCGTCTCACTTCCAAACCAAACGGCGAGTTTGGCGTGCTCTGTGAAGTCGCCCTCGTGAAGGAACGTGTTTTCCTTGCCCTTCCGATGGGGTGACGTGACGATCGATACGAACCGGTTCTTTTCAAGGTGAGCAAGGCACTCTTCCGTGCTGTCGAACCGCTTTACAAAGGTCCATTTAACAGCGGACACTGAAAGCTTGGACAGCTTAGGCTCTTTGCGAAGGTCGTCCCAGTCATCAGGAAGTACCCGGCGAGGATCGATCACATACACCTTCTCGGCACCAAGGGCGTTCACGTTACGAATGACCGTCCCGATATTACGCGGGTTCTCGGGGTCCTCAATAACGACGATCAGATTTTTACAGCGGAAATCCCGTATCTCGTCGGCCCGCTTTCGCGCTGACCGTTTTTCTACTGGCATTTGCTCGGTCGTCACTTCCCAGCCCCTCAATCAATCTGGGAACACTACCGCAGGGTGACGCCGAATGCCACCAGCGGACCAAGTGATGCAAAACTCCCGTGCGCCGATGTCTGCCAGTCGAACGCCCCCTGCTCAGCAACCAAACCAAAAGCGGTGAGCCAAGGCCCACCGCTCCCAGCCAATCACCGCAACCGCTAAACCTTAGCCGAGCAACTGCTTGGCAAAGGCGCGGACCTTCGGGCCGATGTCATCGCGCGCCACGGCCAGCGCGAGGTTCGCCTGGATGTAGCCCGCCTTGTCACCGCAATCATAGCGATCGCCGCCGAATTTGAAGGCGTGAAACGGCTGCTTGCCGATCAGTTGCGCCATCGCATCGGTCAACTGGATTTCATTGCCCGCGCCCGGCCCCTGGGTTTCCAGGATCCGCATCACTTCGGGCTGAAGGATATAGCGGCCGGGGATCATCAGGTTCGACGGGGCGGTGCCGAGCTTTGGCTTTTCGATCAGGCTCTTCACCTCGACCAATTGGCCATCGACCGCGCCGGGCTCGACGATGCCATAGCGATCGGTCTCGTCGTCGGGCACTTCGTATCCGCAAACCACATTGCCGCCGACGCGGTTATACGCCTCGACCATCTGCTTCATGCAGCCGGGCTGGCCGACCATCAGTTCGTCGGCCAGGAAGATCGCGAACGGCTCGTCGCCGACGATGTCGCGCGCGCACCACACCGCATGGCCAAGCCCCATCGGCTCCTGCTGGCGGACATAGGCGACATTGCCCGGCGTCAGCCGCGTCGCATCGAGAATGTCGAGCGACTTGCCGCGCGCCTTCATCGTCGCTTCCAGCTCATAGGCGATGTCGAAATGATCCTCGATCGCCGACTTGCCCCGCCCGGTGACGAAGATCATCTGCTCGATCCCCGCCTCGATCGCTTCATCGACGGCATATTGGATCAGCGGCCGATCGACGACCGGCATCATCTCCTTTGGCACGGCCTTGGTCGCTGGCAGGAACCGGGTGCCAAGCCCCCCGACCGGAAACACGGCTTTACGTAGCGGCTTTTGCGACATGGACAATCTCCCGTTCACGAATGCCGGCTGCCCTACCGTGTGCGATCAGGCGAGGCAATCATGCCGATCAAAGCAGCGCCAAGGGGTGGCGAAAACGCGCTGCGCATGCGAAGGCGGCACGATGCAAATCGTCGCCCGAATGCTGTTCATCGTGCTGGTCATGGCGATGCTGTACCTTGCGCTCACGCCAGGACCGTTGGGATCGATCATCGCCGATGGCGAGCAGCGCCACGTGCTGGCGTTCACGATGCTGCCCTTGATCGGCAGCGTCGGGTGGCCGGGCCTGTCGTTACGCTTGCAGTTCGTGCTCTATGCGATGCTGGGGGGCACGATCGAAATTGCCCAGGAATGGATGGGTTTGGGCCGCGCGGGCGAATGGGCCGATTGGTCAGTCGATTGCCTTGCCACCGCCGCCGCGCTGCTCGTGGTGGGCATCATCAGGGGCAAGGTGTTTCCCAGACCGCCAGCTTCGGTTCCGGCGACCAAATAGCCTGTCGCGGCGCACGGCCTGAGTTCATTAGCGGATATTTCACCCACGCGCGCTAAATCCCGCCGCATGACCGATCGCCGCATCCTCATCGTCTTCGGCACCCGCCCCGAAGCCATCAAGCTGTTCCCCGTCGTCGCGGCGCTGCGTGCCATCCCCGGCCTTTCGGTCCGCACCTGCGTCACCGCGCAGCATCGCGGGCTGCTCGACCAAGTGCTGTCGATCGCGGGGCTGGTGCCCGACATTGATCTCGATTTGATGGAGCCGGGCCAGTCGCTCGACCGCCTCACCGCGCGGCTGCTGACCGGCCTTGGCGAGGTGATGGACGCCGAAAAGCCCGATCGGGTGATCGTCCAGGGCGATACCGCCACCGCGATGGTCGGCGCACTGACCGCTTATTATCGTAAAATTCCCGTCGCGCATGTCGAGGCGGGCTTGCGATCGGGCGACATCTATCACCCCTGGCCCGAGGAGGTGAACCGGCGAATCGTCGCGCCGATCGCCGACCTGCATTTCGCGCCCACCGAAACCTCGGCGGCAGCGCTTCGGGCTGAGAATATCGCGCCCGCATCGATCCACGTCACCGGCAACACCGTGATCGACGCCTTGCTGTGGACGCAGGCGCGGATCGCCGCCGATCCATCGCTGGCCGCCGCGCTTGATCCGCTCGCGGCGCGATTCGCGGGCAAGCGGATCGTGCTGGTCACCACCCATCGGCGCGAGAATTTCGGCGACGGCATGGCCAATATCGCGCGCGCGATCGCCCGTATCGCGCAGCGCGACGACGTCGCCATCGTCTTTCCGGTCCACCCCAATCCCAATGTCGTCGCGGTGATGGACGATTTGCTCGGCGATCGTCCCAACATCGCGCGAATCGAACCGCTCGATTACCCGCAATTCATTCGCGCGCTCGACATGGCGCATCTGGTGCTGACCGATTCGGGCGGGGTGCAGGAGGAAGCGCCGGCGCTGGGCAAGCCGGTGCTGGTGATGCGCGAAACCACCGAACGCCCCGAAGGCGTGACGGCGGGCACCGCCAAGCTGGTCGGCACCGGCGAAGACCGGATCGTTTCCGAAATCTTCAACCTTCTCGACGACAAGGGCGCTTATTCCGCGATGGCGCGCGCCCACAATCCGTTCGGCGACGGCCAGGCTGCGGCACGAATCGCTGGGGTGGTTGCCGATGCTTTCTGATGCCCAACTCACCGTCGCGGTGCTCGGCCTTGGCTATATCGGGCTCCCCACCGCTGCCGTGATCGCGCGCACCGGGGCCAAGGTGCTCGGCATCGACGTGTCGGCAACCGTGGTCGAGACGGTCAATTCGGGCCGGGTGCATATCGAGGAGATCGACCTCGACGGGCTTGTCTCAGGCGTGGTCGCGCGCGGTAATCTGCGCGCTTCGACCGCGATCGAGCCGGCGGACGTGTTCGTGATCGCGGTGCCCACCCCGTTCGGCGACGATCACGCACCCGACATCAGCTATGTCCTCGAAGCCGCGACGACCATCGCCGCCGCGCTGAAAGCCGGCGACGTCGTGATCCTCGAATCGACCTCGCCGGTCGGCACCACCGAAAAGGTCCGCGACCTGCTGGCGGGGCTTCGCCCCGACCTGAAGGTGCCGGGAATGACGCCGGGCACCCCAGACATCGCGATCGCCTATTGCCCTGAGCGCGTGTTGCCCGGTCGCATCCTGGTCGAGCTGATCGACAATGATCGAGTCATCGGCGGCATCACCCCGCGTTGCGCGCGCAAGGCGCTGCAATTCTACCGCCGCTTCGTGCGCGGTGCGTGCGTCACCACGACGTCGCGCGCGGCGGAGATGACCAAGCTGACCGAAAACGCCTTTCGCGACGTCAACATCGCCTTTGCCAACGAATTATCGGTGGTGGCCGAGGGCATGGGCGTCGATGTGTGGGAGGTGATCCGCCTCGCCAACCGGCATCCGCGCGTCAACATCCTGTCGCCCGGCCCCGGCGTCGGCGGGCATTGCATCGCGGTCGACCCGTGGTTCCTGGTGCATGGCGACCCCGAAAACACCCCGCTGATCCGCACCGCGCGCGAAGTGAACGATGCCAAGACCGGCTATACGATCGGCCGTGCCGAGGCACTGATCGAAAGCATGCCCGGCGTGCCGGTCGCCTGTTTGGGCCTGGCGTTCAAGGCCAATATCGACGACTTCCGCGAAAGCCCCGCGCTCAAGGTGGCACAGGCGCTGGCGCAACGGTTCGGCGATCGGATGCGGATTGTCGAGCCTTATGCGCAGGCGCTGCCCGCCGCGTTCGACGGCACCGGCGCGCGGCTGATCGACATCGACACTGCGATTGAGCAATGCCCGATCTTCATCGTGCTGGTCGATCACGACGTGTTCAAATCGGTGCCGCTCGAAGAGCGCGCAGCCAAGCGGGTATATGACACGCGCGGCATATGGCCCGATCAACCGACCGCACCTCAGCACGCAGCGCCGATGCTGGTGCGCGCGGGCTGAACCTTATCGCGCGCTGAGCAGCGCCCGCCAATCGCCGTCGAGCGGACGGGTTCGCACGCCGAGGATCGGTGGCGCGGCGGGATCGAGACGACCGGCGGCGATCGCCTCGCCTTCCTGCTGCATCCGCGCAGTCCGCTCACGCCAGCCTGGATGCGTCGCGCTGCGAAACCAGCCGCCGGCGTGTTCGGGTCCGAATTTGCGCCAGAATGTCGCGGCGGCAAGCGGCGGATAACCTGCATTCACCAGCAGATGGACGCTGAGTATATCCGCCTCCAGCTCGGTCTGGCGAAACAGGCGGGCGTTGCGCCCGACCCCCGATAGCAGCCCCCTGGCCACCCCCGACGCATCGAGCCGCTCGCGATGCCGCAGGATATTATGCGCGAGTTCATGCGCCACCAACACAGCAATTTCGGCATCGGGATATTGCTCGAACAGCCGCGACGAGATTTGCACCATCTCGCCATCGGCCTCGGCATTCACCGAATCGGATAGCTGCAGCTCAAATCGTGAGCGGCACACCGGCACCGGTTGCAGATCAGTGACCCGCAACTGCTCCTGGCGGCTGGTTTCAATTTTGACCGGCGCGCTGGGCGGATGTTCGGCGATCTCCGCGTACAGAGCGATCAACGGCGCGGTGGGCGGCGTGGCTGGCAGTGTTGCGATGTCGATCTGACCCCAGCGTATCAGCGCGGTATCCTTGTCGATCTTCCCGGCAGCGGGGCTACCATCGACCACCGCCAAAACCGCGACCGGCGTTGCAAAGCCGAAATATGCGCCGGCATCGCTGCGAACGTCGCCGCCATATTGTCCGAGGGCGTGGATCACCAAACCAGTGCCGGGAGCCTGCCGATCGCAAAGCGCGTGGTTGGCTCTGGCCAGCGAAAAGCCGATCGTCGCCAGGCGCAGGTCCATCGTGCGGATCGATTCGAATAGCGCCTGCTGGGTGGCACGCGGCGCGGATGACCCGTCTATTGCCGATACCGCAGCCGAATGAGAGCCGGGTATGCAAAGGGCGGTCACCATCACCCAGCGCCGCAGCGTCCACGCTCTCATGAAAGCCGCTCCACGCCACCTGCCTTCGAACCGCTATCCATCGCAGTGCGTGGTAGCCAGCGTTCGGCGCAATCACAAGCCGGGCTCCTGCCCGCTATAGCCAACGCACCTGTTCTCGGGGCTAAACTATCAACAATTTGTTACCGTCATGTTATCTGTCGTTACTATTTCTTTAACGCCGTCATGATCCGCCGGATCGCCAACAATGGCTGCTGCGCCATCGCGTCCAAAGCCGATCATTACGGTATCGAATAGGCCGAACCGTTCAGCCAGTTCCTTGCAATTCCTCAACCTTTATGGTCTATCGCCACCGTTGCTACACGGCAACAACGTGGCAACTTTCGCGGTTGCGTGTCGTTGTGCGCTTGCGAAGCGGTGTTGAGTATGCCACCGTAGAATTGCGTACTGACTGCGTTTAATACAAGGGAGTCTACCCATGCGTTTGGCCAAACTACTGACTGCTGCTTCGGCAGTTTCGCTTATTGCGTCGCCTGTCGTCGCTGCAACCAACACCGCCAGCAAGCTGTCGGTTTCGAAGTCGGTTCGCGCGTCGACGGCCGGTGACAAGTCGAACGAAGCCATTGCTGGCGGCGGCATCATCATCGGCGTTCTGGCAGCAGCTGCTGTCATCGCCGGTATCGTGATCGTCGCTGACGGTGATGACGATTCGGACAGCAACTAATCCTTGCTTATTTGAATGCTAGGACGGCGGCCCTCACGGGTCGTCGTTTTTGTTTGGCGTAACATCAGTATCAAATCATCGGTTCGCGCGATACCGCCGCGACCATTGTGCCTGTCCGATGGCGGGACAGATCAAGGCGATCCACTATCGCCCGGCTTCAACCGAGCCCCAGCCAGCCGCGAATAATCATCGCGACGATCCCCAGAAAACCGACGCTAGCGCCCCAGATCGCGGCCATCCAGGCCAACCGCTGCCAAAGCGGCCGAGCATCGCCGCCTGCCGCCCTGCTCTCATCGCGCCGCATCAGTGATACCCCTCGGTACCCACTTTGCCGCGAAACACCCAATAGGCCCAGCCGGTATAGATCAGGATCACCGGCACCAGCACCGCCGCCCCGGCCAGCATGAACAACTGACTCGATTCAGGTGCTGCGGCCTGCCAGATCGTGACGCTGTCGGGCACGATATAGGGGAACATGCTGATCCCCAGCCCGATAAAGCTCAAGGCGAACAGCCCCAGCGCCAGAAGGAATGGCCGCGCCTCGCGCCGCTGCTTGAGCGATCGGTAAAAGGCGAAGGCGAATATCCCGACCAGCAGCGGCACTTGCGCCGTCAGCAGAACGCCGGGATAGCCGAGCCAGCGCTGATAGTATTCATATTCCAGCGTCAATGTCGAAGCGCTCACCGCCGCAATCGCCGCCAATGTTAGCGCACCAAAGCGGGATGCGAGGCGGTAGGCACGCGCCTGCGTCCCTCCTTCGGTCTTCCAGATCAGCCAGGTTGCCCCCAACAGCGCATAGCCCGCGACCAGGCTTATGCCGGTCAACATGCTGAACGGAGACAGCCAATCGAGCCATGCGCCGCCATAGGCGCGGCCATCAACATCGATCCCCTGAAGCAGCGCCCCCAGCGCCACGCCCTGCGCGAAGGCTGCGATCAACGATCCAAAGGTAAATGCCAGATCCCACCAGCGACGATGCCCGGGGTCGCGCCAGCGCGCCTCGAAAGCAACGCCCCGAAAAACCAGCCCCAGTAGCATCGCGATGATCGGCGGATAGAGCGCGGGCATGATGATTGCATAGGCCAGCGGAAATGCGGCAAATAATCCGCCGCCGCCCAGCACCAGCCAGGTTTCGTTGCCATCCCATACCGGCGCTATCGAATTCATCGCCTGGTCGCGCTCTTCGCCGACACCGAACACCGGGAATAGGATGCCGATACCCAGATCGAAGCCGTCCATCACGATATAGGCGAAAATGGCAAAGGCGATGATGCCCGCCCAGATCGTCGCAAGGTCTGTGTTGACGTACATTATTCTGCCGGCTGCAACGCGCCGCGCTGCCCTCCCGAGGAACGACCGCCGCGTTGCCGCCCGCCCTGCTGCGTCGGCCCCGGCGTTATGCCGGCGCTGCGGATCGGCGCATCGTCCTGAATGTCGGGTTCGTTATCTTGCACGCCCTTCCCCATCAGCTTGAGGATATACCAGGTGCCGAAGCCGAACACGACGAAGTACACGACGACGAACGCGACCAGCGACGCCCCCACCGCCGGTGCCGCCAGCGGAGACACGCTGTCGGCCGTGGTCAGCAGGTTATAGACGGTGAAAGGCTGACGGCCGACTTCGGTCGTGACCCAACCGGCGATCACCGCGACGAAACCCGATGGCCCCATCACCATCGCCGCGCGATGCAGCCATGGCCAGTCGTACAACCTCTTGCGAAAGCGAGCAAAAAGGCTCCACAGGCCAAGCCCGAGCATTGCAAAGCCGATGCCGACCATGATCCGAAACGACCAGAACAAAATGGCCACCGGTGGTTCCCGATCATCGGCAACGGTATCCAGCCCGGCCAATGGCGCGTTCAGGTCGTGCTTTAGAATCAGCGACGAAACCTTGGGAATCTCGACCGCATAATCGATCCGCTTTGCAGCGGCGTTGGGGATACCGAACAGGATCAGCGGCGCACCATCGGGGTGGCTGTCATAATGCCCCTCCATCGCCATCACCTTGGCTGGCTGATGCTCGAGCGTGTTGATACCGTGCAAATCGCCTGCAAATATCTGGATGGGCGCAACGATCGCCGCCATCCACATCGCCATCGAAAACATCTTTCGCGCTGCCGCTTCCGAGCGGGGGAGTTCGGGGTGCGCCGAGGCGGCGGGGGGATCATTGCCCTCGACTTCGATCCGCCGCTTGCCCGCGCGTGCCTTGAGCAATTGATACCCGCCGACCGCACCGACGACGAAGGCGGTGGTCAGATATGCAGCGGTTACGGTGTGGAACAGGCGATAAGGGAAGCTAGGGTTGAAGATGATCGTCATCCAAGATCCCGCCGGCACGAACTGGCCGACATCGTTCATGGCGTAGCCGACGGGGGTGTGCATCCAGCTATTGACGCTGAGGATCCAGAACGCTGAGATGAAGGTGCCGATCGCGACCATGCAAGTGGCGGCGAAGTGCAGTTTCTTACCCACCCGATCCATGCCGAACAGCATGACGCCCAGGAAGCCGGCCTCGAGGAAGAAGGCGGTGAGCACTTCATACGCCATCAGCGGTCCGAGGATCGGGCCGGTGCGATCGGAAAAGACCGACCAGTTGGTGCCGAACTGATACGACATCACGATACCCGACACGACGCCCATCGCGAATGCGACGGCGAAGATCTTCACCCAGAATTTGAAGAGGTCGTGATACAGTTCCTTGCCGGTTTTCAGCCAAAGACCCTGTAATACCGCAAGGAAACTCGCCAATCCGATCGAGAAGGCGGGAAAGATGAAATGGAAACTGACAGTGAACGCGAATTGCATCCGCGCAAGGATAAGTGGGTCGAACGAATCGAACACGGCGATAGAACTCCGGGTCTGGCTGCCTGCTGCTCCGCAGGCGTGGCTTTCGCGGGTTCCGACTTTCCTATTTCGCGCTATCGATCGCGCCCCGTGTCCGGTCCCGTCGCCCCTATATGGGTGCGCCGCAACATGACTCAAGCGATTTGCGATCAGCAGGACTACGGGTAATCGGCCATGTCGCACCGTGCCTAACCCGGGAGCGGCGTTCTACGGCAGACAACGTTCTTTCAGGGCGTCAGCGCCGACCAATATCGGCGTCACGGCGCATAAGCAAAGTGCGCTACTGGCCCGGCATCGGCAACGGTGGTGCGCCCTGCGGACCACCCGGAGCGACCCCACCTGGCGCACCCTGTTGCATCATCTGCTGCTGTTGCATCTGGCGAACAACGGCCTCAGGCACGAAATCGACCATCTCGACATCGAAGACCAACAGCGATTCGCCCGGGATGACTTCCTGGCCGGTACGCGGATCACGCTGCGCTTCAGCACCATAGGCAAGCTCGGGCTTCAGCCAGAAGCGATATTTCGATCCCTTCGGCATCAGCTTTAGTCCCTCGCCAAAGCCAGGGACGACGCCCTTTGGCGACATCGGCGTCGGCTGCTCACTCGCGTCGAAGGTTTCGCCGTTACGGAACTTGCCGGTGTAATTCACCAGCACCAGATCATTATCGGTGGGGCGACCCTCACCTTCGCCGGCCTCGAGCACGCGATATTGCAGACCGCTTTCGGTCTGACGAACACCGGGCTGGCTGGCATTATACGCCAGGAACTGCGCGTTGGTGCCGGTATCGGCGACCACGGCGGCAGTACCCTTCCACGCCAACAGCCCGGCAGCCAGCACGGCAACCAGCACGCCGACCCACAGCCAGACGATGTAACCGCGCTTGGTAGGGCGGATCGGAACTGCGGTGGTCGACATGAGCGGGTGTCCTACGCGGCCGACGGGGAAGCAATGCTTCACTCCGTTCGGGCTGAGCTTGTCGAAGCCCCGTCCTTCTTGCGTCGCAAGAGATTCAGCCCTTCGACAAGCTCAGGGCGAACGGGGAAACAAGATTCGCCGGCTCACAAGCCGGCGAACCGATCAATTACCGTGCGCCGTCGCGCTCGACGCGCTTGCGCTCAAGCTTGCGGGCGCGGCGGATGGCCGCGGCACGCTCACGTGCGCGCTTCTCGCTTGGCTTCTCATAGTGCCGGCGCAGCTTCATCTCGCGATACACGCCTTCGCGCTGCAGCTTCTTCTTGAGTGCGCGCAAAGCCTGGTCGACGTTGTTGTCGCGAACGATGATTTGCATGAGGTCGGGAAACTCCGATTGCTTAACTGCAGATGACGGTTGATCTATAGAATCATTATCGCCGGAAACTAGGTTCCCGGGCGCTGGATGGCCACGTAGCAACATGCCGCGCTGGTATCAACCCATATGCGCCGCTTTGCTGCATTCAAGATGACGCGGCTTGTCCTGCCGGCTGTAGCATCGTTAAGTCGCAGGCCGAATAAGGATGCGGGACGGGGGCATGAAGCAAGCATGATCGACACGAATGCGCCGGCCCCACTCACCCGCGAACGGCTGCGATCAATTCTGGGGGGATCGGCGGGCAATCTGGTCGAATGGTATGACTGGTACGCCTATGCCGCTTTTACCCTATATTTCGCGCCGCGCTTTTTCCCTGGCGACGACCCCACCGTAGAATTGTTGCAGGCCGCCGCAGTTTTTGCGCTGGGCTTCTTCATGCGGCCGATCGGCGGCTGGCTGATGGGGGTGTATTCGGATCGCAAGGGGCGCAAGGCGGGGCTGACGCTATCGGTCACGCTGATGTGCGTCGGATCGCTGATGATCGCGGTGACGCCGACCTATGCATCGATCGGGGTAGCAGCGCCTGCATTGCTGCTGGTCGCCCGCTTGCTCCAGGGCCTGTCGGTGGGCGGTGAATATGGCGCGAGCGCAACCTATCTCGCCGAGATGGCCGGGCGCAATCGGCGCGGATTCTTTGCGAGTTTTCAATATGTCACGCTGATTGCCGGCCAGTTGCTGGCGCTGTGCGTCCTGCTGCTGTTGCAAGCGACGATGAGCGAGGCAGCGCTCGAGGCCTGGGGCTGGCGAATCCCGTTTGCGATCGGTGGCGCGCTGGCGGTGAGCGTGTTCTGGTTGCGCCGGGGATTGCTCGAAACCGAGAGCTTTGCGAACGTCACCGGCGAGGCGCGGGCACGGTCGGGCTTCATGACCCTGGTACGCGACCACCCGCGCCAAACGATGACGGTGATGGCGCTCACCGCCGGCGGCACCCTCGCCTTCTATGCCTATTCGATCTACATGCAGAAGTTCCTCGTCAACACCAGCGGCTTCGATCGCGAAACCGCGTCGGCGATCAATGCCGGCACCCTGTTTCTGTTCATGCTGCTCCAGCCCGTGGTAGGTGCGCTGTCCGATCGGATCGGGCGCAAACCGTTGATGGTGGCGTTCGGCGTGGCGGGGGTGCTGTTGACCTATCCGATCTTCACCACGCTGGCGGTGACGCGCGATCCCGGCACGGCTTTCGCGATCTGCTTTGGCGCATTGGTGATCGTCAGCGGCTACAGTGCGATTTCGGGCGTGGTCAAAGCCGAAATGTTCCCCGCGCACATCCGCACTTTGGGCGTCGCCCTGCCCTATGCCATTGCCAACGCCATCTTCGGCGGCACCGCGGAATATATCGCCTTGTGGTTCAAGGATTCGGGATTCGAAGAGGGGTTTTACTGGTACGTCACCGGCATGATCGGCGTGTCACTGGTCACCTATCTGACGATGCGCGACACTCGCCATCACAGCATGATCCTGGAGGACTGATCTTTATTCGATCATGCCGCCATTTTCGGTTTTGCGCGCCAGCACGCTGCCAATCGCATCGAACAGCGCGTCCATCGCCACCGGTTTGAACAGCACCGCATCGGCACCGATCGCCATGCAGCGTTCGCCCAGGTCGGGCGCAGTATCGGCAGTGACCACGATCAGCGGCAAATTGGACTTCGCGTCGGTACGTGCGCGAATCCTGCGGATCGCTTCAAACCCATCCATGCCCGGCATCCGCAGGTCGATCAGCACCGCGTCGAAATCTTCGGCACCGATCCGGCGCAATCCTTCCTCGGCGCGATCCGCCTCGGCCATCGTCGCCCCGGCGACGTCGAGCATGTCGCGCACGACCCGACGGTTCATCGGGTCATCCTCGATGAACAATATTTTCAACGCACCCGTCCCTTGCGGACGGCTGACGAACAGACCGGACCAATCATGACGCCGCCGCTATCTGCCTATGCTGCACGCGAAACAACCCCATGCGAGGGCTGTTTCGGCCCGGATGCGGCAAACAGTTGCGCGGCCAGCGCAACGCCGGCGATCGGCTTGGCAATCACCAGGTCGGCACCCGCCGCCAGCAGCGCAGCACGATCCTCCTCCGCAGGCTCACGCCACAGCACCGCACAGCGCGCGCCCGCCGCATGTGCCGCCTCGGCAATGGCTGCCAGGATAGACGGTGCGGTGGTGCCGGCATTGGGACGTAGGATCGAATCGTCGATCAGCACGCAATCGGGCTGCGTCTCGGTAATCACGACTGCCGCCGCCTTGGCACCATCGGCGAAATGCACAGCCCCGGCGCGCGGCGCGAGCAGGGTTCGCAACATCGCCCGCGCGATCGGATTGCCGTCGACGATCAGCAGACCGCCATGCTCGGCACCCGCTGCAACGCGCGGTGGCGCAACCTCGATCAAGGGCAAGTCGATGGTAAAGGTCGCCCCGGCCCCCGCCGCGCTGCTGACCGCAATCTCGCCACCCAACGCCAGCGCAAGATTGCGACAGATCGTCAGCCCAAGCCCGGTGCCGCCATATTGCCGTGTCGTCGTGGTATCCACCTGGCGGAAGGATTCGAAAATCTCGGCATGTTTGCCAGCGGGAATACCAATCCCCGAATCGCGCACCGACAGGATCAGCCGGGTGCCGTCCCCGCTTTTGCGCGCGCTCAGGCCGATCACCCCCTGAGCGGTGAATTTGATTGCGTTCGACAGCAAGTTGAACAGCATCTGCCGCAGCCGCCCCGCATCGGTTTCGATCCAGTGCGGCGCATCAACGACGTCCAGTTCAAAGACCAGCCCCTTGGCGCGCGCCGGCTCGGCCCACATCCGCGCGACCTCCTGCAATGTTTCGCGCAGGTCTGCCGCCTCGGGGGCGATGGTCAGGTTGCCCGTCTCCATCTTGGCGACATCCAGAATATCGTCGACCAGCGCGCGCATCGTCAGCCCGGCACCATGCACGACATTCACCCGCTCGCGCTGCTGATCCGCCAGCGCTTCATCGGCCAGCATCACCTGGGTCATGCCGAGGATGCCGTTCAGCGGGGTGCGAATTTCATGGCTGGTGGTGGCCAGAAACTCGGTCTTTGCGGCCAACGCCTTTTCCAGCGCGACATTGGTTGCACCCAGCGCAGTATTGGCCGCGCGGACCTGATTGCGGCTGCGGCGAAGGGTGAACAACCCGACGGTCAGCAACGTCAGGATCACCAGCGCGGCGATGCCGATGCTGGTGAACAAGGTCTGCTGATACCGCGCGCGCGATCGCTCGATCTCGATGCCGGTCCGCAGTTCATCGGCCTTTAGCCGGGCGATCCGCAATTCCTGATTGGCGAAATCGAAGCGCGCCGCCATCAGCGCGGTATTGGTCGAGGTAGCGATTTTGGTCTGCTCGTCGGTAAGGCGGCGTAGTGCCTCGAGATGGACCAGTGCCCGGCGGTCATCGCCAAGCTTGCGATAGATGTCATACGCGATCACATGGGCATCGCGTCGAGAACCTTGCGTCGCCGAAAGGTCGTCTCCTTCAAAGCTAGCGTCGATTAGACTTTTAGCTTTCGACAAATCCCCCTGCTGCAGCGCCGCTCGGGCGCCGATTGCTTGGACAAAAGGTGTCCAATGTTTGGCCTCCGCTGAATTTCGGGTTAAGAACCATGCTTGGTCGATCAGCGTGTTAGCTTGCTGTACGTTCTCGGATTCAAGGTATACCAAGGCAAGATTCGTAAGAATACGAGCCTGCAAAAACGCGCTATTTTCTTTGATTGCCATTGCGAGAGCCCGGCGATATTCCCTGCCAGACTCTTCGTATCGTTCCATTGAACGAAGCCCTGCGGCCCTGTTGTTATAGAGGGTCAATAGCAGTAAATTGTCACCATCATAGACCTGCTCCGACTGATCAAAATAGCGACCCGCCGTTTTGTGGTCCCCGCCATAGACATATAGATTTGCAATATTTTGCAATGCGATCGCTTGTCCGCGAGGAAATCCGGCTTTACGAAAAGCCTCATATGCACCCTGATATGATTGCAAGGCACCAGCGGCATCTCCTCGCGCTGAGTATATACCTCCGAGGGTAGTTAGCGTGTCGCCATACAGCCGCGGATTGCGAGATGCGTAGGCAATCGCCCCCGCACTACGGATCAAGCGCTCTGCTTGACTCACATGAGCCAGCCGAACCAATGCCTCAGCCCCAAGCCAACGCACAGTCGCTAGTGATGCTGCATTTGCTTCGACATTGCCTTTTCTGATAATAAAACGCTCTAATCGCTGAGAAGAATAGAATACGTTCGCTGGATCGCGTATCATATCGGCTTTTATGGCAACAATTTGTTCATCGATTGGCACCTCTGCCATCGCTTTAGGTGCAATTGCCAAAGATATTATCAAAATAAATGCAGAAAAAGACGAAATTGAAAATTTAGACGCTGGCAGAATTAGACGTCTGCAGCATCGTGTTCGCGTTGAATTATGCACGTTTCCAGAACGCCTCAGGCCGGCCAAACGTTGGACGCATCGCAGCCATGGCCGCAAGATGGCGATCTTCTTCCAAAAACTGGATCATCGCATCGATCACGATCGGTCGGCTGATGAGATAACCCTGCGCCATATCGCATCCCATAACACTCAACAGCGCCAACGCAGCCGGTGTTTCCACCCCTTCCGCGGTTACTTCCATATCGAGCGCATGCGCCAGATCGATTGTCGAGCGCACGATCAGCGGATCGCGATTGCTACTGGTCAGCTCGAGTACGAACATCTTGTCGATCTTCAGCTCACGCGCCGGCAGCTGTTTCAAATAAGCCAGCGACGACAGGCCGGCACCGTAATCATCGATCGCCAGCGTGACACCGATCTCGGCAAACGTTCGAAGATGCCGGATCGCCATTTCAGGGTCCTTGATCACCGCAGTCTCGGTAATCTCGAATCCGATCTTGGTCGGCAAGCTGCGCACCATCGCGCATACTTGATCGACAAAATGACTATCCGCCAGCAACATCCCAGAAATATTCACAAAAATCGGAATATCAAATCCGGCGGCTGCCAATAGGCGTTGATCGGCAATCACCTTGCGAATGGTCCATAAGGTCAGTGCGCCAATCTTCCGGCCTTCCTCAGCCAGCGGGATAAAATCGCCCGGCAGGATCAGCCCCCGCACCGGATGCTGCCAACGCACTAATGCTTCGACGCTGACTATCTCTTGCCGGCGCAGATGCACTTTGGGCTGATATTGCAGGAACACGTCGCCGCTGGCGATGGCACCGCCCAGGTCCGAGATAAGTGCCATCCGGTCATAGCTTTTCTCATTCTTGGTGAGATCGCGAACGACATCGACCTTGTCTGCTCGCGCTTGCGTCAGCGCCGCTTCGGCGGCTTCGATCAGCCGCACATCATTACTGTCCTTGGCCGGCATCGTCGCGCCAGCAAACACCATCTCGATTTCATGCCATTCACCGGCAATTTCGAGCGGAACCTCAAAACAAGTTCGCAATCGCGCAATTGCAGCATCCGCGTCGACCGGCGCGCTGCCATCGCAGGCAATCTCCAGCAGCGAACGGCTCGCTGCGACGATATGGGCCGCTGGCCACGCCCCGGCGACGATCGCCGCCACATCCTGAATCAATTGGTCGGCGCGTGGTCTCCCCAATGCCCGTCGCAAATCACCAAAATTGACGATCTCAGCCAACAGAAACAGCCGCCACCCGGCGCAGCCGTCGTCAGCGCCGCTACGAATCGCCAAATCACCGGACATCGATCCGCAATAATTGCGCGTTTGGGGATCGGTGGTTTCCTCGGCCATCAGGCGCAGGATAGCGAACGATCCCTTGCAGACCCGTTAACATTCCAATCCTTTAGCGATCGTCAACCCCCACAAACCGTACTATAGCGCTTGCAATGTAATTAACATCTTGTTAACTATCATCATGCGTGCACATTGCAGCGCTGGGAGACATTTGATGTTTGACCTGTTCCGCGAGACCTACGGCGAGCAGCTTCGCCCCTGGTAATTCAAACATCGGCATCGCACCAACACGGAATGTGTGGTGCGGTACCGGCCTTTCCTTCGGGTCGCTCGAGGGTTGAAAGCGCACCGGCAACGGTGCGCTTTCTTGGTTTTTGGGCCTTTGCGACTGATGGGCACAGCGACAAACCGCCACTGCACGATGGTGCCGGCAAAAGCTGAGCTTGCAGGCGGGGCGGCAAAGCTCGTTGGCGTGACAGCGCGGTCGCGCTTACTTCGTTTGACATGCAAGCCACCGACCAGCCCCAGCTAACCCATCTCGATCGGCTCGAAGCCGAGAGCATTCACATCCTGCGCGAAGTCGCCGCCGAATCCGAACGCCCGGTGATGCTCTATAGCGTCGGCAAGGATTCGGCGGTGATGCTGCATCTCGCCAGAAAGGCGTTCTTCCCCGCGCCCCCACCCTTCCCGCTGCTGCACGTCGACACCACCTGGAAGTTCCGCGCGATGTACGATCTGCGCGCCAAGGCGGCCGTCGACGCCGGCATGGAATTGTTGGTGCATCAAAATCCCGATGCCAAGGCGCGCGGGATCAATCCGTTCGATCATGGCACGCTCCACACCGATTTGTGGAAGACCGAGGGACTGAAACAGGCGCTCGACCTGCACGGCTTCGATGCGGCATTCGGCGGGGCGCGGCGCGACGAGGAAAAGAGCCGCGCCAAAGAGCGTATCTTCAGCTTCCGCTCGGTTAGCCACCGCTGGGATCCCAAGCAGCAGCGTCCCGAATTATGGCGACTGTATAATACCCGCAAGGCCAAGGGCGAGAGCATCCGCGTCTTCCCGCTGTCGAACTGGACCGAGCTCGACATCTGGCAATATATCCTGGCCGAGGGGATCGAGATCGTGCCGCTCTATTTCGCCGCGCCGCGCCCGACGGTCGAGCGCGACGGGATGCTGCTGATGGTCGATGACGATCGCTTCCGCCTGTTGCCGGGGGAACAGCCGGTCGACCGGTCGATCCGCTTCCGCACGCTTGGCTGCTATCCGCTCACCGGCGCGGTCGAAAGCGAAGCCGCGACGCTGCCGCAGGTGATCCAGGAAATGCTGCTGACGACGACCTCCGAACGCCAGGGTCGCGCGATCGATCGCGATCAGGCGGCGAGCATGGAAAAGAAGAAGCAGGAGGGGTATTTCTGATGGCGACCAACCCGGCTTCGGCCCCGCGCGACTATGTCCCCGACACACTGATCGCCGACGACATCGACGCTTATCTGGCGGCGCACCAGCGCAAATCAATGCTTCGCTTCATCACCTGCGGATCGGTCGATGACGGCAAATCGACGCTGATCGGGCGGCTGCTGTATGATTCGAAGCAGATTTTCGAGGATCAGCTCTCGGCGCTCGAAAGCGACAGCAAGCGCGTCGGCACCCAGGGGCAGAATATCGACTTCGCCCTGCTGGTCGACGGGCTCGCCGCTGAGCGTGAACAGGGCATCACCATCGACGTCGCCTATCGCTTCTTCACGACGACTGCGCGCAAGTTCATCGTCGCCGATACGCCGGGGCATGAGCAATATACCCGGAACATGGTGACCGGCGCATCGACCGCCGACCTGGCGGTGATCCTGATCGACGCACGCAAGGGCATATTGACGCAGACGCGGCGGCACAGCTATCTCACGCAATTGGTGGGCATTCGGCACATCGTGCTGGCGGTCAACAAGATGGACCTGGTCGGCTATGACCAGGCCACGTTCGACGCGATCGTCGCCGACTATCGCGCCTTTGCCAGCGAGATCGGCATCGACGCCTTCACCGCGATCCCGATTTCGGGCCTGGGCGGCGACAATATCGTCGATCGCTCGACCGCGATGGACTGGTATGCCGGGCCGACGCTGATGCACCATCTCGATACCGTCGAGATCGACGCCGATCGCGAAGCGGCGCGACCGTTCCGCATGGGCGTGCAATGGGTCAACCGCCCCAATCTCGACTATCGCGGGTTCGCCGGCATGATCGCAAGCGGATCGATCAGCGTCGGCGATCCGATCCGCGTGCTGCCATCGGGGCGTAGCTCAACCATCGCGCGCATCGTCACCTTCGGCGGCGATTTGTCCAGCGCGCGCGCGGGCCAATCGGTGACGCTGACGCTGGCCGACGAAATTGACTGCTCGCGCGGCGACATCATCGCTGCCGCTGACGATGCACCGCAAGTCGCCGATCAGTTCCAGGCCAAATTGGTGTGGCTCGATGCCGAGCCGCTGCTGCCCGGCCGCGCCTATTGGCTAAAGATCGGGACGCAGACCGTCAGCGCGACGGTGCAGGCCCCCAAATGCACGATCGACGTCAACACGCTGCAATCGCTCGCGGCGTCGACGCTGAACCTCAACGACATCGGCGAGACCGAGATCATCACCGATCGCCCGATCGCGTTCGAAGCCTATGCCGATAGCCGCGAGCTGGGCGGCTTCATCCTGATCGACCGGATGACCAACCGCACCGTTGCGGCAGGCATGCTGAACTACGCGCTACGCCGTGCGCAGAACGTCCATTGGCAGGCGGTCGAAGTCACGCGCGAGGCGCATGCGCGGCAAAAGGGGCAGACCCCCAAATTGTTGTGGTTCACCGGCCTGTCGGGATCGGGCAAATCGACGATCGCCAATCTGGTCGAAAAGCGGCTGCACGCGCTGGGCAAGCACAGCTTCCTGCTCGATGGCGACAATGTCCGCCACGGGCTGAACCGCGACCTGGGGTTCGGCGATGCCGACCGGATCGAAAATATCCGCCGCGTGGGTGAGGTCGCCAAGTTGATGACCGATGCCGGGCTGATCGTGCTCACCGCCTTCATCAGCCCGTTCCGCGCCGAGCGCGAACTGGTGCGCAGCCTGTTGCCCGCAGGCGAGTTCGTTGAAATCTTCGTCGACACGCCGCTAGAGGTCGCCGAACAGCGCGACGTGAAGGGGCTGTATAAAAAGGCCCGAACCGGCGAAATCCCGCACTTCACCGGCATTTCGAGCCCCTATGAAGCCCCCGAAACCCCCGACATCCGAATCGACACCACGCGCATGACCCCCGAGGAGGCTGCCGAGGCGATCGTCGAACAGGTCGTCGGGGTATGGAGCCCGATGTTGTGAACGACGCGCGACTGGCGGCAGACATCGCCACCGAAGCCGGCGCGCTGCTACTCGCGCTGCAAGGCACGATGGCCCCGTGCCGCGAACTCGGCACGGCGGGCGATGCGCAGGCGAACCGGCTGATCCTCGATCGGCTGCGCGATGCGCGGCCCGAAGATTTCGTGCTGTCGGAGGAAGCCGCCGACGATCCCGCCCGCTGTGCCGCGCGGCGGCTGTGGGTGGTCGATCCGCTCGACGGCACGCGCGAATATGCTGAGGGGCGCGAGGATTGGGCGGTGCATATCGGCCTGTCGATCGACGGTGTCGCGGTGACCGGCGCGGTCGCGCTGCCGGCGCTGGGGGTAACCCTCGCAAGCGACGCACCGCCACCGCTCGCCCCCCTGCCCCAGCGCCCCCGCATGGTGGTCAGCCGCTCGCGGCCTCCGGTCGAAGCGGTGACGGTCGCCGAAGCGCTCGGTGCCGAGCATATCCCGATGGGATCGGCAGGAGCCAAGGCGATGGCGGTGGTGCGCGGCATCGCCGACATCTATCTCCACACCGGCGGCCAATATGCCTGGGACAATTGCGCACCCGCCGCGGTCGCTGCGGCGGCAGGGCTGCACGTGTCGCGCATCGACGGCTCGCCTTTGGTCTATAACTGCGTCGACGTTTCGGTGCCCGACCTGCTGATCTGCCGCGTCGAATGGGCCGATCGCGTGCTGGCGTTGCTCGCCGACCGCCAATAGTTCGGCACAGCGGGGTCCGATCGGCTAAGCGGCGATGCCTTCGGACCAGACCTCCGCCGTCGCCAGCGTCAGCACCACGCGCGCGCCCGAACCGGGGCCATCGCTTTCGATCTCCAGCATGCCGCCCATCGCGTTCATCGCATTGGCGCACCAATGCAGCCCCAGTCCGCCCGATTTATGCGAGCGGGTGCTATAGCCGCGCTGGAACAGGCGCGCGCTGAACGTGGGGTCGAACCCCTCGCCGTCATCGGTAATCCTGATACGGGTTAAGCCGTTACCCACCGAGATGCTGACCGCAATGTTGCCGGGTGTCACACCCTTGGCCGCGATAGCTTCGGCGGCGTTAGCAAAGATATTGCCCACCACCTGGCTCAGGATCACCCGATTCGCCATCGCCCGAAACGGCAACGCCGGAAAACTGAAGGTGATCGAGCGATCCCCCGAATAGCGCGCAATCGCGGCGCTTCGGGCGACCAGTTCGGAGATGTTGCAGGCCGCCAGTGTCGGGCGATCCTGCGCCGGGGCATGCTGGCAGCCGATGATCTCTATCACATCGCGGATCGCTTCACGACCGACCACCAGCTGCCGGCGGCGTTCGTCGCGATCTACCGCCGCCGCATCTGCCGAGGCGGTGACAAAGGCCGCCAGCTTCTGGCGGCGCGCAGCCGAAACATCGTCGCGCGCCAGTTCGGCGATCGCGCGGTCGAGCATGGGTCGGTCGACAACGCCGGGCCGGAGCACCCCTTGCGATAAAATCGTGCTGACCGGGTTCAATGCATTGCGAACATTGTGGATCATCGCAGCGGCGTGATCCGATCGCCCAAGCGCGAATGACTGTGCCGCGACCTGCTCACGCAAATCCTTGAGCTGGCTGAGCATCAGGTTGAGGCTGGTGATCAGGCTGCCGATTTCATCCTCGCGCCGGTCTTCCATCAACATCGTCAATGCGCCCGAAGCGCGCACCTGTTGCATATGATTTTCGATCCGTTGCAACGGCTTGAATACCAGGATGCTGATCGTTCGGCGCAGCACCGCGAATACGATCGCCAACAGCAATATCGATCCCCCGACCGCGAACATCAGCATGCGCCGGCCCAACATCGCCAGGTCGCGGGGTATGTCGAAACTGGCGGTTGCGACCGGTTGACCGTCTGCCCCGGGCAAGGGGATCGCCGCCCGCAGATACCCATCCTCTGCCGGAGGCGCAACGCCAGCCATCGGTGCCGCGATCACGATCTTGCGCTGCAACGACTCGCCAAGCATATCCGCCGTCAGCAGGCGTGCCGCGACAACAAACCGCTCGGTCGTGCCGTCAATGCCAGCGCGCACCCGCGCAGCGCCGATCACCGCAACCTGATCGCCGATACAGATATAAAAGCTGCGCGATTCACTTGTCTTCAGCGCCGCGCCCAGATCGATGCGCGCCAACGCCGCCAGCATTCGCGCGCGCATCGCCTTGCCCTCGTCGCCCGCATCCCCCCCGATCCAGCGCGCGGCAGTTGCACGCTGGTACTTGTCGAGAAAGGCAATGCCATCGATGCCCGGGGCGCTCATCGTGCCGTTTGCAATACTGGTATCGGCCGCATCGCGCGCGCTGGTTTCGGCTTTGGCGGCAAAGTCGAGCAACACGGCCTCAGCGCGTTGGCGCTGCGCGGCGACCACGTCCGATTCCATCTTGTCGAAGCTGGGGGTAATGACCACCACCATCAGCATGGCGATCGCAATCGCGGTGACCAGGCCGACGCCGGCCAGGATCAGCACCAGCCTGGCGCATAGCGAACGCGGCAGCCACCGCGCCCGGCGATGCAAGGCCGCTTGCATCATGCGAAGGTTCCGGTTGCGACCTCGATCTGCATCGGCATCGACACCGGCTTTGCGACGACATGGCGCTGCCGCGCAATCTCGACCGATTCATCGGCATCGACCGGGCGCGAGAGATGATAGCCCTGTAAATGGGAGCATCCGGCGATCCGCAGCGCCTGCACCTGCGCGGGGGTTTCGACGCCTTCAGCAACCACCTCCAGGCCAAGCGCGCGGCCAAGATGGATGATCGACTGCACAATGGCGGCGCTTTCGCGTTCCCGGCCCATGCCATCGATAAAGCTCTTATCGATCTTAAGGCAGTCCAGGGCGAATTTGCGGATGTTGTACAGGCTCGAATAGCCAGTGCCGAAATCGTCGAGCGCGATGCGAAACCCCATCTGCCGCAGCCGGTACAGCGTTTCCGCAGCACGCTCGGCATCGTCGAAAATCGCGGTCTCGGTAATCTCGATTTGCAGCCGGGTCGGCGAAACGCCCGCCCGCTGCACCCGTTCGACGACATGCGCGACGAAATTCTGGCGACGGAACTGGCGCGGGCTGAAATTGACCGAGACATATTGCTCGGGCCAGCGGCGCAAAGTCGCCAGTGCTGTATCAAGCACCCAATCGCCCAGGTCGTGAATCTGGTTCGATTCCTCGGCGATGGGGATGAAAATGTCGGGTGAGATCATGCCATATTCGGGGCTGTGCCAGCGCAACAGCGCCTCGAACGCCACCACCGACAAATCGCCGTGTTCGACGATCGGCTGATAGACCAGCCGCAATTCATCATTGGCGATGGCATTGGCCAGCCCGCCCTCGATCCGCCGACGAAAGCGGATCGATTCGTCCATGCTTTCATCGAACAGCCTGACGATACCGCGCCCTCGCCGCTTGGCTTCGTTCAGCGCCAGATCGGCGCGGCGCATCACGTCGATGGGGTCGATCCGCACCCCGCCTTCCACCACCACCAGCCCGATCGAGGCGCTGCTTTGCACCGAATGGCCAAACAGCCTGAAATTGGTCGAACAGGCCTGCACCAGCCGCTCGCACGCCATCAGCGCGGCATCTTCGCTCGGCGCGGCAAACAGCACACCGAACTCGTCACCACCCAGCCGTGCGACCAGTGCGTTGTCGGGGCCGTGCTGCTGAATGAGCGCGCACATCATGCGGATCAGCTGGTCTCCCGCGACATGGCCGAACGTATCGTTGACCAGCTTGAAGCGGTCGAGGTCGATCAGCGCGGTCGCAAACCCGCGTTCGCCGCGCACCAGCCCCGCAAGCGAGCGCAGGAATGCAAGGCGATTGGGCGCATCGGTCAGCAGATCGTGATTGGCGATATGCACCGCCTTGCTTTCATTCATCGCCAGTTCGAGCTTTTGCTCCTCCAGCTCCTCGATCTTGGCGGCCAGCGCCGCGCGAGTTGCGGCCAGCGCCCGATCCGCCTGCCAGCGATGGCAAAGCGCTGTCGCGGTCTGGACGATCTCCTCCACCTCGAACGGCTTGGCGATGTAGAAAATCTTGTCGGGAGGCCCCGCCACCCGCGCGATTTCCAGCGGCGAGAAATCGGAAAAGCCAGTGACGATGACGATGTTGATCTCGGGATCGAGCGCCCGGATCTGCCGGGCAGTTTCGCGGCCGTCGATGCCGGGCGGCATCCGAACGTCGATAAATGCGACGGCGAAGCGATCTTCCCCTGCCCGCGACACCTGTTCGATCGCCTCCAGCCCCTGGCTGGCATAGGTTATGTCGAAGTCAAACCGTTCGTCGGCGGTCGCAGGAGCGGCAGTGCCATCTTGCCCGAACAATTCGCGAGCCATGACGTTAAGCGCTTTGCCACTATTGCTAAGTACCGAGGGCGCAAGGCATTCCCGGTATGATGCATGCATCGACTGTTCGTCATCAATGACGAGAATGCGCACGCACCTTCCCCCAGACTATATCTATTGCGATGCTGTAACCGTGCAGGGTTAAGCAGAAGTGAAATATAGGTCCGCAATGGCCCCGGTCGGCAGCCCGCGCAGCGCGAAGCGGCGCGATCTTGGCCAGGGGGCGCAACCTTGCCCCACTGCCACAGCCGCAGGTACAGACCCTGCACAACTGGCAAATACGGGGTTCGCGATCGACATGGGCGACGGCGATGAGACGTTCGAGGCGCTGCTGCGGCGCGACGATGTGGTGATCGAGCGGATCATCTCGCACGGCCATGTCACCCCGCTCGACCAGCCCCACCTGCAGCCGCACGACGAATGGGTGATCCTTTTGCAGGGTGCCGCGCGGTTGCTGGTGGAGGGGCAGCCCGAACGCAGGCTTGCCATGGGGGAGCATATGCTGATTGCGGCTGACGCTCGCCACTGGGTGACGTTCACCTCACCCAGCGAGGCTACGGTCTGGCTGGCGGTACATTTGATGCGCGCCGGCGGCTGAACCGCATCATTGTCCGGCAATCATAGGGCGCGGGGGGCACTGCCCCCCGCTTTCGATCAGTTGCTGTCTGAATCGTCGTCGCTGTCGACCACCAGATAGACGCCCCCGGCGATGATGGCCGCTGCCAACAATGCAGGGAACAGGTTCGCGCCGGCGACGCGATTGCTCTTGGTTGCGGGCGTGGCCGAGCGCACCGACTGGGTGACCGAGAGCTTGGCGGCTGACGCTGCTGCCGGAACGGTCGAGGCTGCGACCGGTGCCGCAACTAATGCGGTAGCGGCCAGGCCGGAAAGAAGGCGTGCGATCATACTGGATCTCCCAAAAGCGGACGCGACAATGCGCCCCAACCTATTATTCGCGGGAGAGCCGGTAAGTTCCTTGTTTTGGCACTAGTATCGACGAATTGGTGCAGATTGCGGAAAACTGTGTCTTTTGCGCCGCAACATGAAATGCCCGAGTTACGACGCCAGCGACATCTGCCCGGGTTAATGTTTTAATAATGCTGCAAGTCGTTCAACTCCAACATGAAAGACCATTCACCGCACCTGCACCTGACCGCGCGATCAAGCACCTTCATTTATGCCTGTTTTTTAGGCGGCTAAGCTTGAAAAACAGGCAGTGTTGCGCCATATTCCAGATGCGGGCCGGGCCCCTCTGACGACGGTCGCAAGACAGTCGTGATGTCGGACGTATCGAACGCGCGGGGCTGCCGCTTTTTTGGGCACGCGCTTCGATCCACTCAATTGGACGAGGAGCTTGTATGATCTACGCACTGGCAACGCTGATGGCACTGGCCACCCCCCCCCAAATGGAAATCGCGCATGTCGCGACGATCGAGCATGGCGGCGCACCCGTCAGCGCGACCTATCGCGCCGATGTCGACGTAACGACCCGCCAGATCGGCATGGCGGCTGGATCGCGCGCAAGCACCCAGCGCTGCTTGTGGGCCGCACGGATTGGCGTGATCCGCGAAATCGGCCGCGCCAATAGCGGCACGATCAGTCAGCGGATCGATGGTGAAAAAGTCCTGAAAGGCAGCCGTCCCGGCTCGTGCGCTGCATTAACGCAACAGATCGAGCGCGAGGTCGAAACCCAAAGCGCCGCGGTTCGCTCGCATGTGATCGACGTGGCACAGCGCGACGAAGGTTCGCTGCGGCGCGACCTGCAAAATATGGGTGCCCTGGCGCTCAGCTGAGCAGTATCGAGCGATGAAGGCGCGGGGGTAGCTCCCCGCGCTTTTTCGTGCGTGGAGCCGAAGCTGCGTCACGACGAAGTGGCAAGGGTGGGAGCCGGGACGACCCGTAGCGAAATCGTTGCGGCTGCTTCCTTCCGGACCTGACCGGGTTGGCGAAGACTACGTCCGCCCGACTCCCGATCGGGCATATGGCGAAGGATCGGCCGGGGTGCAAGCACCTCGCCGCCGGCGCGTTCCCACTCAGGCGAACAGATCGCCGATCAGCGAGCCGATACGGGCATGTGCTTCCTCGGCTTTGGCAGGCGCAAGCCCGGGCGCGTCGAGATAACAGGCGATGAAGATCGGCTTGCGGCCCGGGGGCGTGGCGATGGCGATGTCGTTGACATAGCCCTCGCCGCTGGTGCCGGTCTTGTCGCCGACCTGCCACGACTTCGGCAAACCGGCACGAAGCCGCGCAAGCCCGGTCGTGCTGACCCGCATCCAACCCAGCAGCTTGTCGCGCGAGGCCGGCGACAGGGTATTGGCGGTGAACAAATGCTCAAGCAACGCCGCCATCGCTTGCGGCGTGGTGGTATCGCGAACATCGCCGCCCCGCACCAGATTAAGCGAAGGCTCATCGCGATCGAGCCGGGTGACGGTGTCGCGCTGCTCGCGAAAGAAACGGGTCAACCCCGCCGGTCCACCAAGCTGTGGCAACAGCAGATTGGCCGCGCCATTGTCGCTGACGGTAACGGCGGCCTCGCACAGCGCCTCGATGCTCAATTGTCCGGCAGCCACATTGGCGCTGGTCGTCGGCGAATGGCCGACCAGATCGCCTTCACCGAAACGGATCATCTGGGCCAGATCGAGCCGCCCGGCATCGGCACGCGCTAGAATCGCGGCGGCAAGCGGTGCCTTGAAGGTCGAGCACATGGCGAAACGGCTGTCGGCATCGAGCGACAAGCGGCGTCCGGTGCCGCTGTCATGCACCGCCAGGCCGAGCCGCCCGCCGGTTTCAGCGCGGATCGCCTCGAACGGATTGCGCCGCGCTTGCGCGAATGCAGGGCCGCTCGCGATCGTCGCTGCGGTGCCGATCAACAACGTGCGACGGTCGATCATCTCAGCGCCCCCGCATGTCGCGGCGCTCGGGCGGAATTCGCACCGTCATGCCGTCGAGGGTTTCGTCGAGGTGAATCTGGCACGCCAACCGGCTGGTGCGGGTGGCGCTGGTGGCTAGATCGAGCATATCCTCCTCCTCTTCGGTGGCGCGGGGCAGGCGATCGAAATCTTCGGCGGCAATGATGACGTGGCAGGTCGAACAGGCCATTTGCCCCTCGCACGTCCCCTCTAGCGGCTGGCCGTCATGTTGCGCGACGTCGAGCAGGCGGTCGCCTACGGCAGCGGTGACTTCGCGGACGGCATCACCCTCGGCGGCGACGAAGCGGATGCGGATCATGCCGCGATCCGCTGCGCGCGTGCGGCGGCGTCGATCCGGGTAAGCGCGTCGATCAATTCTTGCTCCTTGGTATAGCGGCCAAAGCCGATGCGGATCGAGGACCGCGCCTGCGCTTCGGACATGCCGATGGCGCGAAGCACATGGCTCGACCGGCCCGATCCGCTGGCACAGGCCGAACCTGCCGAAAAGGCGATGTCACGACATTCGCTCATCAATCGCGCGACGTCGAGGCCGGGCCGACGCACGTTCAAATTGCCCGCATAGCGTGAGGAAGCCGGGGTGGTCGGTGCGTTTTGCGCCCAATTGCCTCCCGCGTCGGCCAGGTTCAGGCAATCGGCCGCCACCGCCGCCAGCCGATCGACATGCGCCCTATCCTCGCCCGCACGCTCGGCCATCAGCCGCGCCGCCGCCCCGAAACCAGCGCACAGCGCCGGCGACAAGGTGCCCGACCGCCCATCCTCCTGATTGCCGCCATGCATCAGCGGCGCAAGCTTCACCCCGTCGCGCAGCCACAATGCGCCGATGCCCTTGGGGCCATGAATCTTGTGCGCCGACAGCGCAATCAGGTCGCATTCGGCGGGCACGGGCACCCGGCCATAGCCCTGCACCGCATCGCATAGCATCAGCGCCCCGGCTTCGTGCGCCAGCGCCGCCAGCTGCGCGATCGGCTGGATCACCCCGATCTCGTTATTGACCAGCATCGCTGCAACCAGCCCGGTGCCGGGGGTGATCGCCGCGCGCGCGGCGTCGAGATCGACCAGCCCGCCGGGGCCGACCGGCAGGATCGTCACCCCCCTGCCCCGCGCAGCCTCGGCCTGCACGGTATCGAGTACCGCGGCATGCTCGCTCGCCAGCGTCACGATCGCGCCGGTGGTGCCCTTGATCGCCCAATTGAGCGATTCGGTCGCGCCGCTGGTGAAGGCGACGCGGCCATCCTCGGGCAACAGCCCCGCGACCCAATCACGCGCGACCTCGACCGCGGCCTTTGCCTTGCGTCCCGGCGCATGCGCCGAATGCGGATTGGCATGCTGCGACTGGAGCCAGGGGGCCATCGCCGCCAATGCTTCGGGAGCAAGCGGCGTGGTCGCCTGGTAATCGAGATAGGTCACAGCCGGTGTCCGGCCTCGGCAACCGGCGGGCGTAGCTGGCCCGCGATTTCGCGCCAAGTGTTCACGAAACGGCCAATATCATCGGCACCGATCTCCCGCCCGAAGCTTACTCGGATCACTTCGCCCGCCGCCGCCGCGTCGATGCCCATCTGCGCCAGGACATGGCTGGGCCGCATTGATCCTGATGAACAGGCAGCCCCCGCCGACACCGCAATTCCCGCCAGGTCGAACCGGATAAGCTGGGTCGCGGCGGCAACGCCGGGCATGCGATACGCACCGATCAGCGGCGTCCGGCGTTCGGCGGCGACGGCGATCGGCTCGCCCCCTGCCTCGGCGATCAACTGGTCGAGCCTTTGGCGAAGGTCGGCCATATACACCAGGTCTTCGGGGCTATCGAGCGCCGCCTGGAACGCCACCGCGCCGGGCATATTCTCGGTGCCGCCGCGATAGCCACGCTCCTGCCCGCCGCTGGGCAGCAACGTTGCCAGATCACGCACCAGCAGTGCGCCGACGCCGATCGGCCCGCCGCGTTTGTGGGCAGAGATGCTGATGAAATCGGCGTGATCCTGCGGCAAGTCTCCATCGTCCCACCCCACCGGCATCTGCGCCGCATCGGCCAGCAGCAACCCGCCTGCGGCATGGACGATCCGCGCAACCTCCGCCAATGGCTGCAGCACGCCGGTTTCGTTATTGCCCCATTGCACCGCCACCAAAGCAGGCGCGACCGCACGCGCGAGCGCAGCCTCTAGCGCGGCGCAGTCGATCGTGCCGTCGGCCAGCACCGGCAACCTATCAGCATCGGGCACCGCGCGCAGCACCGCTTCATGCTCGGTCGCCGATACCAGCACCGACGCGACCTGCGCGCGGGTGCAGGCAATCGCAATCGCTTCGGATGCGCCGCTGGTGAACAGGCACTCACCGGCCCAGCCATAGGCGGCATTGATACGGGTGCGCGCACCTTCAATCGCCGCACGCGCCGCGCGGCCCTCGGCATGCGGCGATGACGGGTTGGCCCAATGGGCAAAACCATCGGTCAGCGCCCGAAACGCGGCGGGCACCATCGGGGTAGTGGCAGCATGATCGAGGTTCAGGCGATCGCCCAAGGCGGCTTTCCTTCGATAACGGCGGATAGATTGCGTGTTGGCACCAGCCGCTTATATAGCCACGACGTTTCTATGCGCCACCGCGCCCATCCTTTTGCCGAACAGGTTTGCCGATGCCCGAAGTGATCTTTCCCGGCCCCGAGGGCCGTCTCGAAGGGCGATTCGCCCCCGGCCCCCGCCCCCGCGCACCGGTTGCGATGATTCTGCACCCGCATCCGCAATCGGGCGGCACGATGAACAACCGCATTACGCAGGAGCTGTACAAGACGTTCCAGCGGCGCGGCTTCGCCACGTTGCGCTTCAATTTTCGTGGCGTCGGCAAGAGCCAGGGCGTGTTCGACAATGGCATCGGCGAATTGTCCGACGCGGCAAGCGCGCTCGATTGGGTGCAGAGCTTCCACCCCGAAGCTTCGACCACCTGGGTGGCGGGCTTTGGCTTTGGCGCGTGGATCGGCATGCAGTTGCTGATGCGCCGCCCCGAAATTCGCGGCTTCATCTCGATCGCGCCGCCGGCGAACATGTTCGACTTCACCTTCCTGGCACCCTGCCCGTCATCGGGCATCATCATCCAGGGCGAGAATGACGAAGTCGTCACATCGGGCGCGGTGCAAAAGCTGGTCGACAAGTTGCGGACGCAAAAGCACATCACCATCCACCACGACACGATCCCGCAGGCGAACCATTTCTTTGAACATGAAATGCCGCAATTAATGGGCAGCGTGGACAAATATCTCGATATGCGGCTGGCACCGGATTCGCCGATCCGCTGAAGCGTTACAGCAGCGATATGGCCCGAGCACTGCCGATCAGTCGACGACCCTCGTAGATCTCCCATGTTGCCCCCAAGGCAATGGGAGGGTCTATGGCGGTCAAGAAATCGACATGGCACATGAATTCCGTGCCAGGCACGATGAGGTCTTCGCTATCGGGTTTGACTTGGCCAATATGCATCGGGCCTGCAGCACCAAAGAAGGCGTGGTTCGGGCGAAAAGCCCCTTTCAATGGTGTGTCCCGCCCGCCCTCCTCGGTAGACAAAAGCTTTAACAGCGCCCTTAGCTGGAACGACATATCCGCTCACACCGTCCAGATCAGGACGTTACCCACCACGACGATCGCAACGCCGATCATCAGCACACCCTTTTGCCGGTCGCCGCGGCGGATGATCGCAATGCCGCCAAAGACAAGGGCGAATGCACCGATCATGGCGATGGTGAGCAGGGTGGTGGCTAGGGTCGAGCTTGGCATGGCCGGGCTATAGCCATTCCCTCACCCAAGGGGGAGGGTTTTGCGGGCGACCCTGCCCCTACCCAGCCAACACCTTGGCATAAGCAGCCGGATCGGTGTTGCCGCCCGACAGCAGCACCAATGTTCCGGGTTTTGGCGCAAGCTTCCCCGAAAGCAGCGCCGCCAGCGCGACTGCGCCACCGGGCTCCAACACCAACCGCAGGCGGTGGGCGGCGAAACGCTGGGCGATGCGAACCTCTTCCTCGCTCACCGCGATGCCGGTCGCCCCGCGCCGCGACAGCACGTCGAACGTGCGTTCGGCAACGCGCAAGGTTTGCAGCGAATCGCATGCGGTTGGGGGCGGATTGCTCGAAACCGGCTCGATCCAGCCGGCCTCAAGGCTGCGGGTCATGTCGTCCCAGCCTTCCGGTTCGGCGATCACGATCTCGGCGTCGGGCAGCGCCAGCGCGATGCCTGCCGCAAGGCCGCCACCGCCGCAGGGAATAACGGCCCGCAGCGGATCGCCAAGCCCCGCCGCCTGCATCTGCGCCGCCGCCTCGACCCCTGCACTCCCCTGCCCCTCGATCACCCAGGCATCGTCGAAACTGGGAACCAGGACCGCGCCGCGCGCATGCGCCAGATGCGCGGCGATCTTGGTCCGGTCCTCGGTCATGCGGTCATAGCGGACCACTTCAGCCCCCAGCGCCAGCGTGGCGTCGAGCTTCACCGCAGGCGCGTCGGCGGGCATCACGATCACCGCCTGCATGCCCAGCCGCTTTGCCGCCCAAGCCACACCTTGCGCGTGATTGCCCGACGAGAAGGCGACGACCCCATTCGCCCGGTCGGCCTCGGCGATCGCGGTCAGCCGGTGCCACGCCCCGCGCAGCTTGAACGCGCCGACCGGTTGCAGCGATTCGGCCTTGAACGCAACGTCGACCCCGCCCAGCTCAAGGCGCAGCAGCGGCGACGGCGGCAGGATCGCGGCGACCTTCGCCGCCGCATCGCGGACCCCGGCGCGCGTTGGCTGTCGTAAAAACGTCACAAATCACCCCTGGCCGTGAAAATTCACCTAGAATCACTTTACATCGCGAAGGTGCGACCATAAATGCACCCCTCGCTGCCCCATGGGACTTCCAACCGCAAGGCAGTGTTTCTGTACTTATGCCGAAAGGCAATTGGAGGTCCCTTGAATTGGCCAAGCACTATAGCGCGCTGGGGTTAGCTACTTCCCCGTTCGCCAACGCCATCGGCGTTGCACACGACAATGCACCGGTACAGCCGGTGACCTTGGTTCGTCCCCACGCCGCACGTCGCGCGGCTCGGTTCTTCGTGGAGAAGTTTCCGGGCACCTCGATGTATGCGGTGAAGGCGAACCCGTCTCCAGACTTGCTGCAAATCCTGTGGGATAGCGGCATTACCCATTACGACGTCGCGTCGATCGGTGAGGTTCGGCTCGTCGCCCGCACCCTGCCAGAGGCGACCTTGTGCTTCATGCACCCGGTTAAGGCTGAAGAAGCGATTTCCGAGGCGTATTTCACGCACGGCGTTCGCACCTTCTCGCTCGACACGATGGAAGAACTCGACAAGATCGTGCGCGCCACCAAGGCCGCCGAGGATCTGACGCTATGCGTTCGCATCCGCGTCTCGTCCGAAATGTCGAAGCTGAGCCTCGCGTCGAAATTCGGCGCTGGACCCGGCGAGACCAAGGAATTGTTGTTCGCGGCGCGGCAGGCATCGGATGCCTTGGGCATCTGCTTCCATGTCGGCAGCCAGGCAATGTCGCCCGATGCCTATGCCCAGGCAATGGAGCGGGTTCGGCTGGCGATCGTCGAAGCGGCGGTGACGGTCGATGTCATCGACGTCGGCGGCGGGTTTCCCTCCTCCTATCCGGGCATGGAACCTCCCCCGCTAGAGCGGTATTTCGAGACGATCCACCGCGCGTTCGAAAGCCTGCCGATTTCCTATTCGGCCGAGCTTTGGGCCGAGCCAGGTCGGGCATTGTGCGCCGAATACAGCTCACTCATCGTGCGCGTCGAACAGCGGCGCGGCGACGAACTGTACATCAACGACGGTGCCTATGGCGCGTTGTTCGATGCGGCGCATGTCGGTTGGCGCTTCCCGGTCGAATTGCTGCGCGAACCCGAAAGCCACGCCCGGGACATGGCGTTCAGCTTCTATGGTCCGACCTGCGACGATATGGACCATATGGCCGGGCCGTTCATGTTGCCGGCGGATGTGAAGGCGGGCGATTATATCGAAGTAGGGATGCTCGGTGCCTATGGCTGCGCGATGCGGACCGGGTTCAATGGCTTCGGCGTGGAATCGATCATCGAGGTCGAGGATATGCCGATGGCGACCTTGTACGACGATCTCGACGAGGATGCCGGGCGCAGCAACGTGGTGCGATTGGGCGCGCGCGGCTGACGCTTTGCAGATCGGACATAAATCGGGCGGCGGAAGCAATTGCTTCCGCCGCCCTTTTTGTTGGTATCGCAAAGGCGATTACGACAATCGGTCGCGGAAGCTTTCCCAACCGAATTCGCGCACCATTTCCAGACTGTCGTCGCGGCTGTCCCACAGCGCGATTGCGGGCAGCGGGACGCCGTTGAAGGTCGTGGTCTTCACCATCGAATAATGCGCCTGATCTAGAAACGCGACGCGAGCGCCGGGCACGGGAGGCACAGCGAAACGATAATCGCCGATGATGTCACCCGCCAGGCAGGACGGCCCGCCCAGGCGGACGCTGAACCCCTCACCCACAGGCGGTTCGCCCAGCATCGCCGGGCGATAGGGTGCCTCGATCACGTCGGGCATATGACACGTCGCCGATATGTCGAGAATGCCAACCGGAATACCGTTTTCAAACCGGTCGAGCAGTTCGCCGACCAATATGCCGGCATCGAGCGCGATCGCCTCGCCGGGTTCGAGCACGACCTCCAGCCCGGTGGTTTCACGCACATCGCGAAGGAACGCGACCAGATCGTCACGCTGATAATCGGCGCGCGTGATATGGTGCCCGCCACCGAAATTGAGCCATTTGAGCTGGCCAAAATACGGCTCGATCCGGGGCCGCAGCGCTTCCCAGGTGCGGCGAAGCGGCGGGAAATCCTGCTCGCACAGCGAATGGATATGCAGACCATCGACGCCTTCGAGATCGGCGGCGACAAGCTGGTCGGCGGGGTGGCCCAGGCGCGAATGCGGCTGTGCCGGATCATATTTGGCGACCTCGCCCTCGGCATGCATCGGATTGAGGCGAAGCCCGACGTCGACCACCGCCCCGGCCTCGCGCGCGGCGGCAAGTTCGCCCGCGAAGCGCCTGTGCTGGCTGGGCGAATTGAAGATCACATGGTCGGACAGCCGGCAGACTTCAGCAATGTCACCGGCCTTATACCCGGCGCAAAAGGTAGCGATTTCGCCGCGATAATGCTCCGCCGCCAGCCGCGCTTCCCACAGCCCCGACGTCGCGGTGCCATCGAGATAGCGACCGACCAGATCGCCCAGCGACCACATCGAAAACGCCTTCATCGCCAGCAGCACCTTGATCCCCGCCCGATCGCGGACATCGGCAAGGATCGCCAGATTGCGTTCGACCGCCGCCTTGTCGACGACGAAACAGGGGCTGGGCACGCGCGCGAGATCGAAACGCGCGAACGCGCCGGGATCGCCCGCCTTGGTGGTCATGGTGGTCATCATGTCAGCCTTCAAAATCCTCCCCGGCGCGGGGAGGATTGGATCGTCAGAACCGAAGCGGCTCGGGCAGTTCCTTCACCTGCCAGGGCAGGCCATGCGCGTTAAGCATGTCCATGAACGGATCGGGATCGAGCTGTTCGATGTTGAACACGCCTTCGCCCTTCCAGGTGCCATTGAGCATCAGCGCCGCGCCGATCATCGCAGGGACGCCGGTGGTGTAGCTCACCGCCTGATTGCCGGTTTCGGCATAGGCATCCTCATGGTCGCAGACGTTATAGACATAGACGGTCTTTTGCTGGCCGTCCTTTTCGCCGGTGGCGATGTCGCCGATATTGGTCTTGCCCTTGGTCGTCTCGCCCAGTGTCGAGGGTTCGGGCAGCACCGCCTTGAGGAATTGCAGCGGCACGATCTCGCGCCCTTCAAACATCACCGGCTCGATCGAGGTCATGCCGACATTTTCGAGCACGCGCAGATGCGTCAGATATTGTTCGCCAAAGGTCATCCAGAAACGGATGCGCTTGATCTCGGGCAGATGCTTGGCGAGGCTTTCGAGTTCCTCGTGATACATCAGATACATGTTCTTCGCGCCGACCTGGTCGAAGATGAACACCTGACGCTCGCTCAGCGCCGGGGTTTCGACCCATTCGCCATTTTCATAATGACGCGCGGGCGCGGTCACTTCGCGGATGTTGATCTCGGGATTGAAGTTGGTCGCGAAATGCTGGCCGTGATCGCCGCCGTTGCAATCGAGAATGTCGAGCGTGTCGATCCGGTCGAGCAGGTGCTTCTTGATATAGGTCGCGAACACGCTGGTGACGCCCGGATCGAAACCCGACCCCAGCAGCGCCATCAGCCCGGCGTCCTTAAAGCGCTCCTGATACGCCCATTGCCAGCTATATTCGAACTTGGCCTGGTCGCGCGGCTCGTAATTGGCGGTGTCCAGATAATGGGTGCCGGTCTTAAGGCACGCCTCCATCAGGTTGAGATCCTGATAGGGAAGCGCCAGGTTCACCAGCAGCGCAGGCTTTACCTGTTCGATCAGCCGCGCGGTCGCCTCGACATCGTCGGCATCGACTTCGGCAGTGGCGATTTCGACGCCATAGCGCTCCATCACCGATTTGGCGATCGCATCGCATTTGAAGCGGCGGCGGCTGGCCAGCGTGATCTTGCCGAACAAATCGGGGTTCTTCGCCATCTTGTGCACTGCAACCGACGATACGCCGCCCGCACCGATCACCAGAACGTCTTTCACAGATGAGCCTTTCGGATAGAAACCAATTGCGCTGCCCATATGGGAGCGTGTCGAAGGATGCAAAGATTAGGCGGGCGGCGTGACGGCGCGGTGACAGGAGAGACAGCGATGATCGACCGGCGAACGATATTGGGCGCGGGTGCCGCCGTTGCGGTAACCGGCGCGGCCGCGAGCGTCGCTCGTGCCACATCATTGCAGCAAACCACGCTGCAATGGCCGACGCGCGAACATTTCAAGCTGTGGCCGGGCCGTGCGCCGGGTGCTCCCGCGACGCTGCCTGTGCCCAAGCGCGACGGCCCCGCCGATGGCCGCGAACTATGGATGCGCGGAGTCGCCGAGCCGACGTTGTCGGTCTATCGCCCCGCCAAGCCCAACGGCATCGGGGTGCTGTCGATCCCCGGCGGCGGCTATGGCTTCGTCTCGGTCGAGAATGAGGGCGCGGGCGTGGCGCGCGTGCTCAATCCGCTGGGCTATACCGTCTTCGTGCTCACCTATCGCCTGCCCGGCGAAGGCTGGAGCCAGCGCGCCGACGTGCCGCTGCAGGACGCGCAGCGCGCGATGCGGCTGATCCGCGCGCGGGCGGCATCGTTCGGGATCGATCCGGCGAAGCTTGGCATCCTGGGCTTTTCGGCGGGCGGGCATCTGGCGGCGTCGCTGACCATCGGCCATGCCGACCCAGTCTATACCGCGCTCGACGCAGCCGATCGGGTCGACGCGCGCCCGGCATTTTCGGGGCTGGTCTATCCGGTGACCGCGCTGACCTATGACGGCAAGCTCAACGGGTCGGGCCGCAACCTGGTGGGCGACGTCGCCGATCCGGCGATTCTGGCGCGCTACGACACCGTCGCGCGGGTCACCGCGCAGACGCCGCCGATCTTCCTGTTGCATGCCGCTGATGACGGGCTGGTGCCGCTGGAGATGGGACTGTTGATGCTGACCGCGGCGCACGCCGCGAAAGTGCCGGTCGAGGCGCATTTCTATGAAAAGGGCGGGCATGGCTTCGGGATGGCGGCAGATCCGGCGCATCCCGCGCACGGCTGGGGCGCGCTGTTCGCAACCTGGGTGGCAAGGCACATGGCAACCTAAAAGCCCTCTCCCGCCTGCGGGAGAGGGTTGGGTGAGGGCCTTCTTCTTCCACGCGCCACAACCGAAAAGCCCTCACCGCTGCGACTAGGGGCCGCAAGTGCGCCCCCAAGTCTCGCCCCCTCTCCCGCCTGCGGGAGAGGGTCAGCCGAACAACCGCGCGACGCTCTTTTCCAGCATCAGCAATTGCCACAGCGTCCGGCCATGCTCGGCCCTGCCCGCCTTGTGCTCACTCGCCAGCCGCTCGATCGCCGCCGGTTCGAACCAGGTCGCGAGCAACGGCGAGCGCGCCAGCCCGGCTGCATCATCGGCGAGTGGCCCACGGAACCACGCGCTGATCGGCGTCACGAACCCCATCTTTGGCCGATACAGGATGTCGCGCGGCAGATACGGCTCCATCGCCTTTTTCATCAGCCACTTGCCCTCACCCCCTCGCACGCGCAGCGAAGCCGGCAGCGTCGCGGCGAATTCGATCAAGCGGTGGTCGAGCAAGGGTTCACGCGCTTCGAGGCTGACCGCCATGCTCGTCCGATCGACCTTGGTGAGGATGTCTCCCGGCAGCCAATGCTTGAAATCGGCATATTGCGCGGCGTCGAGCCCGTCGCGCCCCGGCGCGGCGCGCATCGTTTCGATATAGCGCGTCTCGGCACGGTGGCCGCCAAGCGCGCGGCGGGTGGCGGCGTTGTACAGCCCCTCGCGGATCGCGGGCAGCGTCACCCCGACCGACTTGGCATAAGCGGTCGGACCATCCTCGGCCAGCGCGAGCAGCGTCGTCCTGGCGCGCAGCGGTCGCGGTGCCCAATCGGCCTTGGGGTAGATCGCCCCCAGCGCGCCCGCGCCGCGACGAAGCGCCGCCGGCAACAGCCCGCGCACCCGCTCTTCGGCGGCGTGAAAGCGATAGCGGCGATAGCCCGCCATCGCCTCATCGGCACCATCGCCCGACAGCGCCACCGTCACCCGCTCGCGCGCGAGTTCGCAGACGCGATAGGTGGCGAGCGCCGAGGCGTCGGCAAAGGGTTCGTCGAATGCCGCCACCAGCGTATCGATCAGCGCGAAATCGTCCGAGGCGACGGTGCGGACTCGGTGATCGGTGGCGAAACGATCGGCGATCGCCTGTGCGTGCGCGCGTTCGTCATGCCCCGCCTCGTCAAAGCCGATCGTGCAGGTTTGCACCGCGCGCGGGCTCGCCTCGGCCATCAGCGCGACCACCGCCGAACTATCGACCCCGCCCGACAGGAATGCGCCGAGCGGCACGTCGGCGACCATGCGCGATCGCACCGCTGCACGCAGATGGTCGGTAAGCTCGGCCTGAAGGTCGCTGACGCTGCCCTTGGTGCGCTGCGAGAAATCCACGTCCCACCATTTGCGCGGTTGCGGCACCGGGTGCCCGCGTTCGACGAGCAGGAAATGGCCGGCGGGCAGCTTCTTCACCCCGGCGATAAGGCAGGCATCGTCGGGGACATAGCCCAGCCCCATAAAATCCTCGATCGCGCGCACATCGAGTTCGCGGCGAAGCAGAGGATGCGCCAGCAACCCTTTGAGCTCGGACGCAAATGCAAGCGCGCCGTCGGCGAGCTCGACATAATGAAGCGGCTTCACCCCCATCCGGTCGCGCGCCAGGAACAGGCATTGGCGGCGGCTATCATGCAGCGCAAAGGCGAACATGCCGTTCAGCCGATCGAGAAGGTCCGGCCCCCACGCGCGCCAGCCGTACAGCAGCACTTCGGTATCGCCCGCGGTACGGAACCGTGCACCCTTGGCTTCGAGCTCGGCGCGGACTTCGGCGAAATTGTAAATTTCACCATTATAGGTGACGGCGATCTCGCCATCGTCGGCCGCCATCGGCTGACGCCCGCCCGCCAGGTCGATGATCGACAGGCGGCGATGACCGAAGCCGACCCCGGGCGCGGTCCAGATTCCCGATCCATCGGGCCCGCGATGCGCGAGCGCGTCGGTCATCGCGGCGATGCGCGCGGGTTCGACTGGCTTGGGAGTGCCGGGGTAGAACAGGCCTGCAATGCCGCACATCGCCCTGCCCTAGCCCGCCCGCGCCGAAATGTGGTGCGTAATCACCTGCGCCCCGAGGCGCGATCGGCCACCCGCTCGATCGGCCCCGCCGCCGCGACGAAACGCTTCAGCACCGCGCGGCTGTCCTGCCCCGGCACCCGCACCGTCGATGCCAGCACCGCCACTGCGCGGCTGTCGTCGCCCGTCAATTTCACCCGCAGCGTCTCCAGCTTCACGCGCCTTGCGTCGCCGGTCAGCGTAGCGCCGATACGATGCCACGTCACCGTCTCGCGCTCGATCGGGCCGGCATGGGTCATGCGAAGCGCCGCGCCGCCCGCCAGATCGGGCAAGTCGTGGACCCGAATCCAAGGATCATTCTCGCGGATCGCGCCGATGCCGAAGCCGACCAGTTCCTTGCCCTCGTGCTGGTTGGCGTACACCGCAATCGCCAGATCGACCGTCGCGCCCGATCCATCGGCATAGCGCGCCATCGCGAAACGGTCGGCACCCGGATAATTGGGGACCCAGGGCGCGGCGGTCGCGGGGGGAACGCGGGTCCATCCGGGAATTTGCGGCAGCACGATCCGGGTAGGCAGCGGCGCGGTTCGCGCGTCGATCGCGTGCGCCCAGCCGGCGGCGGCCACCGCAATCGCGATGACAAAGCCAGTCGCGCGGAAAACATCGGTCGTGCGGCGGGGGATCGCTTGCAGCGTGCTCGCATCAAACCACGCCGCATCGGGATCGCGATCGAACCAGCGCCAGCCGATCGCCAGCACCGCGACCATAACGAACGCGAAGAACACCCAGCCATAGACGATATGGTCGAAACCCGTCGCCGCCTCGACCGATGTCAGTTCGGCGGCATAGATCGTCCCCCAGGCGCGAACCCCGTTGGCGAGGATCGGCACGACGATCGCGACCGCCATGAACGCGATCCGGCGCGGCCACGACACGAAACAGACATTGGCGACCAGCACGCCATAAGCCAGCATCGCGATCAGGAATTTGGCCCCCGAACACGCCTCGGCAACCTCGAAATAGCCCTTGGGGGTGGTGATCAGCACGCCGTCGACGATCGCTGGCACCCCGGCGGCGTGGAGCATCGGCATCAACAGCGCTACCGTGACGTCCTGCAACGGCGCTTCGAACACCTCGCCAAAGGGCACCAGGAACAGCAAATACGCGATCGGGAACAGCAGCGCCCGCGCGACTTGTGGCCCCAGGATCGTGACGATCGCCCCCTGGAGCATCAGCACCAGCCCCAGATGCCGCGCCAGCGCGACCCCGGCGATATCGCCGACGAACCAGCCAAGACCGCCCAGGGCCACCAGCGCAAGTCCCGGCCACCAGCCGCAAACCGGCACGGCGGGCAAGCCATCCTTGCGCTGCCACGCCAGCCAGCCAACCACCGGCAGGATGAACAGGCAATGCCCGAAGGTGGTCGAGTTCCAATAGATGTACGCCAAATCACCGACGTCGCGCGCGAAGATCAGCAGGATCGCGGCACTGGCGAAGGCAAGGAACGCAGCATGGCGACGCCAGCGCGTTTCGAAACCGACTGGACGCGCAAAATCAGCGGCGGGGATCGCAACCGTCACGCCGCCACCCGCGCTTCTAACCCGAGCAGCGCATCGAGCGGCGCAAGCCGCGCGGACCAGGCATAGCGCCGCTCGACCTGCCGCCGCGCGGCTGGGCCGATGTCGCGGGGGTCGGCGATCAGCGCGTCGATCGCCGCAACATAATCGGCGGGCGTATCGGCGATCGTGATCGTGGCTTCATGGTCGATCCCCTCGGCGGCGGCGGCACTGGCCACGACCGGACGCGCCATCGCCATCGCTTCGAGCACCTTGTTCTGGATACCGCGCGCGATCTTGAGCGGGGCGACGACGACCGTAGCGGCGGCAAGCCAGCCGCGCACATCGGCGACTTCTCCGGTGACGATCACACTGTCGCTGGCGAGCCGCTGCACCTCGGGCACGGGTGCCCGGCCGACGATCGCGAAGCGTGCGGTCGGCTGGCGCTGGCGGAGCTGCGGCATCACTTCGCGCGCGAACCAGATGACCGCATCCACATTCGGGCGATAATCCATCTGTCCGGTGAAAACGATCAATGGTCCCGCCTGCCCTGCCTCGGCAAAGGGCGCAGCGGGGTCGAAGAAGCCGGTGTCGATGCCGTTTTCCATCACCTGCACCCGCGCCGCGCCGGTGTGCGCGCGGAACAGCGCGGCCTCGGCTTCGCTGACGAACAGGCTGGCGTCGGCGCGCGCCGCGACTTGCGCCTCGAACCGCGCGAGCAGCCGGTCCTCGCGGCGCATCATCATCGCCATCGGCAGCGAGGCACCCTCGGCATAATCACCGAACTTGGCCGAATCGACGTCGCAGAAATCCATCACGAAGCGCCCGGCGAAATCGGCGGGGACATATTGCGCCATTTGGCCCGAATAGACCAAGATCGCGTCGATCGGATGCTCGGCCAGCGCGCGCTGCACCGCTTGGGCATATTCGGGGTGTGCAAAGGCCGTGATCGAGATCGGCTGGCCCCGCAGCAGTGCGGTCGCTGCGGCGCGGGGGCGGCCCATTGAGCGCCAGATCACCGCATGGCTGGCGCAATGCTCGGCAATCGCTGCGTCGTGGTGCAGGTCGGCCTCGACATCAGCCATCGCGACCAAATGAACGCGCGCGCGCTTCGCCAGATGCTTGAGCACGTGATGCGCGCGGATCTTGTCGCCGCGATCGGGCGGGAACGGCACGCGATGCGCCAGGAACAGGATGTCGCGCATCAGCCAAGCCCCCGCGCGATCCACGGTCCCAGCCGGTTGGCGATCGGCAGCGGCAGCCTAGACCAGGCCTGCACTTGCAGCCGGTATTTGGGGCTTAGCGGATTGATCTCGCGCGGCGCGCTGCCGTCGGCGGTGCGGGTGTAATAGGTGCGCGGGGCTGCTTCGAACCCCCAATTCTTCTTGAATGCTGCCGCGCCGGTGCCGGTCTTCGATCGTCCGAAATCGAACCGGGTACAGCCCCTCACCCGCGCATGGCCCATCAGCGCGAAATACATCCGGTCATTGGCACGCAGCGCGCGCGCCTCAGCGGTGCCGCCGCCCCAATAAGGATAGACGGTGCCGCGCCAATACAGGCTCAGCACACTCGCGACCGCCCTGCCCTGATGCCGGATCGTCAGGATGTCGGCCGCATCGCCGAAGCCAGCAAGCACCGCGCGGAACAGACTGGCAGGGAATACCGGCGTGCCGAGGTTACGCACCGACTGCGCATAGACCGCATAATGATCGCGCGGATCGGCATCTATCGTCACGTCTAGGTCGAAGCCAAGCGCGCGCCGCACCTCAGCACGCTGCTTGCGCGGAATCGCCAGCAATTCGGCGTCATCATCGGCGGCGAGGTCGCGGGCAAAGCCGACATAGCTGGTGGTGTTGCGCGCAAAGCCGTCGCCCGGATCGCCGCCACCGCGCAGTTCCAGCGTCGGGCAGCTCAGGCTTTCGGCCAGCCGCCATGCCGCCTGCGACAGTGCAGCGCCGGCCTCCCCCACGACCCCGCCATCGACGCCGAACCCGGTCGAGACCAAGGCACGCCCGAACAGCGGCGAATGGACCTCGGTCAGCGGCAGCACGCCGACGATCCCGGCATCGCCGCGCTCGGCAACCAAGTAACGGGCGATCTGGCCGCAGCCTTGCGCGGTGGCGATGCTCCATTGCGGCAGATGAAAGGGGGTAGCATCGGGCTGTGCATCGACGAACGCGGTGATCCGCGCGCATTCGTTCGCGTCACGCAGGTCAGCGAGGCGAACACTGGCCACAGACAGCATCCTTGCAGTCACGCGATCTGTGCGGCTTGCGCGCTGACCACCGCGTCGACCCGGCCCCAATCATGCCCGCGCGCCAGCCGACGCAGCTTGCCCGCCATCGCGCCCAGCCGGCTATAGTGGCGGATGCGCGACTTCAGCGGCGCGGCCTTCACGCGCGGCTGCGCCGGGTCGATTTCCCAGGGGTGGAAATAAAACACCGCCGGGCGGCGGTCCTGAGCATTTGATCGCTCGATCGCCGTTTCCACCACCCGCGACGGCAGCAAGCGGAAAAACCCTCCGCCCGCAGTCACTTCCCGGCCCAAAACGCGCGCGATCGTGACCGGAAACTCGATCAGCGGCGAATCGGCGAGCGGGCGGTACAGCCCGCGCGGCGCATCGGGCCAGCCATAATGGTCATGCGCGATCGGGGCGATGCTGGAGGAATAGGCATAACCCTCCTCGGCCAGCACCTGGTGCGCCCAAGGCGTGCGCTTGTCGAACGAGAAGCTGGGCGCGCGATAACCGCTGACCCGCTGGCCGCTGGCGTCTTCGAGCGCGGCGCGCGCGCGGGCAAGGTCGGCACGGAATTGTTCGGCGGTCAGCGTGAATACGCGCGCATGGTCCCAGCCATGACTGGCGACCTCGTGCCCCTCACCCACGATTCGCCGCATCAGCGCGGGATTGCGCTGCGCGACCCAGCCCAGAGTGAAGAACGTGCCCTTCATGCCCGTCTCGGCAAACAGGTCGAGCACCGCATTGGTATTGGCATCGACCCGCTGGTCGAGCGTCGGCCAACTTGCCTTGTCGATCACCGTTTCAAAGGCCCCGACCTGGAACCAGTCCTCGACATCGACCGACATTGCGTTTTGCATCGGGCGTCCGTTCAGGCCGCCGTGCCGCGAAGCACCGTTTGTTCGGGGCGACCGCTATCGCCCTCGACCCAATCGACCAGCAGCGTCAGTACCCGGCGCAATGCGGCGTCCTGTTCCTCAAGCCGCTGTTCGAGTTCGGCCACCCGCGCTTCGAGCGAAGCGTCGTGTGAGGGCGGCGACGGCGGCGGCGGCGCGGTGTCGGCGCGGATCGGGCGCGAGGCTTCGGTGCGGCCCGAACGATCGGCCATGTCACTGTCGATGTCGCTGGTCACCGTCGCAACATCGTCGGCGGTAAAGCGGTCGATCCCCTCGATCGCGCCGTACAGCATCACCCGGCTGGCAAGCTGGTTGAGCAGGCGCGGTACGCCGCCCGACCAACGATGCAGCGCCGCAATCGCGTCGGCATCGAATTCGGGCCGCCCGTCCCACCCGACGATATTCAGCCGGTGGTTTAGATAGGGCTCGACCTCCTCGGGCTCCATCGGCTCGAGATGGTGCATCGCGATGACCCGCTGGCGGAGCTGCTCCAGGCTGCCGGCACCTTGCAGCACGCTCCGAAACTCAGGCTGGCCCAGCAGGAATATCTGCAACAGCGGATAGCCGCCCGCCTGAAAATTCGACAGCATCCGCAGCTCTTCCAAGCTGTCCAGCGGCAGCGACTGCGCCTCATCGATGATCAGCAGCGTGCGCTTGCCCGATCGTGCCATCGCGTGCAGCGCGCGCTCGATGCTGGCCAGCACATGCGCCTTCGACAGGTGCGACGTATCGACGTTCAGCCCGGCGGCGACCAAATGCAGCAGCTCAGACGCTTCGATCTGGGTCGAGACGATCTTGATGACGTGCAGCCGCTCGCGATCGATCTGGTCCATCAGATGGCCGACCAGCGTGGTCTTGCCCGCGCCCGGATCGCCGGTGATGACAATGAAGCCCTCGCCCTGGCTCAGGCCATAGCCAAGATACGCCATCGCCTTGCGGTGCGTTGCGGTCTCGAACCAGAATTTCGGATCGGGGGTCAGCTGGAAAGGCCGTCCGCTCAGTCCGTAATGTTCATCGTACATCGTCGAATCCTCGAAGAAGCATCGCGCTCCTATTCAGAACCTGTAGCCAAGGCCCAGCAGCCCCTGTGCCGAAACATCGCTCTGCCCGCCACCTTCCTGGTCGAAGGTATAAATGCCACCCGTCACCACCGCGTTAAGCCGGCCGATCTGGCGGAAATAGGCAGCCGTAGCGCCCGCGCCCCAAATATCGGTGCCAAGCCCGATGCCGCTATCGAAATAATTGACATAGACATCAGCGGTGATGCCGCTGTTGCGCCCAAGCGCATAGGCAGCGAATGTCTGCAGGTAATAACTCTGATCGCTCAGCCCGTCGATGGTGAAGCCTGCGTCAGGCCCCGGATCGGCGGCGAAGAAGCGGCGATTGGCATAGCCGGCCCCCGCGCCCAATCGGGTAGCGCCAAACGTACCGGCATATACGGCGTCGACACCGCGCGCGCGGAAGGTGGCGGTCGAAATCGACTGGAAGATGTTGTTGAGGCACCCGCCGACCGCGCCGCCCTGCGTGCCGAAGATGCAGCCATTATACTGGTCGCCAAACCCGTCGAACGGCGTGTTGAAGCTGGTCGGCAACGCCGCGAGGCCAGCGGTGAGCTGCCGTCCGAAGGTCTGCACGCTGTCATAGAGATTGACCTGGATGCCTTCGCTTGCCGACATCTGGAAGGTGGCGGTGCCTGTGACGCTGAGTGAGCCATAACGTTCGCCGACGCGCAGTTGCACGCTAGTGCGCGGGCTTGGCCGCCACAGGACGCCGGCGTCGTAGAAAATACCGTCAATGTCATAGCCCAGCCGGCGCGGGCTGCTCTCGTCGGTGACGAAGCGGCCATTGCCGTCGAGAACCGGCGTACCATTGGCATTGCGAAGCGGATCGCGCTGCCCCGATTCAATCGCTTCATAGCCGACGCCGGCGGTGAGCGCGAGCGTGCGGCTGACCGGCAACAGCGCCTCGGCCCGCCCGAAATAGCCCTCGAACCGCTGGTCGAGCTGGCCGGCATCCTCGCGGGTATAGGCACCGCTCAGCGTCAGCCCGACCGGCAGGACGCTGCCGGGGCGCGTGCCGATGCTGCCGGTCACCAGATGGTTGAGCGAATCGTCATACAAGTCGAGCGCGGGCTCGCCGGGCAACAGGCCGGTGCCGAACGTGGGTGCCTCCACCTTGGTATAGCCGACGCGATAGGCAGCGTTCACCGCCAGCGGGCCGAAATTATTGGTGTAGGTGGGACCGGCATAGGCCGAATAAAGCTGGCTGATATTGGCGACATTGCCCGCCAGAATGCCCGGCGCGGCCCCGCGAATGTCCGAACGGGTGCGCGTGGCCAGCGCCCCCGCCTCCAGGCTCAGCCCCGGTGCCAGCGCGACACCGATACGGGCGATGCCGCTGTGGATGTCATCGTCGCCAATATCGTCGTCCCAGGAGAAGCGATGCTCATATTGATAGCTTAGCTGCACCTGCACCCGCCGGGTGTTCACATTGGCATCGACGCCCGCCGATACGGTGGAATAGGTCAGCACATCATCGTTGCGAAGGTCGGCGGTCAGCACCTGACCAATCTGGATATAGGGCGACACCGTCACCGCGCGGTCGCCCTGCTGCTGCGCCAGCGCGGGGCTGGCGATGCCGCACAGGACGCTGCCCGCGATCCAGAATATACGATCCCTCATTCAGCGGCTCCATAGCCATAATAGTCGCCCAGGCGCGGCCCCCGCGGACGCAGCGAAACGCCGTTCAGGATCAACTGCACCAGATCGCATCCCTCGAGCAGTGCCACCGCCTCGCGCAGATCGGTCTCGCTGGTCCGATCGGCACGCACGACCACCACCGTTTGCCCCACCAACGTGGCAAGCACGCCAGCGGGCGACGCCGCAAGCGCCGGTGGCGAATCAAAGATCACGATGCGTGCCGGATTGGCACAGACCAGCGCCTCGATCAGGCGGCGGGCGCGGGCGCTGGCCAGCAATTCGGTATCGGCATGGCCGCGCGTGCCGGCTGGCAGCACCGTCAGATTGGGCACATCGGTGTCGATCACGCATCCCTCGATCGCGATCGATGGATCGGCGATGGCGTCGAGCAGGCCGGGGCCTTCGTCGATGCCCAGCGTCCGCAGTACGTCGGGCTTGGCGATGTCGGCATCGACCAGCAGGATTTCGACATCCTTTTCCGCCGCCAGCGACAGCGCCAGGTTGATCGCGGTAAAGGTCTTGCCCTCGCCGGGCTTGGCCGAACACACCAGGATCGCGCGGGCATTATCCCCCGCAATGCCGCGCGCATTGGCGAGCAACTGGCGTTTGACCAGCCGATATTCCTCGGCCAGCGGCGTCACCGGCGCACCGGGCACCAGCAGGCCATTGGCCTCGAGCAAGTCGCGATCGATGGCGGCAAAGCGGCGATCGGGCACGAAGGCGGACGCATCGCCAAAGCGCGGCACCTCGCGATCAAGGGACGGCGGGGGTGCCGGCGGTTCGGCCCGGCGTGGCGGCGCGGCAAACGGCTCCATCGGCGGCAACGGCGCATAATCATACAGCTTCACCGCACGTTCGAGCAGGGTGCGCTTGAACCGGCCGGGGGTCTGGTCGTTCATCGTTCAGTCCTCAAGCCACCAGGCCGCGTTGCAGGAACTCGACACCGATCAGCACCACGAAGGCGACGACCAGGCCGCCGATGCCGCCGGCAAACAGCTTGAGCTGGCGCTGGCGTATCGCGGTCTGCGCGGCGGTCACCACTTCCCCGATCGATCCGATCACCGGCAGCCCGCTCGCCTTTTCCAGCCGCCCGGCGGTGGGATAGGTGGTCTGCAATTTGCTCATCGCAAACGCCGCCGCCGCGCCGCCGCCCAAGCCGACGATCAGGATCGCGGTGAGGAACAGCGGGCGATTGGGCGCGGCGGGTGCCTGCGGCCGAGTCGGCGGATCGATCACCGCGAACTTCACCGCGTCGGTTTCGGTCTGCACCTGGCTGCGAAGCCGCACTTCCTCGCGGCTGGCGAGCAGTTTGTCGTACTGATCCTTCAGCACCAGATAGTCGCGGTCGATCGCGGCGAGTTCGCCGGCCATACCCGGTTCGCTGGCCATCGTGTCGCTCAGGCGCGACAAATCGCCCTCCAACTGCGCCTTGCGCTGGCTGAGCGAGGCGACCTGCGCGGCGCGATCGGCCTGCATCGCCTGCAGGCTAAGGTATAGCGGGTTCGATGCCCCACCGCCGCCGCCATAGAGCGGCTCGCTGCGCGCTGCCGCCTGTGCCTGTGCCAACTGGCTATTGAGCGCGATCACATCGGGATGGCTGTCGGTCCAGCCGCGCCCGCGCGCTTCGGCAAGCTGGCCCTGGATCGCCGCCAGCCGCGCGCGGGCCGGACCCGACACACCGGCCGCGCCCGCTGTCGATTGCGGCGTGCCCGCCATCTGGCCATTGACCGCGTTCAGGCTCGATTGCGCGGCGGCGAGGTCGGCATTGACCTGCGCCAATTGGGTACGCGCCTGCCCTACCCGATCGGCGATCGTGCCGGTGCCGGGCAGCGAGCCGAGGAAGCGCGACTGGAAATCGGCCTTCTTGGTTTCGGCGGCCTGCAACGCCTGTTGCCGCTGGTCGAGCTGTTGATCGAGGAACCGCAGCGACTGGCTGGTCTGGCCGCGATTATTGGCGAGATTATCCTCGACGAAGATGTCGATCAGCTTTTGCACCACGTCGCGCGCCAGCTTGGCGTTGGTCGCGTCCGACGCGCCGGCATTGGCTATCGTCGCCGAAATCTCGAAGATATTGTCCTGCTGCGGCGTGACCTTGATCGCCTTTTGCAGCGCCGCCACGCGATTGGCGATGTCCTGGTCGCTGGACACGGTGTTGGCCAGATCGGTAGCCAGCACCACTTTTTTGAGGTTCACTGCCGAAGTCAGCGTCTGGCGAACCCGCTCGATATCCTTTTCCTGCTCGTTGCGCGCGACCGATCCGTCCTGCGCCGGCAGGATCGATCGAAGCTGCACGTCGATCCGCGCGGTCGAAACATATTGGTTGGGGATTTGCGACACCACCAGCCACCCCGCCAGGCACAGCGCCCAGGCGATGCCCAGCGCCAGCCAGCGGCGCTGCCACACCGCATGGATCGCTGCCCGAACTTCGTCGTACAGGCCGTCCATCAGAACATGCTTTGCGGAATGATAATGACGTCGCCGGGGGCCAGCCGCACGTTCGCGCTGGTATCGCCGTCCTTGAGCAGGCTGTTGAGGCGGATGGTGAATTCGGTCTGTTTGCCGGTGTTCTTGTCGAACCGGATCAGCCGCGCGCGGTTGCCCGATGCGAATTCCGATAGCCCGCCCACCGCGATCATCGCGTCGAGCAGCGTCATGTTGGCGCGATAGGGCAAGGATGCGGGCTTCTCGGTCGCGCCGACGATGCGGATCTGCTGGCTGAACGTGCCCGAAAAATTCTCGACGATCACCGAAACGATCGGATCCTTGATATATTCGCGCAGCGCGATCTTCATATCGTCGGCCAGCATCGACGGCGTCTTGCCGGTGGCGGGCATGTCGGCGATCAGCGGCGTGGTGATGCGGCCATCGGGGCGTACCTGCACCTTTGCCGAGAGTTCAGGATTGCGCCAGACGAAGATCTGGAGCGAATCGAGCGGGCCGATGACATATTCCTCGCCCGGCCCTTCGGTCGCGCCGACGAATTGCGCGGGCGGCAGCTCAGGCCGCCCGCCGCCGCTGGCGCAGCCTGCCAGCAACATGCCGAGCATCACCGACGCACTCGCGCCTTTTGCACCATTGCCCAAACGCATTACCCCTCGCTCCAAGCTTGCGCGGCCCCCGCCGGCGGTAGCACCACCGGCAAATCGCGCAGGATCGCGAGAGCTATGGCTGGGTAGAGGTTAAATTACCGTTCAGCGTGCGGCAGGTTCACGAACAGCTCGCGCGCCGGCGGGTGGCCCAGGAACATCGCCGGGCTGGCGGTGAAGCCATAGGCCCCGGCCAGGAAGATCGCGACGACGTCACCCACATCGGCATGCGGCAGCGCGACTCGGTCGGCCAGTCGGTCGAGCGGGGTACATAGGCTGCCGACGACCGAGACGGTTTCGCTCTCCTGCGCCGCCATCCGTCCGGCAATCGCGGCGGGATAGTTGCGGCGGACGACGGTGCCGAAATTGCCGCTGGCGGCAAGCTGGTGGTGCAGCCCGCCATCGACCACCAGGAAAGTCTCCCCCTGGCTTTGCTTGCGATCGACGATCCGCGTCAGATAGACGCCGCACTCGCCCGCCAGCCAGCGGCCCAGTTCGATCGCATATTGCGTGGCCGGATCACCACCGCGCGCAAGACATTCGCCCAGCGCCGCGCCGACCGCTTCGACATCGACGGGCTGGTCACCGGCAAAATACGGAATGCCAAACCCGCCGCCCAGGTTGACATGCGCCGCCTGCGCGCCGGCTTCGTCGGCAAGTCGGCGGGCGAGCGTGACGGTTGCGGTCTGGGTTTCGATGATCGCCGCGGCCGACAGCGCCTGCGATCCGGCATAGATGTGGAAACCGCGCCAATCGGCCCCCGCCGACAGCAAATGCCGCACCAGCGCCGGCACTCGCGCTGCATCGATGCCGAAGGGCGAGGCACGCCCCCCCATCTTCATCCCCGACCCCTTCAGGTCGAAATCGGGGTTCACCCGGATCGCCAGCCGGGGTGTGATCCCTAGGGCGTCGCCGATCGCCAGCGCACGCGCCGCTTCGCCTTCGGATTCCAGGTTGAGCGTTGCCCCCGATCGCACCGCCAGTTCGAGTTCGTCGTCGCGCTTGCCCGGCCCGGCAAAGCTGACCACCTGCGCTGGCTTCACCGCCAGCGCCTTTTGCAGCTCGCCGCCCGATGCGACGTCCAGCCCATCCATCAGCGGCGCGATCGCCGCCAGCATCACCGGGTGCGGATTGGCCTTGATCGCATAATGAAGCTGCAACCGTTCGGGCATCGCCGCCCGCAACCGCGCCACCCGCGCCGCGACCACGGCGAAGTCGTATACGAACAGTGGCGTGTCGCCGGCCTTGGCGATCCAATGCTCGGCATCGTGGCCGGCGATCGTCAACGCATCGGTCCCGGCAAATTCGGGCGGGATCGGTCCCATCGGCTTCACGGCTTCATCTCCTGCTTCAGCGCGGCACGGTCGAGCTTGCCATTGGCGTTGCGCGGCATCGCCTCGCGCCAGACATAGCGTGCGGGCTGCATGAAGCTTGGCAATTCGCGGCGCAGCCGATCGCGCAAAGCCACCTCGGCGGTGGCGGCATCGCCGTGGGCGCGCGCGACCACGGTAATCGCCTGCCCCAGACGCGGATCGGCCACCCCAAGCGCCACCGCCTCCGCCACCTCTCCTCCCGACAACACCGCTTCCTCCACCTCGGTCGGGCTGATCCGGTTGCCCGAGGATTTGATCATCTCGTCATCGCGCCCGACAAAATATAACAGCCCCTCGCGATCGGCGCGAACAGTGTCGCCCGACCATACCGCCATCCCGCCCAGGCGCGACCAGGCGGGCGCTGGCTTGAATCGCTGCGCGGTGCGCTCGGCATCCTGCCAATATCCCTGCGCGACCAGCGGCCCGGCATGGACCAGTTCGCCCGGCTCATCGGGCGCGGCTTGGCTGCCGTCGGGGCGGACCACCATGATCTCGGCAAAGGGGATCGCCCGGCCCATCGAATCGGGATGGGCATCGACCAGTTCGGGGGCGAGGAAGGTCGAGCGAAAGGCTTCGGTCAGCCCATACATCGGATACAGCTCGGCAGCGGGAAAGCGCGCGCGCAATTCGCGCACCAGCTTGGGCGTCAGCGCCCCGCCCGAATTGGTCAGCCGCTGCATGCCCGCCGCAGCGGCATCAGGCCAATTGGCTTCGAGCAATTGCACCCAAAGCGGCGGCACCCCCGCCAGCCCGGTAATCGCATGCCGCTCGACCGCGCGCACCACGTCACGCGCGTTCAGATAATCGAGCGGCACGACACAGCCGCCGCCCGCCCAGGTCGAAAACAACTGATTCTGCCCATAATCGAAGCTCAGCGGCAGCACGCCGAGCACACGATCCTGCGGCGTCACCTTCAGATACCGCGCGACGCTGATCGCGCCCAGCCACATATTGGCGTGGCTCAGCATCACCCCCTTGGGCCGCCCGGTCGACCCCGACGTATAGAGGATCGCCGCCAGCGCTTGCGGATCGGCGGCGGATGGCGGCAGATGGCCGATGCCCTGCGCTTCGTCCTCGGTCACGATTCGGCAATCGGCGGGCACGTCGCCCGTCTCCAGTGCCGCCAGCCGTGCGCCTTGCGTCAGCAACAGCGCGGCACCGCTATCGGCAAGAATATGCGCCACCTGTGCGCGCTTGAGCACCGGGTTCACCGGCACATGCACCAGCCCCGCCCGAGCGGCGGCCAGCGGCATCAGGCAGGCGGCCCGCGTCTTGGGCAACCACGAAGCCACCCGCGCGCCGACGGCCAGCCCCTGCCCTGCCAGCCAGTGCGCCAGCGCACCCACTGCGGCTTCAAGCGCGACATAATCCAGCGTGCCGTCGCGCGTCGCCAGCGCGGGCGCGTCGGCAGCGCCGTTCAGCGCAACATGGTCGATCGGCAATGGGTGGGGTATATCGAGCAGCATCGTTCGCCTTTTTCGCGCCGCTGTCCCGCACCGGCAAGGGGCGCGGGGTTGGCAGCGCCCATTTGCGCCTCTAACGCGCCAGAGTAAGCAAATCGTGACGTTAGGGGACAAACTTGCTGCCCGAAAAACATGCGGAAGTCGAAAACGCGGTCCGCGCCGTGCTGCGCGACGTGTTGGGCCTCAGCGATGACCGTGTCGCCGCCTTTGACGATCACACCCCGTTGTTCGGTGCCTTGCCCGAACTCGATTCGATGGCGGTCGCGGGTGTGCTGACCGAATTGGAAGATCGCCTGGGCATCACCATCGACGATGATGACATCGACGGCGACACACTCGAAAGCTTTGGCGCGCTGGTGCGGTTTGCGCAGGGCAAAGCGCTGACGTGAAGGCGGCGGCATGATCGACCATTATGACTGGACCGGGGGGCGCGAAGCGATGTTGCGCTTCGGCCCTGTCACCGGCCCGGTCGTGCTGGCGGCGATGCCGCTGTTCGAGGAAGCCAATCGGCTGCGCGCCTTCATCGTCACGCTACTGCGGGCATTGGGCGATCACGGAATCGGCGGCGCGCTGCCCGATTTGCCCGGCACCGGCGAGAGCCTGGTGCCGACCCAGGCCGCAACGCTCGACGATTGGCGCAATGGCTTTGCCGCTGCCGAGGAACGGCTGACTCGGCAGGGCGCGCGCGTGCATGTGCTGGCGATGCGGGGCGGCGCGCTGGTCGATACCCGCGCCAATTGCAACGGCCGCTGGCATTTCGCGCCCGTCACCGGCGCGGCGCTGGTCCGCGACCTGATCCGCGCCAAACAGGCCGCCGCGAAAGAAAGCGGTGAGAGCTTTTCGGCCAAAACGATCCACGAGGATGGGCCGCCGATCGAGCTGGCGGGCAATCTGATCGCGCGCGCGCTGCTCGCCGAATTGCAGGGGGCGGTGCCGACGGTCGCGCCGCCGCTGCGGACGCTTCGGCTCGATACCGACGCTGGCGAAGCCGATCGCAAGATCGTCGCGCGGCCCTTGTGGCGACGCGCCGAGCCCGACAACAATCCGGCGCTGGCGCGCGAACTCGCCGCCGATGTCGCCCAATGGGTGCAGCAATGCGGGAGCTGATCGCCTTCCCCTGTGCCGGCGATACGCTGGTCGGCACGCTCGATGCGGCGGCGGGCGACACCGGCCTGCTGATCGTGTCGGGCGGCAATGAAATCCGAATCGGCGCGCATCGCGGCATGGCGCTGCTCGCCGCCGACATCGCCGCCACCGGACACCCGGTATTTCGCTTCGACCGGCGCGGAATCGGCGATTCGACCGGGGCCAATCGCGGGTTTGAATCGAGCCGTGAGGATATTGCAGCGGCACTGGCAGCGTTTCGGCGCGCGGCACCCGGCGTGGCGCGAATCGTCGCATTCGGCAATTGCGACGCCGCCAGCGCGCTGGCGCTGCACGGGCTCACCGGCATCGAAGCCTTCGTGCTCGCAAACCCCTGGGTGATCGAAACCGCCGATGCCCTGCCCCCCGCAGCGGCAATCCGCGCACGTTATGCGCAGCGGCTGCGTGACCCAAAGGCATGGCTTAGGCTGCTGACCGGTGGGGTGAATATGGGGAAGCTGGCGAAGGGCCTGTCGAAGGTGTCGAAGGCACCTGCCGAAGCGCCGGCCGGGCTTGCCGGGCGGCTAGCGGCGGGAATGGCGGCACGCGCCGAGCCGATCACCATCCTGCTCGCCAAACGCGACAATACCGCAGTGGCGTTCAACGAGGCGTGGCAGGCCAGCGCCTTTGATCCGCTGCGCGGCCGCGTGACGATCGAGGAACGCGATACGGGGAGCCACAGCTTCCATACCGCCGAAGACAAGGCGTGGCTGCGCGACCAGTTGCTAACGGCGATGGCCCCCTAAACCTTCTCCCGCCGGCGGGAGAAGGATAC
>NZ_JROH01000021.1 GCF_000786205.1 Sphingomonas sp. 37zxx | reverse complement strand
ACTCGACCTCGGTCGCGCCCATCGTGACGTAGAGGCAATCCTTGTTGCCAAGCGTGAAGCGCTCGCCATCGACGGTGACGATGCCCTCGGCGCTGCCGACATTGACCACCGCCATCTCGCGCCGCTCGAGGAAGGGATGGCCTTCCGCCGATTTCGGCTCGGTCTGCGCGGGCAGCTTCACCGGCGCATCGGCCACCGCGACGCCGCCGATCACGAAGCGATCGGCATGGGTGTAGTTCAGCACGCACTCGCCATCGCGGAAAAGTCCGCCGATCAGATAGCGGTCGCGCAATTCCTCGTTGGACACGCATTCCATCATGTCGGGATGGGTCGCGTAATAAGTGCGGTCGAACATCGGCTTCTCTCCTGCAACTGGTAGCCGCAAGCTTTAGCAAATATCCCGTTTATTGGAAGCGCTGTTCACATGTTGGACAATCAGCACATGCAGAAAGCGGGGGCCGTGCGCGCCGCGCACATATTGCCCCTCTATGTCGGTGGTGCCTGAAACGCCGGTGACCCAATAATGCGCGCGCGGGGCGAGGGCGGGTTGGGGAATATCCTCAAGATGCGCGACGATGCTGTCCTCGAACACCACCACCAGATGGTGCAGCGCCAGGAAATTGGCGAGCATCGGCTTGCCCGGCCCGGTTTCGAGCACCAGCGAGCCGGTCTCGCACACCGCCGTCGTCGCGCACGTCAGCACCGCGCCGCCGTCGATCGGCGGCGCGGCAAGGATGTCCAGCCGCGACCAATCGGCCATCTGTGCCAGGTCGCTGTCGGCGATCATCAATTCGGGGGGCAGGCCGGAGGATGCCAGATAACGCGCGACAGCTTCGGGCAGATCGGCGCTGCTGGCCAATCGTTCGCAGGTGGCGGCGATCGAGGGCGCGGCCAGTGCCTCGATCAGCGCGTCGACCGAAGCGGTCGCGGCGGGCCGTTCGGGGCGGGTGAGCAATGCCGCCGCTTCGGTAGCTAAGGTGGTCGGATCGCGGGGCGGATCGCCGAGCGCGGCGAGAATTGCGGCGCGCGCGCTCATCGCTCGCCCGCGCGATAGCGGTCGAGGAAATTGCTCCCCTGCGGCACCGGCAAATCGCGATAGCGCGTCCAGCCGCGTGCCAATGGCAGGCTTCGCAGCCATCCCTGTCCCGCCAGCCGCATCGCCGTTACCGCCATGCGAACGCCCAGCCGATACAGGCGCGGGCGCTGCGCCGCCCATGCCCATAGCCCCAGGCCATGCCGCATCGCGGCCGGCTCCAGCCCCTCGCGCCAGCTTTTCTCGCGCCAGCCGCGCAGCAGCGTGGGTAGGGGGATGTCGACCGGACAGACTTCGCGGCATTTGCCGTTCATCGTGCAGGCATGCGCCAGATCGCGATTGGCGGCGCTCAGCCCGTCGATCGCGGGGGTCAGCACCGCGCCCATCGGCCCCGGATAGGTGCCGCCATAGGCATGGCCGCCGACCTGCCGGAACACCACGCAATGGTTCATGCACGCGCCGCAGCGGATGCAGCGCAGCATCTCTGCTAAACCATTGGCACGCATCGCGCTTCGGCCGTTGTCGACCAGCACGATGTGCATCTCGCGGGGGCCATCGGCATCGGCGGCGCGCTTCGGCCCGGCATAGAAGCTGGTATATTGCGTCAGCGCCGCGCCGGTCGCCGAGCGCGCGAGCATTCGCAGCATATGGATGGCGTGCGGCATCGACGGCACCAGCTTTTCGATCCCCGCCGTGACGATATGCACGCGCGGCGGCACGATCGACAGTTCGGCATTGCCTTCGTTGGTGACGGTGCAGATCTGGCCGGTATCGGCGATCAGGAAATTGGCCCCCGAAATGCCGACATCGGCGGACAGCATCCGCGTTCGCAAATGGCGGCGTGCGCTTTCGGCCATCGCGGCGATGGTTTCCACCTGATGCGGATCGGCATGATGCTGATGGAACAGCGCCGATACCTGATCGCGCGTCTTGTGCATCGCCGGCCACACGATGTGCGACGGGCGCTCGTTCGCCAACTGGATGATATGTTCGGCAAGGTCGGTCTCGATCCGCTCGATCCCGGCATCGGCCAGCGCGTGGGGCAGGCCGATTTCCTCCCCCAGCATGGATTTCGACCGGGCGACGCTGGTGGCCCCGGCGGCGCGGCACAGCGTCAGCACGATCTCGCATGCTTCGTCCGCAGTGCGCGCCCAATGCACCTGCGCGCCCGAGGCGATCGCATTGGCCTCGAACGTCTCCAGATAATGGCCAAGATTGGCGATCACATGGTCCTTGATCGCCGCCGCCCGCGCGCGCGCCGCCTGGAAATGCTCGAAGCCTGCGACCGCGACGCGGCGCTTTGCCTCCGACGTGCCGGCGGTGCGCTCTACCGCCAGCTTCAGGATCGGATCGGCCAGCGCCAGATCGACGCGGTCGTCGAATCTGCTCATGCGTCCTCACCGATCGCTGGACCATCGCCCATGCCCGCCAGGATTTCGATGGTGTGGAAGGCGCGCGCGGTGCCGCCGTCGCGGTGCAGCTTGCCCGCCATGTTCATCAGGCAGCCAAGGTCGCCCGCCAGCAGCAGTTGCGCGCCGCTATCCTCGATCGCGCGCGCCTTCTCGCCCGTGATCGCGTTCGAAATGGCGGGATATTTGGCACAGAAAGTGCCGCCAAAGCCGCAACACGTCTCGGCCCCCGCCAGATCGACCAGCGACAGCCCCTCGACCGCACCCAGCAAGCGGCGCGGCTGTGCCTTGATCCCCAACTCGCGAAGCCCCGAGCAACTGTCGTGATAGGTCGCGGTTGCGGGCAGCGCGACGCCCTGCGGTCGCCAGCCGCGAACATCGTTCAGGAAGGCAAGGACTTCCCAGGTCTTAGCCGCTACCGCCGCCGCGCGCGGCCCCCATAGCGGGTCGTGTTCGAGGATTTCGGGATAATGGACCCGTACCGTCGCGGCGCATGATCCGCTGGGGATGACGACATAGTCGTGCGGTTCGAGCAGCGCGATCGTTGCGCGGGCAATCGCTTCGGCATCGGCGCGGTCGCCCGAATTGAGCGCGGGCTGGCCGCAACAGGTTTGCGCGGGCGGCACCACGACCTCGCACCCCGCCGATTCGAGCGCGCGCAGTGTCGCAAAGCCGATCGACGGGCGCATGGCATCGACCAGGCAGGTGACAAACAGCGCCACGCGCGGGCGGGTAGGCGCCTCGATCATGTGAGGCCGTGCTGCCTGGCCCAGCCGGTGAACAATTGCGGCCAGGGCGATGCTTCGCCGCCGGGCAAGGTCAGGCCAAAGCCATGACCGCCGCGTTCGAACAAATGCATTTCGGCAGGCACCTTGGCGGCGCGCAGCGCGGTGAGCATGGCGATGCTGTTTTCGGGCGGCACCGCGCGATCGTCGATCGCGTGCGCCAGGAAGATCGGCGGCGTGCCGGGCGCGATCAGCGTGTCGGCGGCGACGGCGCGCAGCGCTTCGGGCGAGGCCGCCTTGCCCACCAATTGATCGCGCGACCCGCCGTGAACGTGCGGCCCCTCCATCGCAATTACTGGATACATCAGTGCCGCAACGCGCGGGCGAAGCGGCAGGCGATCAATCGCATCGGCGGGCGGGTAGCTTGCGATGTCCTGCCGGGCCGCCAGCCGCGCGGCGAGGTGACCGCCGGCCGAAAAGCCGATGACGCCGATCCGGTCGGGATCATGCTCGGGACGCGATCGGATGATCCGAAGCGCGCGCTGCGCGTCCTGCAACGGCGCGTTGGGGCCGGCGGCCCAGCCATCGGCGGGCAGGCGATAGATCAGCGAATAACAGGTATAGCCAAGCGCCGCGAAGGCATCGGCGATCGTCAGCCCCTCATGCCCGATCACCACGCGGATATAGCCGCCGCCGGGGATCAGCAGCAGCGCCGCGCCATTAGGCCGGGCAGGGCGCGTGACGGTGAGCGTGGGACGGGTGACGTGGACGAAGGCGGTGTCGTTCACCGGGCCGGTGGGCGAGCGGCGGATTTCGGCTTCGGTAACGCTGACCGCTTCGCCGCCGGGCACCGCATCCGGCCAGATCGCGAACCGTTCGGTCGCCGCTGCCTGCAGCGGAAGCGGCGCGAGGCTGGCCGTGCCAAGCGCGGCACCACCGGCGATCAGGGTACGGCGGTCGATCCCGTTCATCTACATTCCCATTTGCCCAGCGGCGTTTCGCGTTGCAGTTCGGGCCGGTCGCTGCGAACCGATGCCGATACCGGCAGCCCCAGCCGCTGCAATTCACCCGCCACCAGATCGGCGATACGCCGCGCGCCCATTTCGCTGGAATGCGTATCATCGGCAATGCCGCCGGGAAATGCGGCTTTTTGGTCCGCCGGGGTATAATGCAGGTACAGCGCCTTGGCCGCTTCGGGGCCGGTCCGGGTGAGCAGATCGAGCGACAATGCCTCCAGATCAATCAATGCCGCGCCGGTTTCGCGCGCGGTGACTCGCGCGACCGAGGAATAGTCGGCGAAATCGGCGCGCGCCTTGCCGCCGTCGAACGATCGCCGCGCCACCGGCGTGAGGATCACCGGCGTGCCGCCGCGCGCGCGGACATCGGTGACGAAGCGGGTCAGGTACATGCGATAATCGGTCGCGGCGGGGGCATAGCGGGCGGGGCGGTTGCGGCTGGCGTCATTGTGCCCGAACTGGATCAGCACGGTATCGCCCGGGCGCATTTCTTTGAGAATAGCCGCCCAGCGTCCTTCGCTGACGAAGGTGCGCGTGCTGCGTCCGCCCATTGCGCGATTTTCGACGCGAACGCCGTCGGCCAGCGCGCACGGGAGCATCATCCCCCAGCCGGTTTGCGGATAGGCGGCCCCGCGATAAGTGGCCGCGGTCGAATCGCCGGCGATCCAGATCGTCTGCGCCGCCGCCGGCATCGCCGCCAGCACCAAGGCGAGTGCGGTCGTGGCTGCGCGGATCACTGCAAATTCACGAACAAGCCGCCATCGACCAGCAGCGCCGCGCCGGTGACATAGGCGGCCATGTCAGACGCCAGGAACACGATCGGCCCGACCATATCCTCGGGCTGGCCCAGCCGCCCCAGCGGCACCCGCCCCTCCATCGCCGATCGCTTCTTTTCGTCGGCCAGGTCTTCCTTGTTGATCTCGGTCAGGATCGTGCCGGGCAGCACCGAATTGCAGCGGATGCGATGCTTGCCCAGCGCGATCGCGGTCGATTGCATCAGCGAATGCACGCCCGCCTTGGTCGGGGTATAATGCGTCTGATACTCGCCGCCCACCAGCGCCGAGATCGACGATACCGCGACGATCGCACCGCCATCGCCCTGATCGACCATCCGCCGCGCCGCCGCCTGCACCATATAATAGGCCCCGTGCAGGTTCACCCGCAGCGTGCGTTCCAGCGTTTCGGCGGGCATGTCGAGAAACGAATGGAAGGGGCAGATGCCGGCATTCGACACCATCACATCGACCCGGCCAAAGGCATCGACCGCGCGGGCGACGAAATCGGTCGCGGTGGCGGCATCGGCGACGTCGCCCTTCACCGCCAGCCCGCGCTGGCCGGTGGCCTCGATCGCGGCGATGCAGGCTTCGGCATCGGCGTCGCGGCTGTGATAGTTGATCGCCACATTCGCGCCATGCTGTGCCGCGCCGATCGCGGCGGCGCGCCCGATCCCGGTCGATGCGCCGGTCACCAATACCGTCTTGCCTTCCAACAGCTTCACGAAACTCTCCCTTATCCTTTTTTGCCGGGGCGCGGCGACGGGCTGGTTTCGGCGTTCCAGCCCAGATCGGCGCTGATCAGCCGCGCGGCACCCCGCACGTCCTGGCTCAGCGATGCCATGCGATCATCGTCCATATATTGCGCCGCGCTCGATACGCTGATCGCCGCGACGATCTTGCCCGAAGCATCGCGCACCGGGGCGGCGACGCAGCGGATCAGATCCTCGTTTTCCTCAAGGTCAAAGGCGTGGCCCGAGCGGACATAGTCGCGCATCCGCTCGCTCCACACGGTATAGTCCGCCTGCGGCGCGCCGATCACGCGGTCTTCGGTGAACAGCCGGTTCCAATTGCCCTCGGGCTCGTCGAGCAGCAGCGCCTTGCCAAGCCCGGTCGAGGTGAGCGGCTGGCGATCGCCGACGCGGCTGGAAATGTCGACCCGCCGGCGGCCGGGTATCTTGTCGAGATACAGCGCCAGATCGCCGTCGCGCCGGCCCAGATGCACCGTGTCGTCAGTCGCCAGCGCCAGCGCTTCGATCCGCGGGCGGGCAATCTGCACCACATCGGCCTGTGACTGGGCAAGGAAGCCCAGATGCAGCAGCTTGGGGCCGAGCAGATAGCCCTCGCGCGGCAGGAAATTGAGGAATCCGCGATCGACCAGCGCATTGGCCAGGCGATGCGTGGTCGACCGGGTCAGCCCCATGCGCGCGGCGAGATCGGCAAGCTTGATCGGGCCGTCGAGCACCTGATCGAGCATGTCGAGGCCGCGCAGCAGCGTCTGGCTGCCCTGCACCTTGTTGCCGGTATCGGCTTTTTCCGCCGATTCTTCATTTGACGCGGTTTGTCTCATCTAGTAACACCCTATCCCATAAAGTGAGAAAGTAAAGCGTGATAACGGTGTCTTGCCGGTATGGCGCAATCGTCAGGGGGTTGCGCTCGATCGACAGAACACCAGCGAAATTACGGCTTTGCGTATCACATAATGGTATGGCGCGACGCTACATTTTCAGATGATCGCCAGCAATGCGTTCATAAGACACGGCCAGAGGAGGGGGCGTCGCATGGGCGCTATGGGATTACCCAGGATCAAGCAGGTCCGCGCCTATACGGTGCGCGGCGGCGGGGCGGATTACCACGACCAGGGCGAAGGCCATTGGATCGACGACCATATCGCCACGCCGATGGCGCGCTATCCCGAATATCGCGCATCGCGGCAAAGCTTCGGCATCAACGTGCTGGGGACGCTGGTGGTCGAGATCGAGGCGGATGACGGCACCATCGGCTTTGCGGTGACGACCGGCGGCGAGCCGGCCTGCTATATCGTCGAAAAGCATCTCGCGCGCTTCCTCGAAGGGCGCAGCCCGACCGAATATGAGAAGATCTGGGACCAGATGTACTTCTCGACCCAATATTATGGCCGCAAGGGGCTGGTGATCAACGCGATTTCGGGCGTCGATCTGGCGCTGTGGGATTTGTTGGGCAAGCTGCGGCAGGAGCCGGTGTATCACCTGCTGGGCGGCGCGGTGCGCGATGAGCTGCAATTCTATGCCACCGGCGCGCGGCCCGATATTGCCAAGGAGCTAGGCTTCATCGGCGGCAAGATGCCGCTGCACCACGGACCCGCCGAAGGGGCCGAGGGGTTCAAGAAGAACATCGCGATGATCGCCGATATGCGCGCGAAATGCGGCGATGATTTCTGGCTGATGCTCGATTGCTGGATGGCGCTCGACGTCGATTACGCCACACGGCTGGCGATCGCGGCGCATGAACATGGTCTGAAATGGATCGAAGAGGCGATCAGCCCCGACGATTATTGGGGCTATGCCGAGCTGAAGCGGAATGTCCCCAAGGGGATGCTGGTCACCACAGGCGAGCATGAAGCGACGCGATGGGGCTTTCGCATGCTGCTGGAGATGGAATGCTGCGACATCATCCAGCCCGATGTCGGCTGGTGCGGCGGCGTCACCGAATTGATGAAGATTTCGGCGCTGGCCGACGCGCATGGCAAGCTGGTGGTGCCACACGGATCGAGTGTCTATAGCTATCACTTCGTCGTTACTCGGCACAATTCACCCTTTGCCGAATTCCTGATGATGCACCCTGGTCCCACCGAGGTCGTCCCGATGTTCCACCCGCAGTTGATCGGCGAACCCGTTCCCGAACGCGGCGTGCTGCGTGCATCGGCGCTCGACAAGCCCGGTTTCGGCGTCGAGCTGAACCGCGACCTCGATATGCACCGCCCCTACGAACATTGAGGACGAAATAAATGAAGTTCTGCCGCTTCGGCCCGCGCGGGTCGGAAAAACCCGGTTTGATCGATCAAGACGGCGCGTTGCGCGACCTGTCGGGCGTGATCGATGATGTGACGCCTGCGGCGATTGCCGGCCTGTCGATCGATCCTGCCGGCCTGCCGCTGGTGGCGGGCGAGCAGCGCATGGGCGTGCCTGTTGCCGGCATCGGCAAGATCGTCGCGATCGGGCTGAATTACGAAGATCACGCGATCGAATCGGGTCTGCCGATCCCGACCGAGCCGGTGATGTTCATGAAGGCATTGTCGTCGCTCACCGGCCCCAATGACGAAGTGATGATCCCCAAGGATTCGACGCATACCGATTGGGAGGTCGAACTGGGCGTGGTGATCGGCAAGACCTGCCGCTATGTCGAGCAGGCCGACGCGCTGTCGCATGTCGCGGGCTATTGCGTCGCCAATGACGTGTCCGAGCGGTTCAACCAGAAGCAGCGCGGATCGCAGTGGAGCAAGGGCAAGGGGCATGACAGCTTCTGCCCGGTCGGCCCCTGGCTGGTGACCGCCGACGAAATCGCCGATCCGCAGGCGCTCGACATGTTCCTCGACGTCAATGGCGATCGGATGCAGACCGGCAACACGCGCACGATGATCTTCGGCGTGGCGGAGATTATCGCTTATGTCAGCCGTTATGTGACACTGTATCCGGGCGATCTGCTGATCACCGGCACGCCGCCGGGCGTAGGCGAGGGCAAGAAGCCCGAGGCAATCTTTCTGAAGGCTGGCGACACGATGCGGCTTGGCATTGCCGGGCTTGGCGAACAGCAGCAGCAGGTCGTCGCGTGGCGCAACCTTGGCGATGCGGTGCTGGGATGAGCTTTGCGGGCCGCTTCGCCGGGCGAAAGGCGATTATTACCGGGGGTGCCTCGGGCCTTGGCCGCGCCGTTGCGGCCCGCATCCTGGCCGAAGGCGGCACGGTGTCGCTATGGGACATGAACGTCGCGCTGGGGGAGGCTCGCGCCGAACTGGGCGGCGTGCATGGCGTCCATGTCGATGTGGCCGATCAGCAGGCGGTGGCCGCAGCGGCTGCGGAAACGCTCGAAGCGCTGGGCGCGGTCGATATTCTGGTGTGCTCGGCGGGCATTACCGGGGCGACCGCGCCGGTGCATGAATATCCGATCGATAGCTGGTTGCGCGTCGTCGACATCAATTTGAACGGCCTGTTCTATTGCAATCGCGCGATCGTCCCCGCGATGATCGCCGGCGGCTATGGCCGGATCGTCAATGTCGCCTCGGTCGCGGGCAAGGAGGGCAATCCTAACGCCAGCGCCTATTCGGCGACCAAGGCGGCGGTGATCGGCCTCACCAAATCGCTGGGCAAGGAACTGGCGGGCAAGGGCATCATCGCCAACGCGATCACCCCCGCGACGTTTGAAAGCCCGATCCTGGAACAACTGCCGCCCGCACAGGTCGAATATATGCGCTCGCGCATCCCGATGGGCCGGCTGGGCGAAGTGCATGAAACCGCCGCGATGGTGTGTTTCATGGCGAGCGAGGAATGCAGCTTCACCACCGCATCGACGTTCGACACGTCGGGCGGCCGCACCACCTATTGATGGGTGGTGGGCAAAATGCTGCCCTTCATCGACGCGCATGTGCATTTGTGGGATCTTGATCGGCTTGCCTATCCCTGGCTGACGCCGCCCTTTGGCGATGATGGCCCCAATGGCAGCGTCGCGGCGATCGCCAAGACCTATCTGCTCGGCGATTATCACCGCGATGCCGCCAATTGGGATGTGCGCGGCATCGTGCATGTCGATGCCGGGGCCGATCCGCGCCACGCGCTGGATGAGACGCGCTGGCTTCAGGCGATGGCCGTTGCCGATGGCCGGCCCGATGCGATCGTCGCATTCGCCGCGCTCGACGATCCCGGTGTAGAGGCGCTGCTGGCGGCGCATGCGGCGCACCCGAAGGTTCGCGGCATCCGACATATCGTCAATTGGCACCGCGATCCGCAGCGAAGCTATACCCCGCGCGACGTGACGCTCGATCCCGCCTGGGAGCGGGGCTATGCCGCGCTCGCCAAATGCAACCTCAGCTTCGATCTGCAAGCCTATCCCGGCCAGTTCGCGCATCTGGCGGCGTTGATCGCGCGGCATTCCGATACGCCGGTGATTGTCAACCATGCGGGCATGGCGGTGCCCTCCGATCCCGACGGCATGGCGCAATGGGCGGGCGGCATGGCGGCGCTGGCGGCGTTGCCGCACGTCGCGGTAAAGCTATCGGGCATGGGGTTCGCTTTCCGGCCCTGGGACCGCGACACCGTGCGTGACTATGTGCTGCGGACGATCGAGCTGTTCGGCCCCGATCGAGTGATGGTCGCCAGCGATTTCCCCACCGACAAATTGTTCGGCGGGTTCGATCAGACGCTGTCGGCCTATGATGCGCTGACCACCGATTTCTCCGATGACGAAAGGCGGGCGATGTTCGCTGGCAACGCCAACCGCATCTACCGGCTCGGGCTGGCGCTTTGACCCCCAATCCGCTGACCGGGGTGCTGTTCCACTGGCTGGGCGGCCTTGCCTCGGCCAGCTTTTACGTCCCCTATCGCGGGGTTCGAAGCTGGTCTTGGGAGATTTACTGGCTCACCGGCGGGCTGTTTTCCTGGGCGCTGGCCCCGTGGTTCTTTGCCGCGCTGCAGACCCAAGACCTGCTCGGCGTGCTCGCGCGGACGCCGCTGCCGGTGATCGGCTGGCCGATCCTGTTCGGGATTTTATGGGGGTTTGGCGGGCTCGGCTATGGCCTCGTGATGCGGTATCTGGGGCTGTCGCTGGGGATGGCGGTGGTGCTGGGGCTGTGTACGGTGTTCGGCACGTTGATCCCGCCGCTGTTCGCAGGCGACTTTGCCGACAAGCTGCTGGTGACGCTGTCGGGGCGGATCATCCTGCTGGGCATCGCGCTGACGCTGGCCGGAATCGGCATCGTCGCGGTCGCGGGGGCGAGCAAGGACGCTTCGCTGTCGGTGGCGCAGAAAACCGCCGCCGTTGCCGAGTTCGATTTCCGCAAGGGGATCGTGGTCGCGATCCTGGCGGGGATCATGTCGGCCTGTTTCGCCTTCGGTCTGGCGGCGGGCGAGCCGATCAAGGCGCTGTCGGCGGCGGCGGGCACCGGGCCGCTATGGACCGGGCTGCCGGTGCTGTGCCTGGTGATGTTCGGCGGATTGCTGACCAATGTGGTGTGGTGCGCGGTGCTGATCGCGCGCAACCGCAGCGCGTCGCAATGGATCGGGCAGGGGCAGGCGCTCGGCGCGCCGCTCGCGCGCAACTTCGCCTTGTGCGCGCTCGCCGGGGTGGCTTGGTATTTCCAGTTCTTTTTCTACACCATGGGCGAAAGCCAGATGGGGTCGCTGGGCTTTTCCAGCTGGACGCTGCACATGGCCAGCATCATCATTTTCGGCACGCTGTGGGGCTTTGCGCTGCGCGAATGGAAGGATGCCGGCGCGGGCGTGCGCGCCTTGGTATGGGCGGGGATCGGGGTGCTCATCCTGGCCACCATCGTCATCGGATATGGCAATCGGCTGGCTGCGGAATGATCGCATGATGAAAGGTCTGTTTCTCGCGCTGGCGCTGGCGATCGCTGCGATCCTGCCCGGTTCGGCACGGCAATCGTCGGACGATCTGCTGCTGCTGCCGCAGATGCACCTGCACGATCCGTATATCGTCGCGGGCCAGGCCAGCCGGACCTATTATCTGTTCACCCGCAACGAACCGGCGATGACCGGCGATCCGGCGCTGGGCACGATGATGTACACCAGCCGCGACCTGAAGCACTGGACCCGCCCGCGCGTCGTGTTCCGGCTCCCCGCCAGCGGCACCTGGGCCAAGGAAGGCAGCTGGGCACCCGAAGTTCATGCGTGGAAGGGGAAATATTATCTGTTCAGCACCTTCCACGACAGCGCCGCGCGGCTGCCGCGGGTAGGCCGCCGCAAGCCCTATCGGCGCGGCACCGTGCTGGCGGTCTCCGACCGGCTCGATGGCCCCTATACGCTGGTCAATGGCGGCGAACCGATCGCGCCCAAGCAAATGATGACGCTCGACGGGACGTTGCACGTCGATCCGCAGGGCCGGCCGTGGTTCGTCTATGCCCATGAATGGTTGCAGACGCGGGTGGGCACGATCGAGGCGATACCGCTGCGTGACGACCTGACGGCCGCGGGCGAGCCGCGCCTGCTGTTCCGCGCCGATGAGGCACTTTGGGCCAAGGGGCAGAAACAGCCCGAAGGCGACACGGTCTATGTCACCGATGGCCCCGAATTCTATCGCACCACCGGCGGGCAGCTGATGATGCTGTGGTCGAGCTATGGTGGAAAGGGCTATGTCCAGGCGCTCGCCCGCTCGAAATCGGGCGGGGTCGAGGGGCCGTGGGAGCAGCTAGGGCCGCTGGTCAAGCGCGATAGCGGGCATGGCATGTTGTTCCGCGCATTTGACGGGCGGCTGATGATGGTGCTGCACCGGCCCTTCACCTATGCGCTGGGCAAGCTCTATGAGATGCGCGACACCGGCGGCAGCGTCGAAGTGGTGCGCGAGGCGACCGAACTAGACCTTGAGGCTTATCCAACGCATCCGTGCGCGGTGCGGGAATCGCCGACCGGGAATCCCTTGCCCGATTGCTGAGCCGCGAGGTTGACGGGGTGATTCTCTCCTTACGCCATTCGTGCGAAGGCGGGGATCTATAACCACTGCACTGGCATATGGATTCCCGCCTTCGCGGGAATGACGGACGGAAATCCGTTAGCGGGGTGGCAGGCGCACCGCGGCTTCACGATCGACCGAGAGGACGCCGCCCGCCTCGTGCAGTTCGGCGATCTGGAGCACGCTGCGGCGGCCCCAGTGCGGATCGCGTTTCATTTCGTCCTCGCCGAATCGCTGTACCTCGGGCGCCCAGAGCGTGGGGCCGGTACATTCGACGGGCAGGGCCGCCGGACCGTCATAGGTCCAGCGCATCCCGTCGCGCGAGGTGGCTGTGCCGATATGCGTGCCATGCACCCACGACACGTCGTCGGGATCGGCCAGCGCCAGGTTCGCGCGGCGATTGGTGTAGAACATCCGCCACTGCGCGGTTGCCGGATCATATACCGTCGATGCATCGGCGGCACCGTCATGGATCGGATCGCGCAGCAGCGGGACCGGCGCTGCCTCCTGCGCCGCCAGCAACAGCGCCAGCGCAGCGATCACCGGGCGGTGCCGGCCACCGGGTTGCGGCCCCAAAGCTGGTCATAGCGCCAGCCCGACAGATCCTCGACGATCGCGCGATGTTCGGGCGCGGGGGGCGTGGGATCGGCGGCGCGCAGCCGTTCGATCTCGTCCATCAGCACCTTGTGCGTGGCGGGATCGAGGCGGAAGCGAAGCGACACCAAGATGCCCGCCGCCAGCACCGCGATGGTGCCGATGCCCAGGATCAGCGCGATCGTGTTGACCGCCGCGCCGCTTTGCACCGGCGCACCCGATATGAACCCGCCGGCTTCCATCATCAGCCCGACGCCCGCGACCGCGGCGGCCTGGGTCGCCTTGCGGATGAAGGTCATGACCCCGGCAAAGCTGCCCTCGCGGCGCTGGCCGGTCACGATCTCGTCGACATCGGCCATGTAATTATATGTCGCCCAGGGGATGTAGTTGAGCGCGCCGCGCCCCAAGCCCGCAAGCCCGATCGCCGCCCAGATCCACGGGCTGGTCGCGGTCAATCCGCCGAACCACAATGCCAGCAACACGACGACGCCGGCACCGAACGCCATCGCCGCGAGCCGATAGGCAAAGGCGGGCGACGCGCGTAGCGCCAGGTTGATCGCCAGGATCACCGCGACGAACTGGACGATATACATCGTACCCAGCAGCCCCGACGCCACCGCCGTCGATCCCGCCAGCGCGAAGATGACGAAGAAGGTGAAGGCGGCGTTGAAAATATCCTGGCTGATATAGCCGCCCAGATACATGCCCAGATGCAGCCGGAATGCGCGGATCCGCATGGTCGAGAACAGGTTGCGATACAGCGCCTTGAACGCCGATCCCGCGCCGCCGCCGCTGGTGGGCACCGCCGACACCTTGCGCTCGCGCTCCCAGCTAAAGGCATAGAGGAAGCCCGCCGTCGCCATGAACAACGCGGCAAAGATACAGCCCATCCAAAAGAAGGTATCGGCGCTGTCGCGGCCAAGCGCGTTGATCAGCCACAATGGCAGGAAACCCGCCAGGATCGCCGCGCTTTGGCCGAACAGGATGCGCGCGCCGGCGAACTTTGCCTTGGTCTTGTAATCGCTAGACATTTCGGCGGCGAGCGTTTCGTAGGGGATGATGACGCTGGCATAGACCAGCTCGAAAAACACATAGGTAGCCAGGTAATAGGGGAAGGTCTGGCCCGGCAGCCACATCAGCGCGAAGCTTGGCAATAGCGGGATCGCGGCGATGATGAAGAAGCGCCGCCGCCCGAAACGCCGGCCAAGCGCGGTATCGCCGAAATGATCGGAGACATAGCCGATCAGCGGCGAGGCGATCGCATCGAGGATACGCGCGACGGCGAAGATCAGCGCCGCCTGACCCGCCGACAGCCCGCAAAACTGGGTGTAGAAGATCAGCACCCAGCCCGAGATCACCGCCATCGACCCGGCCCCGAGCACGTCGTTCGAGCCATAGGCGATGTAGTTTATCAGCCGGACGGGCCGTCCCGATGCTGGTGCTGTCAACGCCTGACCCCTCCCTTGGATAGCCCCTGTACGGGCTTGTGCTGCCCGGGCTTAAATGCTCATATGTTGAATAACTATCACATAATGTGGAACTGGCAAGCGGAGAGGCGGATGGGTTTGCGGCGTTGGATCGGGTTGGCCGTGATGGCCGTCCATATCGCTTCACCTGCCGTGGCACAGCCCGCGCGGCAATGGGTGGATACGCTTACCGGGCATCGGATCGTGCGCGTCAGCCAGGTGCCCGACAGCATCAGCCTGTATTTCCATCAGAACAGCTACACGCCGCAGGGCGACAAGATGGTGATGGCGGTGCCCGATGGGATCGCGGTCGTCGATCTGAAAAGCTGGGCGGTGACGCCGCTGGTTAAGCAACCGGGGATCGCGCTGCTATTCACTGGCCGGCGCAGCCGCACCGCCTATTACAGCAACCGCGCGCGCGACGATGCCGGCGGCGGGCAGACGATCTTCGCGGTCGACATTGATACCGGACGCAGCCGCAAGATCGCCGATGTGCCCGCCGGCACGATCGGATCGATCAACGCCGACGAGACGCTCTTGCTGGGGCAAGTCGCGCTGGGCAATCAGGATTTGCGCCCCGACGGCACCCGCCAGCAAGATCGCAGCGCCGTTGGGCGCAAGGTCGGCCCCGGCGAATATGACTATGCCGCCACCGGTAGGGACGGCCAGCCGCTGAGCTTTGCCGATGCCAAGGAGGTGCGGCTGAACGAACGGCTCGAAGCGCGAATCCCGATGGAAATCTTCACCATCGACGTGAAGACCGGCGCGCGCCGGGTGGTGACCGCCTCCACCGACTGGCTCAACCATGTCCAATTCTCGCCCACCGATCCGCAGCAGATCATGTATTGCCATGAAGGGCCGTGGCACAAGGTCGACCGAATCTGGACGATCCGCGCCGATGGAACGGGCAAGCGCCAGGTCCACAAGCGCACGATGAACATGGAAATCGCCGGCCACGAATTCTTCTCAAGCGACGGCAAGACGATCTGGTACGATCTGCAAACCCCGCGCGGCGAGGTGTTCTGGCTGGCCGGATACGAGCTCACCACCGGCAAGCGCCGCCAGTATAAGGTGGAGCGCAATCAATGGTCGGTGCATTATTACCAGTCGCCTGATGGCACGCGCTTTTCGGGTGATGGCGGCGACAGCGAGATGGTCGCCAAGGCCCCCGACGGCAAATATCTGTACCTGTTCACGCCAAGGGACATCCCCGACGTCGCCGGGATCAGTGCTCCCGATGCCGACGAACTGATTGCGCCGGGTACACTGGTTGCCGAGAAGCTGGTCGATATGCGGGGGCATGACTATCGGTTGGAGCCCAACATGACCTTCACCCCCGACGGTAAATGGATCGTGTTTCGCGGCAATTTCGAAGGCGCGACCCATGTCTATGCGGTCGAGGTCGCAAGGGCGCGGTAGCGTTCCCGGCTATCGCGCTGGCCGTGCGATCAGCCGATCGATCAGCACGCCGCCGCTATTGGCGCGCAGCTCGATCCGGTGCGAGCCTGTCGCCAACATGCCGGGCAGCTCGACCGTGATCCGGTTGTCGAGCACCGCCTGTGCCCAGCCGGGATCGCCCGTCATGCGCGGCACCGACACCGGGATCGTGCGGTCGTCGACGATCACGTCGAGGGCAATCGGCGCGCCGTCGCGATCGGGGTAGGTGGGCAGCAGCTCGATCGACAGCGACCAAGTGCCCGGTGGCAGCGTCATTGCCGCCACGCCCGCTACCGCGCGATCGACCCGCGAGCCGATCGCGCCGCCATTGCGGCCAAGCCCATCGATCCGCCGCCAGTCGCCGCTTGCCGTTTCGGCCTCGACCACGATCATCGGCGGAGAGGCGGCGGAGGCGGGCAGTGGGCCGGTGGGGCCGTACCGCGGGGGAAGCGCCACCGGCGTGGTGCGATAGCTTCGCCATTGGCCATCGGCAGGTTCTGGCGCGATCATCCCGCGCCATTTTCCGCCCGCCAGCGTCTCGTTATACTGGTGGGTAAGCGCCGCAATCCGCGCGTCGGCGGCGTGTGCCTGTTCGGCGGCGGTGCCCGCTGCGGGCAGGTTGCGATCGCGCAGCCGGTCATGCGCCTCGATCGCGAACATGCGGCGATTGGCCATTACAGCGGCTTCGACCGGATAGCGCACCAATTGAAAGAACGCATCGCGGCGATGTGGCGGCACCGCCGGCTCGACCGTATCGAGCGCCGCCAGGGTGCGATCGAACGCCGCCAGCCGCTCGGCGATCTCGGCTTCGGCCAGGCCGCTCGGGCGCGGCTTCTGATTGGGCAGCCACCATTGCAGATGCTCGGGCCGGCGCGCGAAGTTCAGCCGGTGGTGCTCGGCCATGATCGCCGCGACGGGTTCGGCCAGCGCCGGATCGATCGCATGCGCCGCCCATGCCGCGGTCCAGCCGTCGATCGATTGCGCGCGGGTGCCATCGACATCCCAGGCCAGCGCCAGGAAATAGTCGGTCGCGAGTTCGGCGGGCTTGAGGTCGCCGACATTGGCTACCCACATCCGCCGCGCGCCCAGGTCCCAGGCGCGCCCCATTTCCTCGCGGATCAGTGCGGGCGGGGTGGTCGACAGCCACAGATAGGATAGCGGCGCGCCCAGATAGGACAGGTGATAATATACCCCCGACCCGCCGGGCCGCGCGCGCTCGGCGGCATCGGGGAAGTGGCGGATATAGCCGAAATTATCGTCGGGCCACATCAGCGTGACATCATCGGGCACCGCCAGCCCGGCGCGATAAATGTCGAGCACTTCCTTATAGGGGGTGAACACTTGCGGCGCGCCCGCGATGCCGGCCCCGGCCAGCAGGGCGCGTTGATCGTCGAAGATGCGTTCGAGCACGCGGCGGCGATCGTCGGTATCGGTCGGGCCGACCATGCCGCTATCGTGGATGCCGCGCATCCCCAGCGTCCACACGCTTTCGTATCCGGCGTTGGTGCCCACCCGCTCGGCCCAGTAGCGGCGAACGCCGCCGGCATTGGCGACATAGTCGAAATCGGCGGCGGGCGCGGTCCATTCGCCAACATTGTTGCGGAGCACCGGCTCGGCATGGCTCGATCCCATGACGATGGCATAGCGATCGGCGAGCGCGGCATTGGCGGGATCGGCGTTGAACGGGCGGGTTACCTTGTGCATCGCGGGCCAGAACACATTGGCCTTCAGCCGCAGCAGCAGCTCGAACAGGCGCGCATGCGTCTTCGGCCCGATCGGCGCCTCGTCGGGAGCATGATTGGCGGCCCAGGGGATCATCCCCCAATCTTCGTCGTTCAGGAAAATGCCGCGATATTGCACCGAAGGCGGCCCGAAGCGGCGAGTGCCCGCGGCGGCATAGAGCGCCGGGCGCTTGGCCGGGGTGACATCTGCCCACCAGGCCCAGGGCGACACCCCGATCGCCTGCGCCAGTTCATAGCTGCCAAAGGCGGTGCCGCGCCGATCGCTGCCGACAATCACCAGCGCACGCGCGACGCCGGGGGCAGGGCGATCGACGACGGTGATCAGGAAGCTTTCCCATGCGCCGCGCAGCCGGGCGACGTCGATCCGCCCACTGACCGCCAGCCGGTCGATCGCGGCGTTCTTGCCTAAGGTGCCGATCCATATCTGGGTGTCACCTATCGCCTTCGCGCCGGTGACGGCGGCGAAATCCTCGCGCAGATCCTGCGCTGCGATCGCGACCACTGCATGGTCGTTGGGATCGGTGACGATCCGCGCCATCCGCCCATCGGCGGCGAGCGCGATCGCGCCGGGGAGCGCCATGCCGCTGATCCAGTCCTCAGCCGCAAGGGCGGGCGATGACAGCGCCAGCGCGAGCGCCGCCATTACCCGCCGCCACATCAGATATAGGTCCGCAGGAATTCGCCCAGCGCGCAGATCGCCAGGCTTTGGCCATAGGGCATCGAGGTGAGTGCGATGTCCTTATAGAATTGCTGGGTGTCGCCCATCGCGGTGCCGAAGCTGACTTGCTTCAATTCGCCGGCCTCGTCGATATTCGCGAGCACGCCGCGCACCGCTTTGATCCCGACCGCCTCATAATGGCGCGGCAGATAGCCCTTTCGCACTGCCTTCAGGATACCATAGGCAAAGCCCGCCGCCGCCGATGCTTCGAGATAGCTGGTCGGATCGACAATCAGCGTGTGCCACAGCCCGCTTTCGTCCTGCGTTTCGGCCAGCGTCTTCACCTGCGCCGCCAGCGTGTCGATCAGGAAGGTGCGGAACGCATCGCCTTGCGGCAGATCGAGGATTTCGATGATCTCAGGAATCGCGATCGTCACCCAGCAATTGCCGCGCGCCCACAATGCCTCGGCGAAATTGTGCCGCCCGTTAAAGTCCCAGCCGTGGAACCACAGCCCGGTCTTTTTATCGAACAGATATTTGACGTGGACCAGGAACTGGCGCTTGGCCTCCTCGACATAATGCGGGCGGTTGAGCAGCAGGCCGATCTTGGCGAGCGGCAGCACGCTCATCATCAGCGTGTCGTCCCACATTTCGCCGGGATTTTCGTCGTTATAGACGATGTGCTGAAACCCGCCCTCTTCGGTCTTGGGCAGGCCGTCGGGGGCCATCAGCCATTCGGCCCAGGTGTCGAGATAGGGCAAATAGCGCGGATCGGGCTGATGCTCGTACAGATAGGCAAGGGTGATGAACGGGGCCATCGTATTGATGTTCTTGGTCGGCGTCCCCTCGGCGAACCGATCCTCGAACCATTGCTTGATGATCGCCAGCGCCTTGGCATCGCCGGTCTGTTCGAAATAACGCCACATGCCGAACAGGCCGATGCCATGGGTCCATTCCCATCCGGCCCAACCCTTGGTGTCGATGATCCGGCCATCTTCCAGATGCAGCAGGAATGCGCCGGTCTCGTCCTTGATGTTGACCAGATTGTGCATCAGCAGGTCGATCGCGCCGGTGATGCTGTGGCGGGGAATGTCGTGGGTAAGCGCGGCCATGAAGTGCTCCGAAGGGAAGGGGGCGAAGAGGAAAGGGCGGGGTCAGGGCATCTCGGCAAGCGATCGGGGTGCGGGCACGTTCCGCACGGCCAAGCCGCCGCGCACGTTTCGCAAGGTGACCAGTTTCACCGCCTCGAGCGCATTGCCGGGCGCGCCGTCCGACGTCACCGCCAGCGCGATGCTGTTGCGCCCGCGATGGTTCAATATACCCTCGGGGATCGGGAAGGTCCGCTGCGGGCCGACATGCGCGATGAACTGGCCCATGTGCCAGCCATTGACGAACAGCAGTACGCGATAACTGACCGGCGAACGCGGCGTCAGCGGATCGCCGAATTCGACGCCGATCGTCGCATCCTGCCCGCGCGGCACCGCCAGGTCGAAGCTGGTGCGATACCAGCTTGTGCCCGCTGCCGCGGTCGTCGCCGGGATCGTCGCGGCCTGCCAGCCGGTGTCGTCGAAGCCCGGCAGATGCCAGCCGAGCCGTTCGCCCGAAAGGCCGCCATTATTGGGCACGCCGCGCACACGATCGACAATATCCTCGCCACCTTCGCGGCCGTTGATCTTCCACGCGATCGGCTGGGCAAAGCTGCGCCCGCCCGGCGCGATCAGCGTCGCCGATACCAGCCCGCGTGCTTCCTTGTGGAAGTCGTCGGCGTCGAGATCCCAGTTATGGCCGTTGTTGCGGACCATGATGCTCAGCACATGCTCGCCGGGTGCCTGCGCGGCGGCGGGCAGATCGAAGCTGGCGGTGCCGGTGGTGATCGGACGCGGCAGGCCGCCTGCCAGTTCATCCTGGCCGACGAACTTGCCGTCGAGGAAGACCTGCACCATCCCAGCGCCGCCCGCGCCATAATGGATCGCCAGTTTCCTGGCATCGGCCCCGCCCTTGAAACGACCGCGATACCAGACATCGCCTTCGTGAAAGCCATAGGCGTCCATGCCCATGTTCGGCTGGCCATCGGGGGGCCGCGTGGTGCTGGCATTGGCGCGATGGTCGATCGCCTGCCAGCGCGAGTCATCGAAATCGGGGGCGATTTCGGGCGAGCCGGTGGCGGTGCGCCATTGCGCCAGATCGGGCAGCGCGAAGTCGGTCGGGCCGGCAAGCGGGGCGGTCGCGATCCGGCTGCCGCCGATGCCGGCGGTGGTGGCGATCGGCTGGCCGTTCCAACGGATGCTGCGAACCTGCGCGGGTACCCAGATTTCGAGCGGGCTTTGCGCCGCGGTATCGCCGGTCAGCGCCAGCCTGCCGCGCGTGACGCTGGCATCGCGCACCAGTTGCGGCCCGCGCACCAGCGTGTCGCCATCGCGCCAGAAGCGCATCGCTTCGGGTTCGTCGGCCAGCAGCAGCGTCATCGCCGGGCGACCGCCCCCCTCGATCCGCAGCCGCGTCAGCCCCTGATGCGGGTAATCGAGCACCAGATCGCCCCTCGCCGCATCGAAGCGGTGGCGAACGTCGCCGTCGAGCACCGTCACGCGCGGGGCCGAAGCATAGCGCAGCACGGTCTGCCCATCTTCGCCCGCGCGGCCATAGAGCAATGCCAGCGTCTCGCCGCCGCGCGCCATCACCGTCTGCACTTCGCTGGTCGAATAGACCAGCCGCTGGCCGCCAAGCGTCACGCCCGCCACCAGCCATTTGGCGTCATAGCCATTGAGCTTCATCGACAGCGTATATTGCCCGTCGGGCAGCGCGGCGCTGATCGTGAAGCTGGCATTGGCGGTCGACACCGACGGTTTGTGCGTGACCAGCAGGAAGCGGGCGTCGGTTTCGGGTGACTTGTTGTGATAGACCTGGATGTCGGGGGTCGACACCTCGACCGGCCCGGCAGGAATCATGCCCGCCAGATCGGGGACCGAGGCGATGAGGCCGCCGAGCTGCTTCAGTTCGAGCAGCTTGTCGCGCACCTCGCGGGTTTCGCTGATCGCCGCGCCATAATCATAGCTGGTGAACACCACCGGCCCCGGCAGCCAGCCCCAACTGGTGCCGCCAAACCCCATGTAGAAGCTCTGGATCGAAATCCCGTTGACCAGATTGGTGCCATAAAAGACGCGCTGATAGCGCCGCCCGCGCTGGATCGCGTTGCAGGCATAGCCGCCATTCGACCCCCAATAATCGAACCAGCCGCCGCCGAACTCCGCCGCGAAACCCGGCGTGTTGGGGCTGGCCGAAGCGCCGCCGCGCGCGCCGCCGGTGCCGTAAAAGCCCCAATCGGGGGCCGGCGCGCCGCGCGTCGGTTCGCCCTGCACGGTGCAGGTGCCGCCGGGATAGCCATCGAACGCATATAGATCGACCGGGCCTTCGACGGTCTTTTCGACATTCGCGCCCTTGGGCACCCAATAGCCGTTGCGGCCCTGGTCGTTGTGAAAGATCGGCACGGTAATGCCGTCGGCGCGTGCCTTGGCATATAGGTGATCCATATAGCGGCGCTGCGAGGGGGTGGTCAGCGCCAGCTCGTTTTCGATCTGGTGCAGGATCACACTGCCCTTGCCGCCGTTGATCTGGTGGCGGGCGATGATCGCGTTGACCTGCGTCAGCCATTCGTCCGCCGCCGCCAGATAATCGGGATCGTCGGTGCGCGCGCGGGCGCGCTGGTTGACCAGCCAGCCGGGATAGCCGCCGCGCGTCAGTTCGGCATTCACATAGGGGCCGGCGCGAGTCATCACGTACAGCCCCTCTTCGGCGGCGATCGTCAGCAGCCGGTCGATGTCGCGGATGCCGTCGAAATCATACACGCCGCGTTTCGGGCTGTGGAATCCCCAGTCGAAATATAATGCGACGGTGTTGAAGCCGTTCGCCCTCATCTTTTGCAGCATGTCGCGCCACAAATCGGGGCTCGGCAGGCGGAACGCATGGATTTCGGCGCTCCAGATGATGGTGCGCTTGCCATCGATCAGCAGCGATCGCGCATCGAAGCCGACGCGCCCGAATTGCTGCACCGGCGCGTCGAAATTGGCGGTCGGGCGCGACACCTGCGCCTGCGCGGGGATCGCGGCGGGGATCAGCGCGGCACAGGCCAGCAACAGCGCGCGACAGCCGGTCATGCCAGGTGAAACACTTGCTCTAGCGGCCATTCGCACGGCGATCCGTCTTCGTTGGTTTCCATCAGCGGCGCCATCGCCGCCCACCAACGCTGCATCACCGGATGCGACGGCAGCGCGTCGCGCTGGTTCTGATCGGCCAGCACCAGGGTGGCGAACAGTGCGTTGCTGTCGGCATCGTGCCAGATGCTGTAATCGCTGATCCCGGCATCGTGCAGCAGATCGACCAGTTCGGGCCAGACCGCGTCATGCGCGGCGCGATACTGCGCCGTCATGCCGGGACGAAGCTGCATCCGGAATGCGTGTATCAACGACCTCTCCTGCAATGTGCAATATATGGTATTGCTATTCATCATATGGTAACGAGCAAGCGCAGGCTGGTCAAAGGATAATCAGATCCACGGCGTCGCCGCGCGCACACTGGCGACGGTGCAGTCTTCCAGCAACACCGGCGGTCGGGCATCGGCGGCCTCGGTTCGCATCGCCAGTCCGTCGATCACCAGCCCGCGCACATGCCGCGCCCACAGCCCCCAGGCGGGCGTCACCCCGAACATACTCGGTTCGGGATAGGCATCGGCAAGCGCGGGTGGGCGGCGCGCGGCGTCGGCCTGGGTGCCGCCACCGGCAAAGCTCAGGTCGATGTCGCGCAAGGTGACGTCTTCGATCGCATGGCCGGGCAGGCCGGCCAGCAGCGCGGCATAGCGATGGTCGATCCCGGTGGCGCGAACCTCCTCGATCCGCACGCCGCGAACGCGCGCAATGCCGGTGCCTTCCGGCCCCCGCCGCCGATCGCCCAGCCGCACGAACAGCGGCGCGGTCGTGACGTCGGCCATCGTCAGCCGCCGCGCGACGACATCCTCGATCGCGCCGCCATCGACGGTTTCGATCGCCAGCCCGCGTGACCGCTCGAACCGGCAATCCTCGATCAGGATTCGGCGGAAGCCGCCATTGCTTTCGGTGCCGATCTTGATCCGCCCGGTCACGCGGTCGCGATCGGGGGCGAGCATTTGCGTCGCCTGCCGCGTGCCGTCGAGCACCGTGCCCATGTCCCAGCCGCTGACCGTGCAGTCGCGCACCGTCACATCCTGCGTCGGGGCCAGCCGGCCAAGCGCATGGCTGCTTTTCAGGACGATCGCGTCGTCATTGGGTGAATTGACCCGGCAGCGTTCCACGCGGACTCGCCGGACGCAATCGAGGTCGATGCCGTCGCGGTCGGTGTCGATCGTGCAATCCTCGATCACCAGATCGTCGCAGCCGGTGGCGAGGATCGCGAAATGGCCGCCCTTGGCGATGGTCAGCCCGGCAATCCGCACGTTGCGCGCGTTCTTCAGCGCGATCGCCTTGTTGCCAAGGCCCTGCATCCGCGCGGCATCAGGTTCGAGCGCGGCGATTTGGGCGGTGGTCATCTGGCGCATCGACAGCGGGCGTTCGCCGCGTTGCTTGCGCCAGCGCGCACCGGGGCCGTCGCGAGTCAGCCCCGCGCCGTCGATCCCGCCCGGCCCCAGGATCGCAACGCCGCGAACGCTATCGCCCCAGATCAGGCTGTTGTGCCAATGGCTATGCCCGAAATCCTGATAGAGCTGCTCGTCGTCCATTTCGGGCAAGTCATAGCTGCCGCGATGCCGCGCCGGATCGGCGGCGACGATCGTCGCGCCTGCTTGCAGCAGCAACGTGACGTCGCTCTGCAGCCGGATCGAGAAGCTGAGATACCGGCCCGGTGGAAATACCACGGTGCCGCCCCCGGCGGCGCGCGCGATCGCGCGGTTGATCGCATCGGTATCGAGCGTGGTGCCATCACCGCGCGCACCCAGCGAGCGAACGTCGATCCGCTGCGCGGCATGGGCGGGGCAGGGGATCAGCATCGCGTTCATCCCGATCAGCATCGTGCGGCGGTTCAGGATCATCGCGGTCAGTTGCCCGCCGGGCGAACCGCGCTCGATCCCGCGCTCGCCGCGATCGCTACCGCCTCGGGCGCGGGCGGGTGGCGCGGATCGAAGCGCGCGGCGTTGATGTGCGGCGCGAGCGCGGGGATCGCGCGCCGAATCTCACCCGCCACCGCATTGGCCAGCAGCCATGCGCCATAATTGTTATGGTGGGTCTTGTCGGCACCGCCATCGTTGAACGCTAGCGCCGCGCGATCGGGGCCAAGCGCTTCGTACACCGCCACGCTTACGGCGTTCAGGTCGATCAGCGGCACGTGTTCGGCAGCGGCGACTCGCTTGGCGGCGGCGACATGCTCGGCCAGCGTCGAGACGATCCGGTCACCCTCGAAGCTGCGGCGTTCGGGCGAGGTTACCAGCACCGGCATCGCCCCGCGCGCGCGGGCTTCGGCGATGTAGAGGCGCAGATAGGCGGAATAGGCGTGCTCGGGATCGGCATAGGTTTGCGGCCAATTCGCCTTTTGGTCGTTATGGCCGAACTGGATGAACAGATAATCGCCCGGCTTGATCTGCGACAGCAGCTTGGCAAGGCGCAGTTCGGTCACGAAGGATTTGAGCGTTTCGCCCGATTCGGCGTGGTTCGCCACCGCCACCCGATCGTCGAGCAACGCCGGCAGCATCTGTCCCCAGCTTGCGGCGGGTTCGGTGCGCTGGTCGGTGACGGTTGAATCACCCGTCAGATACAGCGTCGGCACCTCGACCGGGGCGATGTCGATCACGGCCGCCGCCGGGTCGCCCAGAAATTCGAGTGAGAGGCGGTCGTCCCAGCTAGGGCTGCCCGCCTCGCGCGCTTTGAGCAGCACCCGCTGCCCACCGGGGGCGTTGGCGGGGGGCGGGGGTAGCCGGTCGTTGCGGATATTGACGACGAAGGACCGCTCGATCACTTCGCCCGCGCGGGTGGCGACCTGGTGCAGCATCAGCCGGCGGCTTTCGGCCTTCACCGTGGTCACCGCCGGGCGATCCGCCGCACCGATCCGCAGCGTCACGCGGTAATTCCCCTCCGCCAGCGCGACCGAAAAATCGCGCGCCGCCGGATCAGGTAGGTCTGGGCGCTGGGGCATCACGGCACCTGTCAGCAAGGCGGGCAGCAAGAACAACATCATCGCGCACATCCCCGGTGGCTAGCAAAAAAAATGGGCTGCCGGGGGAAACCGGCAGCCCCAGGGGGAGAAAGGGTCGCCGCGATCAGCGCGCGGGGGGCGATTGCTCGCCCAGAAAAAAGCTGGGGTGCGGCGGCTGGTTATAGGCGGTGTTCTGCCACGCGATGGCGTTGGCATATTGCCGGTCCTGCAGCAGCGCGGGGATGGCGTGGCGGGTCGGGATCGGGGTGGTGTACAGCCGCAGCTCGCTGCTGTCCTCGGCGCGCAGCAACACTTCCTCGCGCCAGTCGCCGATCAAGTCGCCGCTCAGCGCCGGGGTGGCCTTGGTGCCGTTGTTCGATGCCGCGCCGGTCGCGTCGAGCAGCACCGTCTCGGTCGCGCTTCGCCAATCCCATTTGGTGATCCGCGTACCGCTCAGCATTTCGCGCAGGCGGTCGCCGTCCCACCAGATCGCGAAATTGGCGAAGCGGGGCTTGCCGCCGGGAATGACTTTGCCGCGCGCGTCGAACAATTCGGGGCTGTTCGATGCCCAGGCCTCGGCCCCGGCATGACGGGGGTCGATGTCGGCGGCCAGCCCGCGCCCGGTATCCTTGTCGGCTGGGGTCGACCACAGCACCTCGCCGGTGCGCGCATCGAGCATCGCCGCGCCGACGCCGCCATTGCCCCTCACATCTTCCAGCACGCCGAACTTTTCCATGCCGGGGCGAGTGGGGTCGAGGTCGGAGACGTGCATCGCGTCGCCGTGGCCAAGCCCGGTGGTCCATAATGGCTTGCCGTCATCGTCGATCGCCATTGCGCCATAGACGATTTCGTCGCGGCCATCGCCGTCGACATCGGCGGTCGCCAATTGGTGATTGCCCTGGCCGCCATAGGCTTGCAGGCCGGGCGCGGCGCTGTCGAACAGCCAGCGCTGCGTAAGCTTGCCGCCGCGCCAGTCCCAGGCGGCGATCGCGGTGCGCGCATAATAGCCGCGCGCGAAAATGCCGCTCGGGCGTTTGCCGTCGAGATAGGCGACGCCCGCCAGATAGCGCTCGCCGCGATTGCCATAGCCATCGCCCCAGGCAGCGGTCATCGCCGCGGCGGAGGGGCGTATCGTCGAAGGATCACGCGCCGGCACATAGGGGGCCGAGGCGAGCGCCCGCCCGGTCGTCCCTTCGAAAACCGTGATATATTCCGGCCCACTGACGATCCGGCCCTGCATCGGCGCGACGCGGGTGCCATCGGGCAATGTCTTGGCCCCGGTACGGTCGCGCTGGGCGACCTCGCCGCCGGTCTCGCGCCAGTCAGCGTCGCCATCGCCCAGCACGCGCCCGGTGCCGTCGATCGTGCCGTCGCCGGTTTTCATCATCAGTTCGGCGCGGCCATCGCCGTCGAAATCCTGCACCATGAAATGGGTGTAATGTGCGCCCGAGCGGATGTTGCGCCCCAGATCGATCCGCCACATCTTTTTGCCTGCCATCGTATAGGCATCGATCAGCGTTTCGCCGCTATAGCCAGGAAAGGCATTGTCCTTCGAGATCGTCGGATCCCATTTGACCAGGATTTCCAGGCTTCCGTCGCCATCGAGGTCGCCGACGCTGGCATCATTGGCGGTATAGCCATAGCGCTCGCCCGCAGGGGTGGTGCGATCGGCGGGGCGATCGAGCGGGATCGGCAGATAGCCGCGCGCCCAGGGGGTGATTTCCGCCGACGGCTTTTGCCCGACCAATGCCACCGCATAGCGCGACGCGGGCGTGCCGTCGCGATCGATAAAGCTTGGAATATCGGTGCGCGCAATCTCGCGGTCGTCGCGCGTGAGGATGTAGCGCGGCTTGCTGCCATCGGCGTGCAACAGCCGCCAGCTCACATGATTACCGCCCTCCGCTGCCGGCACCGCGACGGTGCCACGATCGAGCGCATGCTGGGCAACCACAGGGGCAGCGCTGGCCGCACCGATAGCGGCGGCGAGGATTGCCAGCGAATGAAGACGCCATCGGTTACGCACGCTGCCCTCTCCCGCTCCACGATGCCGTCTCCCGCGACATGTTCCATATGATGAGCAATAATCCCACATATGTAAAGCGACTTTGCTGGGGCAGGGGTCGTCTATCCACATTGTGACACCGCTATCCACATAGCGAAATCATTTGCCAAGCTACCCGACTTGCCATTAATCTCCCGGAAAAGGCCATCGGGGAGAGGCTGTCATCACCATGATCCGCAACCAATGGCGGCGATAGGGCCGCACCCATTGGCACCTCTATCAGCCTGGACCCGTCGATGGCGCGCGATCGGCATGCCCGTCATCGCCGCCGCGCTGGTTGGTTGCGTGCAGCCCGCCAGCTTCAGCGCGGCGCAATGGCGGGTCGAGGCCGAAAGCCCCGCCGCGCGCGTGACCTTCGGCGACGTCATCGACATCGATACCCCCGCTGGCCTGTCCCTATGGCTGGTCCGCCCGATTAAGGGGCCGGTGGCGATCGGTTTCGATGCGATGGCGGTGGCCAAGGGCGGGGCGAACGATCAGGTGAGCGACCTCAACGCCTTCTGGATGGCGCGCGAAGCCGATGGCGCGCCGCTTCGTCATGGGCGCAGTGGCGCGTTCGCCGACTATGACACGCTGGCGACCTATTATGTCGGCATCGGCGGCAATCGGAATACGACCACGCGCTTTCGCCGCTATGTCGGCCGCGTGGGCGATCGCCCGATCCTGCCGCAACATGACCGAAGCGACGCCGGTGCGATGCTGCAACCCGATCGCTGGACCCGGATCACGCTGATCGCCGACGGCAGCCGAATCGCGGTCGAGCGCGACGGGCAGGCGGTGTTCCGCCTCGACGATCCGCAGCCCTATCGCGCCGGCCATTTCGCGATCCGCACCACCCAAAGCCATTTGCGAATTCGCAACCTCACCATCCAGTCGCTGGGAAACTGACATGCCGATCACGCGCCGCGATGCGATGAAGCGAACCCTGCTGGCAGGTGCAGGCGCGATGCTGCCGGCGCAGGTGATGGCGCAGCGCCGTCCCGCGCCATCGGCCTCGATCGGCTGGATCGACCGCGAAGCACCAGCGCTGTCGCTTGGCCAGACCTTTGGCGTGCCGTGGCCGCGCGGGCAGGTGCGTGATGCCGAGCGGCTGGCGGCGGGCGCGGTGCCGGTGCAGAGCTGGGCAACCGCCTATTGGCCCGACGGGTCGATCAAATGGAGCGCGCATGCGCTGCCCGCCGGCATCGCACCCGCATCGGTGACGATCGCACCGGGCCGGCCCGCCTTGCCCCCAGCGCCGATCCGCGTTGCCGAAACTACCGACGCGATCCGTATTTCGACCGGCGACACGATGTGGGAGATCGCGCGCGGCGGCGATGCGGTGGTGCGTTCGGCCAGCAGCGGCGGGCGCACGGTATTGGGCGAAACGCGCCTGGTCGCGGCGGTTTCGGCCAATCCGGCGGGCAATGATGCCGTGCCGCTGACCGGCAGCATCGCGCAAGTGACGATCGAACAGCGCGGCCCGGTGCGCGCGGTGGTGAAGGTCGAGGGCTGGCACCAGGGCGGGGACCGGCGGATGCTGCCCTTCGTCGTGCGGCTCTATGCCTATGCCGGGTCGCGCGCGCTGCGGATCGTCCACAGCTTCGTCCATGACGGCGCGCCCGAGCAGGATTTTGTCACCAGCTTAGGAGTCGCCGCGACGGTGCCGATGTCGGGCGCGCTGCATGACCGCCATGTCCGAATCGCCACCGGACCCGCCACGCTGTTCGCCGAAGCCGTTCGCCCGCTCACCGGGCTTCGCCGCGATCCGGGCCGCGCATTTCGGGAGGCGCAGGTGGCGGGCAGGGCGGTGCCTCGGCTCGTCGACATGGCCCCGGCAGTGCGCGACCGGCTCGATCGCATCCCCGGCTGGAGCGATTTCCGGTTGAACCAGTTAAGCGCCAATGGTGCCACGCTCGCCAAGCGCACCGGCGAAGGCCGCGCCTGGATCGACGCCGACGAGGCCCGCCGTGCGCCGGGTCTTGGCTATGTCGGCGGGCCGCAGGGCGGGGCTGCGATCGGCTTGCGCTGGTTCTGGGAGCGCCACCCCACCGGCATCGACGTGCGCGGCGCTGCCGGGGACGCCGCGACGCTGACTGCTTGGCTCTGGTCGCCCGATGCCGCGCCGATGGACCTGCGATCCTATCGCGGGGTCGATGGGATGGATGCCTATCCCGCGCAGAACGAAGGCCTGGACGTCACCTATGAGGATTATGAACCCGGCTGGGACGATGCGCGCGGCATCGCCCGCACCAGCGAACTGACATTATGGGCCTTGCCCGCCACCCCGCCGGCCAGCGAATTGCTGGCGATGGCGGGCGCGGTATCGACCCCGCCGCAGATGATGGCCGATCCCGGCCATATCCATGCCGCGCAAGTGTTTGGCCCCTGGGGGCTGCCCGATCGTTCGACGCCCCCGCGCGCACGGATCGAGGCGCAGCTTGCCGACCTGACCGATTTCTATGCCGGGGAGGTCGATCGCCGATCCTGGTACGGCTTTTGGGATCATGGCGATGTCATGCACACTTATGACGCCGACCGGCATCAATGGCGCTATGACATTGGCGGTTTTGCCTGGGCGAACAGCGAGCTCTCGCCCGATCTGTGGCTATGGTATCAGGCGCTTCGCACCCGCGATGCCGCGACCTGGCGGCTGGCCGAGGCGATGACCCGGCATACCGGCGAGGTCGATGTCTATCATCTGGGCCGGTTCAAGGGGCTGGGCACGCGCCACGGCGTGCAGCATTTCAGCGACAGCTCGAAACAGCCGCGCGTCAGCAACGCCGCCTATCGCCGCATCTATTATTACCTCACCGCCGACGATCGCGTCGGCGATTTGATGCGCGACCTGTTGCGGTCGGATTCGATGCTGCAAACGATCGAGATCGGTCGCAAAGTCCCCGGCGGCGATCGCCAACAGAATCGGGAGGGGGTGGTCGGCATGGCATTTGGCACCAGTTGGTGCTCGCTTGCCGCCGCGTGGCTCACCGAATGGGAGCGGACGCGCAATCCCTATTGGCGCGATCGGCTGGTGGCGGGGATGGAGAGTATCGGCGCGATGCCCAATGGCTGGCTGTCGGGCGCGGCCCCCTATGATCTCAAGACCGGGCGCTTCGACAATCCGGGGCCGGAGATTTCGTTCTCGCACCTCAACGCGGTGTTCGGCGCGGTCGAGGTGAATGCCGAGTTGCTGCAATTGCTCGACGTGCCCGGCTATCGCAAGGCGTGGCTCGATTATTGCCGCTGGTATAATGCGCCGCGCGCGGAGTTTGTGGCGGTGTTCGGCCCGCGCCGGGGATCGTCGAACCTGCGCGAGGCGCATTCGCGGCTCACCGCCTATGCTGCGGTACAGACCGGCGATCCGGCGCTTGCCCGGCGCGCCGCGGCCGAGTTTTATTCGGGCGATGCGGGGCTGGGGATGGTCGATGGCGATCCGCGCACGATGCTGCCCGGCGGCCAGATCGAATGGCGGCGGGTTTCGACCAACGCCGCCTCGCAATGGGGGCTGGCGGCGATCCAGAATCTGGCACTGGTGCCGGACGCTCTTGATAGCGTGCTATAGCTTGCGTAATCGCCCAGCCGCCGGCGGCAACCATATCGGTGATGCCCATGCAGCCGCCCGGCGTGTCGCAGGAGGATCAGGGCATCGTTGAGCAACATGGCGGCCTGGGCCTGGCCCAGCGATCGGGGTTGGACGACGGCATTGCGTATCTTCGCGCCGCCTATCCGCAGCCCGATTGGCGCGCGCACCGCAATTTCGGGCAATTGGCCGAATTCTGGCTGAACGTACATTCGGCGCTGCGCGGTGAGGCCGCCGATGTGGCGCAGGTGGTCGACGCCTTTCGCGGCGGCAAGGTGGACGCGGCGGGGTTTCAGCGCGGCTTCGTCCCCCGGTTCAACGGCTTTCTTCGCCATCTCGATCAGCATCATCGGATCGAGGACGCCGCCTATTTCCCCAAGTTTCGAGCGCTCGACCAGCGGATGATCGTCGGGTTCGATCTGCTCGAGGGCGATCATGTGCTGATCCACCAGCGGTTGGTGGCGACGGTGGACGCGGCGCGCGCGCTGCTGTTGGCGCTGTCGTCGCCTGGGGATGCGGCGCTGCGTGCCGCCGATGCTTATGCAACCGGCGCGGACGAGTTTGCCGATTTGCTGCGGCGTCACCTGGCCGATGAGGAGGAATTGGTGATCCCCGCGCTGCTCGAACATGGCGAGCGTCCGCTGCTGTGAAACGCTAGCGGCGCGTTTGATCGGTTTGACACGCTTCGAAATAATGTAATACTTAATCATTGCGCCGGTTACTGTGTTAAGGGTCCGAAGATGAGCATGCCGATAGAGTCCGTGGCCGATCTCGGCCGCCGTCGCCTGATCCAATCGCTTGCGGTCGCGCCCTTCCTCGGGTGTTTGAGCGCGCAGGCGATGGCTGCCGAAGACGCGGACCCGGCGCTCGATCTTGGCGCGGTATGGCGGCGCGCGCTCGATCCGCGCGATGCGGGCGTGACCAAGCGCTGGTATGCACGCGCGCTGCCCGCTGAAACGCTGACGCTGCCCGGAAGCCTCGAGCAACAAGCGGTCGGCAACCAGCCCGATCTGGAAACCCCCTGGACCGGCGACATCAACGATCGCTCGTTCTTCAAGGCCGACGACTACGCCCGCTATCGCACCGCCGATAACTTCAAGGTGCCGTTCTTCCTTCAGCCCGATAGCTGGTATCGCGGTGCCGCCTGGTATCAGCGCGAGATCGAGATACCCGCCGATTGGCAGGGCAAGCGGGTCGAGCTGTTCCTGGAACGCCCGCATTGGGAAACTCAGGTGTGGCTCGACGATCGGCCCATCGGGCGCAGCGACGCGCTGCACGTCCCGCATCTGCATGACCTGGGCATGGTGTCGCCGGGCACGCACCGGCTGACGATCCGCGTCGATAACCGGATGATCGTCGAGATCGGCTTTAACGGCCACGGCGTCACCGACCATACCCAGGGCAATTGGAACGGCATCGCCGGGCGTATCGAGCTGCGCGCGACCGAGCCGGTGTGGATCGACCGCGTCGATCTGCATCCCTCGTTCGATGACAGGGTTCTGGCGGTCGAAGCGACGATCCGCCGCCGCCCCGGGGCAAAGCCGGTCGCTGGCGGCACCATCCTGTTCGCTGGAAAGCCGGTGCGCGCGGCAGTGACGTGGCAGGGCGATACGGGCCGGCTGACCGCGCGGGTGCTGTCCGATGGCATCGACCCCGCCGCGCTTCGCACCTGGGACGAGTTCGATCCGGTGCTGCACCAGGTGCGCCTGCAACTCGACAATGGCGAAAGCTGGGAGGGGAATTTCGGCTGGCGCAAGTTCAGCGCGGGCGCGAACGGCTTCACGATGAATGGTCGCCCGGCGATGCTGCGCGGCGCGCTCGACTGCGCGATCTTTCCGCTGACCGGCCACCCGGCGACCGACATCGAAAGCTGGCACCGGATCATGCGCAAGCTGAAGGATTATGGTCTCAACCATCTGCGCTTTCACAGCTATTGCCCGCCGGGTGCCGCGTTCGACGCCGCCGACGCCGCCGGCATCTATATCCAGGTCGAAACCGTGTGGGCGAACCAGTCGGTGCGGATCGGCAGCGGCCTGCCGGTCGATCAATGGGTATATGCCGAAACCGACCGCATCGTCGCGATGCACGGCAACCACCCCTCGTTCATGCTGATGACGCATGGCAACGAGCCGGGCGGCGGCGACAAGGCGGGGGAGGCGCGGCGCGATGCGTATCTGCGCGATTATGTCCTGCACTATCGCGCCCGCGATCCTCGGCGGTTGTGGACGTCGGGGGCCGGCTGGCCGATGATCGACGAAAATGAGTTCCACGTCACCCCGTCGCCGCGCATGCACGGCTGGGGCGAGGGGCTGAAGTCGCGGATCAACGCCAAGCCGCCCGAAACCCAGGCCGACTATCGCGATTTCATCAATCGCTATCCGGTGCCCGTCATCAGCCACGAAATCGGCCAATGGTGCGTCTATCCCGACCTGAACGAGCGGCGGAAATATACCGGCTATCTCAAGGCGCGGAACTTCGACATTTTCGAAGACCGGCTGCGCGACAGCGGCCTGCGCGATCATGCCCCAGAGTTTCTCTATGCGTCGGGCCGGTTGCAGGTAATGTGCTACAAGGAGGACATCGAAAGCGCGCTGCGAACGCACAAGATGGGCGGCTTCCAGTTGCTTGGGCTTCAGGACTTTCCGGGGCAGGGCACCGCGCTGGTCGGCGTGCTCGATCCGTTCTGGGATGAGAAGGGCTATGTCACCGCCGCCGAATATAGCCGGTTCTGCGCGCGCACCGTGCCGCTTGCACGCATGCCGGCGCGGGTCGTGCAATCGGGGTCGCCCTTTGCCTTCACCATAGATGTCGCGCATTTCGGGGAGGCACCGATCGGCGCGGCGCAGATCGCCTGGCGGGTCGTCGCCAGTGACGGCGGCGAACTGGCGCAGGGCGCGTTCGCGGTTGACGGCATCGCGCTCGGCAATGCGCCGCTTGGCCTGTCGGCAGCGCCGGTGCTGCGCGCCGACACCGCCAGCGCGGCCAAGCTGATCGTGACGATCGCGCAGGCGGGGCGCACCATTGCCGAGAATGACTGGGATTTGTGGGTCTATCCCGCCGCTGCCCCCGCGGTCCCCGCCGCTGCCGCCATCCGGCGAAGCGATCGCATCGATTCAGCGACGCTCGATCATCTGGCGCAGGGCGGCACCGCGCTGATCGGCCTGCCGGGCAATCAGATCGCCAACTATGCCGATCGGCCGGTGCAACTGGGCTTTTCCAGCATCTTCTGGAACACCTTGTGGACCGAGCGGCAGCCGCCGACGACGCTGGGCATCCTGTGCGATCCGCGCCACGCCGCGCTCGCCGATTTCCCGACCGAGCCGCACAGCAACTGGCAATGGTGGTATCTGATGCACCGCGCCGGTGCGCTTCGGCTCGATCTGCTGCCCGCCGGGGTCGATCCGATCGTCCGAGTCATCGACGATTGGTTCACCGCGCGCCCGCTGGGGCTGGTGGTCGAACTGCAAGTGGGCAAGGGCCGCGCGATCGTGTGCGGCTTTGCCGTCGACGGGGCGGGGGCGACCGATCCGGTCAGCCGCCAACTGGTCGCCAGCCTTGAGCGGTACATGGCCGGTGCCAGCTTCCGTCCGTCGGTACAGGTGTCGCCAGAGCAGCTTCGCAAGCTGGCGATCTGATCGGGCAACGGCCCCGCGCGTCGGGCGGGGCCGTCACGGGTTGGTCAGCGCCAGTCCTGTTCGATCTGTTCCAGCGTCTTGCCGCGCGTTTCGGGCAGCGCGCGCAGAATGAATACGAAACCCGCCGCGCAAATCACGCCATAGATCCAAAAGGTCACCCCGGTCCCCGCTGCGGCGTTCAGCAGCGGGAAGCTGTAGGTCAGCAGGAAACACGCCGCCCATAAGGCAGTGGTGGCCACCGCCATGCTCGCCCCACGCGCCTCGCCCGGAAAAATCTCCGACAGCGCGACCCAGGTTACCGGGGCCAGGGTCATCGCATAGGTGGCGATCGCGGCGATCACCAACAGCAGCAGCGGCCAGCCCTGAACCCCCGCGACATAGCTGGCTCCGATCGCGGCATAGATGATCGTCAGCCCGGCACAGCCCAGCAGCAACAGCCGCCGCCGGCCCCACCGCTCCACCGTCACCAGCGCGACGAAGGTGAAGACGCAATTGACGACGCCGGTGATGACGATGTTGAACAGCGTATCCGACACCGCATAGCCGGCGCCTGCGAAAATCTCCTGCGCGTAATTGAAGATCACGTTGATGCCGCACCATTGCTGCAACACCGCCAGCACGACGCCGATCACCAGCACTTTGCGAAACCGCGCTTCCTTCAGCACCGCGCGCAGGCTGCGGCCGGGGGCAGCCGCCAGCGCGCGGCGAATATCCGCCACCGCCGCATCGGCATGCGCTTCGCCGCCCAGCCGGCGCAGCACGTCGCGGGCGCGGTCCCAATGGCCATGATTGGCCAGCCAGCGCGGGCTTTCGGGGATGATCAGACAGCCCAGGATGAATGCCACCGCCGGCACCGCCGCCGCTGCGAACATCCATCGCCAGCCGGTGGTGCCGTTCCACGATGCGGCAATCTCGGCCAGCGATGCGCCGGAGGCTACCGGCTCGGCGATCAGCCAGTTGACGATCTGCGCCGCCAACAGGCCGAGCACGATCGCGATCTGATTGAGGCACACCAGCCGCCCGCGACTGCCCGATGGCGCGATTTCGGCGATGTAAAGCGGCGACAGCCCCGATGCCATGCCGATCGCGACGCCGCCGACGATACGCCAGAACACGAACAGGTCGAACCCGCCGGCAAGCGCGGTGCCGATCGCCGACACCGCAAAGATTATCGCAGCGATCAACAGGCCGGGCTTGCGTCCCAGCCGGTCGGCGACCGCGCCCGATGCCATCGCCCCGATCAGACAGCCCACCAGCGCCGAGCTGATCGCCCATGCCTGTTGCGTCGGCGCGACGATCCCGAAACTGGCCTCGTAAAACGGCTTGGCACCGCCGATCACTACCCAGTCATAGCCGAACAGCAATCCGCCCAGCGCCGATACCGCCGCCGTCAGCCACACCGCGCGCGACGCGCCCGGTTGCGGCAGATCGCTGGTTGCCGCGCCGCCGACATCGACCATGTGCATCGTTACAATCTCCCCATGCGGCCGCCATCGGCGACGACGTCTTCGCCGGTGATGAATCGCGCCGAATCGGACGCCAGAAAGGCGACGACGGCGGCGATATCGTCGGGCTGGCCAATATCGTCGGGGTCGATCACTTCTTCGCCCGACTGGATGTTGGGGCTGGCGCGCAGCATCGCGGTGTCGATCGCCCCCGGCAGTACGGCGTTGACCCGGATGCCCAGTGGCTTGCCCTCGATCGCCGCCGAACGGGTAAGGCTGACCATCGCCGCCTTGGCCGCGGCATAGGGGGCCACCAGCGCCGAGGTGCGGCGGGCATGGACCGATCCGATATTGATCACGCACCCGCCGGGCCGCATCCGCCGCAGGCCGTGGCCGATGAACAACGCCGCGCCGATCAGATTGACGTCGATCACACGCCGCCAGTCGGCCGCGTCGAGCGCCGCGATCGGCTTGTAGATCATCATGCCAGCGACGTTGACGATCACGTCGATCCCGCCGAACCGGTCACACGCGGTGTCGACCGCATGCGCCACCGCCAATGGATCGCCAATATCGGCGACCAGCGCCAGCGCATCGGCGGCACCCGCCGCGATCAGCCGCGCCGCTGCGCCGCCGTCATCGGCGCGCGAATCGACCAGCAACAGCGACGCGCCTTCCAGGGCAAAGCGATGCGCCACCGCCATGCCGATATCGCCAAGGCCGCCGGTCACGATTACGCTGCGGCTGGGCACGGCGGCGGCGGTTGCGCCGGTCACCATTCGCGAAGCTCGCCATGCTCGCCGCGCCAGGCGGGGTTGCGCCAGCGATGTGGATCCTTGGCCATTTCGCGCACCGCGGCTTCGTCGATGTCGACGCCAAGCCCCGGACCTTGCGGAATATCGACACAGCCGTCGCTGACGTCGAACAGATGGGGATTGGTCGTCAGCGTCGTCAGGTCGGCGGATGGGCCGTTGTAATGAATGCCCAGCGAGATTTCCTGGATGACGAAATTGGGGGTCGCGGCGGCGAGGTGCAGGCAGGCCGCCAGCGCGATCGGCCCGATCGGGCAGTGCGGGGCGAGCGCCACGTCATAGGTTTCGGCCATCGCCGCGATCCGCCGGCATTCCGAAATGCCGCCCGCGTGCGACAAATCGGGCTGGGCGATGTCGAGCGCGCCGCTTTCCATGAACGGGCGGAAATCCCAGCGGCTGTACAGCCGCTCGCCCATCGCGATCGGCACGCTGGTCACTGACGCCAGTTGCGTGACGATGTCGGGGTTGTCGCTCAACACGATTTCTTCGGCGAACAGCGGCGACAGCGGCTCGATCGCGCGCAGCATCCGGCGGGCCATCGGCTTGTGTACCCGCCCATGGAAATCGATGCCGACATCGATGCCGACGTCGCGCACTTCGGCCACCCGCGCGGCGAGCGCGTCGACCTGTTTGGGGCTGTCGAGCCATCCCAGATCCTCGGTGCCATTCATCTTCACCGCCTTGAACCCTTGCGCCAGCCGCGCCCGCGCCGCCGCCGCGACGTCGCTGGGGCGGTCGCCGCCGATCCAGGAATAGACCGGGATACGGTCGCGCACCCGCCCGCCCAGCAATTGATACACCGGCACGCCCAGCTTGCGCGCCTTGATGTCCCACAGCGCCTGATCGACCCCGGCGATTGCCGACAACAGCACCGGGCCGCCGCGATAAAAGCCCAGCCGGTGCAGCATCTGCCACGCATCCTCGATCCGATCGGGATCATGGCCGATCAGCCGGTCGCGCACCGCTTCAAATGCGCCCAGCACCGCCTCGGCATGGCCCTCCAGCGTTGCCTCGCCCCAGCCGATCGCGCCGTCGGTGGTTTCGACGCGCACGAACAACCAGCGCGGGCGCACCAGAAAACATTCGATACGCCCGATTTTGTCAGTGGTGGCTTCAGCCATCTAGCTTCTCTTCCTCGAACTGGACCGTCCAAACGTCCGCCTGAATCGATGCTTGGACCATCATTGCCGGCATTCGGTAGCAATCGGCTTTTGTCAGTCAACAAATATCATATTTGTTTTGCCACATGCTTTGCTCGGCAAATTATGTGACCGCTATCACGGCTTCGACCTTTTTCCCGTCTGGTTACCGCCCGATCGCCCACTATGTTGGGCCGATGGACTCCACCGATGCGCAGCGAACCGGTGTCGGCGACGCCGGCAGAATGAATGTCACGCGAACCATCGCCAACGACATCGGCCGCGCCATCGTTACCCAATGCTATACCCCCGAAAGCGGCTTTCCGTTCGAGGCGCAATTGTGCGAACGCTATGGAGCCAGCCGCTCGGTGGTGCGCGAGGCGGTCAAGATGCTGACCGCCAAGGGGCTGCTGCGGGCACGCCAGCGCGCGGGCACGACCGTGCAGCCCGAAGAACACTGGAACCTGCTCGATCCCGATGTGCTGCGCTGGCTGCTCGAGCGCGATTTTTCGATCGACCTGCTCATCGACTTCACCGAAATGCGGATGGCGATCGAACCGCGCGCGGCGGGGCTGGCGGCGGAAACCGCGACGGGGCCGCAGCGGGCGTTGATCCTGCGCGCGGTCGATCGGATGTTCGCCGCCGAAAACGGCAGCGACGATCCGCTCGAGGCCGACATCGCGTTCCACCGCGCGGTGATCGCCGCCAGCAACAATCGCTTCATGCGCCAGTTCACCGAATTGTCCGAAGCGACGCTGCGGTTCAGTATCCGCCGCACCAACGCCTATGCCGGCGTCAGCCGGGCCAGCGCGGTCGATCATCAGCGCGTGGCCAAAGCGGTGGTCGGTGGCGATTCGGCGGCGGCGTCAGGGCTGATGCGCGACCTTATCGAAGGCGCGCTGCAATTGCTGCTCAAGGCAGGCGGCGACCCCAAACGCGCCAGCTTCTGAAACGTCGGCATGAGGTGGTTGGCTATCGCCGATTCTTGTCCAGTTCGGCGATCGCGGTTGCCGCCAACAGGAACGCGCCAACGCCATAATATTGGGTGTCGCTGGCAAGTACCTGTTCGGGCCGGTCGCTCACCTGCTGGACCCAGCCCAGCCGGCCATCGGGCTGGATCGCCCGCTGCAACGCATCCCAGCCGCGCCGGGCAACCGGCTCATATTCGGCACGCGGCAGCAATCCGGCGTTGATTCCCCAGGCGATGCCATAGGTGAAAAAACCGGTGCCGCTGGATTCAGGCGGCGCGTTTTCGGGGGCGAGCAGCGATGGTGCCCAATAGCCGTGGGGCTTTTGCAGCGTCTTGAGCTTCGCCGCCATTTCCAGGAACAATCTTTCCATGCGGACGCGATCGGGGCTACCCTTGGGCAGCGACGGGATGATGCGGGCGATGCCGCCGAACACCCATCCATTGCCGCGCGCCCAGAATTGCTTGCGCTGCTGATCGTCGCGGCGATCGAAAAAGCGGCTGTCGCGATAATAGAGATGCTCGACCGGATCATATAGAAAGTCGGTCGTCGCCCAGAATTCGCGCAGCGCGAAGTCGCGATATTTGGGATCGCCGGTCTGCGCGCTCAGTTCGACAAAAGCCGGTGGTGCCATGAACAGCGCATCACACCAGCACCAGCGTTTGAGACATTCGGCACCGCTATACCCGCTTGGCGGCACGACAAACGCCAGCGTAGTGTCGGCTGGTTGATCGACGACTTTATCGAATGCCAGCTTGGTCGGGCCGCGCGCTGCCGGGCCGGCACCATGGGTTGCTGCCCATAGATAGGCCTGGGTGATGACATGATCGTCGGCAAAATAAGGCAGGTCACCCGGCTGCCAGCGATTGTCGGGGCCCATCTTCAGGATCGCGGCCTTGATGGCGGGGGCCGTGCCGGCATCGGCGAGCGCGGTCATGCCTACCCAGAACACGCCCTGTTCCCAGGCGCGTGGCTTCTTCGTCTCGCCCGTCACGCGGCTGACCCCCGAAGCGTCGTTCATCCGTGCCAATTGCCATTTCGCCAGGCGTTCGGCGGCCGCGATTGGTGCGACTTGCTCCGCGCCCTGTGCGGTTTGGGCATAGGCGGCGGCAGACGGGGCGATCAGCAGGGCGGCGGCGAGAATGGCGCGAAGGGGCATGAGGGGTTCTCCGTTAAAAACAGTCAATCATATCAGGTAAGTCAAAAGCTGCCGCGCACGCCGAAAGCGATGGTTCTGCCGTTGTACAGGGCGTTGTCCAGCCGGCTGTTCGGATCGCCGTTGAGGCCGCGGGGGTCTTCGAAATAATCGTACAGCAGCTCGTTGGTGAGGTTGAGCACATCCAAGCGCAGCTCGAGCGCGTCGCTGAGCCGATAGCTGACGGTGCCGTCGAGAAAGCCCTGGCCGGCGCTCCAGCGTTGGAGGTTCGACCCCTGGTTGTTCACCTCGATGATCGTGCGGTCGCGGTAATTATACGACCCGCGCAGCGCGAAGGGGCCGCGTTCATAAAAGCCGGTGACGCTGTAGGAATAGTCGGGGACGGTATTCACTTCGAACGACTGACCGTCGGTGGTGATGAAGGTGTTGCCCTGCGAATTGATCTTGGTGAAGCTGGTAATCACGCCGAGCCCGTCAAGCGGTTTGGGCAGGAAGCGGAAATTCTGCTGATAGGCGAATTCCAGTCCGCTGAGCTTCACCGTTCCCGAATTGAAGAAGGTATCGAGCGAGATCGGCAGGTCGGGATCGATCCGGCCATTGGCATCCTGAAAGGTCGGCCCCAGCGCATTGTCGGGCAGGCCGAGCGAGCTGAACGGCACCAATATCCGCTGCGATTGGGTGGTATCCTTTAGCGTCTTGCTGAAATAGCCCGCGCTCAGCAGCCCGCCGGGAGCGAAATACCATTCGATGCCGGCATCATATTGGGTCGCGATCTGGGGCAGCAAATTGGGATTGCCGGCGATTGCGCGCGCTTCGAACCGGTTGGGAATCCGAGTGTTCCCCGCGATGTTCGACAGGCTGGCGCGGGTGATCGTCTTGCCTGCCGAACCGCGGATCAGCAGGTCGTCGAAAATATCGAAGGCAAGGCTGAACGACGGCAGCCAATAGGCATAGCCGCCCTCGCTTTCGTTGGGGGTGAAGACGCCGTTGATCAGTGCGGCATTGTTGATGATCGTGCGCGTGTCCGAATAGCGGATGCCGACATTGCCGCGCAGCGCCCGCGTACCGATCGGCAGCTTCGCATCGGTTTCGAAGAACAGCGACGTCACCTGTTCCTCGGCCCGGAAGCTCGAATCGACTCGGATCGGTGCCGCGCGGTTGAACCCGTTGGCATCGAGCGTGCCATTCACGAAATCGCGCGAGAACGTCGCCCATTGCGAAGGAAAGCCGTCATTGCCGCCATTGGGCAGCGCACCGATCGGCACGAACGGATCCATGAAGCCATAAATGTCGAGCTGGCGGAAGGTCTGGCCGCCGGGAAGCTGGCTGCTGCTGGCCAGGGCTGATCCGTCGCGCAGTTCGGCGTCCTTCACGGTCGAGACATAGCTTGCGCCGAACCGCGCCTGTAGCTCCAGCTTGCCCAGCGGTTCGGGCGTGTAATCGGCGACCAGCCGCGCGGTCTTCTGTTCGTCGATTTCGCGATTGAGGAAGAAGCCGAGCGACGGGTCGTTATTGCCCGATGTGCGATAGGTGTTGGGATCGGTGAAATCGACCGGCGACGATATGGTCGGATACACGCGATCGACCGTGGGATCATAGGTCACGTCGACGTTATAGGCGTTGTACACGATCCGGTTGGCCGAATATTCGGCGCGGCTGCGGCTGTAATTGACCTGGCCCGAAAATTTCAGATTGTCGGTCGCATCCCAGATACCGCGCGCGATGCCGTACATGAAGCGCGTCTTGGCATCGTAATAATAGCTTTCGCTGAGCAATTGCGCGTTGCCGAACGTGCCGAAGATGTTGTTGTTGTCGTCGATCGCGATGTCGATCGGGATCAGGCCGTTATTATTGTTGCGTCCCGGCGCTGCGGTGCGATCGATGGTGCGGGTGTTGCGAACCGGCACACCGAAAGTGAATTCGTCACGGGTGTCGGTGAGGTTGGCATAGATGCCATCGACGCTGAAATCGATCGTGTCGGTCTTATATTGCAGCGACGCGGTAGCACCCAGCCGTTCGCGCTCGTTCGACGAGGCATAGGCGCGGAAGAAGCGCGGCATGAAGGCGTTGTCGACCTGCTGCCGGCTGAGGCCGCCCAGGTTCGCGCGCGGGCTGTCGAAATCGAGCACGAAGGGAAATTGCCCGGCCAGCGTGCCCGGCGGTCGCTGCGCCGCGGGAAGATAGCCGATCGGCCCGAGTGCTGGCGGGCTGTAGCCGCCGGTCGACTGAAAGCCCGAGCGCAGATTTTCGCTGCGGGCATAGGCGACGCCGATCAGGACACCAAAATCGCCGGCGGTTTCGCTGATCAGGAACGATCCACGCGGGTTCAGCTTTTCCGATGCGGTGTTGTACTGACCAGTGGCAGTGTAGCGGATGACCCGCCCCGCACTGTCGAACGGGCGCGGCGTTTGCAGATCGATATTGCCGCCGATGCCGCCTTCCTCGAGGCTGGCGAGCGGGGTCTTGTACACATCGACGCGGCCGAACAGTTCAGACGGAAACACGTCGAAATTGAAGTCGCGGCTGGCCCCGCCGACATTCGATGACGAGGTGGTGCGGACGGGCGCGCCGTTGATCGTGGTGACCGAGAATTGCGATCCCAGCCCGCGAATGCTGATCCGTTGCCCTTCATTGCTGGCACCGTCGCGCGACAGGAACACGCCGGGAATCCGCTGAAGCGATTCGGCGACATTCTGTTCGGGGAATTTGCCGATGTCTTCGGCGACGATCGAATCGCGAACGCCGATGGCCTCACGCTTCAGGTCCAGCCCCTTTTGCAGGCTTGAGCGAAAGCCGGTGACGATGATCTCCGCAGGCGTCGTGCCGTCGGGATCATCCCGTGGCGGGGTTTCGGATTGGGGCTGGGGCGGCGGTGGTGCCGGCTGGGTGGTCTGCGCCAAGGCTGGCGATGACAGCATCACCGAAAGCGCCGCGAACGAAATCGAACCGAATAACGTTGATCGTCCCATGTCCTGCCCCCTTTTCGCGCCGCTATCTTGCTGGCTGCCGAGTTATCATACAAATTTGGCAGGGGCGGTCAATCGTCATACTTATGCCGCCGGAGGCTTGGCGGCGGCGATCTCGTTGCTGAGTTCGGAATGGCGGCTGAGGCTTTCCTGCATGTGCCGGCGGGCGGCGGCGCGGGCGCGCGACGGGTTCATCCGCACGATTGAATCGAGGATCGCGTCATGCTCGGCGCGCACCTTTGCGGCATAGGCCTGGTGCGCGGGTTCGGGCTGATCGCGCAGATACAAGCTGCGCGGCGGGACCAGGCGCAGGCCCAGAAAGTCGATCAGCCGGACATAATAGTCATTCTGCGTGGCGCGCGCGATCGCCAGGTGAAACTCGACATCGGCCTGTGCCGCGGCGACCGGATCGTCGCCGACCTCGGCCATATGGCGCAAGGCATCGCGCATCTCATTGATATTAAAAGTGGTTCTGCGGGCCGCCGCGAGCGCGGCCATTTCGGTTTCGACCGCCAGCCGCATTTCAAGCAGCTTGATGACGTCAGAAAGCTCACGCATTTCGCCACGCGTCACCTGAAATGCTCGATAGCGGGCATCGTCAGCCACGAACACGCCCGAACCCTGGCGCGACACCGTCAGCCCCTGCGCCTCTAGCCGCGCCACCGCCTCACGCACCACGGTGCGGCTGACCGATTCGCGCTCGGCGATGATCTTTTGCGTCGGGAAACGCGATCCCGGCGGCATGAGCCCCGAGGTGATCTGTGCCTCCAGCTTGGCGAACAGCGTATCGGTGAGTGATGCCGATTTGCTCATGGCGCTTCCCCTAAATCCCGCGATGCAACCGGCACCGCGCGATGCATCTGTGCTGGATTCACTCGATGCTTGGCAAGAGTTGTATGATGACTTATCCGTCTTTCAAACAGCGGAGCGCGCTGGCAGCGACGAAGCGGAAGGGGCGATGATGGTCGGATGGCGGGTGGCGGGCGGCGCCGTTTCGATCGCGTTGGCGCTGGTCGGGGGAGCAGTCGCGGCGCGGCAGCAGGCGGCACCGCTCCCGCTGGTCGTCTCGCCGCTGCCGCCGCCGCCCGATCGCAATCCGGCGGCGCGCGTGGTGCTGGCCGAATATCGCCACGACGATCTGTTGTGGGAAAATGACCGCACCGCGCACCGCATCTATGGCCATGCGCTGGAGGCGATCGAGCCGCCATCGGGATCGGGCATCGATTCCTGGGGCAAGAACGTGGCGTGGCCCTTTGCCGATCGCCAGCTTCGCACCGGCGACCAGCATGGCTTTCACGGCGAGGGCATGGATTTCTACAATGTCGGCACCGGGCGCGGGGCCGGCGGGCTGGGCGTGTGGCACGACAACAAGCTGTGGACGTCGCGCAATTTCGTGCGCCACCGGGTGCTGCGCGACGGCCCCGATGTCGCCGATTTCGAGGTCGATTATGCGCCCTGGCCGGTCGATGTCGATCGCAAGGTGTGGGAAACGCGGCGCTTCACGTTGCCGCTGGGGACGCATTTCACGCGGATGGTGTCGACCTTGTCGTCGGACCGCGCCGGCCCGCTGGTGGTGGGGATCGGGATCGGCAAACATGCTGCCGGGGCGGGCGGGCAGATCAGCGTCGATGCGCGGCGCGGTATCCTGTCTTTCTGGGGGCCGGAGAATGGCGATCATGGTCGCATGGCAATCGCGATCCGCGTCGATCCGGCGATGATCGTCGATACGCGCGCCGATGCCGACAATCATCTGGTGCTGCTGCGCGTTCAGCCGGGCAGGCCATTTGTCTATTACAGCGGATCGGCCTGGAGCCTGGGGCAGGGCGGCTTCACCACGCGCGCCGCCTGGGACGCGCATGTCGCCGCCGAACGCCTGGATTTCGCGCCGCCACCGGCAAGCGCACGATAGGGGATGAGTGATGGAACGGCGTGATTTTCTGGCTGCGATGACGGTGGGTGCAGCGGCAGGCGGGGTGCCGCTGGCGGGGGCGACACCACAGCGCCAGGGTGGGGCGGCGGCACGTCTGCCCAGCGGCGCTGCCGACCGGGCGTTCATGCTCGACATTCTCGAGCGGATGGCGACGCCGGTGCTGGGGCGAATGGCGCGCGGGCGGCTGCGCGCCGAATGGAAGCCCGAGGTGAGCGCGACGTGGGACAAGCGCGGGATCGAGGTCGCCTATCTCGAGGGTTTCGGCCGGTTGATCGACGGGATCACGCCGTGGCTGGCGCTGGCCGATAGCGGCGATGCCGAAAGCCGGCTGCGCGCGCGGCTGCGCGACCAGGCGCTGGAGAGCTATGCCCAATCGGTGATGCCCGGCGGGGCCGACCGGCTGGCATGGGACGGCCATGGCCAGGCACTGGTCGATTCGGCCTATTTCACCAGCGCGCTGCTGCGGGCGCCCAAAACCTTGTGGGAGCCGCTCGACGCACCGACCAAGCAGCGGATCATCGCGGTGATCCAGGGGCTTCGCCGGGTGTCGCCGCCCTATAGCAACTGGCTGTTGTTCGCGGCGATGAACGAGGCGTTCCTGCTGGCGGTGGGGGCGCAATGGGATCCGGTGCGGATCGACCTGGCGCTGCGCAAGTTCGGCGAATGGTATGTCGGCGATGGCTGGTATGCCGATGGCGTCGATTTCCATTACGACTATTACAACAGCTACGTCATCCACCCGATGCTGACGCAGATTCTGGGCGTGCTGGTCGATCGCAAGGCGGGGTTCAACAGCCTGAAGCCCGAGGAGCGGCTGGCGGTGCAGCTCAAGCGGATGCAGCGATATGCCGAGCATCTGGAGCGGATGATCGGCCCCGACGGTGCATTTGCCGCGATCGGGCGATCGCTGACCTATCGGACCGCGGCACATCAGCCGCTGGCGATGCTGGCGTGGCGCAAGCAATTGCCAGCGACCCTGCCCGAGGGGCAGGTGCGCGCGGCGACGGTGGCCGCGCAGCGGCGGATATTCGCCGATCCGTCGAACTTCGATGCCGATGGGTTTCTGACGATCGGCTTTACCCGGCACCAGCCTTCGCTGGGCGATTGGTATTCGAACGCCGGCAGCATGTATATCGCATCCGAAAGCCTGTTGGCGCTGGGGCTGCCCGCCAGCGATCCGTTCTGGACGGTGACGGGGCAGGAATGGACGATGCGCCGCGCCTATTCGGGGCAGGATTTCCGCAAGGATTATTACGTCGATTATTGAGCGGGGGCGTCAATCCTCGTCGATCGTGATGTCGATCGCGCGGATGCGGTCGTGCCGGGCGTTATGCAGTTGGCGCAGCCGTTCGATCTGCGACAGCGACGCGGTGATGATCGCTGCCGGGGCAAGCTGGCCGGCGCGGTGCATCGCCACGATGCTGGCGTCGTCGAGCGTGGCCAGCGCCGACCCGGCCAGGCTGTACAGCCCCTCGATCGCATGGACTCGGTTGTCGTCGAAGCGCAGGTTCAGGCGGAGCCGACAGATCAGGCGCAATCGGGCATAGGTGTCGATCAGCGCCTGCGCGGCGGCGACGTCGGCGATGATATGATCCAGCTCGGCGCGAAGGCGATCGGCCAATGCGGTCGTGCCGGTGGCGTCGAACAGCGCTTCGCCTTGTGGCCCGAGCGAGGGATCGTCTTCATCGACGGCCAGTCCCGCTTCACCGGCAGGGTCGAGGCGGAAGCCGGTCAGCATCGCGGCACGGGGGACATAGGTTGCGCCGATCGCGCCGTCATGGCTGAACAAATTGCCCGGTTCGACCAGCCCCATCAACGCGATCAGGTTGAACCGCCCGGTATGCGCGTCCTTGGCCAGGCACAGAGGCGTATCGGCGGCAGCAAGCGCGATTTCAGAGATGCCGACCTGTGCCAGCCGCCGCGCCGCCGCGCCGCGCAATGGCTGGACGCACAAACCGGCATGGCGTGTCCGGTCGAGCGGGCGGATCGCGGTCATATCGTTGGCAGGCCATGTTCGCGGATCGCGCGCAGCAGCTCGCGATGCCGCGGGAGTTGCCGACCAAGCTCGGCCCCCATCTTGTCCGATCGGCGCAACCATTTCGCGGCGGTGGCCGCTGCCGGGGCTGCGGCGTCGATCTGTGGATAGCTGGTTTCGAAGCGCATGCCGTGCATCACATATTGGTAGCTGGGCCAGGAAAACACCTCGCGCGCATGGGCGAAGTCGCCGGGCGCGGGGGGGTGATCGCGCCAGAAGGCAAGCCGTTCGCGAAGCGAATCGGGCAGCGAGGAGGGCGCGGTGTGGTCGCGCCAGAAATCGGTGTCGGTGCGCTTGGTCAGCGCATAATGGAGTTTCAGAAACTCGATGATTCGCACCCAGTGATGCTGGAAGGTCGCGTTGAACTGGCGCGCGGCCATGTCCATCGCGGCGCGTGTGCGCGGGATGCGGTCGGCGATCGCGTCGGTCGACGCCTCGACCAGCATCAGCGCCGATGCCTCGAGCGGTTCGACAAAGCCAGCCGACAAGCCGATCGCGACGCAATTGCGCTCCCAGAAGCGTTCGCGATGGCCTGCGTCGATATTGATCTTGCGCGTGGCGAGCGGTTCGGCGGCGGCACCGACATAGCGGCGCAGGGTGCGTTCGGCGGTTTCGTCGTCGACATGCGCGCTGCTGTAGACATAGCCGACGCCGCGCCGGGTCCACAGGCCGATATCCCATACCCACCCCGAATCCTGCGCGGTGGCGATGGTGTGGCAGGCGATCGGATCGTCGGGAGTGGCATGCGGCACCTGCATCGCGATCGCGCGATCGGCAAACAGCACGTCGTTGCAGCGGCGAAAGGGAATTTCATAGACCCCGCCGATCAGCAGCGCGGCAAAACCGGTGCAATCGACGAACAAATCGCCGCGCACGATCCGGCCATCGGACAGCTCGACTCCGTCAATATCGCCATCATCGGCGACCAGCACCCGCGCCACATCGCCTTCGATATGGTCGACGCCAAGCCGATCGACCGCATGTTCGCGCAATACCGTGGCGAATTTTCCGGCGTCGAGGTGATAGGCGTAATTGGCATGGCCCGCATATTGCGGCGTGGTGATCGATTTTGGGGCCAGCCCAGCATCGCACAGCCCGGCCTGATAATCGGCCCAATGCGCGAAATCACGGTTCGCGTCTGATGCCTGGGTATCATTCCAGTGGCTCGAAAGATCGATTTCGGTCGAACCGGCCGGCGGGTTGAGCGGGTGATAATAGGCGTCGCCGGGAGTGCCGTCGGTCCAGCCGACGAATTGCGCGCCCTGTTTGAATGCAGCATCGCAGCGCCGGATGAAATCGCCCTCGTCGAGGCCGATTTTTGCCAGCGTGTTTCGCATCGTCGGCCAGGTGCCTTCGCCGACGCCGATCGTGCCAATCTTTGCCGATTCAACAAGTTTTACGGTGATTCGGTTCGCCTGGTTACGATTGGCGGCGGCGATTCGTGCGGCGGCGATCCACCCTGCCGTGCCGCCGCCGACGACTACGATGGTCTCGACCAGTCCATCGTTCGTCGCGCTTGATGCCGTGTCCATGTCCGCTCCTAGCAACTATCCGTCAATGCGATCAATCGATGCTATTTGGATGTTGTTTATATCATATAATTCACATACCGTAAGTTCAACACCCGAAACAGGGTGGGCTTTTGGACAGGGGATGAAAGATGCGCTTTGACGATCTCGTTTCGCTGCGCGGTGGGTTGTTCGCGACCACCGCACTTGCCGGCCTGCTGGTGCTGGCACCCACGTCGGCATATGCTCAGGACACCACGCCGCAGCCGCCGATCGATCCCGATCCGCTCACCGACATCATCGTCACCGGCATTCGCGGCAGCATCGAATCATCGGCAGCGCAAAAGCGCGAGGCGAGCGGCATCCTCGATGCGATTTCGTCCGAGGATCTGGGCAAGTTTCCCGACGCCAACGTCGCCGAATCGCTGCAGCGTATTCCCGGCGTCGCGATTGATCGTAGCAACGGCGAAGGCCAGTCGGTCACCGTGCGCGGGCTTGGCCCGACTTTTAATACCGTTTTATTCAACGGGCGCAGCTTTGCCTCGGACAATTTCAACCGCGCCTTTTCCTTTGACCTGATTCCTGCCGAGCTGATCAGCGGCGCCCAGGTGTATAAAAGCGCGCTGGCTCCGTTGCAGGGTGGCGGCATCGGCGCGACCATCAACGTCGAAACACCGCGCCCGCTGGACGTGAAGGGGTTTCGCGGAATCGTTTCGGGCAAGGCGCTGTACGAAGCCAATAGCGAAAAAGTAACGCCGCAATTGTTCGGCCTGGTCAGCAACACGTTCGACGACGGGCGGTTCGGATTACTTGCGTCGATCTCGTATCAGCGCCGCATTGCGTCGATCGACCGGACGACCACCGACGGCTATATTCCCAACACCACGATCGGGCCGTCGAGTGCGCCGATCGCGCGCAACGTATATGCCCCGCGCAACCAGGATGTCGGCAACACCCGCGATGATCGCACCCGGCTGGGGGCCACCGTCGTCGGCCAGTTCGCGCCGAACGACACGCTGACCTTCACAGTCGATGGTTTGTATAACCGCTTCAAGAGCGATCAGGAAACCCGATCGCTGGGTAGCTGGTTCGAACCATCGAGCTATGCCACCGCGACGATCGACGAAAACCGGTCGGTCACGGCGCTGACGACCAGCGGCAATGCCGATTTCATCGCGTCGGGCAGCGTGCGCGAAACCACGACCTATCAGGCCGGGTTCAACACCGAATGGCAGCCCAGCGATTCGTTGCGGATGGTGCTGGATGCAAGCTGGTCGCGCGCCAAGAACGATGGCGGCGGGCGCAATTTCTTTGCCGTGATCGGATCGCCCAGCGCCTATAGCTGGACCGCAGCCGAGGGCGGCGGCGTGCCCTCTACCTTTGGCTATGGCCCCGCCGTCTTCAGCAATCCGGCACTTGGTCGGACGCATATCGCGGTCGTCGGCGGCAATGACGTGACTGAATTGGTGAACGAGTTCCGCTGGAACAACGAATGGCAGCCGGGCGGTGATCTGGTGCGGATGGTGCGGTTCGGCGCGATGCGGACGATGCGCGACAAGGACAATCTGCCGATCACGTCGGACCCCAATATCGGCTGCGTCTATTGCGGATATTCGACGCTGGCCGATCCGACGCTGCTGACCCCGTTTTCGCTGAAATCCTTTAGCGGCGACAATGTGCCGCGCAATTTCTTCACCTTCGATGCCCGGCGCTATCTCGATTTCCTGGCAAGCCCGGCGGCGACCACCGCGCTCGATCTGGCGCGCGGCCAGCCGGCGGGAACGACGGCGGCGATCTATGCCGCCTCGAACGGCTATGCCGCCACGCCGCAGCCGGGCGCGCGGGTGAAGGAAACCGTCTATGCCAGCTATGTCGATGCCGATTTCGAGAACGAGATCGGCGGCATGACGCTGTTCGTCAACATCGGGGCGCGGTATGAATATACGCAGCTCAGTTCATCGGGCCAGCAATTGCAGTTGACCGATCTGCTGCCGGTGACGGGCGATCCGACGATCTACAACGGCGTCTATGCCAATGGTCGTGAGGCGATCCCGATCACACGCCGGTCGAACTACAGCAACTTGCTGCCGGCGGCGAACGTCCGGCTGAGCATCACGCCGCAGCTTCAGATGCGTGTCGCCGCTTATCGCACGCTAACCCGGCCGGCGATCGGCGATCTGGCCCCCAGCCTGGACATCGGCACGCTCCGGCCAGCGACGCTGACCGCCAGCGGCGGCAACCCGGCGCTTCGCCCCTACAGCGCCGACAATGCCGATCTGTCGGTCGAATGGTATCCGACGCGCACGACCACGTTGTCGGCGGCGGTGTTCTTCAAGAAGATCGACGATTTCGTCATCCAGAGCTTCGCGCTCGAGGATTTCGCCATCGCCAATGCCGGCGGGTTGCCGATTGGCGGGCTGATCGTCGGGCCGAACGCGGCGCGGTTCAGCGTTCGCCGCCCGCGCAATGCCGAAGCGCTGGAGGTAAGGGGGCTGGAGCTGAACCTGGTCCATACGCTCGATTGGGCACCGGGGGTGTTGAGCGGCCTGGGCGTTCAGGCCAACGCCACCTTTGTCGACACCAACCGTCCGTTCGACGTCGACCAGGTCGGCCAGTCCTTTGCCGCCGAGGGGATCGGCAATTCACAGAACGCGACGGTGTTCTATGAAAAGTTCGGGGTGTCGGCGCGGCTTGCGTATAACCGCCGCGAACGCTTCCTGCAGACACTGGCGGGCGGGCCGGGCAACGAACCGGTCTTCGTCCGCAACTATGGCCAGTTCGACGGCAGCGCGGCGCTGAACATCAATTCGTTCGCGCAAGTGTTTGTCGAGGGGACTAATTTGTTCAACGCCAAATATATCACCACCGGGCGGTTCGATAATCAGGTGCTGACCTTCCAGAATTTCGGTCCGCGTTATGATGCCGGGGTTCGCTTCTCGTTCTAATATTGCATGCTGCCGGCGCGGACGACGATCGATCGGTTACGGTCCGGTCGTCGTTCGCGGCCTGTTTTTATGAAAGGTGAATCATGAAGCGACTTCTGGCGATCCTCGCGATCGATTTGTTGGGGGCGTCGTCCGCCGCGATCGCCCAAAGCACGATCGCCGTGGCACCGCAGCAGATCGATGCGTCGCGGCCAGATTGGGAAAATCCGGCGATCAACGCACGCGGCAAGCTGCCAGCGCGCGCGACCGGATTCCCGTTCGAAACGCGCGCCGCCGCGCTGGCGGGCGACCGCGCGAGATCGATCCGTTTCGTCGATCTCAACGGCGAATGGCAGTTTCACTTCAGCAAATCGGTGGCAGGCGCGCCTGAGGGGTTTGAACGCCCCGATTTCGACGTGTCGGCGTGGCAAAAGATCAAGGTGCCCGCGATGTGGCAGGCCGAGGGCTATGGCCAGCCCAAGTTCAACAACATCGTATACCCCTTTCCTGCGAACCGTCCGCTGGTGCCGCATGACGACAATGAAACCGGGTCGTACCGCCGCGATTTCGACGTGCCTCCGACCTGGGCGGGCGAGCGGATCGTGCTGCATATCGGCGCGGCGGGATCGGCCTATCGCGTCTGGGTGAACGGCGTCGACATCGGCTATGCTGAGGATTCGAAGCTGCCTTCGGAATTCGATGTCTCGCGCGCGCTTCGCCCCGGGCGCAACAGCGTGGCGATCCGAATCCATCGCTGGTCAGACGGGTCGTATCTGGAGGATCAGGATTTCTGGCGCGTCTCGGGGATCGAGCGCGACGTGTATCTGAAGGCTGAGCCCAAGACCGGCATTCGCGATCATTTCGTCAAGGCGGGGCTGGATGCCGGCAATCGCAACGGCGTGTTGCGGACCGAAGTGACGCTGGACGAAGCACCGGCGGCGCGCACCGCGCGGATCGTGCTGCTGGACGGCGACCGCGAAATCCTGACCCAATCGGTGGCGGTGCCGGCGGGGAAGGGGCGAACCGTCGCGCTTGCCGGCGACGTCGCGGGCGTGCGGCCCTGGACGGCGGAGACGCCCAATCTCTACACGCTGCTGATCGAGCTGCTGGGGGCTGATGGGGCGGTGATCGAGGCGAACGCACAGCGGATCGGCTTTCGCACCGTCGAGATCAAGGACGGGCTGGTCCAGGTCAATGGCCGCCCGATCACCATTCGCGGGGTCAATCGCCATGAACATGATCCCGAGACGTTCCATGTCGTGTCCGAAGCATCGATGCGCCGCGATCTGGAGCTGATGAAGCGCGCCAACATCAACGCGCTGCGCACCTCGCATTATCCCAATGATCCGCGCCTCTACGCACTGACCGACGAGATCGGGATGTATGTGATGGATGAGGCCAATATCGAAAGCCACATGTATATGGAGGCGGGCAATCGCGACCCGGCCAACCGCGCCAAATACCAGCTCGGCTTCGATCCCGCCTGGAAGGATGCGCATGTCGACCGCGTCACCAACATGGTCGAGCGCGACAAGAACCATCCCTCGATCATCTTTTGGTCACTGGGCAATGAAGCCGGCATCGGCCCCAATTTCGATGCCGCCGCCGCCGCGATCCGCCGCCGCGATCCGGGGCGGCTGATCTCGTATCTGGGCTGGGGGACGCTCGATTGGGAGCATCAGCCCAATGCTTATGCCGACATTTATGCGCCGATGTATGACGACATCGAAAAAATGGTCGACTGGGCACAGGATCCCACGCGGACCCAGCCGATGATCCAATGCGAATATGCCCATATGCAGGGCAATTCGGGGGGTAATTTCCAAGATTATTGGGACACCATCTACGCGCATCCGCACAAATTGCAGGGCGGCTTCATCTGGGACTGGGTCGATCAGTCGATGTATCGCTATACCAAGGATGGCCGGCGCTATTGGGGCACTGGCGGCGAATATGGTCCCAATCCCGGCGGCGACATCGAATATGGCGACGGCATGATCCAGCCCGACCGCACGCCCAATCCGCATTTCTATGAAGTGCAGAAAGTGTACGCGCCGGTCCAGTTCGAGCAGTTCGATCCGGCCAGCGGGCGGATCACCGTGCGCAACCGCCATGATTTCCGCGACCTGTCGGGGTTCGATTTCGACTGGCGGGTTGAGGAAGACGGCGTGACCGTCGCGCAAGGCCGGCTGTCGCCGCTCGCCACCCCGGCGCGCGGGGCCGAGGCGATCGCGCTACCGCTGCCCTCGATCCGCCGGCGTGGAGGCGCGGAGTATTTCGTTACCGTGCGCGCGCTGGCCAAGGATGGGGCGGTGCCGCTAGTGCCGGCGGGGCATGTCGTCGCGTGGGATCAGTTCGCGCTGGATAGCGCCGCTGCACCGATGCGCGCGGCGCTGCCTGCCGGCCGCGTGACGCTTGCCGACAGCGCCGATCGCGTGCGGGCAAGCGCCGGACAAACGACGCTGGCAATCGACCGCCGCACCGGATTGATCGAGCGCTATGCCAATGGCGATCGAACGCTGATCACCGGCGGCGCGCCCAATTTCCACCGCGCGCCGACCGACAACGACCTGGCCAACGGCAATTACGAGGCCGCGGCGCCGTGGCGCGAACTGGTGCGCGAAACCCAGGTTCGATCGGTGACGGCGCGGCAATTGCCCGGCGGCCAGGCCGAAATCCGCGTCGAACATGCTATGGGGGCAGGGGCCGCGCGCTTCGTCACCACCTATGTCATGGCGTCCGACGGCAGCGTCGATGTTGCAGGCGACTTCACCCCGCTGAAAAGCGATCTGCCGCCGCCGCCGCGCATCGGCCTGTCGTATAGCCTGCCGCAGACGATGCAGACCGTCGGCTGGTATGGCCGCGGGCCGCATGAAAGCTATGTCGATCGCAAGATCTCGGCCCCGATCGGGCGGTGGCGCGGGCCGATTGCGGCGCAGCATCATGATTATATGCGACCGCAGGATACCGGGAATAAGGTCGATGTGCGTTGGATGGAGCTGTCGGGCGGCAATGGCGGGGTTCGTATCCACGCCGAACAGCCGCTGATGATGCAGGCGCTGGCGTTTCCCTATACCGATCTCGATCGCCGTGCGCCCGGCACCTGGAATTCGGCGAGCATCGTGCCGCGCGAGCAAGTGTCGCTCAACATCGACGCGGCGCAATGGGGCGTCGGCGGCGACACTACCTGGAGCCGGGTCGGACAGCCGCACGGCAAATACCGCACCAAGCTGGAACCCGCGCGGATCGCGTTTCGCCTGACGCCATTCGCTGGCGAGGGGCTTTCGGGTGAGGGCGCGCAAATGGCGGTGGCGACGCAGGCCGAGTAGCGATGGCATCCGACAAGCACAGTTTCATATATCATGTTATTGATCGCGGCGAATATCTGACGGCGCCGCCTAGCCGCGCGGCATAACCCGTGCGAACATCGCCGCGCCGCTGCCGCTGCGTAGCTGGGTCACCGCCGCCTGTTCGAGGGCTATGGCGACGGTGCCGGCGAACGCATCGAGCAAGGCGCTGACTTCGGCGATCCGATCCTGGTTGATCCGGTAAAAGACCAGCTTTGCCTCGCGCCGGGTATGCACCAGTTCGGCTTTTCGCAGGATGCCGAGTTGCTGGCTCAAGGCCGGCTGGCCGACATTGGTGATCTGATCGATCTCGCCGACCGAGCGTTCCCCCGGGATCAGCGCGCGCAGCAGTGCCAGCCGGGTGCCATGTGCCAGCGCGCGCAGCAGTTCGGCTGATGCCTCGAGGTCGAGCGTTGCAATGTCGGTCATGGCTCAGCGCGCGTCCTTGATAGGCTGGTAGAACCAGTCGGAGGCTTCGGCTGCCCCCAGCACGTCGGCGATGTCGTGGCTGGGCACCGCCAGCAGATCGCTGCCCGGCATCCAGCCGGCGGGCGCGAGGGCGCTGCCGTCGTGAACCCGCTGAAGCGCCGCCACCAATCGGAGCATTTCATCGACCGAGCGACCGACGCTGGCGGGATAGCAGGTCGACGCGCGCAAGATGCCGTCGGGGTCGAGGAAATAGCTGGTGCGGACCGCGCTGGCGTCCATCGCGTTCGGCCCGACCATGCCATAGGCGCGGGCAATTTCGAGCGTCGGGTCTTCTATAATGGGGAAATCGACGACGACATCGAAGCGATCCTTGATCGCGCGAATCCAGGCGAGGTGCGAAAACAAGCTGTCGACCGACAACGCCATAAGCTCGCAGCCAAGCGTGGCAAAGCGATCATGCGCGCGCGCGATCGCGACGAATTCGCTGGTGCAGACCGGGGTGAAATCCGCCGGATGCGAAAACAGCGCCAGCCAGCGGCCGCGAAAGTCCGACAATGACACGACACCGCGAGTCGAGCGGGCGGTGAAATCGGGGGCTGCTTCACCAAGGCGCAGTGGCGAGCAGGCGGGTAATGACTCGGCGGACAAATCGGACCTCTCGTCTTTAGTGATCGGCATTGTCGCTGTTTAGCGCACTTGACGCAATAATGCTACACGATTATATGATACGTGTAATCGATACATTGAGGAGAGCCGAGATGACAACTGATCGGGACGAACCGCTCGCCCTTGCCAGCCATTTGGTCGAAGAAACGCGATCGGGCGGCATGCCGACGCCCGTGGTGCGCGCATTTTTCGATGAGCCCACCAATACCGCCAGCTATGTCGTGCATGACCCCGCCACCAAGGCGGCGGCGATCATCGACAGCGTGCTGGATTTCGATGCCGCCGCCGGGCGGACGCACCGCGAATCCGCCGACGCGATCATCGCTTATGTCCGCACTGAGGGGCTGACGGTCGAATGGCTGCTCGAAACCCATGCCCATGCCGATCACCTGTCCGCCGCGCCCTATCTGCAACAGCATCTGGGGGGCAAGCTGGCGATCGGGCGTGAGATCGTCACCGTGCAGAATGTATTCGGCAAGATCTTCAACGAAGGCAGCGAGTTCCAGCGCGACGGATCGCAGTTCGACAAATTGTTCGATGACGGCGACGGCTTTTCGATCGGATCGATCCGCGCGGTTGCGCTGCATGTGCCGGGGCATACGCCGGCGGACCTGGCTTATATCATCGGCGATACCGTGTTCACCGGCGATACGCTGTTCATGCCTGATTACGGCACTGCGCGCGCCGACTTTCCCGGCGGCGACGCGCGCGAGCTGTTTCGATCGATCCGCCGGCTGATGGAATTGCCCCGCGAGACGCGGACATTCCTGTGCCATGATTACAAGGCGCCCGGGCGCGACAGCTATGTCTGGGAAACCACCATCGGCCAGCAGCGCACCGCCAATGTGCATGTGCATGAAGGGGTGGGGGAGGACGAGTTCGTCGAAATGCGGACCCGGCGTGATGCGACGCTGTCGATGCCCAAGCTGATCCTGCCGTCGATCCAGATCAACATGCGCGGCGGCAATTTGCCCGAGCCAGAGGATAACGGCACCCGTTACCTCAAAATCCCGCTGGATGCGCTGTGATGTTTCCGGCCTATTCCATGCCGTTGCAGGGGCTGATCGGCGGGCTGATGATCGGCACCGCCGCAGCGATCATGCTGCTGGGTACCGGGCGCATCGCCGGGGTGAGCGGCATGGCGGCGCGCGCGATCGGGCTTGGCGGCGGCACGCCCCGGGCGCTGGCGATCGCCTTTGTCGTCGGGCTGCCGATCGGCGCGGCGCTGGTGGCGCTGCTGATCGGGCCGATCGAGTCGCGCTTTCCGATGAGCCTGGCGACGCTGGCGGTTGCCGGTCTTGTCGTCGGCATCGGCACGCGGCTGGGGTCGGGTTGCACCAGCGGTCATGGCGTGTGCGGCATGTCGCGCCTGTCGAAGCGATCGATCGTCGCGACGATCACCTTCATGGCAACGGGTTTCGCCACCGTGGCGATCGTCAACGGGATGGGAGGCGGCTGGTGAATCGAACCTTGATCAGCCTGATCGCAGGCATGTTGTTTGGCGCGGGGCTTGCGGTTTCGGGCATGCTCGATCCGGTGCGGGTGCGCGGCTTTCTCGACCTGTTTGGTCGATGGGATCCGACGCTGGCATTCGTGATGGGCGGTGCGATGATCCCGATGGCGCTGGCCTGGCTGGTGCAGCGGCGCATGGCCACCCCGATCGCAGAGGCGGCGTTTCACTTGCCCGATACCGATCCGGTCACGCCGCGCCTGCTTGGCGGATCGGCGATGTTCGGTATCGGCTGGGCATTGGGGGGCTTGTGCCCCGGCCCGGCGCTGGCCGCGCTGGCCATCAATCCGCTGGCGGCAATGGTGTTTATCGTGGCGATGATCGCCGGCTTCATCCTCGTCACGAAAATCGATGCCTTGCCCCAGCCGGCAATCGCTGACGCACGCTGAATTACCCAAGGAGAGGCGCGATGACCCCCCGCAAACTGGTCGACCATCTGCTGGTAGCAAGCCAGATCGTTGCCGATGACATCGACCAAGCTGCCGCCAGCGGGGTGCGATCGATCATCAACAACCGCCCCGATGGCGAAGAGCCGGGACAGCCGACCTCCACCGAGCTTGCCGCGCGGGCGGCGGCGAACGGTATCGCCTATCACCATTTGCCGATCAGCAACGGCAAGTTCGACGACGCCTCGATCCGTGCCTTTGGCGAAGCGTTGCGCGCATCTGACGGCGATACGCTGGCCTTTTGCCGCACCGGTACGCGCTCAACCACCTTATGGGCGCTGTCGCAGGCAGGAGTGCGGCCGACTGCGCAGATCCTCGAAGCCGCGAGCGCCGCTGGCTATAACCTGTCGGCACATCGCGCCCGGATCGCGGCGGCAAGTGCGCCGCAGGGCGGGGTGGGTGCCGATGTCACGCCCGCCGATCGCTATGACGTGGTCATTGTCGGCGGCGGGGCGGGGGGAATAGCGACCGCCGCATCGCTGCTGAAACGTGATACGACGATCCGCATCGCGATCGTCGAACCGCGCGGCGAACATCATTACCAGCCCGGCTGGACGATGGTGGGCGCAGGCGTGTTCGATCTGGATTCGACCTGCCATTCGATGGCGTCGGTGATCCCCAAGGGCGTGACCTGGGTGAAGGACGCGGTCGCCAGCTTTCAGCCCGAGCAGGACAGCGTGACGACGGCGCAGGGCAAAGTTTTGCGGTATCGCGCGCTGGTGGTGTCGCCGGGTATCAGCCTGGATTGGCAAAAGATCGACGGCCTGCCCGCAACGCTGGGCCGGAACGGCGTAACCTCGAACTTCGGCCACGAAACCGCGCCCTATACCTGGCAATTGGTGCGCCAATTGCGCGAAGGCGTGGCGCTGTTCACCCAGCCGCCGATGCCGATCAAATGCGCCGGCGCCCCGCAAAAGGCGATGTATCTGTCGTGCGATGCATGGGCCGATCGCGGCGTCCTCGACGATATCTATGTCGGGTTTCACAGCGCGGGTGCGGTGCTGTTCGGGGTGAAGGAATATGTGCCGGCGCTGATGCACTATGTCGAGCGCTATGGCATCGATCTGAACTTCGAATCGACGCTGGTGGCGGTCGATGGGCCGGGCAAGACCGCGACGTTCCGCGAAAAGGCGGGCGAAGTCACCCGCTGTTTCGACATGCTCCACGTCACTCCCCCGCAAAAGGCACCGGCGTTCATCGCCGACAGCCCGCTTGCCGACCGGGCCGGCTTTGTCGAGGTCGACCAGGTGACGATGCAGCATGTCCGCTATGCCAACATCTTCGGGCTGGGCGACGGCGGATCGACGCCCAATGCCAAGACGGCGGCGGCGGTGCGCAAACAAGCCCCGATCGTCGCGGTAAACCTGTTGGCGATGCTGGCGGGCAAACCGCCGGTCGCGGGCTATGACGGCTATGGCTCGTGTCCGTTGACCGTCGAGCGCGGCAAGATCGTGCTCGCCGAATTCGGCTATGGCGGCAAGCTGCTGCCAAGCTTTCCGACATGGCTGATCGACGGAACGCAGCCGCAGCGATTGCCCTGGCTGCTGAAATCCGAGGCGCTGCCGTGGATATACTGGAACGGCATGCTGAAGGGGCATGAATGGATGGTGTCGCCGCAAATGCTGCCCGCCGCCAGCGCGCAACAGGTCGCCTGAGCCATGATGATGCTCGAGCCGCTGCAATATCTGCTGGGTGCCCTTTCGGGATCGCTGGTCGGCTTCACGCTGGGCCTGGTCGGCGGTGGCGGGTCGATCCTGGCGGTGCCGTTGATGGTCTATCTGGTCGGCGTCACCAATCCGCATGTCGCGATCGGCACCTCGGCGCTGGCGGTGGCGGCGAATGCGGCGACCGGCCTGATCGGCCACGCCCGTGCGGGCAGCGTGAAGTGGCGCTGCGGCGCGATGTACGCGGCCGCCGGCGTGCTGGGCGCGTTCGGCGGATCGACGGTGGGGAAGGCGTTTGACGGCCAGAAGCTGCTGTTTCTGTTTGCGATCGTGATGGTGGTGGTCGGCGCGCTGATGCTGCGCGGTCGCCACGCGATCGGCATTCCCGGCGCACAATGCAATCGCACCAATGCGCCCAAAGTGCTGGGCTATGGCCTGGGGACCGGCGTGTTTTCCGGTTTCTTCGGCATTGGCGGCGGTTTCCTGATCGTGCCGGGGCTGGTCGCGTCGACCAGCATGCCGATCATCAACGCCGTCGGCACCAGCCTGGTCGCGGTGACCGCGTTCGGGCTGACGACCGCGCTGAACTATGCGTTTTCGGGGCTGGTGGATTGGGTATTGGCCGGGGTGTTTATCGGCGGAGGCATTATCGGCGGGCTGGGAGGTGCGATCGCGGCCAGAAAACTATCGGGCGGCGGGCATTTGACCACGGTGTTCGCGGTGCTGATCTTCGTCGTTGCGGCCTATATGCTCTGGAAAAGCGCGGCTGCTTTGTAAGGACGGACCCACCGGAATGTGTTGGGCCAAACTTACCGTGACCCATGTCTCAGACCCCGATCCGAAAGTAGTTGAGGGATACCAGTATGTTGTGATTCGCGCCGTCTTTGCGACGAGAGGGAGTGAAGCA
>NZ_JROH01000020.1 GCF_000786205.1 Sphingomonas sp. 37zxx | reverse complement strand
ACCGTGGGATTTTTCAGCAGCCTGCTAAACGCAAGAAGCTGATCGCGCGCCAGCAGGCCGATCAGTCGGGCGAGCCGATCGACAGCACCAGCCGCCCATCGACTTCGCCCGCCGCCAGGCTGGCCAGTGCCTCGTTCACGCGCTCCAGGCTCCCCGTCATGGTCCGGGCGCGTACCTTGCCATCGGCGGCGAACGCCATCGCCTCGGCCAGGTCGTTGCGCGTGCCGACGATCGATCCCCGGATCGTAAGCCGCTTGAGCACCACCTCGAAAATCGGCGTGGGGAATTCGCCCGGTGGCAGGCCCACCAGGCTGATCGTGCCGCGCCGCCGGGCAAAGGCGATCGCCTGCCGGAACGCGGGCACCGACGGGGCGGTCACCAAAACGCCGTGCGCGCCGCCGCCGGTCTCGCGCAATACAGTGCGCACGACATCGGGATCGCTGGCATCGAGCGCCAGATCAGCCCCCAGCTCGCGCGCCAGCGCCAGCCTCGACTCGGCGATGTCGACCGCCACGACATGCAGCCCCATCGCCTTGGCATATTGGATGGCGACATGGCCAAGACCGCCTACGCCAGAAATTACCACCCATTCGCCCGGCTTCGCCTCGGTTTCCTTCAGCCCTTTATACGTGGTCACGCCGGCGCACAGGATCGGGGCCAGCGCGACAAAGTCGGGCCGGTCGGGCAAACGCCCGACATAGGCGGCGGGCGCGACGACATATTCGGCGTAACCGCCATCGACATTATAGCCGGTATTGTGCTGCGATTCGCACAGCGTTTCCCACCCGCCGCCGCAATGTTCGCAATGCCCGCAGGCGTCGTGCAGCCAGGGAACGCCGACCGGGTCGCCCTCCTTCAGATCGGTCACCTCGCGACCGCGCGCCGCGACATAGCCCACCGCTTCATGCCCGGGCACGAAGGGCAGCGTCGGCTTTACCGGCCAATCCCCCTGCACGGCGTGCAGATCGGTGTGGCACACGCCGCTGGCGATGACGCGCACCAGAACGTCGCGCGGGCCGGGTTCGGGAATGGCCCGCTCCTCGATCACCAGCGGCTGATTGAACTGGCGAACGACAGCGGCTCGCATCGTGTTGGTCATCGTCGGGCTCCCGCGCACATGGACGTTATGGGCGTGCCAAGGACGCTACCGCCAAGCAGCCCTGCGGGGCATGCGTAACCCTACGTAGGTCACCGGGGGCATCTGCTAGGTATCAAACCCAATGTCGGCATGGCGATCATGCGATAGGATAGGCCGCGATGGACGAGCCCGTACCCAGTCGCCTGCCCCCGGCGGACGCCATCGCCCCGAGCGATGCGATCGCATTCTTTCGCGACGGCGCGGCCTTTGGCGGCGCGGTCCCGCGGCATATCGCCACCCACGCCGCCCATGTCTTTCTGGCGGACGACCGCGCCTGGAAGCTCAAGCGCGCGGTGCGCTTCGACTATCTCGACTTCTCTACGATCGAAAAGCGCAAGGCGGCGCTCGAAAACGAACTCCACCTGAACCGCCGGACCGCGCCCGACCTCTATCTGCAGCTCCATCCGATCACGCGATCGGCAACGGGCGGCTTGCGGATCGGCGGCGATGGTGCGCCGATCGACTGGGCGCTCGAAATGCGCCGCTTCGCCGATGACGATCTGCTCCTGACGATGGCTCGGGCCGATCGCCTGACTCCCGCATTGGTGCAGCAGCTTGCCGACGAAATCGCCGCCTTTCATCAGGCGGCGGATGTCAGCACCGGCCACGGCGCAAGCCGGGTCAGCGCGCTGATCGCGGGGAACGCCGGCAATCTCGCGCGCTACCCCGAAACGATAGCGCCAGCGCTGGCGTCCGATCTCATCGCGGCGCAGCTTGGCGAGCTTGCCGCCCATGCGGACCTGCTCGATCAACGCGCGATGGCGGGGCGCGTGCGCCACGGGCATGGCGACCTGCATCTGGCCAACATCGCGCTTTTTCGCGGCAAGCCGATATTGTTCGACTGTCTTGAATTCAGCGACGATCTGGCGACGGTCGACCTGCTCTATGACCTCGCCTTCCTGGTCATGGATTTGCTGCACATCGGCCTGCCCGACGCGGCCAATATGCTCGCCAACCGCTATCTCGACCGCTCACCCCAGGACGAGGATGGCTGGTGCCTGTTCCCGCTGTTCCTGTCGGTGCGGGCCACCGTGCGCGCGCATGTCGAGGCGGCGGCTGGCGCCGAGCGCGAAGCCTGTGCCTATTTCCAGCTCGCCTGCGACGTTCTGCAGCAGCCAAGGGCGCATCTGCTGGCGATCGGCGGTCGCTCGGGCGCGGGCAAGTCGACGCTGGCAAAGGCGCTGGCCAGCAGCATCGGCGCAAAGCCGGGCGCGCGCGTGCTCCGCAGCGACGTGCTGCGCAAACAGCTTGCCGGCATCCCGCCCGAAACCCGGCTCGCGCCCGAAAGCTATACGGTTGCCGCAAGCGGGCAGGTCTATCGCGCGATGATGGCGCTTGGCGAACGACAGCTTGGGCGCAATGTCGCCGTCATCCTCGATGCCGCCTTCCTGAACCAGGCCGAACGCACCGAAGCGGCGGCAATGGCGGCTGCGATGCAGCGGGGATTCACCGGGCTATGGCTCGAAGCGTCCGAAGCCGCGCGCATCCGGCGGGTCGCGGATCGGATCGGCGATGCCTCCGATGCAACGCCCGCCGTCGTGTCGAGGCAATCGAGCCATGCCGTCGGGTCGCTGGAGGGATGGCATATGCTCGACGCCACGCAACCACTGCCGCACCTGGTTATGCAGGCCAAGGCCCGCCTCGATCTGGAGAGGGCCTAGCGCGCGGCAGATCGGTCGCGCCACCCATCACCGGAATGGATGCGTCTGCCCGGCAAGCTTTTCCAAACTACGGGCTATTGCGGATTCAGGCCAACCCCTCTGGCCGGTAGCTCGACTACGAGAGGAGCTTTCGATGACCGCGATGCCGCCAAACAAACCATCCTCAATATCCAGCCATTATTCGCCCGATTCACTTTTTTGGCCACAGCAGCTATTTGCCTGTTGGTGCAATTCCTGGTCCCTTTGGTGCTTGCCCAAGCACCCGCACCACCAACACACGGTGCGTGAATGTCACGATTTACCGATACCCGATGAAATCGAACGCGAAGGCGAACATGGCCTGTTTGCCTGATAAGGGAATATGGCCGCGCGCAGCCGGGGGCAGCTTAAGTTGGCGGCATCACCAGCACGTCGAACGGTGAGTCACGCAGCACCGCCTCGGTCACGCTGCCCAATACCGCGCGCTCCACCCTGCCCTTGTTCGATGCCGAAAGCGCGATCAGATCGGCGCACGCCTCGCTCGCCGCCATGCCGATGTCATTGGCGATGCTGCCGCTAAGCGCACGCACTTCCTGCAGGACATGTTGGTCCAGCCCGTGCGATCGGGCAAAATCGGCAAGCGCAACCGACGCCGCACGACGTTCTGCCGCGCTATAGGCAAGCCGCTGGTCCCCTGCCGCGCCCGCTCGGCTCATCATTTGCTCGGCCACCGCGTCGTACACATGCAGCATCATCATCTGCAAACCCGGCCCCAGCGGCAGGCTTTTCACCCGCTCGACCATCGCTTCAGAGGGCGGCTGGAAATCAATCGGCACCAGCACCCGGCCATAGCCGTGCGACGGAACGGCATTCGCGATCAGGACGGGCACCACGCTGCGCCGCAAGGTTCGCTCGATCGTGGTTCCGCGAAACTGGTCCAACAGGAATTGCCGGCGATGCGGTCCCACCACCAGCAATGCCGCCCCGACCTGCTCGGCAGCCTCGGCCAGCCGTACAAACGGTTCACCCGTCACGACCCGGCTGGTGCAATCGACCCCGTCGACCTGCCGAACCGTGGCTGCCTGCGCCGCCAGCATGATTCCCGCTTGATGTTTCAATGCGTCGACGATCGCGGTTGGCTGATCATCGTCGACGACATGCACCAGGTGAAGCGCCGCCCCGCTGCTGCGGGCGATCAACGTCGCCCGGCGCAGCGCCCGGTCCGATCGGGTGGACAGGTCGGTTGCGACCATGATGGTTGACATGGCAATCTCCAAAAGCCGAAGGCATGTCGGCAACGCTAACCTCCGCGCCGACGCCGTCGATGCGGAACATCACTTACGATAGGAACCCGCTATCACCGAGTGGATTGCAACGTCGGTCTTCAACGAATTCGCCGCACTGCTGGTGCTCGCTGCGGCGATCGGCTTTATCGGCATGCTGCTGCGCCAGCCGTTGATCGTCAGCTTCATCGCGGTCGGCATCTTGGCCGGTCCCTCTGGCCTGGACATCGCGCAATCTTCCGAACCGATTGAATTGCTCGCCGAACTGGGCGTGGCGATCCTGTTGTTCCTGGTGGGGATCAAGCTGGATTTGAAGCTGGTCCGAACGCTGGGGGCGGTTTCGGCGGCCACCGGGCTGGGGCAGGTGCTGTTCACGTCGGTATTCGGGTATCTGATCTGCCTGGCGCTCGGGCTCGACTCACGCACCAGCATCTATGTCGCGGTGGCGCTTACCTTTTCCAGCACGATCATCATCGTGAAACTGCTGTCGGATAAGCGCGAGATCGATTCGCTGCATGGCCGGATCGCGCTTGGTTTTCTGATAGTGCAGGATCTGGTTGTCGTGCTGGCGATGATCGTGCTGTCGGCGATCGGCATCGGCGCACGCGAAGGCAGTGGCGGCTCCGAAGTTTTCAGTGTGTTGGCGGCGGGGCTGCTGATGCTGGGCGTCGTGCTTGGGTTTATTCGCTATGTCGCCGATCCGCTGACCGCCCGACTGGCGCGTAGCCCTGAGTTGCTCATCAGCTTCGCCATCGCGCTTGCCGCTGCCTTTGCCGCGATCGGCGACGCGGTTGGCTTTGGCAAGGAACTCGGCGGGTTGCTGGCGGGCGTGGCGCTGGCCTCGACGCCGTTTCGCGATGCGATTGCCGCGCGGCTGGCGCCGCTCCGGGATTTCCTGCTGCTATTCTTCTTCATCGCCTTGGGCGCTAGCCTCGACCTCGCCAATCTGGGGCGCAGCGGCGGCGAGGCGGCCGTGCTGTCGCTGTTCGTGCTGATCGGCAACCCCTTGATCGTCGTCGCGATCATGGCCGCGCTTGGATATAAGCGCCGAACCGGTTTCCTGGCCGGATTGACCGTCGCGCAGATCAGCGAATTCTCGTTGATCTTCATGGCGATGGGGGTGTCGCTGGGGCATGTGTCGACCGAGGCGCTGGGGCTGGTCACGCTGGTCGGGCTGATCACGATCGCGGCGTCGACCTACATGATCACCTATTCGCACCAGCTTTACGCGATGTTCGAACCGCTGCTGCGTCCGTTTGACCGGCTGGCGATACGGCGAACGGCGGCGGCGGAAGATGCGGGTACCGACACCGAAGCGCATGACACCATCGTGTTCGGGCTGGGCCGCTATGGCGGGACGATCGGCCGCCTGCTGATCGCGGAAGGACGCCGCGTGCTGGGTGTCGACTTCAGCCCCGAAGCCGTGCGGCGTTGGCATCGCGATGACCTGCCCGCCGTCTATGGCGATGCTTCCGACCCCGAATTCCTCACCGGGCTGCCACTGCGATCGGTGGACATGGTGGTGCTTGCAATCCCCGATGCCGAAGGCGGCGTGAACGCGCATGACACCCGCACCGTGCTGATCCAGGCGCTGAAGGAAGCGGGATTCGAGGGGCGGGTCGCGGTGAGCACCCAGCGCGGCGGTCGCCGCGACGAACTGGTCGCCGCCGGCGCTGACATCGTGCTCGAACCCTTTCGCGACGCTGCCGACCGTGCGGTCGAGTTGCTGCTGTCACCGCATGTCGCCGCCCCCTCGCCGAGCGAGATCGAAGACCAGCGCACCTTCTGATCGCGCCGTTGGATCAACCCTCCGACGGCACGGTCCGGCTCGACATCCGCAGGCGCACCTGCTTTTCCGCTTCGACAAACAGGAAGAAGGCAACACCGGCCGCGATGATCACCACGCCGTCGGCAAAGGGTATCGCCTGCGTACCCAGCACCCGCTGCATGAAGGGCACATAGGTGACCAGGAACTGCGCCACCGTGACGACGATCACCGTCGCCCAAACCACCCGCGTACCGCGAACCGCCTGCCACGTCAGCGACGTGCCATAGATGTTGCGGATGAAGAACAGGTGGAAGATTTCCAGCACCACCAGCGTGTTGACCGCCATCGTCCGCGCCAGCTCGATCGAATATCCCTTGTCGAGCGCATAGGAGAATATCCCGAACACGATCGCGGTGAACAGCGTCGACACCAGCACGATATGCCACAGCAAGCCGCCGGACAGCAGCGGTGCATCGCGCGACCGGGGTGGCCGCCGCATCGTGTCGGGCTCGGTCGGTTCAAAGGCAAGCGCGATCGCCAGGGTGGTGCCGGTGATCAGGTTGACCCATAATATCTGCACCGCAGTAACCGGCAGCGCCATGCCCAGCAGCAGCGCGACGATGATCGTCGCCGCTTCGCCGGCATTGGTGGGCAGCGTCCAGCTGATGACCTTTTTGATATTGTCATAGACCGTCCGGCCTTCGCGCACCGCCGCCACGATCGACGCGAAATTATCGTCGGCAAGCACCAGGTCAGCCGCTTCCTTTGCCGCTTCGCTGCCCTTGCCGCCCATCGCGATCCCGGCATCGGCACGCTTCAGCGCCGGGGCATCGTTGACGCCGTCGCCCGTCATCGCAACGGTCAGCCCCTGCGATTGCAGCGCGGTCACCAGGCGCAGCTTATGCTCGGGGCTGGTGCGCGCGAAAATGTCGGTCCCGATCACCGCCAGTGCCAGTTGCGCGTCGTCCATCGTTTCGATCTGTGCGCCGGTCAGCACGCGATCGGGGTTTTCCAGGCCGATCTGCCGCCCGATCGCAGCGGCGGTGCCGGCATGATCGCCGGTGATCATCTTCACCCGAATGCCCGCACCATGACATTCCGCCACCGCGCTGATCGCCTCGGGCCGCGGCGGGTCGATCAGCCCGACCAGACCGATCAAGCTGAGCGATCCCTCCAGCGTCGCCGCATCGATAGGCCCGTTGGCATCGGGCATCGTTCGCACGGCAAATGCGAGCACCCGTTGGCCAAGCGCTGCAATCCGGTTGGCGGCCGCGTGCCAATAATCGGCATCGATCGCCTCGGCATCGCCGCTGTCGCCCAGTTGCTGGCTGCACATCGCGATCAGGCGTTCAGGCGCGCCCTTCACGCTGATCGCCGCGCTGCCGTCGCCGCGCTCGTCCAGCGTGGCCATGTAACGATATTGCGCGTCGAACGGGATTGCCGCGCGGCGGGTCCACGCATCGGCCCCTTCGGGATTTTCGGCCCGAAGTTTGCTGGCCAGCGACAGCAGCGCGCCTTCCATCGGATCGCCTTCGACCGTCCATGCGCCGTCGCGGCGGCTCAAGGCCGCGTCGTTGCACAGCATCGCCGCCCTGCCGAGCATCGCGAGCGGCGGATGCGCGGCTATCGTGATCGCATCGGCCCCCAAGCGTATCAGGCCCTCGGGCAGATAGCCGTCGCCCTCCACGGTGAACAGCCGGCTGCCGGTCGCCACCGATGCCGCCATCATTTCGTTGCGGGTCAGCGTGCCGGTCTTGTCGGTGCAGATGACCGATACCGAACCCAGCGTTTCGATCGCGGGCAGGCGGCGGATGATCGCGTTGCGCCGCGCCATTGCCTGAACGCCGATCGCCAGCGTGATCGTCATCACGGCGGGAAGGCCTTCGGGGATCGCCGCCACCGCCAGGCCGACGACGATCATGAAAATATCGTCGAACGAATAATGCTGAACGAAATAGCCGAACGCCAACAGCGCGGCACTGGCGATCAGGATCATCACCGAAAGCCAGCGGCCAAAGCCATCGATCTGGCGAACCAGCGGCGTGGTCAGGGTTTCGACCGTGCCGATCAGGCCGCTGATCCGGCCGATCTCGGTCTCCGCGCCGGTCGCCACCACCACGCCGGTGCCCGCACCCGATGTCACCAGCGTGCCGCCAAAGGCCATGCAACTGCGGTCGCCAATCGCGGCGTCGGCGGCGACCGGGGCGATATCCTTTTCCACCGCGACCGATTCGCCGGTCAGGATGGCTTCCTGAATTTGCAGGCTGTGCGTTTCGATCAGCCGGACATCGGCGGGCACTTTTTCACCCGGCTCGAGCAGGATGACGTCGCCTGGCACCACCAGGTCGCTGGTCAGCGAGGTGCGGCTGCCATTGCGTAATACCGATGTATGCGGTGCCAGCATCCGGCGGATCGCATCCATCGCATTTTCCGCGCGCCCCTCCTGCACGAACCCGATGATCGCATTGGCGATCACCACCGCGACGATCACCCCGGTATCCACCCAATGGCCAAGCGCCGCGGTAATCGCCGCCGAGGCGATCAGCACATAGATCAGGATATTGTGGAAATGGCGCAGAAACCGCAGCACCGGGCTGCGGCGGCGGGTTTCAGGGAGCCGATTGGGGCCGAAACGATCCAGTCGCGCCTGGGCTTCGTCGCTGCTGATCCCCTGCGCCGCAACGCCCAACCCGATCAGTACCGCCTCCGCAGCGATGGCATGCGGCGCGTTCGGCCGATCGATTTCCATATGGATTCGCGCCCTTATGATGGGTTGGCGCGCAAAACCCGCGCGCTTTGCCCCTTATCGGTCGCGAAGCCAGCCGCAGCACTTGGGGAAAGCCCGTAGCGCAGGATATGCTCCTGCCAATTCGGCCATTCCCCTGTGGCTCAGCGAATTCTGGGCCGCCCGCTGATCGGCACCGTCACCTCACGCCCGTCATAAACAAAGCTGGTCGCTGCGTTGTTCCCGAAATCGGGCGCGACCGCGCGGCGCGGCGTGTGGAAGCGCACCGACATCGCCCGCTTGTCGGTCATGCCGGCAAAGCTGCCCTGGCGCGCGCCGATCGTCAGCGTCTTGGCCGCCTCGTTCCAGGTGACCGGGATCTGCGCGAACTGGCCGTTCAGATATTGCCGGGTCAGGCCGTCATCCTCGAACATCGTGAACGTCCCGTCGGCTCCGGTGAAAACGTGCAGCACGATCGGCCCGTCGGGCTGTTCGGCGGTCGATTGCACGTCCGCCCCGGTCGGCACGATCGATCCCGCCCGCACATAGAGCGGCATCCGCTCGCGCGGTGCTGCCGCCGTGATCGCCTGCCCGCCCTTGGCATAGGCGCCGCTTGCGAAGTCATACCAGCCGGTGCCAGCGGGCAGATATACCTGCCGGCTGTGCGCCATATACTCGGTCACCGGCGCGGCCAGGAATGCGGGGCCGAACATATATTGATCGTCGATGTCCCACGCCTTGCGATCGGCGGCGAAGTCCATCACCAGCCCGCGCATGATCGTGCCGTCGCGGTGATAGGTCGCCGCTGCGGTCGACAGGATATAGGGCAGCAGCCGGTAGCGCAGCTTGTCATAGCTTTCGAGCGCGCGATACGTCGCCGGATCGCCCTCCCCCAGCTCATAGATTTCGCGGAACGGCGTCTCGCCATGGCTGCGGAACAGCGGCGAGAAGGCACCGAACTGGAACCAGCGGACGTTCAGCTCTTTCCATTCGGCCAGATGCGCCGGGTCTTTCTTGCTATAGCGATCTTCGACCGCGAAGCCGCCAATGTCGTGCGTCCAATTGGGCACGCCCGACATCGACACGTTGACGCCAGCCGAAATCTGGTCGCGCAGATCGTCCCAGCGTGACGCCACATCGCCCGACCACAAGGCCGAACTGGTCCGCTGGATGCCGCCATAGCCCGAACGGGTCAGGATGAAGGGCCGCTTGTTCGGCTCGTCGCGCACCAGGCCGTTGGCCACGCCCTCGGCATGGATCAGCGGGAAGCTGTTGAAGAACTCCGCCGCCGGTCCCATCGCGGTCGGCCCCATCCGGTCCTTGCGCTGTTCGATCGACAGGTTGGAATGAATGTCGGGCTCGGTGGCGTCCATCCACCAGGCGTCGAACCCCTTGTCGACCAGCCCTTCCTTCATCTGCCGGAAATAGATTTCGCGCGCTTCGGGAGCATAGGGATCATAATCGGTGTTGCGGTATCCCGGCCCCACCCAATCCTTTTCGTTTGCCGCCAGATTGCCCTGGTACAGATAACCCTTGGCGTTCAGCTCCTTGGCGTTCTTGGTCTCGGGATAGAATTTGGGCCAGACCGAAATCATGATCCGCGCATCGAGTGCATGGACTTCATCGACCATCTGCTGCGGCTTGGGAAAGCGTTGCGGGTCGAAGCAATGGCAGCCCCATTGATCCTCGGGCCAATAGAACCAGTCCTGCACGATATTGTCGATCGGCAGCCGGCGCTTGCGATATTCGCGCACCACGCCCAGCAACTGCTCCTGCGTTTCATAACGCTGGCGGCTTTGCCAGAAACCATAGGCCCAGCGCGGCATCAGCGTCGCCTTGCCGGTCAGCGCGCGATAGCCGCCTATCACCGAATCCATATCGGCACCGCCGACATAATAATAATCCAGGCCATGCGCGACTTCGGACGACATCCAAAGCGAATGGCGGTCGGGCTGCGCCAGCGGATCGCTATGCTCCAGCGCGATATAGCCGGCATTGGGCTCCCATTCGATCCGCACATCGGCAGGCTTGCCCGCGGTCATCGGCAGTTCGAAATTATGGTACCAGGGGTTCCAGTTCTGCCGCCAGCGGTTCAGCACTTCCTTGCCGTCGACAAAGACCTTCACATAGCTCGACGAATAGAGCCGGAACTTGTGCATGCCGGTCTGTTCGGGGCGGACGGTGCCGGTCCACACCACGCGCTGAGTCTGCACCGCGTTGCCGGCGGTGTTCTGGCCGGTGGTCGCCGCCACCGTCTGCGCCTTGGCCGCCTCGGGCCATTTCGCCTGATCCTCGATATATTGATAATCGATCACCGGCTCGGTGCGGGTCACCGCCAGCCGATCGCCCAGATAATATTGCGCCTTCCATCCCGGCGCGCCGCCCGACGTCACCTGCATCCCCTCGCCCACCGGCGTATAGGGCACCGGATTGCCGAAGCGGGTGATGCCGTTATTGTCCCACAGCACCCCGTAATTCTTGGTCGACACGACAAAGGGGATACCGATGTCCATATTATGCTGCGCGAGTTCGACGTCCTCGCCATTGTAATTCATCTGCCGGTTCTGGTGCTGGCCCAGCCCGTAAAAGCCTTCATCGGTGCCGCGATTGAACTGCTGGCTCACCGCGACAAAGTCCTCACCCTCGATCCGCAGCGGCGCGAACCCGCCGCGCGGCGATTCATCCAGCGTGACCCGGCCAGCGGCGTCGCGGAAGCGGACATGGCCATCGGCCAGCCGAATCTCCGCCGATGCGCTCGCCGCCTTCACCGTCACCAGCCCGTCGCCTTCCGTCACTGTGAAATCGCCGCTGGGCTGCGCGGTCACCATCAGGCTGGCGGGCAGCTTCAGGTCGGTGTCGGGCACCGCCGTCACCCGGAACCGATCGGGGCCATAGACCAGCACCCGCACCCGCTTGGCCGGCCCGGTATCGGGGGTGACGACCACGCCGCCCTTGATCTTGTCGACATCGGCGGCAAATGCGGGGACTGCCAGCGCGGGCAGCGCCACCGAAGCCAGCAGCGGCAGGACCGCCAGGCGCAACGCTCGGAACATGGTCATGGTCGGTAGGTTCCCATCGTGACGCGCAGCAACACCGGCTGCCGCGTGAAGTTCAATCCGTAATCGGTCTGGTCGCCGTTCCACATCCGGCGGAAACGGAAGCTGCCGTCATCGGCCAGCGTCCCCTCCTCCACCTTGAGCATCAGCCCGGTCGCCGACGCGCTCTCTTCGGCCTTGGCGAAGCTGATGCGGACGTCGCTGCCCGCCACCAGAAACTGGTCGGGCGCGATGTGGATGACCGCGGCACCGCCCACCGGCTGATCGGCGGTCGGTGGCGGCGACGCCTTCAGCCAGGGTGAATCCATGCTGCCGAACTGCCATTCGCCATATTTGGCCGACACCCGCCACGCGCCGAACTGCCGGGTCTGCTGCTCCTCGGGCGCACCCTTGGCAGTGCCCCAGGTGGGGTGCCGATACGCCAGCCGCGCCCAACCGCGCGCCATCGGCGCCAGCAGCCTGTATTTCGACGCGAACGCATCGAGCGTCGCGGGATCGAGTTCGGCCGCACCCAGCGGATGGTTCGAATAGCCGGTCAGGTCCATCCCGAACGGTGCCCACCCGATCATGTTATACCCCAATGCCGGCCACAAAAAGCGCGCGAACTCGGCGGCGTTGCCCGTTTCGGGAACGATCAGCGCATTGTCGGGCCGGTCATAATGGTCGAGGAACTTTAGGTAATTCTTGGCATCGCGCCCGTACAGATCCGGCCCCACCGCATCGATATGGGGCGCGGCGGCCTTCCAGACATCGATCACCTGCCAGTCGGGTCCGCCGCTCGCGCCGCCCGATTTGCCCGGCGGCGCAAAGGGGTCGCCCACCGCCGCATTGGTGAACATCGGCAGATCCTTCACCGCCTTTCCAGCCGCCGCGATCTCGTCGATATAGCGTGCGGTGTACCAGCTGTTGAACGCCTGCTCGGCCCCCTCGCCGAACGCCTGGGTCCAGGTGCCGCGCTTGCCGGTCGCCTGGCCCAGCGCCTGCGGGATCGGCGCGGCGAACAGCCGGTTCGCCTCGGGCGAATGGTCGCGGTTCTGGCCATAGACGCCGACTTCATTCTCGGGCTGGACCATGATGACGCTATGCTGCGGATCGCGCTCCTTCAGATAGCGCATCAGCGCGACGAACGCTTTTTTGTCGGCCTCCAGCGTATTGCGATGATGCGGCGACAGGGCATAATGCGCCTTGCCATCCTTGGTCCGCATCCTGGGAAAGCGCTGGTTATCGGTCTTCACCCATGTCGGCACATAGCCCGGCGAGGTGTTCTTCCACGTCCCGAACCACAACAGCACCAGCCGAACGCCGCGTTCGCGCGCCTGTGGCAACAGCGCGTCGAGATAGCTGAAATCGAACTGCCCTTCGACCGGCTCGATCTGTTCCCACGCGACCGGAATCTCCAGCGTGTTGGCATGCACCCGCTCGACCATCGGCCACACCTGCGGCAGCACCGCCGGATAATTGCTCGAATTATTCGCCTGCACCCCCAGCATCAGGAACGGCGCATCGTCGATCATCAGCGCGTGGCGGCCATTTTCGGTGGCGATCCGCGGCAGCGCCCCATCGCGGGCCTGAGCGCTGGCGATAGCGATCGATGCGATCGCGGTCGAAGCGATCGCGGCAAAGGCGATGGCGGTCAGGCGCGTTAGCGGTGTCATCGCCGGACGATCTCCCAAATTCAGTGCTGCTGCGCTTCTTTCGACGCCGATCCTTGGTGCCCAAAGCCGTCTATACGTGCAACTGGTTTTTCCCTGTGAACAACCGCTTCGGCATGATATTTCAACCGAGGACGGTGTTAGTCCCTGCCGACCGATCGGTCAGACCCGGCTGTCACCCTCGACAAGCTGCAGGGCGATACTGTCGGCCGCCGCGCAGACGATGCGGGCGGCATGTTCCTTGGAAACGCGCGGCTGCAAGGTTTCGAGATACGGCATCGTCAACGCCGCCGCCGCCGCACCGCCGCGCATCACCGGGGCCGAAATGTCGAACACGCCCGCGACGAACTTGCTCGGGGTCATGCCCAGCCGCTTTTCGCGCACCTCCTGCGCCGATGCGCGAAACGCCGCCAGCTCGGCGGCCTTGGGCTTGGGGGCAAGCAACGCTTCCCAGCGCGCACGCACATCGTCGGGCTGAAAGGCATAGAGCACCAGCCCCGAGGCTGCCTGCATCAGCGGCTTGCGATAGCCCACCCGCACCGAAAAGCCGATCTGTTCGCTCGATTCCATCCGCGCCACCACCACCATCTCGCCCTGCGAATGCAGCGCCAGATGGCAGGCCTGCCCACATTCCGACGCCACTTGCCGCATGATCGGCAGCGCCAGTTCGATCAGATTGCGCGTGCGTGGCTGCTGGATGCCCAGCGAAAACAACCGATCGGTCAGCCGATATCCGTCGCTCACCGGATCCTGCTCCAGATAGCCGCGATATTCGAGCACCTGGACCATGCGAAACAATTCGCCATGCGATCGCCCCAACCGATGCACGATCCCGGTCAGCGTCAGCGGCTCCGCTTCCGCTGCCAGCAGCTCCAATATGTCGAGCCCCTTTTCCAGCGCCGGCGCCTTGTAGCGGCGATCGTCATCCAGAGGCGCTTCCGCCGGCACTGCCACGCTTGCAAGGTCGTTCATCGGCAGGAGTTAAGCAGCCACCGCACCGGGCGGCAACCACCTATAAAAATGGCCGGACAAACCAGGGTTCGTCCGGCCAGGTGGAAGGAACAGGGCAAGATGGTTAGAACCGCACCAGCGCGCGAACCGAAAAACGGCGATCGTTGATGCCATAATCGCGCGGGCGATCATCGAATATCTGATACGATTTGAACGCGGTATCGAGCAGGTTCTGCGCATCGACGGTGATCGCGAACTGCCGCGTCACGTCATAGGTGATCGACGCATCGAGCGTGCCATAGGCCTCGCCAAAGATCGGCAGGTTCTGGGTGCCGGTATTCGCCGTCCCCTGCAGGAAACTGCTGCGCCAGTTATAGGCGGCCCGCATGTTCAGTCCGTTCTTATCGTACAGCGCGACCAGATTGTAGCTGTGCTTCGACAGGTTGACGAGCGGAACGCTGATTTCGGTGGTGCTGTTGATGTCGCCGGCTGCGGTGACGCCGGCGTCACTGTCGGCAAAGGTGTAGTTGGCCTGCACCCCCAGCCCGTCGAACGGTGCCGGCAGGAAGTCGAAGAATTTCTGCCCGCCCACTTCGAACCCGCGAACATAGCCTTCGGATTCATTCACCCAGCGGCGAACGTTGAAGCGGACATTGCCCACCCCTGGCAATTGCTCGAACACCGGCGCCGCCGCACGTTCGACCAGCAGGTTCTTCAGATTCTTGTAGAAACCCGTGACGTACACGAAACCGACATTGTCGAAATACCATTCCAGCGCCAGGTCATAGCTGGTCGCTTCCTCAGGCTTCAGGTTCGGATCGCCAAGCGCGGTGCCGGTGCCGACATATGGATTGGTAACAGGATCATAAGGCGTACCCGGCGTCGCGACATTGGGCACCAATGCGCGGACGTCGCCAGCATCGGTATAGCTTGGCTGCAGATTAAACTGCGGGTTCAGTTGCGCGAAACTTGGCCTTGAGAAATTCTGCGAAAATGCGCCGCGAAGGAGCAGCTTCTCGGTCAGATTCACCTTGATGTTGGCGCTTGGCAGATACCGGTCGAAATTACGCCCGCCGCTGAAATCCTCGTCGACGATGATGTTGGGAACGTTGGTGCCGACGCCCCCGGTTGCGGCGGGATCGCGATAGGTGAGCAGGCGGCGGCCCGACGCCAGCGTCTCGGTCCGCACCGCGCGCACCCCGACATTACCGTCGAAGGTCACCGTCCCCACTTCTCCGCCAAATCCCACGCGGACATAGGCGGCATAGGTTTTTTCGTTGATCGTACCCAAAAAGGCGTCGGGAGAATCATAGTCGCGGAACTCGACCTGCTGGCCGCTAGCTTGGCGCACCGCATCGAACGCCGCCTGCGGGTTGAGCACCAGATTGTCTGCAAACTGCCAGACCGGGCCGAACACGGTATCGCGGGCACTGCCGCGCAGCAGGTCTGCCTGGAACGGGTTGGGCTGCGCGAATTGCGGGAAGTCCGAAAGCCGCTTGCAATCGCCCGACCAGTTGGCACAGCTCTGGCCGATCGCTGACCAGGTGCCATAGGTGGTGTTGCGGTTGATCGCGCTTTTTTCGGTGTAGCGACCGCCGACGCGGACGTCGCGGATGAACCCGTCATCGCCGAAATCCCAGGTCAGATCGGCGCGCAGCGCATCCGCCGCCGCGTCGTTCATTTCGCCATAGGGCAGGATCGCGGTCATGCCGTAATTGGCAAGGTTGCTGAAATATCCCGGCGTAGTCGATTGGAACACCGGCACATCGCCGCTGATGTCGAAGAACAGATCATAGCTTTGGCCTGCACCCGGCACGCTGGTACGCGGATTCAGCGCGCTTGCGGTGAGGTTCATCGTCGTCTGTTCGACGGTCGAATCGATATGCTGATAATCCACCGTCAGAAGCAGATTGCTGGTGACATCCCAGCGGACCCCGCCCGAAATATCGGTCGTGCTGGTGTCGCGCACCGTACCGAAATTAACCGAATCGACGCCGGGATTGGAAAGATAACCGGTGCGAACGATACCATTTTCATCGACGGTAAACGGACGATTGGGTGACGGCAGCAAATCCGAGCCATAGGCAAAGAATGAATTGCCCGCTTCGTTGAACTTGTAATCCGCCCGGAAATACTGCGCGTAGAATTCCAGCCCAGATGTTGGACGCCATTGCAGCGCCGCCGCACCGCTCAGCCGCTCGCGATCGCCATAAGCGGTTTCGAACCCGCCGCCGTGCGGCAACAACACGGTCTGATTCGCGAACCCGTTGATCGGCGTCTGCACCCCAGGTGCGGCGGGACCACGCTGATAAAACGGCTCGGTGACGACCGTGTCTTCGCGGAACGACGTGGTCTGATAGCCGACATTGGCCAGGAAACCGATTTCGCCGATCCCGGTGTCCCAGCGGTTGCTGTAAAGCCCCGCTAGCTGCTGACCGCTTTTTTCGATGAGATCATAATAGGTTACGCCGCCGGTTACCGCTATCAATTGACCAGACTGATCGAACGGCAACCGAGTCCGCAAATTCACCGTGCCCGACAATCCGCCCTCGACCAGATCGGCCGACGGGTTCTTGTACACGTCGACACCCGCCAGCAGTTCGGAACCGACCTCTTCGAACGACAGGCCACGCCCGCCGCTGGCCGAGAAAATATCACGGCCATTCAATTCGGTACGCACCTGGGTCAGGCCGCGAACCGCGACGCCGCTGCCTTCGCCGCGATTGCGCGTGATCTGCACGCCCGAAATCCGCTGCAACGCTTCGGCAACGTTGACGTCGGGCAAGCGGCCAATGTCCTGCGCGGTGATCGAATCGACGAATTGATCGGCGTTGCGCTTGATTGATTGCGCGCTTGCCAGCGACTGGCGCAGCCCGGTGACGACGATCTCATCGACTTCACCCGTGTCGTCCTGCGCGGCCTGGTCTTCCGCCGGCGCTTCGACGCGGTCCTGCGCCCAGGCAACCTGCGGAGCGCAGGCACCGAACAGCGCCATCGCAATCGCCGACGCGCCGCCCCGCAACGCCGGGTTCGATAGATTTTTGGTTACACGCATCAGTATCCCCCCACGTCGCCGTCATCGAGAGCGGTTTTCCGCTTCAGCTCAGCGTAATCGTTGTCATTGGTAGACTTATCTTTTAAATATGAAGTGATCAAGCGCGACTTTCATATTTACGAAGGCCCCGCTATCGATGAACACAGATAAAGCAGAATCGGGAGGATCTGATGAGCGCGGGACCAGTCCGGCGTGTGGTGATCGTCGGTGGTGGGACCGCCGGATGGATGGCTGCGGCGGTGCTCGCGCACCAGTTCGGCCCCGGCCAATTCAGCATCACGCTGGTCGAATCGGCTGACATCGGCACCGTCGGCGTCGGCGAAGCGACGATCCCGCCGATCCTGCAATTCAACCGGCTGCTCGGCATCGACGAAGACGAACTGATCCGCGCAACGGGCGCTACCTACAAGCTCGGGATCGAGTTTCGCGACTGGGGCGCGATCGGTGAGCGCTATTTTCATCCCTTCGGCCATTTCGGGGCCGATCTGAACGGCATCCCCTTTCACCAGCATTGGCTGTGCGCCCGCGACGGCGCGTTGGCGGACTATTCGCTGGTCACCCAGGCGGCCTATGCTGGCCGGTTCGTCCGCCCGGTCGACGATCCGGCGCATGTCCATTCGCGCATGGCCTATGCGCTGCATTTCGACGCCGTCCGCTATGCCCGCTTCCTCAGCGAACGCGCCATCGCCGGCGGCGTCACCCGGATCGAGGGGCGTATCGTCGATGTCGAGCAAGACTCGCGCGGTCATGTCGCCGCCGTCGTCACCGCCGATGGCCAGCGGATCGAAGGCGACCTGTTCATCGATTGCTCGGGCTTTCGCGGCCTGCTGATCGAACAGACGCTGCAAACCGGCTATGTCGATTGGTCGCATTGGCTGCCGATGGACCGCGCGGTGGCGGTGCCCAGCGTCGCCGATGCCGCGCCGATGCCCTTCACCCGATCGACCGCGCGCACCGCCGGCTGGCAATGGCGAATCCCGCTGCAACATCGCGTCGGCAACGGCCATGTCTATTGCAGCCGCTATATCTCCGATGACGAGGCCACGGCCGATTTGCTGGCGGCACTCGACGGACCGGCCACCGCCGACCCGCGCCTGCTACGGTTCACCACCGGCCGGCGACAGCGTTTCTGGAACGGCAATGTCGTAGCGCTGGGCCTGGCCGCCGGGTTTCTGGAGCCGCTCGAATCGACCAGCATCCATCTGGTGCAGGCAGGGATCGTGACGCTGATGTCGCTGTTCCCCGATGGCGATTTCGATCCCGCCACCAGCGCCGAATACAACCGCCTGATGACTCGCGAGTTCGAAGCGGTGCGCGACTTTGTCATCCTGCACTATCACCTCACTCGGCGCGAGGATTCGCCGTTGTGGAACCATGTCCGCACGATGGAACTCCCCCAGACGCTGGCCGACCGCATCGGCCTGTTCGCGGTGCATGGCCGGTTGATGCTCGATCCGGGCGAGCTGTTTCGCGAACCCAGCTGGACCGCAGTGATGCTGGGTCAGGGCCTGTGGCCGCGCAAATCCGACCCGGTCGCCGCGCAAAGCGTGCAACAGCGCACCGAAACGCTCGCCCGCATGCGCGCGCTGATCGGGCGCGGCGTCGCGGCGATGCCGATGCACACCGCCTTTCTGGCCCACCCCTCGCGCAAGGCAGCAGCCGCATGAAACGTCGCGACTTCCTGGCCGGATCGGCAGCATTGTCGGCAGCCACCGCCGCCCGCGCCCAGACCGCCCCGACGATCCAGCCCAACTGGTCCTCGCTGGCCGACGCCTATACGGTGCCCGACTGGTTCCGCGACGCCAAGTTCGGCATCTGGGGCCATTGGGGACCGCAATGCCAGCCCGAGGCGGGCGACTGGTACGGGCGGCAAATGTATCAGCAGGGCAATTCGGTCTATGATCACCACCTGAAAACCTATGGCCATCCCGCCGATACCGGCTTTCTCGACATTATCGGCACGTGGAAGGCGCAGGCATGGGATCCCGCCGCGCTGGTCCGCCGCTATAAGGCCGCGGGTGCGCGCTACATCGTCGGCATGGCGTGCCACCATGACAATCTCGACCTGTTCGACAGCCCGCACCCGTGGAACAGCACCCGCGTCGGCCCCAAGCGCGACATCGTGCGCGGCTGGGAACAGGCCACCCGCGCCGAGGGGCTTCGCTTCGGCGTCAGCAATCATACCAGCCACGCATGGCATTGGTGGCAGACCGCCTATGGCTATGACGCCGAAGGACCGCGCGCAGGCCAGCGTTACGACGCCGCGCGCCTGACCAAAGCCGATGGTGCCGGCACCTGGTGGGACGGGCTCGATCCCCAGGCGCTCTATACCGGCGCGGTGATGGCCCCGCCCGGCGGCTTCACCACGATCGCGCAGACGGATGCGTGGCGCGACGCCACCAGCGGTCGCTGGGTGGAATTCGCCCCCGCCGCCAATCTCGAATTCGTCGCCGGCTGGCTCGCCCGGCAACGGCACCTGGTCGAACGCTATAATCCCGACCTCGTCTATTTCGACGATTACGGCCTTCCCTTCGGCCCGGTCGGGCTCGAGGCGCTGGCGCATTATTATAACCACGCCGTCGGCCGCTCGGGGCGCACCGATGTCGTACTGACGGGCAAGAACCTCTCGGCGTTCCAGCGCCAGGCGATGGTCGAGGATATCGAGCGCGGCTTTTCCGATCGGCTGCGCGACGAACCCTGGCAGACCTGCACCTGCATCGGCGACTGGCACTATAATCGCGCCCGGTTTCTCGACAAATCCTACGTTCCGGCGCGGCAAGTGCTGCAACGCCTCGCCGATGTCGTGGCCAAGAACGGCAATCTGCTCCTGTCGGTGCCGCTGCGCGGCGACGGCACGATCGACAGCGAAGAAGAGCGGATCGTCGACCAGATCGGCGGCTGGCTCGCGACCCACGGCTCGGCAATCTACGGCACCCGCCCCTGGCGCATCTATGGCGAGGGACCGACCGGTTTGTCGGGCGGCATGCATAATGAAGGGCAAGCCGCCAAGCTTGGCGCGCGCGACGTGCGGTTCACCACCGGCGGCGGCGCGCTCAACGTCATCCTGCTCGGCTGGCCCGATACGCCGGTGACGATCAAGGCATTGGGCACCGGGGCTGCGGGCCGGATCGAACGCGCGACGTTGCTGGGCGGCGGCGAAGTCGCGCTGCGCCGCGCCTCGGACGGGCTGACGCTGACCCTGCCGCCGGCTGCCGATGGCGCGTTGCTGCCGGTCATCCGCCTCGAAGGGGCGGGATTGGCCTAAACGCCCGGTTCGCGCCCCGGCTCGCCCGATAGCCGGTAAAATCGCCGGGCGGTTCCGCCCATCACCGCCTGGCGCGCATCGCCCGTCAGCCCGGCCAGCCGATCGGCGCGCCGCAGCCAGTCGGCATAGGATGCGCGCAGCGTCACGACCGGCCAGTCGCTGCCCCACATCAGCCGATCCGCACCGAAACAGGCGATCAGATGCGCGACATAGGGCGCGATCACCTCGTCCCCCGCCCCGGGTGGCGCTTCGGTCAACAGTCCCGACAGCTTGGCATGCACCTGCGGCAGCGCAGCTAGCCGCTCGATCGCCGCGCTCCACTCGCGCCAGCCCGCGCCGCCGATCGCCGGCTTTCCCGCATGGTCGATCACCACCGGGATTTGCGGCCAGGCTTTGGCAAAGGCTTCCACCGCCGCCAATTGCCCCGGCACGACCAGCGCATCGAACGACAGCCCGGCATCGGCCATCGCGCGCAGCGCCGGCGCCAGCCCCGGTTGCAATATCCATTCGGTCGGCAACGCCTGCAACATCGGGCGCAGCCCGCGCAGCTTTGGCCGCGCCGAAAGGGTTGCGATCCGCTGTGGCGCATCGTTCGCCAACAAATCGGCCCAACCGACCAGCCCCAGCACCAGCGGCTCCCGCGCCGCCAGTTCGCACAGCCAGTCGGTATCGCGATCATCGGGCTGCGATTGCACCAGCACCGTGCCGGTCAACCCCAGCCCCTCTGCCGCCGCGCGCAAATCCCCGACGTCGAAGCTGCGGTGGATCGCCGCCAATTCCGCCGGCGGCCAGGCGACTTCGGGCCGCTCGATCGCCCAGAAATGCTGGTGGGAATCGATCAGCATGCGGGCGACATCAGGCTGACCGGCCCCCGCGCAAATTGCTCAGTGCAAAGGCGGTGACCACCGCGAAGCAGAACGCGGGCACCAGCATCGCCGCCTGGATTCCCGCCACCGTCGAAACCGCGCCCATCACCGGGGTCAGCACCGCGCCGCCGACGATCGCCATCACCACCAGCGAAGAGCCGGTATAGGCATAGGGTCCAAGCCCCTCGACCGACAATGCGAAGATGGTGGGGAACATCACCGACATGAAGAAGCTGATCGCGGTCAGCGCCACCAGCCCGGCCATGCCCGGCAACACCGCCGCGCCCAGCGCCAGCGCCACGCAGATCGCGGCATAGATCGCCATCAGCCGAACCGGCGTGACCCGCCGCATCAACGCGACCCCAACGAACCGCCCGACCAGAAACAGCAGGGTCGCCGCGATGATCCAGTCTGCGGCCGAACGCTCCCCCATGCCGGTCGCATCCTGCGCGTACCGAATGGTGTAGCTCCACACGCCGACCTGCGCGCCGACATAAAAGAACTGCGCGATCACGCCGAACAGGAACCGTGGCCGTGCAAACAGCCCGGTGATCGATTGCCGCCAGCCGATGGTCGCGGTTTCGACCTGGACCGGCCGCGACGCCGCAGCCGGAAAGCGAGCGATCGCCACCAGCGCGGCCCAGGCGAGCACGAACAGGCCGATCGCGATATACGGCCCCTGCACCGCGCGGGTTTCGGCCAGCAGGAACGCCTGTTGCTGCGCCGCCGGCATCGCGTTCAGCGCGGCATCACTATGCTCGATCCCCGACAGGATCGCATATTTGCCGATCAACAGCCCGGTAATCGACCCGGCGGGATTGAACGCCTGGGCCAGGTTCAGCCGGCGCGCGGCGGTCTCGGTCGGCCCCAGCACGGTGATCAGCGGATTGGCGGCAGTCTCCAGAAAGGCGAGGCCCGCTGCGATCACGAACAAAGCGATCAGGAAATAGCGATATTCCGCCGCCTGCGCCGCCGGATAAAATAGCAGCGCCCCGGCCCCGTACAGCAACAGCCCGAAAATCACCGCCGCCTTATAGCCATAGGCGCGCATCAACAGCCCGGCGGGCAGCGCAAAGACGAAATAGCCCAGGTAAAAGGCCGACTGGACCAGACCTGTTTCCAGATCGGTCAGCACGAACGCCTTTTTGAACTGGGTGATCAGGATGTCGTTCAGATTGTTCGCCATCCCCCACAGGAAAAAGAGGCTGGTGATCAAGATGACCGGCAACAGGGCAGTACGGGTAGGCACGATGACAGCTCTCCTGATGCCGCTGCCCGTCTGTGCGAGCTTCCCGGCGATGTTTTTAACCCAGCGCTCGATCCAGATGCGTGTAGCCACCGTCGACCACCATCCATTGCCCGGTGACATGGCTGGCGCGCGGCGACAAAAGAAAGGCGATGGTGTCGGCGATTTCGCGCGGGCTGGTCAGCCGGTGGCCCAGCGGCACGCTGCGTTCGATCGCCTTCAGCTTTTCATCGGGCGCGTCGAGTGAATCGATCCACTGGCGATAGAGCGGCGTCATCACCTCGGCTGGCACCACCGCATTCACGCGGATTCCGTCGCGCGCCAGCGCCGCCGCCCATTCGCGGGTCAGCGCCAGTTGCGCGCCCTTGGCAGCGGCATAGCCGCTGGTGCCGCCCTGCCCGGTCAACGCCACTTTCGACGACACGTTGACGATCGCGCCCTTTGCCGCGCGCAGATGCGGCAGGCACAGATGCGCCATCGTGTAATAATGCGTCAGATTGCCGCGAAGCGATGCCTCGAACGCTTCGGGACCAGCTTCCAGCGACACGCTGTCATTGGTGCCGGCATTGTTGACCAGCGCATCGATCCGGCCAAAGCGCGCGATCACCGCCGCGATCGCCGCCCGGCATTGATCGACCTCGCCAAGCTCGGTCGCGATGAACAGCAGCTCGGGGCAGGATGCGCGGACTTCGCGCTCGAAATCAGGCTCCAGCGGGGTGCGCGCGACCACGACGGGCACCGCGCCTTCCTGCGCCAGCACCTGCGTCGTGGCGGCACCGATGCCCGATCCGCCGCCGGTGACGATGACGATCTTTCCGGCCAGCTCCAAATTCATGTCGCGGTGCCGCGATGGCGATACTGCTCGAGCGATGCCGGCTTCATCTCGATCGAAAAGCCGGGCAGTTCGGGCGGCATATAGGCGGCGTCGCGGATGACGCACGGGTCGACGAAATGCTCGTGCAGATGATCGACATATTCCACGACGCGCCCCGCCTGCGTTCCAGCGAACGACAGATAGTCGATCATCGCCAGATGCTGAACATATTCGCAAAGGCCAACGCCGCCGGCATGCGGACAGACCGGCAGCTCATATTTCGCGGCCATCAGCAGCACGGCCAGCACCTCGTTCAACCCGCCCAGGCGGCAGGCGTCGATCTGCACCACGTCGATCGCTTCGCGCATCATGAACTGTTTGAACAACACGCGGTTCTGGCACATCTCGCCGGTCGCGACGCCGACCTTGCCGATCCCCTGGCGGATCTTGCGATGCCCCTCGACATCGTCGGGGCTGGTCGGCTCCTCGATGAACCAGGGCTGGGCAAAGGCAAGCGCGTTGACCCAGTTGATCGCCTCATCGACTTCCCACATCTGGTTGGCGTCGATCATCAGCGCGACATCCGGCCCCACCGCTTCACGCGCGACCCGCAACCGGCGGACATCGTCCTCCAGGTCGCGCCCGACCTTCAGCTTGACGTGACGGAACCCGGCATCCACCGCCTCGCGCGCCAGCCGCGCCAGCTTTTCGTCCGAATAGCCAAGCCACCCGGCAGAGGTGGTGTAACAGGGATAGCCGCGCTCGATCAGCGCCTGCACCCTCTCGGCCTTGCCCTGACCGCGCGCGGTCAGCAGCGCCAGCGCCGCGTCCGGCGTAATGCAATCGGTGATATAGCGAAAATCGATCGCGCCGACGAGCTGTTCGGGGGTCATCTCGCCCACCAGCCGCCACACCGGCTTGCCCTCAGCCTTCGCCCACCAGTCCCATAGCGCGTTCACGACCGCGCCGGTGGCCAGATGGATGACGCCCTTTTCGGGGCCGATCCAACGAAGCTGGCTGTCGCCGGTCAGATGCCGCCAGCACCGCGCGGGATTTTCGCGCAACCAATCCAGCTCGATCCCCACCACCAGATGGCGCATCGCCTCGATCGCGGCGACGCAGATGTCGTTGCCGCGCCCGATCGTGAAGGTCAGGCCATGCCCCTCCACCCCGCTATCGGTCTCCAGGATGACATAGGCCGCCGAATAATCCGGATCGGGGTTCATCGCATCCGAACCATCCAGCGAATCACTGGTGGGGAAGCGAACGTCGATCGTGCGAAGCCCGGTGATCCTGCTCATTCGACCGTCCACCCGCCGTCGATCACCGATACCGTCCCAGTGGTGAAGCTGCTTTCGTCCGACGCCAGATACACTGCCAGCGCGGCGATCTCCTCCACGCGGCCCAGCCGGCCCATCGGCTGGCGATTGGCAAAGCCCTGATAGGTCTCGGCAAAGGAAACGCCGGTCTTTTCGGCCTGCGCCTCGATGCGCGCGAGCAGCGAAGGCGTTTTGATCGTGCCGGGGCAAATCGCGTTGCAGCGGATGCCGCTGGCGACATAATCCGCCGCCACCGATTTGGTCATGCCGACCACCGCCGCCTTCGACGCGCCATAGGCAAAGCGCCCGCGGACGCCGATCAGCGACGATGCAACCGACGCGGTGTTCAGGATCGATCCGCTGCCCCGCTCGACCATGCCGGGCAGGAATGCCTGGATCAGCCGGAACATCGCGGTGACGTTCAGCGAAAATGCCTGGTCCCAATCGGCGTCGCTACATTCCAGGATGGTCCCGGCATGCACCACGCCCGCGCCGTTGAACAGCACGTCGATCGGCCCCAATTGCTGCGGCAACAGCTTGATCGCAGTGGTGTCGGTCACGTCGAGCCATAGCGGCACCAGCCCCTCTGCCCCCTCCAGCGGCGCGACATTGATGTCAGCGGCATAGACCTGCGCGCCCTCGCGCAAAAACGCCTCGGCAACGGCACGCCCGATGCCCTGCCCGGCCGCTGTCACCAGCGCCCGTTTTCCCTTCAATCGCATGCACTAATCCCCGATATGCTGAATAAGGTCGAAGATGGGCGACGCAGCCACCCACTTCTCGTTCTCGGCCGCGAACGGCAGGCGCTGTTGCAACGTGTCCATCAGCGCTTCCCACGCCTGAACATCGGGGTTCGCGGCATCGGCTGCCGCCTTGGCCACCGGGTCGAACGACGCATCAGTCTCCATCAGCATCACCAGCCGATTGCCGCACCGATAGATCCGCATGTCGCTTATACCGGCAGTACGGATGCTCGCCACCACCGACGCCGGCACCCCGCCGGGCCGATGCGCCTGCTCATAGCGCGCAATCGCCGCCGCTTCGTCCTTCAGGTCGAGCAACAGCACATGCCGCGTGCCGCCTGCATTCGCACTATCGGCGCTGGCATCGCCCATCGACCACTCCCCCACGCAACTTTCGTGCGCCAGCGCCTTCAATCGCGGAAGATTTGCGGGGGTGCAAGATGTTTTTACTGGTAAACAGCTCCGCGTTTTTGTCACCTACTCATCGCCGCTTCGCCGCCGCACTTCCTTTCCGCGTTCCCTGCAGGCCATGTCGCAGGAAATCGGCAACAGTCTCGGCGATGTCCGCCGGGGTGCCGTCCTCGCGCCACACGCCATAGCGAAGCCCCAGAAACACGTTCATGCCCATCACCGCCCAGGCGTGCACTTCGTCCACATCGCTTCGAACTTCGCCGCGCTCCGCCGCTGCCGATAACCGGGCGGCGATGCGTTCCGCCGTTGTCGTGTAGTGCAGGCGGAAGGATTCGGGGTCGACGAACTCGGCCTCGTCGATGATCCGATAGATTTCCTTATGCTCGCGGACAAAGGCGATGAACGCCTCCAGTCCGGCGCTTTCGGCGGCGATGCCATCGGGCGCGGCGCGAACGCTCGGGCCGACATAGTCGCGCACCCGCCCCGACATATCCCGCACCAGCGCCCGGAACACCTCGTCCTTCGAATCGAAATAGGTATAGAAACTGCCCAATGCCACGCCCGCGCGCCGGGTGATCCCGCTGATCGACGCTTCGTGAAAACCGCGTTCCCCGAATTCGAGCGCGGCAGCATCCAGGATCGCGCGCAGCGTCCGTCGGCCGCGTGCCGTGCGTGGTTCTTTGCCCGCACTCGCGCCTTCGACCGTTTCCTCGGCTTCAGACAATGATCATCCCCTCTTCATTCTAAAGTTGAAAACCGGTTCATGTGTCAGTATAACGCCTACCAACAAAGAGGCACAACCCGCAGCGACGGGTGCCCATAGCAAAGAGGGGATACCGCATGGCACGTCTGCATTCGAACACCCGTTTCACGCTCAACATGTCGGCGGCGATACTCGCGCTTTCGGCGGCAACCGCCCAGGCGCAGGAAACCGCCGATACACTAGCCGCAACCCCGGAAGCATCGCGCGACATCAGTGCGCTAGGCGATCAGGACATCATTGTCACCGCTCGCCGCCGCGATGAAAGCCTGCTCGACGTGCCGATCGCGATCACCGCCTATTCGGGCGAAGCGCTGGAGGCGCGCGGTGCGATCGATCTGTCGGACATCGGCGGCACCACGCCGAACGTCACGCTCGAGCCGTCGCGCGGCACCAATTCGACGCTCACCGCCTTTATTCGCGGCGTCGGCCAGCAGGATCCGGTGCCCGGCTTCGAGGCTGGCGTCGGCCTGTATCTCGACGATGTGTACCTCAATCGCCCGCAGGCGGCGCTGCTCGATATTTACGATGTCGAGCGGATCGAGGTGCTGCGCGGGCCGCAGGGCACGCTCTATGGCCGCAACACCATCGGCGGCGCGATCAAATATGTCACGCGCCAGCTTCCCGACGATCTGTCGGTCCGGCTGCGCGGCACCTATGGCAGCTATGACCAGGCCGACGGCGTGGTCAGTATCTCGGCCCCGATCGCGCAAGGTATCCGCATCGGCGTGGCCGGCGCGCGGCTCAGCCGGGGCGGCTTCGGCGATAACCTCACTTTGGGGATCGAAAACTATAACAAGGACATCTGGGCCGGTCGCGGCACGATCGAGTTCGAAACGCCCGACAGCCGCTTGTTCGTGCGGATCGCGGGCGATTACACCCACGACAAATCCAACGCCCGCAACGGCCACCGCCTGATCCCCGGCCTGCAATCGGGCGCGCCGGTACTCGAAAACGAATTCGACACCCGCGCGGGCCTGGCCAACCCAGTCAACGACATCGAAGCCGGCGGGCTGGCGATCAACGTCAACGCGCAATTGTCCGATGCCTTCACCCTGCGCAGCATCAGTGCGTGGCGGCAGGATCGCAGCTTCACCCCGATCGATTTCGACGCCCTGCCCGCCGTCGATGTCGATGTGCCCGCAGTCTATCGCAACGAGCAGATCAGCCAGGAATTCCAGCTGCTGTACGAAAGCGATCGGCTGAACGGTCTGCTCGGCTTCTACTATCTCGATGCCGAGGCTTCGACCAAGTTCGACGTGATCCTCGCCACCACCGGCCCTGCGCTCGGGCTGCCGGTTTCGGCGGGTTTCGGCCAGCAGACCGCGGGCGATGTGCGGACCGACACCTGGTCGGTGTTCGGCGACTTCACCTTCGACGTCACCGACTGGCTCAGCCTGGCGGGCGGCGTCCGCTATACCAGCGACACGCGGCGCTCGGACATTTTCAAGGCGAACCGCCTGGGCGGGGCCGATCCCGCCTTTGGCGGTAACGGCGTCAATCTCGGCGCACCGATCACCGATTTCACCGGCGAGGCGACGTTCAAGAAATGGACCCCGCGCGCCTCGATTTCGATCAAGCCGACCGAGGACATGCTGGCCTATGTCTCCTATGCCAAGGGCTTCAAGGGCGGCGGCTTCGATCCGCGCGGCAGCGCGAACATCGCCCCCAACAGCAATGGCGTCCCGGGCATCCAATATGACGACATCTATAATTTCTTCCTGTTCGATCCCGAAGAGGTCGACAGCTATGAGATCGGCCTGAAAGGATCGCTGTTCGACCGCGCCTTTACCTATCAACTCACCGGCTTTTACGCCGATTATCGCGATGTCCAGGTGCCAGGCTCGGTCGGCGTCGATGCCAATAATGACGGCATTTTCGAAGGGTTCGCCGGCGTTACCACCAACGCCGCCGCCGCGACGTTCAAGGGGTTGGAGGCCGAATTGTTCGCCCGCCTCGCGCGTGGCTTCGCCGGGCCGGGGTCACAGGTCACGCTGGCGGGAACGATGGGCTATATCGACGCCAAATATGACAGCTTCATCGGCCCGACCGGCCAGGATGTCGCGGCGTCGCGCCGTATCCAGAACACCCCCGAATGGACTGCCAGCGGCACGTTGGGCGCGGTCGCGGCGGTCGGGGCGGGCGAACTCAACGCATCGACCACGGTGTCGTATCGCAGCGACGTCACCCAGTTCGAAATCCCCAACCCCTTTCTCGACCAGCCGGGCTATGCGCTGTTCGATGCCAGCATCAACTACAGCTTCGGCCCCGAGCGTGCTTATTCGATCGGGTTGCACGGCAAGAATCTGACCGACGAACGCTATATCAATTCGGGCTATATCTTCGCGGTCGGCAATCCGGTGAACCAGGCACCGGTGCTCACCCCCAGCGGCGGCATCACCCCGGCGCTTGGCCGCGAAGGGGTCGTCACCGCCTTTTACGGCAACCCGCGTCAGCTGTTCGCGACCTTCGCGGTGAAGTTCTGACGCGCCGGGTTCTAAGCATGGTGATGGCCACGCAGCCTCATGGCGGTCGGGTCAACGGCGTGGCACAAGTATCGCCATGACCCAGGCCACCACCCGCCCCGTCACCCCGGCCTATCGCGGGCTCGTGCTCGCGATGCTGTTGCTGGTGTATATCTTCAACTTCCTCGACCGGCAGATTCTCGGCATCCTGGTCCAGCCGATCAAGGCCGATCTGGGGCTCACCGATACCCAGCTTGGCGCGCTTGGCGGCATCGCCTTTGCGATGCTATATTCGACGCTGGCGATCCCGCTGGCGCTGCTCGCCGATCGCACCAGCCGAAGCTGGGTGATCACCGGGTCGCTGGTGGTGTGGAGCGGCTTCACCGCGCTATGCGGCACCGCGACCAGCTTCTGGCAGCTTTTTGCCTATCGCCTTGGCGTCGGGGTCGGCGAAGCCGGCGGGGTTGCCCCCTCCTATGCGATGATCGCCGACTATTTCCCCCCCGAAAGCCGCGCGCGGGCATTGTCGATCTATTCGCTCGGCGTGCCGCTGGGGCTGGCGGGCGGCGCGATCCTGGGCGGGTATATCGCCGCGACCGTCGATTGGCGCACCGCGTTCGTGGTCGTCGGAGTAGCTGGCATCGTGATCGCGCCGATCTTCCGGCTGATCGTGCGCGAGCCGGCGCGCGGCGGGGCGGACGCGGTGGCCCCTACTGCAACCGCGCGCGCGCCGGTAGGCGAAGTATTCGCGATCCTGGCGCGCAAGCCCAGCTTCTGGCTGATGGGCTTTGCCGCCGGGTTCAGTTCGATGTGCGGCTATGGCCTCGCTTTCTGGGTGCCGTCGGTACTGGTCCGCAGCTTCGATTTCGAGTTGTTCGACGCCGCACTCTTCATCGGCACCGTGCTGCTGATCGGCGGATCGACCGGGGTGCTGCTGGGTGGCAGCCTCGCCGATCGCTTTGGCACGCGCGATCATGGTGCCTATGCCAAGCTGCCCGCGATAGCCTGGCTGGTCACCGTGCCCTTCTTCGCCGCCGCACTGCTTGCGCCATCGCCGGTCGTCGCGTGGTTCCTGTTCCTCATCCCCAACGGCCTCAACATCCTGTGGCTGGGTCCGGTGAACACTGCGGTGCAAGGGCTGGTGCCTGCACATATGCGTGCCACCGCCAGCGCGAGTTTCCTGCTGATCAACAATCTGATCGGCCTGGGCCTTGGCTCATGGGTGATGGGGGCGATGTCCGATTCGATGACCGCGCGGTTCGGCGCGGAGGCGCTGCGCTATTCGACCGTCGCGGCATTGGGCTTTTACCTGATCGCAGCGGGGCTGATGCTGATGGCGGTACGACCGCTTCGCCGCGACTGGGCGTAGTCATTCAGGGGCATCGACGAAGCCCACAACGCTCCTGGCATGCCATAGGCGTTGACTATCGCTTATGGGCCAGCCTTTCTATTTGAGTTATGATGCGCCACGGCGTAATTTTTGTACATCGAAGCCGCAAGCGACATGGTCGCCAGCGGCCGACGGAGCCTCGCAACGTGTTCGCCCCTCCCCCCCGGGACCATCGAACCGCGAGGCTCCTTTTTTTTCCTGCACATTCCTTCGGCATTCGGACCCCAATCGCCGGCGCGGCACCGGGCACGGCGCGCATAACGCAAATTTCCCGCGTTCAGGATCCTTGAACCAATCGGCCCCAGCATGCGTGATACCGAATACCTCGCGCTGATCGATAGATGCTCGCTATCGAATCCGCCTCCGGCTTTCTATTGGGCTTATATCAACAGCTACGGTATCCCAACAACATCGGCTGCGTGCTCCCTCTACGTGCCGACCATAGGTGGAGCCTCGCCATGTCCGCCCCACCCCGCGGGACCAAGCCCGAGAGGCGGACAGCGAGGCTCCATTTTTGACGTAGCCTCGCCCCGATGTTGCATCAGGGCCTGGCGCGGTAGCAGAGGTCAGCCCGACATCGCCAGATCAGCAGGTTCAGCGCGCCATTCGATCGGCGCTGCGATCGGGTCGGGGCAGAAATCCAGGCACGCCAGCAGGTTTCGCGCTTCCATATTGACCATGCCGAAATGGTTGAATGCGGCAAGCTGTCCAAGCGTCATCCAGCGCGCATCGTCCTGCGCCACCGGCATATCGCCACTGGGCACCTCCAGAATCAGGTAACGACTACGATAATGGCTCAGCCGCCCGCCTTCTTCGGACTGGATCGAATTATGGCGCACGCTTTCAGGGGAAGGGTCAACGAACAGCGCCGCGATCGGATCGGACGCAACTGCCCCAGTCGATCCCGCCGAAACGCACAGCGTCGGCCCTAATTCGAACGATGTATCGCCACCCGGCGGCAGGCAGGCACGGACCAGCAAATGCATCACGCCCTTGATCCGGCTGCAAAGGAAACCGACCGTGCCGATGCCGACATGATGGATCATCGGCTGCGACCAGCTACGCACCTCCCGCCCCCCCGCGGTCACCGAAACCGCGATCACCGAAAAATCATGGGTGCCGCGATCGGATGTGATTTCGGTGTCATTGCAGCGCCAGCCCTCCAACTGATCGAGTGGACGGCGATAGGTTCTGAAATGATTGCGCGCCCGCAACGATGCCAGCCAGTTCAACAATTCACCGGTCGTGTGCTGGTGCCTGTCCTGCTGGTAAAGCGAGACGATCAGCGCCCCCTCGAACGTGTGTTCCTCCGGCATCGACATGCGCGGTCGACCCGCCCAAGGCGATAGTGGTAGGCAAGACAGCACCGATCGAGTCGACATATTGATCAGATTGTCCTGCCGCATCAACTGCTTGATCTGGCCCAGCGTCAGCCAGCAAAAGCCGTCTTGGTCGAACGGGTCGGTTTCGGCATCGACTTCGACAATCACGTTGCGGTTGCGCTTGCGCAAGAACCGATGACCATGCTCGCCAAGCAGCCGATCGGCGAGCACCCGTCCTTTTCCTTGTGTCTGGAAATAGGCGTGGAAGGGCGGGGCCTGGCCGTTATGCACTTGCAGGTAATTGCTGCGCGTCGCCTGCTCGGTCGGGGAAAGCTGGATGCCGTTGATGTTGCCGGGCTCGACCTTGGCTTGCAGCAGAAAATGGAGCACGCCGTTCAGGCGTTGCGCGATGATGCCCAGATTGCCGATCTCGGGCTGGCGGATGATCGGCTGTTCCCACGCCGCACATGCGCCAAACTCGCTTTCAACGCGAATACCCTCCATTTCAAAGAACTTGCCCGAAACATGCGCCAACCGCACCGGATTGGGCAGCCACCGCCATTGATCGAGCGCGTCGAAGGGTATGCGCTTCGTCTCCAGCTTCAGCCGCTGCGACTGCCGCTCAATCCACCCGGGCAGTGTGGCCAGTGGCTGGATCGCGCTATCGCTGGTGAGTGCCGAGCGCAGGATGGCTTCCTCGTCCTGCCGTGCGCGGTCGCCGCTCATTGGCCGATCGCCGCCAGATAATCGGGCCAGGAGCGGATCGATCGCGCACCGTCATAATGGGTACTCGCCATCACCAATACGCGGGTATCGGGCAGGAAGCCGGTCATCGTGATGAACAGCATCGGCCCGAACAACAGCCCGCGCGTTGGCCGGTTCAGACGATAGGTCCGCCGGCTGCTGCCATCGGACAGGCTCAGGTCGAACCCGCCGGCCACTGCTGTGACCAATTGATGGGTATCGCGGTGCGCATGCCCCCCTCGATCGGCCACGATGTCGTGCAGCACATAGACCCGCCTGACGTCGAACGGCACATCCTGGCCGCTTTCGACCGCGGTCAATGTTCCGCGTGGATCGCCATGCGATGGCAGGTCGAGCCAGCGGACCTCGTCCAGATGCCCTGCGGGCGAGATTGTACGCTGGTTCATCGGACAGGTTCCTCGGCAAAAGCGACGTCGAAAATCGGTGCAAGTTCGGGCAGCGCGACGTGCACGTTCTCCCCACGACGGTCGTCAAGTACTCGCGTCCAGCGCCGAAACTCGTCGAGCAGATCGCCGCGATCGGCACCGTTCATATGCTCGATAATCGCCTCGATGGTGGAGACGAGATCGCCGGACTCGTCGCTGCTCCATTGACCGGGCCACCCGGTGCGAACCCGATCAGCCAATCGCCGCAACCGCTGGGTCGCCTCCTGCTTCAGCGGCGCTGGCAGCACGCGGATGCCCAGATGCTCGGGATAATATAACAGGCTTAAATTAGGGCGGCCGAACTGCGGCAATTGTTCGGCGACATAGCTGACAGTCTCGTCGATCCTCAGAATGTTATAGGCCTGCACCGTTACGTTCACACGCGGCTTACGACAGCCAATCTGCGCTGCCTTGCCGTTCAACAGGCGCAAATTGGTATCCAGCCGCGGCCAGTTGAGATTATTGCGGATATACTCGCCCGCCGTTTCGATGGCATCGAGCGACACCAGAAAGCTGACCCGGCGAAATTGCTGCCACAATGGGAAAAGCAACACCGGCAGCGTTGTCAGATTGGTGATGTAAAACAGGTCGATCCCCGGTGCGAGCCCGCGGTCGACCAGCCCCCGCAACAACAGCTTCATCTCCGGGATCAACAGCGGTTCGCCCCCGGAAAACTGAATCCGTTGCGCGCCCGCCGAACATGCCGCGAACAGGTCCAGAAACGCGGGGGAGGACATCCAGTCCTCGGGACCGATCTGCGCCGCCAGTCGCGGATCATCGGGTTCGATCGCATATAGCGCCGCATAATCGGCCCGCGTCGCCCGGCTAGAGACCGGCGAACACATTCGACATTTCAGATTGCAGCGATTGCCCAGCCGAATGTCGAGGCTGCGGATCAGATCGGGCGACGATTCACCATCGGCTCCGGTTGCCGCAAGCGCTTCGGCGATATGGTTGCCGAACGTCTCGTTCGACATCTGGCGCTCGCTGCGAATCCCCAGATCCTCGTCGCGAAAACACCGCGCGCAGGCCGCCGGCCGCTCGCCGTGCAGCATCTCGCGCCGGATCGTCCGCATGAACGGCGAATTCCAACTCTCCTCAAGCGGTACGCCGTCATAGGCGGTAATCGGTGCGCCATCGGCATCGCGGTTGACCATTGCTGGGTTTTCCAGCGCCATGCAGCACGGTCGCATCGTGCCATTCTCGCCCACGAACAAATGCATCCACGGCAAGACACACCAGCTCGCGGACGGTATTGCTGCATCCGGGTCAGAAACCATCGCGGTCACTGCAAGTTCTCGGGCCGGCAGGTCCGGCATGTCAACGCCAGCGGCGATGCGTGCGGCGGGGCATCGCGCAGCGCCACCGCCGCCCAATGGACAGGTGACGGCTTCAGTTGGGCAAAGCGCCAGGCTTGCCCATCGCCGCCGGTTTCCAGTTTCACCGGATCGAGCGCGAATTGAAAACTGTCGAGCGGTCGCCGCAAGCCCTCGCCCGTCGCCTTCACAAACGCTTCCTTGAGCGTCCATAATCGGACGAACGCCCCGTCCCCCTGTTCTCGCACCGTTCGTGCCTCGGCAGGCGTGAAGAAACGCTCGGCAATGGCGTGAGAATCCGCCCGGCCGCGATCGGGCTCGACATCCATGCCGACAATGCCCGAACCGCTCACCGCACAGGCAACCAGGTCGTCGGTATGCGACAGCGAAAAGCTGATCCGCCCCGTATCGATCAATTCAGGGCGCCCTAGTTGGTGGCGGTCGAACTGCAGCAAAGCCGGTTTGCGACCCAGCAGTTTGCCCAGCATCACTCGAACCAGCGCGTGGCTGGCGATGAATGCCCGGCGATGTTGCGGAAAGACAAACCGCGACGCCCGCGCGCGCTCCTGATCGTCGAGCAAACGCGACCACCGGTCTAGCCAGTGATCGCAGTCCGCCCCCACCGACATCGACCAGAACGCCGTCGCGCCGCGCGGCAACGCTGCGCTCACGCCAGAACCGGAACGGCAATCGACTCGGCGACGACCGGCTCGATTTCCAGCGGAACATAACCACCATTTGCCTCCAGCCGACGCTCGATCGCAACCTGCCGGGTCAGCATCTTTCGCATGTTGGGCATTTGCGCCGCGTGATAGGCCTGAATCATCGTCTCGGCAGCGATCTCCCAGACATAGGCAGGGGCCTTGGCACGCACATGCGACAGGATGCGATCGATCGCCCCCGCATCCGCCTCGGGCAGTTGGCGCATCGTCGCCTGCAACTGGGGCACGACGCGATCGAGCCGGTCGTCTGCGCCGCGGTCGGGCAGGTTGGTGAAATTGTCGATGAACCCGATCGTGCGCGGTTCGAAATTTCGCCAGTTCCACACCTGCTCCTGCAGCGCGAGAAACCCTTCATACAGCTCCGAGCGGCGCATCTTGTTGAACAGCAGGTTGGTTGGCAGCGTCAGCGAGCGAAGCTCTTCGCGCGAATAGGTTTTATCCATGTCGATCAGGCGGCCATCGGCACCTAGGCGATCATACAGATCGGTGCCGTCCAGCGCGCGCAGGATGTTGAGCCGCGGAATCGGGATCAACGCTTCCTGAATGAACTTGGCCTGGTCGTCGAACACGCCGATGCCGTCATTGTCGAACCCGACGATCAACGAGCCGGTGATCCCGATCCCATAGGAAGCAATGGTACGGCATTTGGCGATCATGTCGCCGCGCAGATTTTGCCGCTTGCGCGTTTCCTTGAGCGAATCCTCGTTGGTCGACTCAAGTCCGATCAATACGCGGGTGAAATTGGCCTGCGCCAGCAGCGCCATCATTTCGGTGTCCTGCGCCAGTGTCAGCGTCAGTTCGGCCATGAACGACATCGGATAGCGAAACTGTCGGTTCATCGGCGCGAGTGCGCGCAGCACCTCTTTGGCGTATTTCGGTGCGCCGATGAAATTGTCGGTGGCCAGATAGATCCGCTTCATGCCGATCCGCTCCAGCGTCCGGATTTCGTCCAGCACCTGCGGCACCGGCTTGGTCCGCATCTTGCGCCCGAATTTCTTCCACACGTCGCAAAATTCGCAGTCGAACGGGCAGCCGCGGCTGGTTTCCACCGATCCGCTTTTATAGCTGTCGGGCATGATCGCGGCGATGCTGTCCCAGCGCGGGGGCGGAGCGTCGCCAATCTCCGCCGTCAATGGCGCGCGATAGATCGACAGCACCCGTCCGGCGTCGAAATCGTCCAGAAAGCGCGGCCAGGTCGCCTCGGCCTCGCCGACGATGATCGCGTCGGCATGGTCCTTGCCCTTATGCGGGGCCGCGGTGATGCCCGCTCCGCCCAGAACAACGGGGATGCCGCGCGCGCGAAAGGCGTCCGCCACGATCAGCCCGCGACTGAGATGGTCCGAATAGCCGGTGATTCCCACCAGATCATACCCGGCATCCAGGTTGCGTTCGGCCGGCCCTTGCACCGCCTCGTCCCACAATTGCACGTCATAGCGATCTGGCGTCAGTCCGGCGACGGTGGCGATGCTCAGCGGGGCGACATAGGCCGGCTGGTGCTTGATGTTCTTGGCGTAGCGGTCGATCCAGTCGATGCTTTCCAGCTCGGTGCCGGGCGAAACCAGCAGGATTTTCTTTTTCACCAAATTCGCCTCCTAGGTCTGATGCGCGGGGCCGCCCGCGACGGGGGTGGCAAGCTTTCACACCAGTTCGAGCACGACCTGATCCTGGATTTCGCGGCGCATGATCGGGACGCGCCGCGCTTCAAACACGTGCCGGAAACACAGCCGCGCGACGGTTTCGAGCATGTACGGCTTTTCCGCCTCGGTCCGATCGAGGATGCGGTGGATCGCCGCGCTGGCTTCGGCGGAGAACGAATCGGTGCAGGTCCGCAAATAATTTGCCGTCCCCTTGGACGGCGCGCTCCACGAAACCTGCGGCTGACGGCTTACGCCGTCGACAAAGCCGTTCACCCTCTCCTCGAAATTCTCCCAGGCAAAGATTTTCTCGACCAACCACAGATAGCCGTTCATCAACTCCTCGCGAGTCATGCCGACGGGCAGAATGTTGGTATGCACGGCGGCGTCGAGATATTCCTGCGACCCGCCGCTGTGCGGCATGGCAACGTCGATCACCCGCCCCACGGCGTGCAGCCGGTCGTATAATTCGGTGCCGGCGATAGCCTTGAGCATGTGCATCTTGGGCAACGGGATTTGCGCTGCCTGCAGGAACTCGAACTGTTCCTGGAAGATTGTGGGGGTATCGTGATCGAACCCGACGATGATCGACCCATCGACCGGCACGCCATAGGACTGAATCCGGCGAACGGTGAGCACCAGGTCTTCGCGCAAATTCTGGCGCTTTCGGGTTTCCTTCAGGCTGGCGACATTCGGTGTCTCGATACCGATCAACAGCCCCGAAAAATTGGCGTCCGCCAGCAGCGCCAGCATTTCGGGGTCGCGGGCGATCGTAATGTCCAGTTCGGCCGAATATAGCAGCGGCTGGTCCAGCTTCTGGTTCTCGTCGATCACGCGGCGCAGTAGTTCCTTGGCGTATTTCGGCGTCCCGACGAAGTTATCCGAGCAAAACAGAATGCTGCGTAGGCCAAGCTGCTGCAACGTGCGAACCTCGTCGATCACCAGGTCGATCGGCTTGGTTCGCATCTTGCGCCCAAAGGTCTGCCAAACTCCGCAAAATTCACAATTGAACGGGCAGCCCCGCGACACCTGAACCCCGCCGGTGACATAAAACGGGATGTCCTGCGCCAGCGACTCCCAACGGGGTTTGGGCGCGTTCGCCAGATCGGGCAGCACGGCATCCTGGTACAGTTTCGCATGCGTGCCGGAGCGATATTCCTCGATAAATCGCGGCCAGGTCGCCTCGGCTTCACCCAGGAAAAGCACGTCGAAATCCGACTTGCATTTGTCGGGTGCGGCGGTGACCCCGGGGCCGCCGATCACGACCATCCGGCCCTTGGCCCGCGCAACCCGGGCGATGGCGCGGGCGCGGCGCAGATGCGCGGAAAACGCCGTCACCCCAACCAGATCGCATGTCTCGAGCAGGGGGCTATCGTCCACCGGGCCATGCATATGTTCATCCCAAATATGCACATCGATATCGTCGGGCGTCAGTCCCGCGATCGTCGCCAAAGGCAGTGGTGTAATGAAAGCCTTCCGGTTCAGCAGCTTTGGCAACTCGTCATATGTCCAGGCCGATATTTCGTGATCGTTGGCTGCACAGACGAGAAGGATCGATCGAAGTCTGTTCATACAGAATTCCGCCCTATCGACGAATCGCACCCCTACGGAAATCGCGCAGGCACGATTGGTTTATCCAATCTATAGTCATCATTTAAGTTTAAATGCTCTTTAACCAATACGCAAATAACGAACTCTCCGTATTGCTATGCTGCAATACGACATAGCCGAAGATTACTGTCATACCAGCCGAGATCGGTTACAGGTACAAGACAATAAAACTATATACTAGTCCATTCTGGGGAGAACACATAGTGAATCTCGGGATACATCCGTGTCGGATGATATTCCATGCAGTTTATGTCAAAAAATAATAGCTCCGACTTACATGGCGTGATAACTTTGTCAGTAAGGAACATGCGATTTTGTGTTGCGTAAACATGGCTGCGAGTCGTAGCCGGTTATCTTCAGGAGATTTGCCATGAAATACATGATCACGATTCCCGCCAAGGGACTGCTCGCCTCGTTGCCGGTTGAAGCCGTTAGCGAATTCAAGTCAAAGATTCAGGAATCAATCTCAAATGGTCGAATCGTCAGCGCACATTCAAAGGTGGGTGGTGGACTAGTCATCATCACCGATATTGAATCGCATGGCCACTTGATCGCCGAACTGCGCAAGCACCAAATCATGGATGCAACGGTCGAGCCTCTGGTCGATTTCGTAGAAGTACTTGGTGGTTATGTCGAATCGAAGACCACTGGCGTTGTCGGTATGGCTCTGGCATCCGCATGATTTGCTAAAGCCATGATTTAAAATTGGGATGATCTGAGGTAGCGCGCCCACCTTTGCACATGCGGCATAGGGGTGCGCTACTTTCCTGCGGGAGATTTCCCTACTGATAGCGCCATCAGTGCGGATGGACCTGCCGTCTCGACCTTGGGGCCGTCCCGACCTTGTGAGTGCCGCCATGACTGCAGACGCCACCGATAGGGTAAACGCCCCAATTTCGTCTCCGGCATCCACTCCGGCTACAATCTCATCGTCTTTGAACGTGCCTTCTTTGTCTGCACGGGCTTCGCTGATGCCCTCCATTCCATCGGTGCTGCATCGAACCCTCTGGGGGGTTGCCGCCTATTTCAATCCGACGCGAAACCCCTGGCTGCCGCAGAATCTAATGCTGTTCGCCCAGCGTGTGCGCGCGCAGGGACTGAAGCTGGCAATCATCGAATTGGCGCATGACCGCACCGGCGTTGACGGTGCAGAAGCCGATACTGATGGCGAATTCGAGATCGACGCATCGGTCTGCGACCTGTTGTTGCAACGGCGATGCGATGTGACGCTCTGGCAAAAGGAGCGCCTGCTCAACCTCGCGATCGCCGCGCTGCCCGCCGCCTGCGACAAGGTCGTCTGGCTCGACGGCGATATTCTGTTCGAAAATCCCGACTGGGTCGGCCAGACTGCAAGCCTGCTGGATCGCCACCCCGTCGTCCAGCCGTTTGACCGCGCTGTCTGGCTTACCCCCGATACGGTCACGCCCCCTGAACATCCGCCGCGCGGCCTGGGCGAGGGATGCGAGATGCCGGGCATGGCCGCTACGATGGCGAGCGGCGGCGAGCGGCAACGATTGCTTGCCGACTATTTCAATCATGGCCACCCGGGGTTCGCCTGGGCCGCGCGGCGCACGATCCTGGCCAAGCATCCTCTGTATGACCGACATATATTGGGCGGCGGTGACGTGACGATCGCACATGCCATTTTCGGCGACCGCGACTATTGGCGCGGCCTCAACATGGCTTGTCGCGACATGACCGCCGCCGAAATCGCAGCGATGGGGAGCTGGGGCCGGGCGTTTCACGGCGCCATCGACGGCAGCATCGGCTATGTGCCCGGCAGGGTCCGCCATCTCTGGCATGGCCCGCTGGCACAGCGCGGCTATCGCGACCGCTGGAAAATCCTGCGGCAGGCCGACTATGACCCCTTGCGCGATGTCGCGGTCGACGCTGACCGGCAATGCCTGCGCTGGGCAAGCGACAAGCCGGTGCTCCACCGTCAGGTAGCCGGTTATTTTCAACAGCGCAGTGCTGTGGCCGCGGTCGCGGCATGATGGCGACGGGCGACACGCACACCAGCTTTTGCGTCTTGCCGTGGATTCATCTGTTTGCCGACGAAGCCGGGGTGATGTCGCCCTGCTGTCGCACGGTCAGCACCGGCGAAACCAACATCGATGGCGACACCGGCCAGGCACGTCGGGTGGATCATCCAGGAGGCATCCTGGCCGGAATGAACACGCCGGCAATGGCGGCGCTGCGTGTCCAGATGCTGGCCGGCGACCGGCCCGCTGCCTGCGCTCGCTGCTATATGGTCGAGGATGTGGGCATCCGCAGCCACCGGCAGGACCAGAACGCGCGCTGGGCGAAGGACATTCCGGCGATGCTTGCCGCCACCCACGTCGATGGCACGGCGGACATCGTCCTGAAAACCGCAGATCTACGCCTTGGCAATGTCTGCAATCTGCGTTGCCGGATGTGCTCGCCTCAGTCGAGCCGACTGCTGATCCCCGAATTCGCGACCTATCACGACGTGCCGCGCGGCCATGCGTATTTCGATCGCTTCCGGCGGATCGACTGGTTTGAAAAGCCCGATTTCTGGGCCGAACTCGAACGCGCGGCCCCCTCACTCGAATCGATCAACCTGGCGGGCGGCGAGCCGTTTCTGATCGGTCAGATGTTCGATTTCCTCGAACGGATGATCGAAATCGGCGCAGCGGGCCGGATGACCATCAGCTACAACACCAACCTCACGCTGATCCCTGAGCGGGTCAAGCAATTGTGGCCGGCCTTCAAGGCGATCCGCGTGACGGTAAGCCTCGACGGGCATGGCGCGGTAAACGACTATATTCGTGCGCCTTCGCGATGGCCGGTGATCGCAGAAAATCTCCGCTATCTCGATACCAATGCCGATGCGCTCAATCTGCGCGCCGGGCTTGCCACCAACACAGCGGTACAATTGCTCAACGTCTTCGCGCTCGAACCGCTGCTGGCATTCCTGCTGTCCGAACTGACGATCAACGACTGCCCCAACCTTTCGATCGTCACCCATCCCGAGCATCTCGACGTTCGGGTGCTGCCGCCGCGGCTGAAGGCGCAGGCGGCGGCGCAGCTTGGCGATCTGGCCCGACGGGTCGCGGCTGGCTGGCCGCACGCGGCACCGCGCCGCGATACCACCACGCTGGTCGCAGCGTTGACCGGCATCGTCGACCATATGCTCGCCGCCGATCATTCGCACCGGCTGCCCGAATTTCTGCGCTGGACCCAGACGATGGACGATGCCCGCGGCGAGAGCCTGGCATCGGCGATCCCGCAACTGATGCCCTTGTTGGCGACATCGGTTGCCGCCTGAGCGGCGCGAAGCAGTTTGTTGAGACCAATACCGGGGGGGAATTGCGTGAGCGAAGCAATCAAAGACAAGGTCTGGGACACGCTGATCGCGGTCATCGCCGAGATATTAGAGGATTTGGGCGAGGAGCCAGGCGACCTCACGCGCGAGACGATGCTGGTCGGCGACCTTGGCCTTTCCTCGGTAGAGGCGATCCACATCGCGATCATGCTGGAAAACAAGCTTCGCGTCGCACTCGATTTCGAGCGCCTCGCGGTGCGCGACGGCGAATATGTCGATGACCTGTCGGTCGGCGCAATGCAGGATTTCGTCGTCGAAACGATCGCGAACCATGTGCAGCGCGCCTGATCCGCACCAGCCGCAGAGGGAAACGCCGCGATGCGCTGCACTATCTTAGCCCTGGGATCGCGCGGGGATGTCCAGCCGTTGCTGGCGCTGGCGCTCGGGCTGAAAGCCGCCGGACACGTCGTGCGCTTCGCCGCGCCGGCCGATTTCGAAGCATGGGTGGAGGGGCATGGCTTGGCGTTTTTTCGCCTCACTGGTCGCGCAACCGCGTTTTTCGGCGGTGCCGCCGGAACCGCGATGCGCGATCGGCTTCGCGACGCAGCCGCCTTCGACCGGTTTTTCCAGGATTATCTGGGTACGTTTCTCGACAAGCTGCTGGTCAGTTGCTGGGAAGCCTGCGCCGATGCCGAAGCCATATTCTGCTGGTCATGGACCCGCGCCGGTCCGTCGCTGGCCGAAAAGCTCGACGTGCCGCTGTTCGTGGTCAGTCCCAATCCGGTGCTGCACCTGCCCACCAGCGGCTTCGCCAATCCGTTTCACGGCCCCGCCGCGCCGCCGCTGGGGCCGCTCTATAATCGCCTGAGCTGGCGCTGGGCCGAACCGTTCACCCGCATCGGTCAGCCGCAGGTCGATCGGTGGCGAACCAAGGTGCTGGGATTGCCGACGCTTGACTGGGCGACCGAGCTTCGCCGCTTGCGCCGGTTGCCGCATCTTTTCGGCTACTCGCCGTCGGTGTTGGCCAAACCATGGGATTGGGGCCGCGACGTTCATGTCACCGGCTATTGGTTTCTCGACGAACCACATGGCTACACCCCGCCTACCGATCTGGCCGCGTTTCTCGCTGCCGGAGAACCGCCGGTCGTGGTCGGCTTCAGCAGCCAGGTCGGCCAGAACGCAAAGCGGCTGACGCAGGCGGTGGTCGACGGACTGGCGCAATCGGGGAGACGCGCGTTGCTGGTGTCGGGCTGGGGCGGATTGAAGCACATCGCATTGCCGCCACAGATCATGCGGGTCGCGAACATCCCCTATGACTGGCTACTGCCGCGCTGTGCGGCAATGGCGCATCAGGGCGGATCGGGATCGGCGGCAGCGGCATTTCGTGCCGGGATACCCAGCTTTGCGGTTCCCTTTGGCTATGACCAGGCATTGTGGGGCCGGCGGATCGCGCGGCTGGGCGTGGGGCCGCGCCCGATCCCGGCCACCGAACTGCTGCCAAAGCCCTTTGCCCAGGCAATCCGCAGGGTTTGCGAGGATCAAGCGATGCGCAAAAAGGCTACGGCCCTTGCCGCGCGCATTGCGCAGGAAGACGGGGTCAGCAACGCGGTGGCGATCGTCGATCGCATGACCGGCACGGTTGCACGCCCCCGCACCGCGCTCCCCGATCGCACGGTGATCCAGCTTCAGGGGGCGATGTGACCCGGTTCACCTGCGTCACGCTGACGCCCCCCGCCGCCGGAGCAACGATCCTCGGCGCGGCGGCGCGCGCTGGAGCCTTGCCGTTGATCGACGCGGTCAGCAGTGCTGCCGATGCAGTCGATACGGTGCTTGCCAGCCTGCCGACCGGCACCGCCGGGCTGAGGCTGACGCCCGGCCAGGACGCACGCGATGTCACACATTTGATCCTCGCGGACTGGGGTCCGGCATCCCTCGGCGCGGCATTGGAGCGGTTGGCCACCCCCGAACGCTCGATCTGGCTCGAAATCACCGCCCCTGATCAGCTTGCCTATCTGGACGGCAACGCGCCGATCGCGGGGCTTGTCGCACGCGGTTCGGAATGCGGCGGCATCATCGGCCCGGTATCGGCCTTTGTCCTCACCCAGGCGCTGGCAGCGCAGTCACTGCCCTTCTGGGTTCAAGGGGTCACCGGCCCGCATGCAGCCGCCGCCTGTGTCATGGGCGGCGCGGCGGGCGTCGTGATCGACGATGCCCTCCTCCTACTGCGCGAAAGCGCGCTGCCGGCCGGATGGCAATCGCGCCTTGCCGGTCTGAGCGACGCCGATACGCTGGTGCTCGGCGGCGATCTTGGCGCACGCCGCCGGGTGGTGGGCCGTGCCGATTTCGCCGGCGCACAGGCCCTGGTCGCGCTTACCGACCGGGTCACGCAGCAGGCGGCGTCAGCCGATCGGGCCGATGCGTGGCGCGCCGCCGTCTGCGAATCGATTGGCTGGGGGCCACCCGATGTCTTCGCCTGGCCGCTGGGGCAGGCCAGTGCGCAGATCGCGCTCGCCGCACAGCGTTATGGCAGCACCGGGCGGCTGATCGCGGCGATACGGAAGGCGGCGACCGACGACACCCGCGCTTTGGCCGCCACCACGATGCTGGCAAAGGGCGCACCCTTTGCGGCGGCACGCGGCACCAGCCTGCCCCTGGTTCAGGGGCCGATGACCCGAGTCAGCGATACCGCGTCCTTCGCCGCATCGGTCGCTGCCGCCGGCGGCCTGCCGTTGATCGCGCTGGCGATGATGGAGGAGCCGGGCGTTAGCGCGCTGCTGGCGCAGACCGCAACCCGGCTGGCGGGGTCGCCATGGGGCGTCGGCTTGCTCGGCTATATCGACGAACAGCTTCGCGAGGCACAATTTGCTGCGGTCATCGCCGCTCGCCCGCCGGTCGCGCTCATTGCCGGTGGCCGTCCCGATCAGGCGGCACGGCTGGAGGCGGCCGGAATCGCGACCTTCATTCACGCCCCCACACCGCAATTGCTTCGGCTGTACCTGACTCAGGGCGCGCGGCGCTTTGTGTTTGAAGGAGCCGAATGCGGCGGCCATGTCGGCCCGCTCAACAGCCTGCCGCTGTGGGATGCAATTGTCGAGGTGCTGCGTGCCACCCGGCGCGACGATGTTGAAATCTTGTTTGCAGGCGGCATTCACGACGCGCGCTCTGCCGCGATGGTGGCTGCACTGGCGGCACCGCTGACGCAGCAGGGCATCGCCTGCGGCTTGCTGATGGGCAGCGCCTATCTGTTCACGCAAGAAGCGGTTCTCGACGGGGCAGTGGTGGCGCAGTTCCAGCAAACCGCCGTGGCCGCCGCCGACACCGTGGTGGTCGAAATCAGCCCGGGCCACGGTATTCGATGTGCCCGGACGCCGTTCGTCGCCACCTTCGCGGCGGAAGATGCGCGGCTGCGAGCGCTGGGCATCAGCGCCGCGCAGCGCAGTGCAGCGCTCGATCAGTTGGTGAAAGGCCGCCTGCGGATCGCGTCAAAGGGGCTGGCGCGCGACGGCGAGATGCTCGTCGCCCTGCCCCCGGCACAGCAGCATGGTGAGGGGCTGTTCATGATGGGCGAGATCGCCGGACTCAGGCGCGATACCCAATCCTGCGCTGAACTTCACCACGATGTGACCGCGAACGCCGCCGACTATGCCGCCAGCCGCTGGGGGGATGCTTCGGCGCGCAAGCCTGCGGCACCGCCGGGCGAGCCGGTGGCGCTGATCGGGATCGGCTGCCTGGTCCCCGGTGCCGAAGATGCCGATGGCCTCTGGCGCATGATGCTCGACGGACGAAAAGCGACGCGCACGGTTCCCGCCGAACGTTGGGACTGGCGGCTATATGATGCCGCTGCCCCGGTCGGCACCGGCGTCGATACCATCGCATCGGCGGCGGGCGGGTTCATCGATCCGGTCCCGTTCGATCCGGCGGGATTCGGGATTCCTCCCAATATGCTGGCGTCGGTGTGCATGCCGCAATTGCTGGCGCTAGAGGTGACACGCCGCGCGCTTGCCGATTCCGGCCTCGACGATTTCGCGCACGACGCCGCCTTGCGAAGCCGGACCGCCGCCATTTTCGGCGTGGCCAGCGCCGGCGATCTCGAACAAATGTACAAGCTGCGTTCGGGTCTGCCGCTGATCGCGCCGATCGGCGACGAGGATCTGGCGCGGCTGCCGGCATGGACCGAGGAGAGCTTCCCCGGCATCCTGCTGAATCTTGTCGCCGGGCGGGTGGCCAATCGCTTCGATCTGGGCGGCCGCAATTTCACCGTCGACGCTGCCTGCGCGTCGTCGCTGTCGGCACTCGACCTGGCGGTGAGCGAATTGCAATCGGGCCGCGCCGATCTGGCGCTGGCCGGCGCGATCGAGAGCGAATTGTCGCCCCACGCCTATGTCGCCTTCACCAAAACGGGTGCCTTGTCGCCCAGCGGTGAGGCGCGCGTGTTCAGCGCGGATGCCGACGGCATCGTGCTTGGCGAAGGCGCGGTGGTGTTCGTGCTCAAGCGCCTCTCCGACGCCGAGCGCGACGGCGACCGCATCTATGCCCGGATATTGGGAGTCGCCGGGGCGAGCGATGGCAAGGGGCTGGGGCTGACCGCGCCCAAATCCGCCGGGCAAGTGCGGGCATTGGCGCGCGCGCATGAAGCCGCCGGCACCTCGATCGGTGCGCTGTCGCTATATGAGGCGCATGGCACCGGCACGCAGGTGGGTGACCGTACCGAACTCGAAACGCTCGGCACCGCGCTGGCGGGCAGTGGGGTCACGCGCTGCATAGTGGGTTCGGCAAAGTCGCTCACCGGGCACACCCGTGCCGCTGCCGGGCTGGTCGGCGTGGCAAAGGCGGCGCTGGCGCTGCATCACAGGGTCGCACCTGGCCATTATGGGATCAACACGCCGCTTGCCGCACTTGCCCAGGGCGGACCGATTCAGGTGCTCGACGCAGCACAGCCCTGGCTGGCCGAACAGCCAATGCTCGCCGGCGTCAGCGCCTTCGGGTTCGGGGGAATCAATTATCACGCGGTGCTTGGCGCGCATGACAGCGGCGGAGCGCCGGGGGCAGCGCGCTGGCCAGCCGAACTTGTGATAGCCGCCGGGCAGGACAGCGCGGCGCTGATCGCGGCGCTGGGCGAATTGCAGGCGGCGTGCGAGCGGCTGAGCGCAGGGGTTTCGCTGCGCGAACTGGCGCTGGCCAGCGCAGTGGCGGCGCAAGGCGGCGGATCGGCACGACTGGCGATGATCGTCGAATCGCATGCCGATGTGCGCGCCACGCTTGCCGAGGCGCTACGCCGGCTCGAAGCGGGCGAGCCGATGCCGCCCAATATCGTCCTTACCGATATGACGGGGCATGCCGATGAAGCAGGTGCAGGCGACCTTGCCTTTCTGTTCCCTGGGCAGGGCGCGCAATATCCCGGTATGGGCCGCGAACTGGCGCTGTACATGCCCGAATTGCGCGAATCGATCGCCGCTGCCGATCCGGCGGTGCAGTCGGCGCTGATGCCGGCAGCCGCCTTTGACGATGCCGCCCGCGCCGCTGCGGGCACGGCGCTAGCCGACACCGCCATTGCCCAGCCGGCGATCGCGGCGATCAGCGCGGGCATGTTTTCGCTGGCAACGCGCCTCGGCCTGCAACCTGCGCGCGTGGCAGGCCACAGCTTTGGCGAGTGTACCGCGCTGCATGCCGCCGGCGTATTCGATCGGGCCGGGCTCTATGCCCTGGCGAGCGCGCGCGGCGCGCACATGGCCGCGCATGCCCCGGCGGGCGGCGCGATGGCGATGGTCGCACTGCCCGTCGAAGCACTGGCGCGCTATCTGGTCGGCCACCCTGCGGTCGAGCTCGCCAACCGCAACGCCCCCGCGCAACAGGTGGTGTCCGGCCCCGCCGCGGCGATTGAGGCGTTCCTCCACCCGATCGAAGCCGATGGCATCACGCTGCGGCGGCTGCGCGTTTCCTCGGCCTTTCATTCGGCGTTGATGGAGCCGGTACAGTTCCCTTTTGCACAGGCATTGACCACCCTTCCCCCGCCCCAGCCCCCGCGCATCCCGGTACATGCCAATCGCGATGGTACGCCCTATGACGATCGCGCCGAGCCGATCGCCGCCCGGCTGGTCGATCACCTGCGCGAGCCTGTCGATTTCGTCGCCCAGATCGAAGCGATGTGGCAGGCTGGCACCCGCACCTTTGTCGAGCTGGGACCGGGCCGGACGCTGACCGGACTGACGGGCGAGATCCTGGGCAACCGCCCCCATGCCGCGATCGCCTGCGATGGCGGGCTGCGGCCCTGGCTTCGCGCCATGGCGCAAATCTGGGCGCGCGGCCACGCCGTTGACCTTGGCGCGCTCCACGCCGGACGCGGTATCGCCGCTGTCGATCTGCACCGCCCCGGCCAGGCTTCCTGCGATCCGGTCTGGCGAATCGATGGTGGACGAGCGTACCGCACCGGTTCGCTGCCCTGCATCGGGTCCGCGCCTTTCCTGACGCTGGAGACCGCCGGTCAGCGCGCACCCGCGACAGCAGCCAGCCCGCGCGACGACGCGCTTGCGGCGTATCAGCAAACGATGCAGGCCTTTCTCGACCAGCAGGAACGCCTGCTCGCGCGCTTGCTCGACGACGCGCCGCTGCCAATCGAAGCCACCGCTGCAGCGTCGCCGCCCCCACCGGTGACGGTTTCGCCCCCTAACGCTGAGGCCTCATCCACGCCGATCGAGGCCCTCGCGCTTGCCGCCCGGATCATCGCCTTGATCGGCGACATCACCGGCTACCCCGCCGACTTCATCAAGCCCGACGTCGATCTCGAGGCCGAACTGGGGGTCAATTCAATCAAGCGGATCGAAATGATCGGCAAGATCGTCGAATCGCTGCCCACCGCCAATCGCCACCCGGTCCATGCCGCCTTTGGCACGCTGGTCGCCGCCAAATCGGTCGACGAACTGGTGCGCGCAATTACGACTGCGGCGGCGACCGCCCAACCGGCAGCACCCGCGCCTCCCCCCGCTGCCTGCCGCCGCACCGTCATGCGCCATGCCGATTGCCCGCTGCCGGTCGAGCGTGCCGTCGCGCTTAAGGGGCTTTGCCTGGTCGCCGCCGATCGTGAAGGCATGGCCGAGCGGGTGATCGCCGATCTGCGCCGCGCGGGAACCACCACCTTCGAAATAGCCGCCGACGATCTTTTAGACGATCATCGGCTGGCGACCCGTATCGCGGTGCTTCGATTGATCCACGGGCCGGTGCGCGGCGTCGTGCATCTGGCGGGGTTTGCGGCGCATCAGGCACCGGGCGACGCGGCCTGGCGGTCGGCCTTCGCCGCGGGATCGACCCGGCTCCTGGCGCTGCTGCGTCTGCTGGAGGCAGAGGTCGACGATCGGGAACATGCGCTGCGGATCGTCAGTGCATCCTGCATGGCCGCCTGCGATGGCGACAATATCCGGCGCCCCCCCGCGGGCGGCGGGCCGCACGGCATGTTGTGTTCGCTGATGGCCGAGGCACCGCATATCCTGGCCAAGACGATCGAGATTGACGGAGCGCTGCCGGCGGCGGAGATCGCCAATCGGATCGCCGCCGAATTGCTCGTGCCCGGCGGCGGCGATGAAGTCGCGATTCTGCCGGGACGGCGTGTGCTGTTCGCGCCAGCGCCAGCGCCGCTGGTCCGGTCAGGCAGCGGCGTCGATTGGCGGCCGCGATCGGGCTGGGTGGTGCTGGCCACCGGCGGCGCGCGCGGGATCACCGCCGCGCTGATCGACGAACTGGCCGCACCCGGTGTCTGCCTGGTGCTGGTGGGTCGCCGGGCGCTTAGCGAGGACGACGATATAGTCGAACGATTCCGTCGCGCCGGGGCGCGTGTGGAGTATCGCGCCTGCGATGTCGCCAACAGCGCCGCCTTTGGCGCGCTGATCGATTCGATCTATGTCGATCATGGCCGGATCGACGCGGTCCTGCATGGCGCTGGCATCATCGCCGACGGGCGGATCGCGAACAAGGATTCGGCGACGTTCGCGCGCGTTTTCGACACCAAGGTTGCCAGCACCATCGCGCTGATGCGGCATCTGCGCCGCGATGGCCTGCAATGGGCTGTATTGATGGGGTCGATCGCAGGGCGGTTCGGCAATCACGGCCAGGCCGATTATGCAGCAGCCAATGAAACGATGGCGCGGCTGGGCAGGGAAATGCGCGAGCGGCTGCCCGATAGCCGTATCCTCACCATCGCCTGGGGGCCGTGGAGCGGCACCGGCATGGCAAGCCAAGGGGTACAGGCGCGGCTGGCGTCGCAGGGAATCGTGCCGATCACCGTCGATCAAGGGCGCGCCTTTTTTTCCGACGAGATGCGCTGGGGTGATCCCGATTGCACCGAGGTTATCGCCGGCGAAGGCCCCTGGACCGCGCAATCAGATGGCTGGCTCGGGCCGATATTGGCGGCGGCGACGCGGGTGCTGCGCTTCGACGAAGGGGCACCGCCGCTGCGGATCGAGCGTGCAGCATGAACGTCGCCCCCGCCCACTGCCTGTTGCTGAGTGCGACGGGCCGGACAGCGATGCTGGCGCTGCTCGATCGGGTGGCGGCAGGCCATGGCGCAGCCTTGCCGCCGCGCGATCGGGCGCACCCGGTTCGGCTAGCGCTGGTCGGCCCGGCCGTGACACTGCCGGCGCGCGCGGCAGTGGCGCGGCAACGATTGGCGGCGCATGCGGGCAATCGCCTGACGGTCAGGGCGCTGGGGCTGTATTTCGGCGAAGCGCAGGTGCCCGGCAAAATCGCGCTGCTTTTCCCCGGTGAAGGTAGCCAGCGGATCGGCATGCTGCGCGAATTGCGCGACATACTTCCCCCAGTCGCTACCTGGCTGGCAACGCTTGATGCGGTACATCGCGATGCGGGACAGGCTCCACCCGTTCGGCTGATCCACCCGCCTGCCGATCTCGATCCGCGCGAGCGGGCGGATCTGGAGGAACAGCTTTTCGACATCGGCTATGGCGGACAGATCACGACGGTCGCCAATCTGGCCCTGTTCGAGGTGCTTGGCCTGCTGGGGATCGCGGGCGATGTGGTCGTTGGCCATTCCAATGGCGAACATGGCGCGGCGATCGCCGCCTGCATGCAGCCCGCCGCCGATCGTGTCGCGGTCTGCACCTGGCTGCGCGATGTCAGCGCCGCCGGGCGCGCGCTGCCGGTGCCCCCAACACCGCAGGCGATGTTCGCGGTGGGCGGGGCAAGCCCTGATGCGATTTGCGCCGCGACCGACGCTGCGGGTGCCTTCATCGCGATGGACAATTGCCCGAATCAGCATGTCATCGCCGGGGACGAGGATCGGGTGGGCGCTGCGGTGGCGCAACTCGCCAGCGCCGGCGCGATCTGCGGTCGGCTACCGTTCGCGCGCGCCTATCACACGCCGCTGTTCGGGGATTGGGCCAGTATCCTGGCGACCCATTATCGCCGGCTGGCGCTCGGCCCGATGCGAACGCCCTTATGGTCCTGCCTGACTGCGGCACCTGTTGGCCCTGCTGCCGATTCGGTGCGCGCTGCGATGGCCGGGCAATGGACGGCAACGGTGCGGCTGCGCGAGACGGTCGAGCGCCTCTACGCACAGGGCTTCCGCACCTTCATCGAAGTCGGCTGTGACGAAAAGCTGTCGGCCTTTGTCCAGGATACGCTGCGTGGCCGTCCGCATCTTGCCACCGCTACGCTTTCCGCCAAGCAGGGCGAGTTGCTGCAATTTCAGCGGATGCTGGCGCAATTGCATGTCGCCGGCCTCTGGATCGACCCTTTCGGGATCAGCGCCTTCGCTGGCGGTGGCGACGCCGCAATGCTCGCTGGCTCGCCCTATCGCACGGCCGAAGCGCCAACCCGATCCGCGACCGCGACCATAGCCCGCCAACAACAGCTTGTTGCCGCCGCCCGCGACACCCTCGGCCGGATCGACCAGGCGATCGCGCTGCGGCAGGCCGCTTCATCCCGCCGTTCGCCCGAAGGCGCTTTTCTGGGGTTCGGGCAAAGCCGGCGGATCGCGCACACGCGATGGCTTCGGCGGTTTACCATCTCGGGTGATCCATTGCTGCGCGATCATGCGCTCGGGCGGCAGCAAACCGCGCTGCCGGTGCTGTCCTTCACGACCAGCCTCGTCATCGCAGCCGAAGCAGCGCGCACGCTCACGCACAGCAGTGGCGATACCCCGGTCGGCGCGGTCACCATCATCGAACAGCTTGCCGCCGAACGCTGGCTGCCGCTGTTCGGCGGCACCCTCGATCTCACCATCGCGGCCACGCCAACGCCTGATGGTACCGCCCTGATATTGGGGGAAGGCACAAAACCCGCCTTTACCGCTCGCGTCCGGCTAGCGCCGGCAATCGAAGCCGATCCAATGCCCGAATTGCGCGGCGGGCGTGGCGGGCGCGGCCCGGCAACATGGACTCCGGCACGCTTCTATCGCGACTATGCGTTTCACGGCCCCGCTTTTCGGGGGCTGCGCGATGTCACATCGATCTGTGCCCAGGGCATCGCCGGGCAGGCGGTCATCACCGACTTGCCCGGCCTGCACCGCCCCGCGCTGGCGGGTGACCCGGCATTGCTCGACCTTGCGGGCCAATTGGTGGCGCTGTGGCTGCTCGACCATGCCGGACTGCCACCAGACTTTGGCATTTTTCCTTATGCCGCAGACCGCGTGACGCTTCATCGCACGCCCGATGTCGGCGAACTGGTGCAATGCGTGGTGATCATTCAGCTGCGGCCCGGCATCGGCACCGTCGCCAACGCCTATTTCCGGGCCGATGATGGCCCGATCGCGACGATCATCGGCTTGCAACAGCGGTTGATCACGCTGCCGGCGGCACTGGCGAACCGCATTTTCGGCGACGCCACCCTGTGCTTCAGCGTTGCGCAGGCGGATGGTGTGCGGAGCATCGACCTTGAACACTGGCGGCAGGTGCTGGCGCGGGGCGGTGGCATCTGGGCGCGGGCCTTGGCCCATCTGGTGTTGCCCCCGGTCGACCTCGCGCGCTGGCGCACCGCGCAGGACGCCGATGCGCTCCTGTTGGCCCTCCTTAAATCCGAACTGACCACCGGCAACGATGCCGCGATCGAGGTCTGGCGCGAGGGTAACCGCCTGTCGGGCCGTGTCCGCAATCAGGTTGCCGCATGACCGGGCAGCACGATCCCGGCCCGTTGTTACTTTCAGCGGAATCACGCGCAGCGCTGGTCAATCGCGCCCGCGCGGTGCTGGGCGGCTCGCCGGCACCGCCACCGTGCGCGCACGAGCGCTATCGCCTGGCCGTGACGGGGGCCGATCCCGCGTCGCTCGGGGCAAAACTCGCCGAAGCGGCGGGGCGGATCGAAACCGGCAGCGCGCCGCGCTTTGCCTTGACCAAGGGCATGTTCTTCGCCGCCGCCGATGCGGTGGAGGCTGAGGGCGGCGGCATTGGCCTGGTGTTTCCGGGCTTTGGGGTCCGCCGCGCCGGGCTGATGACCGATTTGCTCGCTCGCTATCCCGCCGCCCGCGCCTGGCATGCACGCCTGCCCGCGCCCCGCCGCGCCCGCCTGGCCGCCAACCCGGCGCTCGCCGGATCGGGGTCGCCGCCAGCAGCGGGGATTGGCGATACCATCGAAGCGATGCTTGCCGGCAATCTGTGCATGCACGCAGTGCTGCGCGCGCTGTGCCCCGATCTGTCGCCCGTCGCGATGGCGGGCCACAGCTTTGGCGAGATCGCCATGCTCGCGGCATCGGGCATGCTGGCAAGCCCGGAGGACGGCTTCGCTTTCGCCGATACGATTCAGGCGCTGGTGCACAGCCAGGCCCACACCGCCGCACCCACCGCGATGATCGCCATTCCCGCCGCCGCCCAGCGTCTGCTGCGCGGTGGCCGGTATCAGGCACTGTCGCTCGCGCTCGACAATTGCCCGCAGCAGTCAATCCTTTGCGGCCCGCCCGAAACCGTTGCCACGCTAGAGGCTGCGCTCAAGGCAGCGGGCATCGTCAGTTTCCGCCTCACTGACCTAGCGATGCCGGTCCACACCCCCGATTTCCCGGTGCCGCGCCCGGCGCTGACCGACGCGGTGTCGCGCATGGGCATCGCCCCTGGCTCCACACACGCCTATAGCTGCGCCAGCGCCGCACCCTTTCCCGGCGACCTTCAGTCGATCCACGCGCTGCTAGTCGATCAATGGCTTGGCCCGATGCGCTTCCGCGAAACGATCGAACGGATGCATGCAGACGGGATCGACACCTTTATCGAAGTTGGGCCGGGCGGACATCTGACCGGCTTCATCCGCGACATCCTGCGCGGCAAATCGATCACCGCGCTGGCGACCAGCGTCGAGCAGCGCGACGCCGGCCTGCAGCTTGACGGGGTGCTGGCACGGTTGTTTATCAGGGGGCTGGCGGTGGGTACCGCCCCGCCGTCGCTACACGCCGCCCTACCCCGCGCCGCTCCCACGCGCCCGCCCGATCCGGTCCCATCCGCGATGCTGATGCTGGTCCGCGACCTGGTGGGCGAAATACTCGCGCTCGATCCTTCCGAGCCGCTCGACAGCGACACCGGCTTTTACGACCTTGGCATGCGATCGGTACAGGCGGTCGCGCTTGCCGAACGGCTGGCGGGCGCATTGCACCGCCCGATCGCGCAGACCGTAACCTTTGATTTTCCCAGCATCGGCGCGCTTGCTGACCATCTGGCCGATCCACACGCGCCCGCCAGCGCCGCGCGCAAGCCGCACGGCACGCCCCTTTCGCGCGAGCATGCGGGCGAAATCGCGATCATCGGCATGGGCTGTCGCTTTCCCGGCGCGGCATCGCCTGATGCGTTCTGGGCGTTGCTGCAAAGCGGCACCGACGCAGTATCGCGCCTGCCCGAAGACCGCTGGGATCTGGCCGAATTGCGCGAAGCCAGTATCGATCCCAATCAGACTCCGCACATTTTCCACGGCGGGTTTCTCGACGAGATCCGCGATTTCGACAGCAGTTTCTTCGGCATCTCGCCGCGCGAGGCCGAAACGCTCGATCCGCAACAGCGGCTGCTACTCGAAATCGCGCGCGAAACGCTCGAGGCGGCGGGCATTCCACCCGGTGGCTTGCAACGATCGGCTACCGGCATTTTCATCGGCATTTGTCACACCGATTATGCCGCGCGCATCCCAATGGTCGATCGGCTGGCGATCGGCGGCTATATCGGCACCGGCAACGCGCACAGCACCGCAGCAGGTCGCCTCGCCTTCGTGCTGGGGACGCAGGGGCCGTGCATCGCGGTCGACACCGCCTGCTCGTCATCGCTGACGGCGGTGCATCAGGCCGTCGCCAGCCTGCGCGCGGGCGAATGCGATCTTGCACTGGCGGGCGGCGTGAACCTGCTGATCTCGCCCGAAACCAGTATCGCGCTCGCGCGTGCCCAAGCGCTTTCGCCTACCGGGCGCAGCCGCGCCTTCGACGCCGCCGCCGATGGCTATGTCCGCGGCGAAGGCTGCGGCATGGTCGCGCTCAAGCGGGTCGAGGATGCGCTGGCCGATGGCGACCGGGTGCTGGCGGTGATCGCCGGCAGCGCGCTCAATCACGACGGGCGCACCAGCGGCCTAACCGTCCCCAACGGTCCCGCGCAGCAACGCTTGCTGGCAAGCGCGCTGGCCGATGCGGGCATATCGCCCGACGCGCTCGACTATGTCGAAGCGCACGGCACCGGCACTCCACTGGGCGACCCGATCGAGATTCAGGCGCTGGGCGCGATATTTGCCGGGCGCGCGGCGGGGGATCCGCTGCTCATCGGCGCAGCGAAAACCAACATCGGCCATCTCGAAGCAGCTGCGGGCATCGCCGGGATGATCAAGGCTATCCTCCAGATCGAACACGGCACCCTGGCCCCCACGCTGCACGGCGCTACACCCAATCCCCGGATCGAATGGGAAAATGCCCCCTTTGCCGTGGTACGACAGCGGCGGTGCTGGCCCGATCGCGGGCGGCGGATCGCGGGCGTCAGTTCGTTCGGCATCAGCGGCACTAATGCCCATGTCATTCTTGCAGCGCCGCCCCCATCGCCTCAATCGACATCATCCCCCGTCCCCTGTCCCGCCGCGCGATCGCATCAGGTACTGGCACTGTCGGCACGGTCGCCAGGCGCACTCGAACAATTGCGGCAGCTGGCGATAGCCCGGATCGAAGCCATGACGGCGGACGACTTCGCCGATGCCTGCGCAACAACGCTGCTTGGCCGGGATCATCTTGAACATCGCATGACGGTCGTTGCTGCCGATTCAGCAGGCGCGGTGACGCGCTTGGCGCGCGCGCGGCCCCACGCCGCCCCCCGCGCCCCGCGCATCGCCTTTCTCTACAGCGGCCAGGGCGCGCAGGTCGCTGGCATGGGACGCGAACTTTATGCCACAGAGCCGGTTTTCCGCGCCGCTGTCGATGCCTGCGCGGTGCATTTCGATCCGTTGATCGCCATTCCCGTCACCGATCTGATGTTCGATGACGACACGCCGCTCGATCAGACCGCGCATACCCAGCCGGCGTTGTTCACCTTCGCCTGCGCGCTCGATCAATTGCTGGGGGCATGGGGCATTCGGCCCGACATGGTGCTGGGTCATTCGATCGGCGATTATGTCGCTGGCTGGCGCGCTGGAGCAATCGGACTCGCCGATGCGGCGAAGCTGGTGGCAGTGCGGGGGCGATTGATGCAATCGCTTCCCACCGGCGGGGCGATGCTTGCCGCCGCCATGTCCGAAGCTGCGGCGGCAGGCCTTTTGGCACGGGCAGGTCCGGCGGTAGAAATCGCCGCGATCAACGGGCCGCAAAGCATCGTCTTTTCGGGCGACGCGGGGGCCATCGGCACCTTGCAGGCGGCGTTGCAGGCCGATGGCGTGCGCGTTCGCGCCCTGCCCGTCAGCCACGCTTTTCATTCGGCACTGATGGAACCGATCCTCGCCGAATTCCGCGCCATCGCTGATTCAATCACGACGCACCCACCGCAACTGCCATGGCTGTCGAATCTGACCGGGCAGCCGCAGGTCGCGCCACCCGATGGCGACTATTGGACCAGCCAATTGCGAAATGCGGTGCGCTTCGCCGATGGCATGGCGACGCTGCGCGCGGCGGGATGCGCCACCTATGTCGAAATTGGCCCTCGCCCGGTTTTGACCGCGGCGGCGCGCGATGATGGCGATGGCCAGGAACGTTGGGTCGCGCCGCGCTCCGGCCAGGGCATTGAAACTGAAACCGTGCTGGCCGCGCTGGCCGAACTGTACGATGCTGGCGCGACGATCGACTGGCGGGCGTTTCATGGTAGTCGCCCCTGGCGGCGAACCGCGATGCCCCCCACGCCGTTTGACCGCCAACGCTACTGGATCGATTCCCCACGCAGATCAGCGAAGGCCGAGCCGGTACCCGCCCCCACGCCCGCGCCCCACCCCGCTTCGATCGCATCGCTGCCAAAGCGCAAGCGTCTTGCCATGCTCGCGCCCGAGGAGCGGCAAGCCGTGGCCGCGCATGAGCTGCGCCGCACGCTGGCCTCGGTGTTGGGCGGCGGCGATGTCCAGGCGATGGACGGCGCAATCGCGCTAACGCGCTTCGGCCTCGATTCGCTGATGGCGCTGGGGCTGCGGCGCGAGCTGGCCGATGAATATGGCATCGATCTTTCGGTTGCCCGGCTGGTGGGCGACACCGCAATCGATGACTTGGTGGCGCTTGCACTGGCGCTAGTCGACCACGATCTGGCGGAGCCGCCCGCGGCCCCTACCGCGACAGCCGCACCCTTTGCCCAGCCTGTAGAAACGGGAGAGGTGCCACTATCCTATGGCCAGCGCGCCTTGTGGTTCTTGTGGACACTCGCGCCGCACAGCAGCGCCTACACGCTGAGCTTGCCGCTCGACATGCCCGCCGGAGCCGATGGCGCGGCATGGCGCGAGGTTTGCGAACGACTGGTCGCTGTCCACCCGATGCTGCGGACGGTTTTCCATCGCCGGGGCGATGATGTGGTGCAGCATGTCCAGCTGCCTGGCCAGATTGACTGGCAGCAAATCGATGCGCGAAGCTGGGACGCAGACGCGGTTTCGGCAGCGGGCGATGCGGCCCATAACGCCCCTTTCGCGCTGGATACCGGCCCAGTCATCCGCTTTCGCTGGTTCGATTTGGCCGATGGGCGCGCGCGCCTGTTGCTGACAATGCACCATATCGTCTCCGATGGCTGGTCGCTCGAAGTGATCCGGCGCGATCTGCACCGGCTGGCCACCGGCGAACCCATCGCCGAAGCTGGAGGCTATATCGCCCATGTCCGCGCACGGCTGGCTTCACTTGCAGGCAATGAAGGCGAACGTCTGTGGGCATATTGGCGCGACGTGCTTGCCGGGCCGCTGCCGATGCTCGATCTGCCCACCGATCTGCCGCGTCCGCCGCGCAAACGCTTTTGCGGCAGCGGTGTCCGCCTCGCGCTGCCCGACGGGTTCGCGGCGGCGGTGGCAAGCGCGGCGAAGGCGGCGGGCACGACGCGCTATCTCGTCCATCTGGCATTGTTCACGGCATTCATGCATCGCTATTGCGGGCAGGACGATGTCATCATCGGCTCGCCGCAAGCGGGCCGGGCCGAGGCGCAGGTGGCGCATCTGGTCGGCTACTTCGTCGATCCCCTGGTCATTCGTTCCCGGGTCGGCGATGCCGATGGCGGTGCGGCGAATATCAGCTTTGCCCGGTATCTTCAGATGTTGCGCGGCGTCGTGCTTGGCGCGATCGAACATGCGGCCTTCCCGTTCGCGTTGCTGGTCGAACGCTTGCGGCCGCCGCGCGACGCCAGCCGGTCGCCGCTGTTCGATGTCAGCTTCAATTTCGTGTCGGATTCGCTGGCTGGCGCGGACATGAGCTTCACCACGGGCGAAATGCCGCAATCGGGCGGCAAGTTCGATGTCACGCTGACGATCCATGATGGCGATCGGGTCACCGGCTGGCTCGGCTATGATTCGGCGCTGCTGACGCCGCAGGGCGCGGCGATGCTGGGCGAGACTTATTGCGCTTTCGCCGCGGCTGCACTCGCCCGGCCCGACGCGCCGCTGCACGCGCTGGCCGATCCGACACCGGTGTTTTCGCGGGAAGTCGGATCGCCTTTGCCGCAGCCGGTGCATTGCTGGCTGGCGCATTGGGCGCGCGAGACGCCCGATGCACCCGCGCTGGTCGCCGCAGACGCGACGCTCGATTATCGCGCCTTGGCGCAGCGTGCCGATCGGCTTGCCGGCATGATGCGGGATAGCGGCGCGGTGCCTGGCACCTTGTTCGGGCTGGTGGCGCGGCGCGATAGCCACCTGACCTCGACATTCTTCGCGGCGCAACAGGCGGGGATGACGCCGGTACTGCTCCCCGATGATTGGCCGCAAGGGCTGCGCGATCGGGTGATCGCCGAACATGGCATTGCCTATGTCTGGGATGGCGACGATCTGCGTTCCACCGGCCGGTCGCCCCAGGCGCGTCCGGGTGCAGCCTATGTGATCTTCACCTCGGGGACAACCGGGACGCCCCGGGGGGTGGTCGTGCCCATCACCGCGCTTGCGCTCTATACCGCCAGCATCGTCGAGGATTTGAACCTGGCCGGCGGCGGGCGGTTCGCGATGGTTTCGTCGCCGGCGGCTGATCTGGGGCTGACGATGACACTGGCGGCGCTGGCGACCGGCGGCTGCCTGTATCTGGTGGCCGAGCCGGTTTGCCTCGACGATGCCGCGTTCGCCAAGTTCATGGCCGAGTCGGCGATCGATCATCTAAAGATAACGCCGTCGCATCTCGCGGCGCTCACCAGCGCGGGCCGCGCCGTGCTGCCGCGCCGAACGCTGGTGCTGGGCGGCGAAAGTGCCCAATCCGCCTGGGTAGATCGCCTTCCAGGCCGAACACCGGGCTTGAATATCCACAACCATTACGGCCCTACCGAAACCACCATAGGGATATTATTCAGCGCCGATGATCCAACCCACCGCACGCAGACCGGCGAGCACGACGCCCCCCTGCCGCTAAACCGACCGATACGCGGCGTCCGCGTCAGCTTTTGGGACAAGCAGGGGTATCCCATCCTGCGGGGAGCAGTCGGCGAACTTGTGGTTTCGGGCCAGAGCGTTGCCGATGGGTATTTGGACGAGCACCCCGGTGGATTCGGATCAACCAAGGACAGAAAACGCTATCACACCGGCGACCTCGCGCGCCAACTCTCTGACGGCAGCATCCTGATCCTCGGCCGCAAGGACCGGCAGCGCAAACTGCGCGGGTATCGGATCGACCCCGCCCAAGTCGAAGCCGCGCTCAGCGCCATGCCAGGTATCAATCGCGCGTGTGTCGTGTCGGTCGACCGGCCGGAAGGCGAGTCGCGCTTGATCGCGCATGTCGCAGCAAACGACCCGGCGTTGTCTGAGACATCGCTTCGCAATGCACTGGCCGATCACCTACCCCCGGTCATGCTTCCCGCTCGCATCATACTGCACGATCGACTGCCGATCACGTCCAATGGCAAGGTTGATTTCGCAGCGTTAGCGCGGCTCGTACCAGAAACGCTGTCTCGCGACATGCCTGTTCATGACGCGGTGCAAGCAAGCCTTAGCCGCCTTTGGGCGGACGTGCTGCAAATCGATCATGTTGGCATTGACGATGACTTTTTTGCGCTGGGCGGCCATTCGTTGCTGGCAGTACGGCTGACCGCGCGGATCGAACAACAGATGGGCACCCGAATTCCGGTCGCGGCGCTGCTAGCACACCCGACTATCGCCGATTTTGCAGCGCTGGTGCGTAACGTCCGTAGTCATGCCACGCATCAATTGCTGCTGCCCCTGCATATCCCGGGAGATTTACCAGCCCTGTATCTATTCCCCGGGGCTGGTGGCAGCCCGATTTATCTGCGGGAGTTTGCCCGGCAGCTATCGCCCGCCCGCCCCTGTTGGGCGTTGCGCGGAATCGGTGAAGCGCCTGATGAAGAAATCCCGCCGAGTGTCGAAACACTCAGCGAGTATTATGCCGATGTAATTGCCGAACATGCCGATGACGGCCTGATCCATTTGGCCGGACACTCATTCGGGGCGCTGGTTGCTTTCGAAGTTGCCCGCCACCTGCAACGGCGCGGTCGCAGGATCGGCCTTTTGGCAGTTCTCGATAATCCGGCCCCGGGCATGTCAATGCAGTTGCCAGACGCCCGGAGCGAGATCGCGTGGCTCGCCTATATCGCAGTACGGATCGGCAAACTCTCCGACACCAAATTCGATATTGCAGCGATTAGCATGGCGCAGGGAGGGTATCGCGGCGCGATGAACCAATTGGCAGCGCAAATGGTTGCCGCCAAACTGCTACCCGACGAACCCAGTCTTACAGGGCTCGCCCGCTTCATCGAAATTTACAAAGCCAATGCCAAAGCCGCAGCAAGTTATGCGCCAGGGCCGGTACGTCTCGATGTGGCGGCGCATGTTTTCCGCGCGCAACAAGCAGATTTGGCACTCGGCAACACCAACCCCGCGACATCGGTTGACCTTGGCTGGGCAGGCCATTTCAAGGCAGTCCCGCGCACCAGTGTCGTGTCCGGTACGCACCTCACGATGTTTACCGGGCAGAATGCCGAGCTTCTAGGAAGACATATCGGCTCTGCAATAAGCGAAGCCGAACGCATGCTGCGCGGCGGGCAACCATTATTCCGGAAGGGTTCGACCTATGGCTGAGCGTAAACCAAGCGCCAGAATCATCGCGATCCTATCCTATGCTGCTGAAAACATGTTGCCGCTCATTACCTTCATCGCGCTCAACCGCTTGGCAAGTCTCCGCGCAGCAATCATCGGCGTCATCGTGATCGCGTTGATAGACGGCATTCGACGATATTTTTACGCCATTCCCTATCAACGCCTCGTTCTACTTGCCACAATAATGACAATAGGTTTTGGGTTGATCGACCTATTCGCTGAAACACCATTCATGCTGCATTACGAAGGGGTAATCTCCAACTTTTTGATTGGCGCAGCTTTTTTCTACAGCACATTAGGCAAAAAGTCGGTTGTCCAGACACTTAGCGAGCAAGGAAAGAAAGAAAACTTTGAGGATCGTCCAGATCTGCACCGGTTTTTCACGATCGTAACCCTTATTTGGGCCAGTTACTTCATGCTGAAGGGCATGTTTTATATGTATCTTGGCCTCACCTACCCACTGGCCCGAGCAGTCGAACTGCGAGCGACTTGGGGCACGGTTAGTCTTGGCGTCATGTTCGCCGCTACCGCAGCGCTCGGCCGACCGCTATTTCGAATGCTCGCTGACAAGGGGATGTTACCCCGCCCGCCAAAGGGCGAAGGCAATTGATCGCCCGCGCTGCCACTGATCAGTCGATTGCCTGGCAATGGCGGTATCGCTGGTCGATCGCGATATATCACGGACAAAGCCCGCTCGACCTGATGCCGATCCCAGCGCAGCGCCGGCCGGTATTGACCCCGCGTTCGGTCACCGATTGTCGCGCGGCCGCAGTGGCAGATCCTTTCGTGCTGTACCGTGACGGGCAGTTCTACATGTTCTTCGAAGTGCTCAACATAACGTCGGGTCGCGGCGAAATCGCCTTTGCCACCAGCGCTGACGGGCGTGACTGGACGTATCGCCAGATCGTTCTCCGCGAGCCATTCCACCTGTCCTACCCGCAGATATTCACTTGGCAGGACGCGGTGTACATGATCCCTGAAACCCGGCAGGCAGGCGAGGTGCGACTATATCGCACAACCGGCTTTCCCAGTGGTTGGGAGCCGGTGGCGAGCCTGTTGCGTGGCCCTTACGCCGACGCAACGCTGCATCACGATGGTCAGCTATACTGGCTGTTTTCGCAATATGGCCTCGATGAGTTGCATCTGCACTTCGCCGAAAGCCCGATCGGACCATGGCATCAGCATCCCTACAGCCCATTATGGCCGGGAAACCGGCGGCGGACACGACCCGCTGGTCGGCTGGTGCAACATCGTGGGAGCTTGTTGCGGTTCGCCCAGGATGGTTGGCCGAACTATGGCACGGCATTGCGGGCATTTCGCGTCGACCGTCTCGACACTTGCCATTTCGACGAGGAAGAACTGCCGCAGAGCCCAGTCCTTCAAGCCAGCCGAGAGGGCTGGAACGCGCTTGCCATGCATCATCTGGAAGTCATCACCAGCGATAGCTCGGGTGTATTGGCGGCAGTCGATGGCGCGACGATTGGTCCAGTCGCCCCGCTATGACCCCTGCAATCTGTCTTTGCTCGACAATGTACCCGCCAACCCTCGGCGGCGTGGCGGGAGCGGCCCAGCGGCTGGCGAAAATGCTGAGAGACCTGAATTTTGCGGTGCATGTGGTCACAGTCCAAGAGAGCGACGCACGGCCCGCAGGGGGGCTATGTTCGATCATGGAGGATGGAATCGCGGTTCATCGGCTGACACAAAGTGCAATCAGCAACAGCACCAAATTCGCACTTCGCGACGCAATCCTCGAACTTGATGCGAAGTACAGTTTTCAACTGTTTCATGGTTTTTTCCTGCCATCGGCCGAGCCGTGCTTGATGGCCAACGAAGCCGGGACAGCACGTCGTCCTATGATCGCCAGCATTCGCGGCAACGACGTCATCACGCTGAAGGATCATCCATTCCATCGGACCGGCATTTTGGAGATATTACAAAAGGCGGATTGGGTTACGTCAGTCAACCAATGCTATCTAGACCTGGTTGAACAGGACGTGACGGTGTCCGGACGCGCCAGCGTAATCCGTAACAGCGTCGTGCCGATCGCCGCTGGCGCACAAGGCTGGCAACTGGCCCAATCGAATCGCGGCGTGGTCGGCATGGTTGGGGAATTTCGCAAGGTCAAGGACGTACCGCTGCTGGTACGCGCTTATGCAAGTATACCGCCGGATTTGCGTGGCGGACTAATGCTTGCCGGCTTCTTCACTGACCAAGTCGAGGAAGAATGGACCAACGCCCTGATCGATCGGTTTGATCTTGAAGCGGAGGTTACTCGCACCGGCCGCTTTTCACCGCAGTCGGCGCTCGATCATCTGCAGGCGCTGCACGTCTATGTGCAATGCTCAGCGTTCGAAGGCATGCCCAACGCCTTGATCGAAGCTGCAAGCCTTGGCGTGCCGCTGGTCGCGACTGCCGTTGGTGGCATGGCGGAGTTGCTGCGGGACGGGGAAACCGGGCTGCTGGTGCCGCATGGCGATACAGCCGCACTTACCGCAGCTATTTGCCGCATCCTCTGTGACGATGCGCTTGCCCGAAAACTTAGTGCTGGGAGCCGCAGCCTTGCGGCACAGCTTTCCCCGCAGGTCGAGCGGAGCGAATGGGGGGCATTATATGACCACCTACTGGACCAAGGTAGCAGACGCGCACGCAGCCTGTAAC